>NZ_CP091037.1:1102500-1792500 GCF_021534965.1 Muricauda sp. SCSIO 65647
GTACTTTGATTCTCGTTTTTGTTCCGTAAGGTTTGATTTCAAGCGATTCCTGCTGTGAAAGTACAACATACATTTCATCATGATTTTATGAAAATTGACAACAGATTTCTTTTGGTTTTCATGTTTCTTCTACAAGGGTTATTTGCTCAAGAGCATGATACCATTAGGGCCAATGACTATTACCTAAAGGCGAGAGAATATGGAGATGCCGCCAACTACAAGAGTTCTATAGCCCATTATAAAAAAGCTAGGGACAGCTACAAAAAGGCATTGCATTGGTCTGGTTATATAAAATCATTGAACGGATTGGGCGCATGCCATACGCTGTTGTCAGAACATGATCAAGCCCAAGAATATCTACAATTGGCACTTTTAGTTGGGCTTGACAAACTGGGAGAAGTGCCGGAGATAGGAGATACATATCAAAACCTTGGATTTGATTGGAGTAGACAAGGGCAGTATGAAAAACAATTTGACTGTTATAATAGAGCATTGCAAATCAGACTGGACATATTCGGGGAAGCCCACCCTAAAGTGGCCCAGACCTACAGTAGCTTATCGGTCAGTTTCAAGTATCTAGGTGATTATGAAAATGCGCTAAAAACTGCCAAAAAAGGATTGGATATCCGCCTAAATTCGCTTGGTTCCAACGATTTTAGCCTCTCCCAAGATTATACCAATATCGGGGCCATTTACTTAAGTAAAGGAGAATTCAAAAATGCCCAAGAATATTTTGAGCGGGCTTTGGATGTGATGGACAGCGCTTCTGGAGAGCAGAATCAATTTAAGGCCATTGGATACTCCAATTTAGGAAAATCGTTGGATGCTCAAGGACAATATGACAAGGCCATAGTGGCCTATGAAAATGCTTTGGAGGTATTGATTCAGATACTTGATGAAAAGCACGTATATGCCGGTATCTTCTACAATAATCTTGGAGCAGCATGGCATAACAATGGCAATGCAGCAAAGGCCTTGAACTATCATGAAAATGCACTGAATATATTTACCTCTGCGCTATCTAGACACCATCCTTATGTGGCCACCACCTATATTAACATGGGCAAAAGTTTTGGAGCGCTTAAAAAAGAAGCAAAGGCCCTTGAATATTTTAATAAGGGCTTGACCATTCAAGACAAGGTCATTGGCCCCGACCATCCTGAATATGCAAATACTTGTTACCTCATTGGGTCGTATTTTGCAAAACTTGGCCAATGGAACAATGCGCTATCCCATTTTCAAAAAGGTATGGCCGGCCTGTCAAAGCATTTTGATGAAGCCAACATCTATGCGAACCCTTCTCCCAAACAGGTTGCGACAAAGAACATTCTTTTAGACCTGTTGGCCGCAAAAGCGACGGTTTTATTGTCCCGTTATCAAAAAGGCGCACAAAACACCTTGGATCTTGAGGGCAGTCTTGCCACCTGTAAAACAGCTTTGCAATTGATTGATCAGCTCAAATTTGAGATTACCTCAACCATCTCTAAACAAGAATTCATAGAAAAATCAATCCCCGTATACGAAAGATTGATTGAAGTTTCCCATGAATTATTTAAGCAGAACGGCAATCAGGAACATTTAAAACAGGCTTTCGAATTTTCTGAAAAAAGTAAGGCGTTCCTTTTATTGCAAGAACTCAAGTATTCTGAGATCAAGAAGTACGCCAGAATTCCGGATAGTATTATTGATCAAGAAAAAAAACTTAACATAAGATCCGCGTTTTATAAAGGTGAACTCTATTCAGCGATACAGCAAAAAGATTCAATAAAGGCAAAAACGCATAGAGAAAACCTTTTACGAACAAGAACAGCCTATGAAGCCGTCAGAAAGGAAATCGAAAATGGATACAGCCGGTATCAACATTTAAAATATGGGACCAAAGAATTTTCTGTAGCCGATGTCCAAGAAAAACTATTGGATGATCAAAGTCTACTTTTAGAATTTTTTACGGGAAAAGACCAGCTATACCTCTTCACCATTACAAAAAATGATTTTAAGGTCTTCACCATAAAAAAAACGGTATCATACGAAAAATGGATTCAGGATTTCAGGGAAGGGCTTACCAACTACCAACTGGTAATTGATGCCAACCCAAAAACCAAGCAAACATTTGTCGAAGCTGCCCATGAACTATATGGGATGCTATTGCGTAAGTCGTTGGATACGTTAAAACAATCCATAAAAAGAATCATTGTGGTTCCGGATGGGGAGTTGAGTTATCTGAATTTTGAATCCTTGATAACAAAATCCCCCTCGAACTTGAGGAGCTTTAAATACAAAGACATGGCTTATCTGATAAAGGATTATGCCATAAGTTATGCCTATTCGTCCACATTTCTCAGAAATACCATGGAAGCTACCCTATTCAACACCAGCGAAACGACAAGGTCAGCTTTTGGAGGATACGCACCGAAATATACATCACCCATCACAATGCCTGCGATTGATATTGGCATTGAAAAAATCGCTGACAATGAAGCCGTTGACATCATTACTTTACCAGGAGCGGAGAGGGAAGTTCGCAGCTTAGCTGAAAAACTGAACGGCAAGGCCTGGTTGGGTTCTTCGGCTACTGAAAAGACATTCAAAGAAACAGCCCATGGCTATCAAATACTACATCTTGCCATGCACGGACTTTTGAATGACACCGATCCCATGTTCTCAAAATTGCTGTTCGACCAAGATAAAGAAAGTGCTGAGGATGGCTATTTGAACGCAGCCGAAATCTATAATTTAGAGCTCAATGCCGATTTGGCCGTGCTCAGCGCATGTGAAAGCGGATATGGAAAAATAAACAAGGGAGAAGGTATGATGAGCCTATCACGTGCGTTCGCGTATGCAGGATGCCCAAGTTTGGTCGCCAGTTTATGGAAAGTACCCGATGAAACCACGGTTTCACCAATGATTGATTTTTATGATTACCTAATAGAAGGCTTGCCCATTGATAAAGCCTTACAAAAATCAAAATTGGATTATCTTCAAAATATTGAAAACCCGCTGTACGAACATCCCTATTTTTGGGCGGGTTTCGTTGTTCATGGAAACACTGGGCCATTGAATATCGAACCGTCAAGACCAAAAGGGTATACATATGCCGTAGTGGCACTTTTGACCGGACTAATTGCACTGTTTTTGGTCAGAAAAAGAAAACCGATGACAAAATCATCTGTTTAGCTTGCCCAGTAATTTTTGAGCTTCTTCCACCTTGTACCCTTCAATGCGCTCGAGAATTTGTTTGCAAAGTGTTTTTTGATCGTTCTGTAAATAAGCTAGACTTAAGTACCACAGCCCTTGCTCCATAAATGGATTTTCGCTTTCCACTACTTTTTGCAAATGGGAAATCGCCATACCGGGCCTGGGGTTTTCCAAATATAGATAGCATAGACCTGTATAGAAATGTGCCATGGCAAGTGTCTCTTTTCGTTCGATGATAGCTTCGAGGGATGTTATGGCCCCATAATAATCTTGGTTTCCATATAGAAGGGCGACTTGATTCCAAAGGGTGGTGTTTTGGTCAACATCTCCCCGCGCAACAGGTGGTTTGTCATAGGGTATTGAAAGATATTCGTTCAACAATGTGGTTTCAGATTTTGTGCCATTGACCACAAGTAAGGTAGGGATTACCAAAAGGAGTACAACCGCTGCAACCCGTGAGATACGAAGCCATAATGGGCGTGCTTCTGGTTTGACCGATGGTTCCTGCAGGGCAGGGTCCAAAACATCCAATATCCCTTTTTTGGTTTCCAGTAGATAGTTTTCAAGATTCTCCCTGTCCCTTCCGTATGTTTGATAGTACCATATAATACCATCGACAATTTCTGAACACTCACTACTTTTTTCAATATAGCTCTCGACCTTCTCTCTGGACTTAGCATCTAAAATACCATCCACATAGTCAATCAGTACTTCAAAACTGATAGATTCATCATTAGTTGAAAAGTCATTCATAAGAACTGTATTAACTATTTGCAAAGTTTTTCATTTCCGACATCAATTTTTTTCGAATAATGGACTTTTTATTGTCTACTGTTTTTCTTTGTAGCGAAAGCCGCTGGGCTATTTCCTCACTGTTATATCCTTCACAATGAAGGCTCCATAATTCATATTCTCCATCGGTCAGACAAGAGCGGTACATCTTGGTAATATCTTCGGCTCCTAGCTTATGAAAAACTTCAGGCTTCACCGCTATTCCATTGATTGATGAAGCAGCATTTTCGACACTTTTTATTTTGTTCTGCTTGGTATACATGTCTATCCAAGCATTTGAGGCCACCTTATACAGATATGCCTTGAAGTTCTTAATGCCTTTTTTGTGTTTTGTCATCTTGAGCCAGGTTTCTTGTGCTATTTCCCTGGCTACTTCCCTATCCCTGGTTTTCCCGAGCAAGAACATGAGCAATGGATCATTGAATCTATTTATCAGTTCCTTTAGCGCAGACCTATCTCCCTGTAAATAATTGCTCCATAAAACATCGGCATCATCATTTCGATTAGGTCTACCCATTGAGGTCTAGGTGTCAGTTTAATGACTACAAAATAGCTAAAATTTTCCCGACGATTTTTTTGACCGGCCGGCAATTTTGTGGGGCCATCGGGAAAAAATCGCCCTTTTCAGAGTCTATAGATTAGGCATAGTATGCACTGAATGCAGAGATGATAAAAAAAGAAGAGCGCATTCATACCACACTACTTTAGGGCATGAACACGATTAAAAGGGATATTATGATAAAATATGCAGTTTTTATGATGTTGGTTTTCGCCTGGGCATTCGAGGGGATCGCACAAACACAAGATCGAACCCACTTTCCCAAAGCCAAAATATACCTGCAAGACCATAAAGTCTTTAACGCAAAGAATCTCACTATTACCGGGGCAGAGGCATCCTTTCTTGATTCAAATGCTGAAAAGCAGCAAACCATCATGGTAGATGAGATAGATTTTATCAAAATACCGAAGGGAAACCATGCTTTGATCGGAGCATCTTTTGGCGCGGCCACAGGAGCGTTAAGTTCTCTACTCATAGACCTGGATACCGATCCCTTGGGCCGCCCACGGGAAAAGGACGCCGGGTTTTATCTGGCAATGACCGGGGGAGGTGCCGCTTTGGGTGCGTTGATAGGACTTCTTGTCCCTAAATGGAAATCTGTATACCTGAACAAGAAATCTGCCGGATTGTACGTGCCCCTGAAATTTGATGTCTCATCAGAAATGGGAGTAGCAACAATTAAAATCACCATGAAAATATGAAACTCCATTTCCCTTTTACGATTGTCTTGGTCTTATGTATTTGTGCAACATCTTTTGGACAAAAATGTAAGTACTCAGAAAAAAGGGTACGCAAGGCAAACAAACATTTTGAAAACGAAAAAATTGTAAAGGCGACCAAACTAAAACCTTTGTTCTCTAAATTCAGTCAGGCCGCATCAGCCAACTTTGTCAGGTCAGAAGAACGGTACTATTTATCACTGGTTTTGGTTCGCGAGTTGGGTCGGAGAATAGATGTTTTAAAAGACAACCCGCTAATAGTGAAATTTCAAGATGACGAGATTATCACATTATATCCTGATAGAACCCTACTCGGCAAGTTTACCATACCGGTAACAACAGAAATCAACAGGCCATATTACGAAGTAAGCGCTGAGCAGCTGCAAAGGTTCGCCTCCCAACCTGTGGCCTATGTCAAGGTTTATTTTTCCTCTGATAAAGTTTCCGAAGAGAAAATGGGGCGTGATGAGCTAGGCACCTTCTTTGACTATGAAATACGCAACAAAAACCTGCAGGCCAGTTTAATGGAACCCGCTAAATGTATTAATCAATAGGGAACTGGACCCTATCAATCACATCTTTATGAAATCTCTTTTCCAATATTTCGCAATAGTTCTTTTAGTATTTTCCCTTTCCTGCTCTTCAGATGGTGAAGGTGGCAATTGCAGTATTAGCTGTGGAGGTATTGGTACCAGTCAACCTTTTGTGCAGACCAATCATCCGTTTGTCTCGGAATCAAGGTGTGTAGAGATCGCCAAAGAAAAACAGGGCAGTGCCTGTAAGGCATCCTATTGCCCTCCAACCGGAAATCCGGATGACTGTTATCAAGTGTATCCTTAATTCTGAACATCCCCAAAGTTCAATATAAGGTTCCTTTTACTTGCTCTAAGCAGTAGGTTATCCATAGCTGAAGCAAAGCTTTTAAGAATCTCGTAAAACCTTGAAATTAATGACACTTCCACAAAACTATGATCGTGCTTAAAATAAGTGTTCAATCTATATCTTGACGTAAAGAACTATTTTGTGTAATCACCCTTGGCATAAGAAGCCAAAATGCCACTATTCGGGGATTTGCAGTTGTTCGGAAAATCAAAGAAATAGATGCATTTGGGCAAACCATTGGTAAAGGTGATTCTTACCGAGCCCGTGCTCGTGCCCCCAAATCCTTTGTATCTGTAGTTGGCCATCAATTCTTTAGCCCTGCCACTGTTATCTCGGTATTCTTTTACATTTGAAATGCTTCCTGGCAGATATCGATTGAAGCCCCAGGTCCTGGCCTGGTCGGTCACCAAGTCATCAACCAACTTATTGAAATTCTGCGACCCCGAAGGCCCCCCAGACTTTTTCATTTTCACATATTTACTGGCTTCCTGCATTCGAATTGCTGGTTTATTCAGTGCAAACAAGTTTAAATTCTTCTCAAAGCGCCGAATGGCTTGGCTTCTACATGGATTGAGCCTAAAAATTATAGCCATATCATTTTTCAGGCCCTTGGCCTTATGCATTAAATCAACTGAATTGCCCAGGGCATTGGGATCGGCCACCATTCCAAGCGTTTTTCGGAGTGCATCGGAACTTTGAAGTCGCTCTACGGCCAGCTTTGCACTATACAGTTCGGGTCGCGCATAAAGCCCGGTACCCACCGTTTTCCATTGTACACAAACCCTACTGGTCTCAACTCCATAACCGTTAGTGGTGACCTCCTCCATGGCGCATACCTGTTCCATAATTTCTACTTTATCAGCTGGCAAGACATCCGGGCATTGACGGCCAAAAGCCCTTAAGTATTGCTCGAAGATCATTATGAACTGTAGGTCTTCCCTTGTCATGTCAAGCTGTTCAAAATGACCCCTGAAGATATGATCGAAAAACTCTGCATAGTAAAGTCCGTCGGTATTCAATTCAAGGGATTGTAGGGACGAATCAGGGGCAACCTGACCATCTATGGAAACCGGAAGAAAGGAGGTCATGGATACCAAAGCCAAACCTATTAAAAAAGCGCTTTTTACCTTCATAGCATTCAATTTTCCTTATAAATCAATTGCCGCATGTCTAAGCTTCCGATATTTTGAGTCAGTTGAACATCTTCAAAAACTTCAATGATAGGGTCTTCAAAATGATAACTAAAAGTGGGGAAAAAAAGAAATTTGTTTGCCTCGTCGATTCCCTCGAAAACCACTTTGACCTTTGACACCATTTGAAGGTTTCTATACCGGTCGGTCACAAGTTTTTCAGCTCGATCTGAAGCAATTTTAAACAACACCTTCCCCTTGATGTATTGAACTTGATTTGTTTTATTGAGCATTTGTTGTCCATATTCGGTTTTGGGCTGGAAATCAAAAAAGTAGTTCTCTCGGGTGCTATTATAATCCAGGCCATAACTGTACTGCATTTTGTGGGGTAGTGATATCCAAAAACCGTTGTTGTCGAAATCATAGGTTCCCACGTCTTTGAACTGCTGAACCAAATAAAGCGTTTGGGTTCCATCTGAAAAGAAAGATGTACTCCAGGCTAAAATCTGATCTAGATGCTTATCCACAAAATCAACATACTTCTCATTTTCTCTAAAATCGTCCGCTCTGAATCCGCCCCATTTATTGACAATGCGACAGTTGCCCGAACTGTTCTCAGGGTTGCAAAAATATTGCTGTTTCAGGGTTTCGGTACCATTGGCAAAAACAAAATTTAGCAGCATTTGCTGTGCTTTGTGGGATTTGAACTCTTCTTCGTTCAATGTTTGGGGTCTGGGCGTCAGGGCCGTTTTGTCCATGGACTTGAAAAGGTCGTTTAGAAGATTTATTTGCGTCAATTGCATAAATCCTGAATAGCCTGCCTCCATTAACTTCCGCTTGGCCTGCGACTCAGGTGTAAGATCAGGACGGTTGCCTGTCTTTAGATAAAAATCGCAGGAACCAAACCTAGGAAGGCCTTTGTATTGTTGTACATTGATGTCTGCAAATAATGCACTTGGAGACTTGTAGGTTAAGAATTCTGCATTGTCCCAGTCGGTACTGGATTTTGACCGCTCTTGCCGCCAACCTTCGTTTATACCATCGGGAATGTTTTCCGCCAAGGCTGCGTTTTCACTAAAAAACTGCCCACTTATAGTCTTGGGCAACGAGAAAAATAGGAAAGTGACGATAATTGTGATTGGCATTTTGGTCATGGCACTAATATTTTGAAACAAGTTTGTTACTATTCAGTTCTCCAATTTTTTCTGTCAATTGAACGTCTTTGTATACCTCCAAAACATCCCCCTCCAATTCGTACTCAAACTGTATACGGGGCTTTCCCTGTGCAACAAGTGTAGGTAGCATGTTAACTTTGTTTACCAAGAACACCGCCATTCTGTCCTGCAAACCAAGAGACTTTGCCTTATCAGGGGCCATTGGTAACAGAATTTTTTTGTGGTCGTTCCCTTTGAGTATCTTCTCGCCCTCGGTATAGGCCAGAAATTGTGCATGTGGCGGCATTGAACCGATGCCTGAACCTTTTGGGGCAATCCAATATCCCTTGCTTTTAAAATCATACTTTCCGACGATGCGGGTTTGGGTAACGTAATAGGCGGTCTGCTTGCCTTCTTCGTAAAAACTATCCGCCCAACTCTGTAAAGAAGGAAAAAGGTTTTCCAAAAAATATTTGTAACTCCTAAGTTGGCGGAATTCATTGTTCCTGCTTCCTCCCCAATGACCAAGAAATTTTCGCTCTCCTGCCGCATTATTGAATTGACAACTGTTTTGCCTACTGCTCATCGGCTGTTTGACTGTACGTGAGTCAGGATCGCAAAAATGCTCCATTAACACATCGTCAGAACAAATGAAGCCAGCTAGGGTCAGTAAATGGCGTTGTGCCACAGATGAATTAATGGCTGCCTGCTCGTTGGGGTTGCTGTACATGTCTAATTTAGAGCGGTTCATATCGTCAAGAATCGCTTTCATGAATTTCAGCTCTACCAAAGCGATGTAGGCCTTATTGGTGGTGGGTGTAGTTACCCCCCTTCTATAGTACAAGTCACCATATCTGGGCAAGCCCTTGTGCGATTGTATCACCAAATCAATGAAATCGTTGGTTGGAGCTGAATATCTTAGCACCTCGTCATCTTGTGCCTGTACCTGAGATGTATGAAAGGAAAACAGGCAGAAAAAAAAGGTTTTGAATACCAGTATAGGTCGCCGTAAAATCATTGTTCACTCATCTTTATATTAATACCTGGTCTTAGTAATCATCGAATTGATATCAATTACGCTTAGTTTTTGGGTAAGGCTATCGTCCTTAAAAACTTCAATTTTGAGACTGCTAAGGCTGAATAAGGTTTTTAGCTGATTTGCTTTATAGTTCTCAATTCCTTCAAAGGAAGCCACCACACCAAAGACTACGAATAAAAATTGGTGCTTTTCAGCAAGTTTTTCGGCCTTATCACGGGGGAGCTTCAACAATATTTGGCAGCCCTTGGGACTGGCCAGTGTTCGCTCTGCCGAATTGCTCGGTTGAAAATTGTGCCACCTCAACAAAAAATCGGTGTTATAGAAGGCATCGGTGTTCAACCAAAACCCCCTATTTTTAAAATCATATTCGCCCAGCAGTACCTTGCCCACAAAATAGCCCTCAGCTGAATTTTGCTTATGTATTTCGTTGCCCCATTGCCGTATTTTGGGAAATAGTTCCCCTACAAAAGTCGTATAGGCACGAAGTTGTTGAAATTCAGAAGCACCTTTACCTCCCCAGCCGAACAGGCTTCTGGGTTCATTGTAATAACCATCTTCCCTGAATTTGGAGTCGCAGTCTTCCGCTTTTTGGTTACAGAAAAACCGTCTCTTTTGTGCCTTGGAGCACAATGCATTGGCAAGCGCTAAAGTCTGCTGCTGCCCTGCGTAGGATTTCAGCTCCTTCTCGTACATGTTCTGTGTTCTCTTGGTCAGGAACTCCCTATCCATAGCACTAAAGATTTCTTCCTGAAATCTGATTTTTAGCAACTCTACAAAAGCCTGCCTGCTCAAGATATTGTGGCTTGTTTTCTTTTCTGCCTCTGAAAATGCCTCGCCCCTGTTATCTACAAAGCTGCCATCGACATTTAAATAATAGTTGTCCTGTTCCCCAAAGCGAAGCTTGTCATTGTGGGTCTGAAGACTCAAATCGATAAATTCTGAAGAGGGTGAGTCGTATATTACCTCCCTCACCAGCTGAGCCAAACCTATCTCAGAGTACATAAACAATAGCATGCAGAAACAAAAGCCTTTGAAATATATCATGGGGTCTTTAGAATTAAATCGTTCAGTGATAGGGCACTTAGCGGTTTTGTGAGAGCAAGATCCTCGTAAATCTCAATTTCAGGGCTCTCATGTGCATATTTGAACTCTATTGGTTGTGCGGCATTGTCTATTGCCTTGCCAGCGTGCTGTACCTTAATTTTTTTTACCAGATAAAGCGTGGTAATCCCCTCAGTCTGGTAGCGTTCCGCAGTTTCTTCATCCATTTTTAGCAAAAACTGTAGCGCATTTCCCCTACCCAGTTTGTTTTTCAAGTTATTTTCATAGGGTGCTTTAGGTTCGAAAACGATCCGCATATCACGGGCCTTGCCCATGGAAAATACATTGTTCATTCCAAAACTGTGGCTTACCCAATACCCTTTTCGTTCAAAATCGTATTGCCTGCCGAAGGAAACAGAAGACACATGATAACCCACGACCTGATCATCTTCGAAAAAGGTCTTTGCCCACTCCTGTAGCGGGCCAAGATATTTTGAAGTAAAGGCCTTATAATTTCGGAGTCTTTCAAATTCGTTCCTGCCCTTTCCCAGATTTTGGCAAACTTCAGCATGACAGATGCTGGATGCCAGTCTTGTTCGAAGAAAGCTTTGTAGAAACACAGAATTGCGATGGGCCTTGGTGCTATTTCCAGCCATAGGTGTCAATCGTTCCGTATCGAGGTCGGCCATCAGCGGGGCAAGATACTTTAAACGTACCATCAGTGAGTAATTGGAAAGTCCGGTTCTGACCGTTTTGATCTTCTCTCTAATTTCAGGGGAATAGGACGTTCTCGTCGCCTTGGTTCTGGCGGGCAAATAGTTGTCAAAAACTCCAAATCTGGGTAAATCTTTATGAGTCTGAAGGTGTATGGTGGCGAAATCGTCTTGATTTGGATTTATGGTCATTAGTCCTCCGCTGTCCTGGGCAGCTAAGGTCGTAATAGCCCCGAAGCCTAAAATCAAGAACAAGCAAAGGTTGACAGTTCGTTTCATATGGCATTTTATTCAAAAAGAGCCTTCTAAACATCTTAAAACAATAAAAGATAACCATAAGCAGTGAACTGGGCCATGCCGAATTATTCAATGATGGGTTTTGCGTTATGAACGTTGCTTTTGCTAACAGAAGCGTTAAAAAGGAATTTCTTTGACCCTGAAGTTCTTAGGTATAAAAAAATGTAAATTTGGAGGAGATCCAATGAGACCCGAATGAACAGAAATCTGATCGTTTTCTTTTTCTTGGCCTCCTCTTTTTGTGCCGCCCAGGAACCTGTTTTGGATTCGCTAAAAAGTGTTTTACAAACGCAAACCAAGAAAGATTCCATCAGAGCTAAAACACTTTTGGGCATAGCGGAAGAAATGACATATTCAGACCCTGAAAATGCCTTTCCCTATACCGACGAGGCATTAGAAATCAACAAAAGCCTACAGTGGTCAAAAGGTGAAGCCATGGCACTACGCCAGAAAGGAAACCTTTACTATGTCGTAGCAGACAATTTAAATGCGCTTGAGACTTATCAGAAGGCCCTGCAATTGAGCCGGAAAATACAGGACAAAGATCTTGAAAACACCTTACTGAGCAATATTGGTAACATCTATGCCGATTTGAAAGAATATGACAAGGCACTTGAAAATTACAATGCCTTTTTATCAGCCGCCCGGGTTTCCAAAAATGTTCCCAATCAAATCAGAGGGCTTTCCAATATTGGCATAGTATACAACGATCTTGAGAATTTTGAAGAAGGTCTTTTCTATCTTGAAAGTGCCCTAAAGCTTGCCAAACAAGAAAAAAACCAATTTTTTCAGGCCGCCATCATAAACAATCTTGCCCTAGGATATAAGGGCATGGGCCAATACGAAGAGTCACTTTCAAAATACAAGGCGGCGGCGGCCTTAGCGAAAGAATTGGGGAACACCTATATTTTGGCCTCGGCCTTGAACAGTATTGGCAAGGTGAACATCTTACTCGGCAATTACGGGGCCGCCAGTAAGGCCGGGCAAGAGGCCCTGGAGCTCTCAAGGGAAATTGGAGCCATTGAGTGGCAAGCCGATTCATGGCAGGTCTTGAGCACGGTATATGAAAAAAGTGACAAGCCCTTAGAAGCTCTGAACGCGTATAAGCGGCATATCGCATTTAGGGACAGTGTTCTGAATGAAGAGAAAAGGTCAGAACTGACCCGTAAAGAGATGTTGTTCACCATGGAAAAGCAGCGGGCCGCGGCAGAAAGCGAACTAAAAAGAGAGCAACTGATCAAGAACGGCTATCTGATGGGTGCCGTACTTCTGGGAATTATAGCTGCTATTGGATATTTGCTCTACAAGCGAAGAAGAGATGCCAAAGAAGCCCAAAAAATTGCAGATTTTAAGGCCAAGGTTTCCGAAACTGAGCTCAAGGCATTACGGTCACAAATGAACCCACATTTTATTTTCAATTCGCTAAACTCTATAAGCGACTTTCTTGCCAAAAACGATGTGGGGCAAGCCAATGACTATTTGATAAAATTCGCCAAGCTAACAAGGGCGATTCTTGAGAATTCAGAAAAGAAATGGATTCCCATCGCAGAGGATCTGAATTTGATGGAGTTGTATATGCAAATCGAAAGCCTGCGGCTGCGCAAAAAATTTACGTACTCGATTGATGTGGATGAAACTATTGACCAAGAAGATACGATGATCCCTCCTTTGATCCTTCAGCCTTTTGTTGAGAACAGTATTTGGCATGGCATTGCCAAAAAAGAAGAAGGGGGTCATATCTCCATTGTCCTTAAAAAAGAAGATGATATGGTTTTATGTGTTGTTGAGGACAATGGTGTGGGCAGGCCTTCCACGGTACCCGTATCCTTAAAAAAGAGCTCTTTGGGATTAAAAATTACCGCAAGTCGGCTTGATATCATCAATAAACTCAAGAATACCCGTGGTTCTTTAAAAATGATCGATAAAACCGAGGGGCTTCGGGTCGAATTAAAGCTACCTTTGGAATTTCAATTTTGATATGAAAAAACTCTCGGCCATTATTGTTGATGATGAGCAGCATTGCACAGACCGATTGCTGTTGCTGCTCGAAGAGCATTCCGAGACCATAGAAGTAGCCGCGACCTGTAGCGATATTGAGGAGGCCAAAGCGCATATTGAAAACGAAAAGCCCGATATTGTTTTTTTGGATGTACAGTTACATGAGCAAACAGGTTTTGATTTACTGGCCCAAATAGAGGCTGTGGATTTTGAGGTCATTTTTACCACCGCTTTTGACAGTTACGCCATTAAAGCGTTTAAATTCTCGGCACTTGATTATCTATTAAAACCGTTAGACCGTGAGGATCTAAATGCTGCAATAGATAGGCTGAAAACTCAAAAAGGACTTAAGAATGCTTCTCGAAAAATAGAGACGTTGCTTTATAATTTCAACAAAAACATTCATCAAGAAAAGCATCTGGCCGTGCCCACCTTGGAGGGACTTGATATGATAGCGGTCAAGAACATTACCCATCTGCAGTCAGATGCCAACTATACCCATATCCACATTCTCCCCAGTAAAAAAATCACCGCTCCCAAAAACCTAAAATACTTTGAGGATATTTTGGACGAGAATTTGTTTTTTAGGATACACAAATCACATCTGGTGAACCTATCCTTTATCAATTCGTATTTGAAAGGTAAAGGTGGTTATGTGGTACTAACGGATGGCACAAAGCTTGAGGTGGCCGTTCGCAGAAAAGAGGAATTGCTCAAAAGATTGAATACCATGAATTAATCTGAGACCGAGACTTCATTATGCTAAAGCTCTTTCAACAGACCTTCAACTATTAAAATTTCTTTACATATCGATTGTAACTCCCCTAAAACGTTTGCTCTATAGAACTTTAAAGAATTTGATTGATAAATCGTTGGGCCAAACCGAATCTGGATTTAGCAACAAAACTATAACATAAAGCCAGTAGCGTTGGCTCGAAGGAAATGAAGTGCCTTAGACATTTGATTTTCTACGGTTTTTACAGATATTCCCATATCCAAAGCAATTTCTTTGTATTTCTTTTTCTCCAATTTATTTTGAATGAATATTTCCTTACAACGTGGTGGCAATTGGTCTATTAACCTGTTTAGCCTTTCCATTTTGAAATCATAAAGATCTTCTTCCAATGTTGCCTCTGAAATAACTTCCCACCTTATTTTATCCAAGGTATCGAATTTAATCTTTTGGCTTCTAATGTGCTGTAAAAATCGATTATGGCAAGTTTTGAAAAGATAGCTCTTGAGCGACGTGGTGATGATTATCGACTTTCGTTTCTCCCACAGTCCGACAATGGCATCTTGAATGATATCTTCGGCCAAAGACCGGTCAGCACAGAGATTGAAAATGTAATTACAGAGCCACTCATAGTATTCAGAGAACAAATGCCGATAGGCCTTTTCCCTGCCTTTTCGCAGACCATTTATCAGTTTTTTTTCGTCCATATGCAATGGGCAGTAGTAACTCAAATCTAATAAAAATTAAAAAAACATAGGGGTTTTTTATGATTTCAGCATCATTAAGTTAAAACAAATACTGAATGTCTAAATTCCATTTGTTGATAGACAAATTCATTGACCATTCCATCTCTAAGGAAGAAAGAGAGGCTTTGGAGCAGTGGATCCAAGAGAGTGAAAGTAACATGGCTTTTTTTAAAAGCCGCCTCAAAGAATCGAATCGAAAAATATCGGCTGGCTTTGATACCGAATCGGCCTATCAAAGATTCTTGGAAACCTTGACATCAAAGAAGAAAACTTCAACACCTTTTCATTCAATACTAAGATATGCTGCGCTGTTGATTCTTCTATTTACTATTGGTTTTTTGGTCAAAAGACAACTAATTGACCAAAACCAAACCTCAACAAAAGTAGTCGAAAGCCAAAAAGAAATTGATGTTGGCAATAATATCGTAATCAAATTGGCCGATGGAACCACAAAAGTTTTGAGTTCTGAGGGCGATGAAGAGGTAACCGATGCCAAAGGAAACATTGTTGCCAGTAAAGGTGGAAATTCCATCGTATTTGACCAAGATGTATCGGGGCAAGATAACTCGGTCGTATACCATGAAGTCTTTATTCCATTCGGACAAACTTTTCAATTAAGGCTTTCAGACGGAACCAAGGTGTGGTTGAATGCAGGTTCGAAACTGCGCTTTCCACAAAGTTTCGTCAATTCAGATAGAAAAAGGATCGTTTATTTAGAGGGGGAGGCCTTTTTTGATGTTGTTACAAATAAGGATAAGCCTTTTGTGGTCAACACACAGGAGATAGATGTTGAGGTATTGGGCACCCAATTCAATATTTCATCTTACGAGACCGACGATTTCATAGCAACCACTTTGGTAGAAGGTGTTGTCAAGGTTTATGAAACCAGGACACCGGAAAACGGTATTCAGTTATCACCCAATTTTCAAGCCAATTATGACAAATTCGGCAATCATTTCAGTAAGGCAGAAGTAGATACAGACGTTCACACAGCTTGGATGCAGGGCCGTTTGATTATCGACAATCTGAGATTTTCTGAAATACTGATAAGACTAGAAAGAAGATACTTTGTAAAATTCGTGAATAGGGCAGAAAGTTTGAACGACGAAATCTATAAGGGAGAATTTGTTGATGAAGACATTGAATCCGTTCTCAAAACAATAGCCCTAAGTACACCTTTTAACTATGAAATAAACCAAAACATAATCACTATAACGCAATAAAAAAGAAAGGGAAGTGTTGGCCCACTTCCCTTATCAACTCGATCATTAATAAATTATTACTAACAATCAAAGACATTCAAAACTATGAAAAAAAGCGATGAGGACCATGTTCTTGACAAAGTGCATGGTAAAAAACTAAATCTCAAAATGAAGTTCTGTTTTCTTATGGCCTCCCTTGTACTCTTTCAGCTATCGGCCAATTCGGTCATGTCGCAGAAAAGAATGGAATTTAACTATGACAATGTTCCACTGAAACGGATTCTGAAAGAAATAAAATCCCAAACGGGTTATCGGTTCTTCTATAATGTTAAGGAAATAGACGACAAACAAAAAACCTCTCTTGCCGCTGATAAGGAAACCATAAGGGAAGTTTTGGACAAATTGGCGTCCAAGGTAGATCTTGACTATGCGATCAATGAAAATCAAATAGTTCTGACACGTAAGATAATTACTGCCAATGCACCGCCCCAAGAACGGGAAATAAGCGGTACGGTCACCGATGCAAATGGAACGCCCCTACCCGGTGCCAGCATCGTTGAAAAGGGTACTACAAACGGCACGGAATCTGATTTTGATGGTAATTTTTCCATTATCGTTACAGATGAAAATGCTGTTTTGGTCATTTCCTACATTGGTTTTACCAGTCAAGAAATTACTGTTTCAGGACAGTCCAACTTCAATATCATTCTTCAAGAAAGCACTGCGGCGCTTGACGAAATTGTGGTCATAGGGTATGGTACACAGCTGAAAAGCGACCTAACAGGATCGATATCATCGCTTCGTACCGATGATTTTAACCCAGGCGCCAATGTATCGGTAGACCAATTGCTTCAAGGTCGTGCAGCTGGTGTGCAGATAAGTCAGGCCAGTTCTGCCCCTGGTGGTGGTCTCAGCATTAGAATTCGTGGGGCCAGTTCATTGAACGCCGGTAATGAACCCCTGTATGTTATCGATGGCTATCCCATTGACAATAGCCCAAATCTGTTTTCGAGTACCATTGCTGCCCAAGTCGCCAACAATAATAGCCCAAGAAACCCATTGAACGCTTTAAACCCAGCTGATATAGAGTCTATAGAGATTCTTAAGGATGCTTCTGCGACCGCGATTTACGGATCACGGGGTGCCAATGGTGTCATCATGATTACCACAAAAAAAGGTAGGGAAGGAAAAATGTCGGTTACCTACGATGTATATGCGGGCATGCAAAGTGTTGCCGAAACGATCGATGTGCTTTCCACCAGTGAATATATCAATGCTATCAATGCACTGTCGTTAGATCAGGGAAACGATATCGTTTTTACCGATGAAGATATAGCACGAATAGGCCAAGGCACCGACTGGCAAGACCAAATATTTCGTACCGCACCGGTGACCAATCACAACCTTTCTGTTCAAGGAGGCTCGAAGACAACTTCCATTTACGCCTCATTCAATTATTTTGATCAAGAGGGCGTTGTCAACAACTCAGGAATAGAAAGGTTCACCGGTAGAATAAACATCGATACAGAGATTGGGGAACGTGCACAGTTGGGCATAAATTTCAATACCAGTCTCGTTAAGGACAACAATAATGTTGACGGGGTCAATACCAATGAGCAAGCAGGCCCTATCAACACCGCACAGCTCTATGACCCAACAGAACCCATCTTCAATGAGGATGGCTCATTTGCCCAATCTCCTAATTTGACCATCAATAACCCACTGTCACTAGTAAATGGTATCTCAAGTTTGAGCGAGACCAACCGTACTTTCGGCACCGTCTTTTTAAATTATGATTTTACGGATAACCTTTCGGGCAAATTTAATTTTGGAACTGATCGGCAACAGACACGAAGAGATATTTTCAACTCCTCACAAACCATACGAGGTGAAGACCAGAGTGGTATCGCCAATATAGAGGTTTTGGAGCGTTCCAATTATCTTTTTGAGTATACCATGAACTATAACAAGGTTTTTGCAGAAAAACATAGCCTAACGGTCTTGGGGGGTATTACGTTCCAACAATTTGAAACCCGGAGTTTCTCGGGGAACATCAATGGTTTCCCCACAGATGAAATTGGCACCAATAATCTAGAATTGGGTGATACCAACAATGATAATCTTTCGAGCAGAAAGGAAGAAAACTCGCTCTTGTCTTATCTGGGAAGGGTAAACTATAGCTTTGACAATAAGTATTTGGTAACCGCCTCCATCAGGGCCGATGGGTCGTCACGCTTTGGGGAGAACAATAAGTTTGGGTATTTTCCTTCTTTTGCACTGGGCTGGAAACTCTCTGAAGAGCGTTTTATACCAGATGTCTTTAGCGAACTGAAGCTTAGGGCAAGTTGGGGACAAACCGGTAATCAGGAAATAGGTAATTTCAATTCGTTATTGACGTTCCAAGCTGGGCGTAATGTGGTGTTGGACGGTAATCTTGAGGGAAGTGTTCAGCCATCTCGCATAGCCAATCCGAATCTAAAATGGGAAACTACCGAACAGTTGGATATCGGGTTGGACATCGGGCTGTTCAACGGAAGAATCAACACAACCTTAGATTATTTTTCCAAGACCACCAACGACTTATTGTTTAATCTACCATTGCCTTTGGCGTCTGGTTTTGGTTCAATCTTGACCAATGTCGGGGAAGTGCAGAACACGGGGTTCGAGGTTTTAATCAATTCTACCAATATAGTGACCGATGATTTCGAATGGGACACCTCATTGAACTTTTCCACCATAAAGAACGAGGTGGTCGATTTGGGAAGAATTGAAGATGGCAGGTTCGTCACAGGTGGTGTTCAAGGGGTAGGCAATACCTCGGTAATACAGGAAGGCGATCCCTTGGCTTCCTATTTTGGTTATGTGGTTACCGGATTCTTTCAAGAAGGTGACGATATCGCAAATTCTGCACAGCCCAATGCACAACCCGGGTTCCCAATTTTCGAGGACAGAAACGGTGATGGGGTCATTAACCCTGATGACCAGACCATTATCGGAAGTCCCTTTCCAGATTTTATCTACGGTATTCGCAACTCCTTCAAATACAAAAATTGGAATCTTGATGTCTTCTTTCAAGGTCAGGAGGGGGCGGATCTTTTGAACGTCAATTTGATCGAATCACTGTACCCGGCAAACTTTAGAAGAAATCGGCTCGCTGAAACCATTTTGGACAGGTGGACTCCACAAAACACAGATGCCAGATGGCCCTCTTCAGTAAATCCAAATGCGTATGGAGCGAGTAAGGTAAATACCCTTACGGTAGAAGACGCCTCTTTTTTCAGGCTAAAAAATGTGCAGTTGAGCTATAATGTGCCAGTGAACAATGTAAACTTTTTGAATTCCTTGAAACTTTATGTGACCGGACAAAACCTTTTTACAATCACTGATTACAGTGGATTTGACCCAGAGGCCAATTCATTTGGCAGCCAAAATGTTAGGATTGATTACAGCAGTTATCCATTGGCCACTACCTATCTATTGGGATTGACCGCCAACTTTTAAATTAATTAAAAAATATTGTGATGAACACACATTTTCATAAACTCTTAATAGTATTGATATTTAGCTTGGTGGCCTGCGAAGATCGCTTAGATGAAGAGGTATTCTCAGAGCTTGCCCCTTCCAATTTGCTAATTACGGAAGAAGGCATAAACTCGTTGTTAAACTCGGCCTATACCTATGGGCATCGTTCGGGCGGGGATACCTCTTGGTCACCCTACTATATGGCCTCAATGCCGGCAGGTGAAGTTTGGGGCGCAGGTGGAGGCATAGAAAGTCTATGGCAAGCACTGATAGACCACAACTGGGACAGTAACCATTCCCAAATCCGCTCACAATGGGTAGGCTATTATAGAAGTATAAGGGATGCCAACATTGTTTTGGATAATTTGGACAACGAGAATTTCTCTGACGAATTCAAACAAAATATTGAGGCGGAGGTACACTTTTTACGTGGATGGTCTTATTCTGAGCTGTACAATCTGTTCGGAGCCGTTCCTTTATATACATCCCCAGGCGATGACCCATTATTGCCAAGGGCCACCGAAACCGAGGTACAAACATTTATAGAACAAGAGCTCAATTTGGCCATAAACGCATTGCCCGTTCAAAATGAATTTGGCAGGGGGACCAGAGGGGCGGCCCTGGGAATTTTGGCCAAGTATTATTTGAATGGAAGGCAATGGCAAGAAGCTGCCGATTTGACCCAACAGATTATGGACCTTGGTGTTTACGAATTGATTGCCGATTACAGCCAAGTGTTCAGTATAGAAAACGAGGGGAACGATGAACTGGTCTGGGCATTGCCCAAAGACGCCTCTGGGGTCAGCACCTTTCAACAACTTAATGCCCTTATTTTCCCCCCAGATTTTCCCAGGCCGTTCCCCAACAATGGGGTGTTTGCCGCGCGAACCTACCTATTTGATAATTTTGTCAATTCATTTGACGTAAACGATATGCGGAAGAACCTTATCATCACAGAGTATGTGAGCACGGCAAGTGGCGAGGTGGTTTCGGGATTGGGCAACGACAATTCGTTTCCGTATAAGATCGAGTTTGATCCATCTTCAGTAGGCGCCAGGGCTGGAAATGATATCCCAATAATTCGCTATGCCGATATTCTTTTGAGCAGGGCCGAGGCCTTAAATGAGTTATCAGGGCCCAGTCAGGAAGTGGTTGATTTGATAAATCAAGTTCGAACCAGGGCAGGGATTCCATCCTTGAATTTGGCAGGGTTTACGCAAGAATCGTTACGTCAGGCCATTTTTCAGGAAAGGGAATGGGAACTGTGGTTTGAAGGTAAAGCACGGGAAGATCAAATCAGAAATGGGACGTTTATCGATAGGGCC
Organism: Muricauda sp. SCSIO 65647; assembly: GCF_021534965.1. Classification (NCBI taxonomy): domain Bacteria; kingdom Pseudomonadati; phylum Bacteroidota; class Flavobacteriia; order Flavobacteriales; family Flavobacteriaceae; genus Allomuricauda; species Allomuricauda sp. SCSIO 65647. Next base: position 1,123,548 of record NZ_CP091037.1, read on the forward strand.
CAGGCACGGGGGAAAACAACCGCAGCTTTTAGGGCGCTGTTTCCCATACCTGAACGGGAGTTGGATGCCAATCCGGCATTGGAACAGAATCCTGGATACTAGCAATACCCAGCAGCCAGATAAGGTTTTTGAGCACTGGAATTGCCATCAAAACCTGCCCTAATAGGCAGGGCAGGTTTTGTCTAACAGAAAAAAACAAAATGAGTTCACAACAATTGTTTAAATGACCTTATGAAAATGAAGATTAAAAAAATGTTTCGGGCATATTCATTATCTGTTGTCTGGATACTTTGCCTTGTATTGTTTACAGAATGGGCAATGGCTCAAGAATTGGAAGATTACCCTAGAAAACCAAACTTCATCATCATTTTTGCCGATGATCTCGGATATGGTGATTTGGGGGTCTACGGGCATCCTACCATACATACGCCCAACCTCGATAGAATGGCCATTGAGGGTCAGAAATGGACCAATTTCTATGTAGGTGCAAGCGTTTGTACGCCTAGTCGTGCCGCTCTTCTTACTGGACGCTTACCAGTACGAAGTGGTATGGCCAGCAACAAGTCGCGCGTTCTTTTTCCCAACTCGGTCAATGGCCTGCCCCTAGAAGAAATTACGTTGGCAGAACAACTTAAAACAGTGGGCTATGGTACTGCTTGCATAGGTAAATGGCACCTTGGCCATAAAGAAAAATATTTGCCAACAAATCATGGCTTTGATTATTACTATGGAATACCATATTCAAATGATATGGACCTTACCCGAAAGTTGGAAGGCCCCACAGGGTATTGGGATTTGTGGACCAAAGAATACAAAAACCTTGAAATAGCGGATTTCAATGTGCCCTTGATTCGCAATAAGACCATTATTGAACGTCCCGCAAACCAGCATACCATTACAAAGCGGTATACCGATGAGTCCATAAAATGGATTGAGCAGAACAAGAAATCTCCCTTTTTCCTTTATCTAGCTTATAATCTACCTCACGTGCCGTTGTTTGCTTCAGAAGAATTTATGGGAACGAGCAAAAGGGGACTCTATGGGGATGTTGTAGAGGAAATTGACCATAACGTGGGGCGTATAATCACCCTGCTTGAAAACGAGGGGCTTGCCGAAAATACTATTGTGGTATTCACCTCAGACAATGGCCCTTGGATCAAAACAGAAATTTCTGGTGGTAGTGCAGGATTGCTACGTGATGGAAAAGGCACCACTTGGGAAGGAGGCATGCGTGAACCCTGCATTTTTTGGTCTCCTGGCAACATCAAGCCAAAAGTGGTCATGGATATGGGAACCACGATGGACCTGTTCAGTACGTTTTCAAAATTGGCCAGTGCCGAAATGCCAGCTGATAGGGAAATGGACGGTATAGATTTGGGCCCAGTACTGTTCAGTGATGGCAAAAGCTCTCGCAATGAGGTTTTTTATTATAGAGGAAGGGATCTTTATGCCGTTCGTGTCGGTGCCTATAAAGCACACTTCATAACGCAGGAAGTATATGTGCACAATCCTAAACGCGTTGAGCACAACCCTCCCCTTTTGTACAATTTGGATGAAGATCCTTCAGAAAGATTTGACATTTCAGAAAAATTCCCTGAGGTCATAGCCGAGATAGAGCAAGTGGTGCGCGAGCACAATTCAAAAATGATCAAAGCACCGGATTTATTGGCGCTCAAGGAAAAAACGAAATGATTTCAAAAGCTTAAGTTCAACTATTGCTCGCAAAGTGTTTTACCAGAATGAAACAGCATACGGGAAAGACAAGACATACTTCCCCAAAAAAAGGATGATTTATTATCTGAACTATGTTTAAGACGAAGAATTAAGTTGAGTCAGTTTGAGTTAGTTTGTGGGAAGGGTGCTAATTTTTGCATCCTTCCCATTTTTTATAGGTGCATTCTTGGCAGACTTCAATGGTGAGACATCACCAAAGACTATGATTAAAACACAAGAAAATGAGTTTGAACAAAAAAATATAAATATATAATAGCTCTTTTGTCTTGTGGAGCTTCCCAAATAATCAGACAAGAAATAAATGTAGTTCCAGAAGTAGAGCGACTTTTGGAGCAAATGACCCTAGAAGAAAAAATCTGGGATAAATAAGATAAGCTAAATGAAGGGGTTATTTGATATTGCTCCATTCTAAAAGCAATTGGTCATATCTTTCAAAAGCATCTTGCCCTAACGGCTGTTGTGCTTCGGTTACCATTTCCATCAAGTATTTGATATGATCGATCAGCATGGGCTTATCGTACCTTTTGGGTCCTTTTTTCAATCTAGCCAAAGCCTTTTGTAGTTTTTTTCTTTTTGTAAGATTTTTTGTAATGCCTAACTCTTGTTCCAATTCCTCTATTCTTTGGGATACCTCTAAGTAGAGCCGTGTTGTCTTCAGGGCCAATGTTTCTTGTTTCTGAAGGTTTTCAATTGTAACTCCGCTTTCAGTCAATTCGGGGTGTAGTCGAAAGTTAATTTTCGCAGACACACTATCTGAACCATAAAAGATCATGAGATCATAATCGCCAGGGGATATTCTGGGCCCTGAAAAATCTTTTTTCCCCTTTCTTTTAAGGTACCATTTAAAATCCCATTCCGTTCTTCTTATGCCCAATTCATCTTCGGGAAGCTTGGCCACTTCTAGATTTTTGGCATGCACCAATCTCCCATTCTTTTGAAATCGAAAAGAGACCACAGAATCAATCGCTTCTTCGGGCAATGTGAAATAGATGTTTTGATTGGGTTCATGATTTGGTCTTGGTTGGAACACTTGTAATTTTTGGCTTTGTTCCGGATCATATTGGTGCAGGGGGCTAATGTCGTCCAAAACCCAGAACGACCTCCCCAAGGTGGATAAGACCAAGTTCTTACGAAAAACCTGCATATCGGTAACGGGCACTACGGGCAAATTGTGTTGAAAAGATCGCCAGTGTGCGCCATCATCGAAGGAAAGATACAGGCCAAACTCTGTTCCAGCATATAGCAGCCCTTCCCTATCAGGGTCTTCACGGATTACCCTGGCCACATGACCTTCGGCCATACCTTGATCGATGCGTTGCCATGTCTGACCGTAATCTTCCGTTTTTAGAAAATACGTTTGCTCGTCGCCAAGATAATCCCTATTGATCGCAGCATAACATTTAGCCGGGTCATGGGGAGATGCCTCCAAATTCTGCACCCGCCCTCCGCTCAGAATACTGGGGGTTATGTTTGTCCATGAGGCACCGCCATCTTTGGTAATATGAATCAATCCATCATTGGAACCCGTCCAAATCACGCCCCTCTTTATCGGTGATTCCTGTATGGCATAAAGTACGGCATAATACTCTTCCCCAGAGATATCTTCATCTATCGGGCCACCACTTCGCATTCGATAGGCGGTCCTATTTTCAGTCAAATCTTCAGATATTCTTTCCCAATTTCTGCCGCCGTCGATCGTTTTGTGGAGGTACTGCGAGCCATAATAGACCACATTGGGATCATGGGGCGATACTTCCATGGGGGTCACCCGCTGAAAACGATAAGTGATATCATCTGGGTGGTTCCCATAAAGACTTTCCCCACCAATGTAATACAGATGTTCCGTGCCCAGTTTATGGTTGTACACCGAAAATTGACCCTTGCAATTGCTGTAAACGATATTGGGATCGCCGGGTTTGGGAATCGCTGGGCCCGTTTCGCATCCTCCTACCCTATCCCAGAATACCATGGTTTCCATTCCATGCCCGTCATTACTGTTCAATACATTTTGTGCTGGAGGCCTACTGGGCACACGAATGGTAGTGTTATCTTGCTGCCCTGAATAGATATAAAAGGGAAATTGGTCATCGACATCACAAGAATAAAGTTCTGCGGTTGGTTGGTTGAACTGTGTTGACCAATTCTTGCCCCCATCGATGGAAACTGCCCCACCGCCGTCATTGCCAGCTATCATAAAAAGAGTGTCCTTGGGATTGATCCATAAATCGTGGTGGTCGGAATGCGGCGGAATGATTTCTTTCCATTTTTTTCCACCGTCATATGATGTCCAGAGTTTTTTGGTTCCTGCCCAAATATTATCGCCATTTTGAGGGTTTGCATCAATATTGGTGAAGTAAAATGGTCGGTACATTACGGATTTATGAATTTTGGCAGGCATTTCCACCTTTTTCCAAGATTCGCCGTAATCATCTGATTTATAAATACCTTCTTGCCCTTCTGCAGCCTGGACCTGAGCCCAAACACGGGAAGGCATGGCCTGGCTTACCGCCAAATCAGCTTTTCCCGTCAAGGCGGTTGGGAGACCTTTTTTCAGCCTCTTCCAATTTTGCCCACCATCGATGGATTTGTAGATGCCATCGGTTGCCCCACCACTTATAATCGTCCAAGGTTTTCGTTCTCCCATCCACATGGTGGCATAGACAATTTCTGGTCGATTTGGTGCCAGCTCAATGTCGACCGCGCCCACGGAATCGGAATGAAAAAGTACTTTGTTCCAATGCTTGCCACCATCGGTGGTCTTGAATACGCCCCGTTCTTTGGATTTCCTAAAAGGTTGGCCCACTACAGCTACATAGGCGATATCGGGATTATTGGGATGCACTTCCAACGCCCCGATTTGACCTGCGTCTTTCAATCCGGAAAATCTCCATGTTTTACCTGCATCAATCGATTTATAGATTCCCCTGCCCACGATTACATTGCTACGGATACCATCTGAACCTGTGCCCACGTATAGAATATCAGGATTCTTCTGGAATATCGCAATCGCCCCTATGGAAGGACTTTCAAAATAGCTGTCAGAAATGTTCTTCCAATGATGGCCATGATCGGTGGTTTTCCATAGGCCCCCACCTGTGCTGCCCATATAGTAGACATTTGTACTGTCGACAACCCCTTTTACGGCGGTCACCCTGCCTCCTCGCGACGGCCCGACGTTTTTAAATTGAAAGGCTAGTTCCTGTTCTGATTTTTCTTTTGATTGTTGTTGGGCAAAACCAAAGAACCCAACGACCATCAATACCGATAAAATGCTCTTCTTCATTTTCAACATTTTTCAAATTATAGCCCCATGATGTATTGTACCGTTAGGAGGTTGTTCATGTTGAATCGACCCAATCGGTACACTACTGCTCCAACCAGTTCAATGCCTTACCGAGCAATATGTTTTTATAATCTAAATAGTTATCCTTGGTCACCGGAACATAATCATCGACCAAGGCGGGATTTCCTTCAAGTACTTGGCCGTTTGGGCGAATGGTGTGGCCAATGTTCCACATAAACTTGACCACAGGGGTGCTACCGTTCGGAAAATATAAATCCTCTTCCCACTCCCAAGTGTTGCTGTACCCCCCAGAGGGCATCCCAAAGGTATGGCCCAGATCATTGTCATTGACCATGGCGGAAAACTGATCCATATGAGATCCGCCCCAAGGGCCTGAAAAAAGCACCAATTTTCCGGTAAAGTGTTTCTTGGCAGGTTGCATTACCCAATCAGAATAATACGGAAGGTGGGCACATTTAAAGGGGACATTGTTACTATAGTCTTGACCGCGCTCCAACCCTTTCAGCACCGGCCCGTGCAACCATTCCATCATCCAAGAGCCATCATCTTCGGTCTCTGGGGAGCTGCCATCCATAATTTGTTTCTTTGACAAATATTTCTCCGTTCTGTCAGCAATAAAATCATCGGTGATATCACTGAGTCTTAAATTTCCGCCCGTGGTCTTGAACGGTCGAGATGAAAATCGCGCCAAGGCATAGGCCCCTTGGCTTCCGCCCCTACTATTGACCGCATCGATAATGAGGTCATGGGCCAACATACCATTGGTCTCGGCATAATTGACCAATTCGTCGACCGCATCCCTTAAATCTTTCCTAAAACCATACCACCAGAGCAAAATGGTCTTAGAGCTCTTATCCTTTGGCAAATACACGGCGAAGGATTCTTTTTCCCAGGCCAGTTCATACCCTTCATAATTGCGCAAAAACCTTCCATATTGCCAATCAACTTCATTCAAGTAAGGCACTACCAAAGAATATGGTCTCCCTTTTTTTGGTTTTAGTTTGATATGGAAACTGTCTTTGAAAAATGTACCGGGCCATTGGGCACTTCTTTTGGATAGGGCATCTGCCGTGCGAATCTTAAAGTTATTTTCATTGGAGTATGCGATGTACGGTCTTACTTGCTCCACAAAATCAGCCAGGGCAACACCATTGACCTCAAGAAGTTCATCTCCTATGCTTGGCGCTCTTTTTTCGCAATAGTCCGCAATATTTTTTGAATGATCAGACACGAAAAACGAAAGCTTCTTGGAAGAATAATCAGGGTGAAACCGTATTGGTGCGCGACCTTCTTCCATTTGGGGTACGGTCAATCCATTTTCAACTTCTTCAATGGAAAGGTGTTTGTCATGTCGTGCGGCACTTAATTTCACAAGGGCAAACCAAAAATCATCGTTTGTTTCCGCATCGACAAACTCTTGTCTGAGCTTTTGCATATTCTCGATCGGGTCAAAGTTTAGCGCCTTGTTCTTGAAATCGGAGAAGGCCTCACGCTGCATTGTCATTTTAACAATGGCATCAAAAAGCGCTTCACGGTCTTCTTTTGTGCCCACCCCAGATTGTGCCATCAACTGCACCGCAAAAAGTAGGTTCAAGAAAAAGTATAGTCCCCTTATTTTCATCTTGCATTATCATTTGGTTGTACGTACGACGGTCTCCACTGCGTCTCAAATCTTGATACTATCGTTGTTGCCACCATATCTCCCATACAGTTGACCGTGGTATTGCCCATATCGATCAATCGATAAATGCCCCCAACAATGGCCACGATCTCGATGGGCAAATTAAACGCTTCTGCAAACAGCATAGCGACCACCAATCCTCCACCAGGAATACCGGACGAGCCCTCAACCACCAATAGTCCGATCAAGACAACTTGTACCAGTTCTTGAATACTAAAATTTAATCCAGCAGCCTGGGCAGTAAAAATGAGGATTCCCGAAAGCATTATGGAAGTACCATCTTTGTTGAACTGTGCCCCCATGGGCAGGGTGAAGGAGTATACTTTTTTGGGAAGCTTCATTTTCGTTTCGGCAATATCAAGTGCCACTGCCAGGCTGGCCAAACTACTGCATGTGGCAATCGTGGTGGCATAGAGTTCCTTGGTCTTTCTAAAAAACCAGGGGATGGAAACCCTTCCAACGGTGGTCAGCAATATCATATATACCAATATCATCAACAACTGCCCTACATAAATTGTCGCTATAAACTTGCCCAAGGCCCCTGCGATGTTCGATCCAAATTCTCCGAAGGTGGCCGCCATCAAGGCCCCAAGACAAAGTGGTGATAGTATCAATATGTATTCCACCAACTTGCGCATCAAACCTGCTAGAAGGTCATATCCCTTCTCCAAAGGTTGCCTAGCTTTTGGAGGCAGTTTTAGCGTAACTATCCCTAAAAGAACGGCAAAAACCACTATTTGAATCAGGTTTCCCTCAGCAAATGATTTAAAAATGTTGATCGGAATCATGCTCAACAAAAGGTCACCAACGTTTGGTATTTGACCAATGTCATTAGAAACTTCTGCCTTAAGCGTCATTCCGACACCCGCTTTGGACAAATTCATCAAACCAATACCGATAATTATGGCCATAATGGTCGAAAAAACATACCATAGCAACACTTTACCCCCAATTCTGCCAAAACTTGAAATACTGTTCAGCGAGGCTATACCCGATAAAAGATTAAAAAAGACCAGTGGTATGGCGGCCATCAGCAAAAGGTTCAAAAAACCAATTCCCAGTGGTTTCACCACCAGTGCCTCTTCTTTAAACACCAGCCCGGCCACGGCACCAAATAACATCCAAAGCAAAACCCTGGTCGCGAAGGGAATCTGTAAATACCGCTTTAGTACTCTTTTGTACATCTTATGATTTTAATCAATGGGACTGGGCAAACCTTTTCAAGCGTTTGAGACCCTCTTCCAATTCGTCCCATGATTTGACACAGGTAAACCTAACATAATTTTCGCCAAATTCACCAAAGGAAGACCCGTGGACTATGGCAACCGACTCTTTTTCAAGAAGTTGCTCAGTAAAATCATAAGAACTTGTTCCCAATTGGGAAATATCGACCCATGCGTAGAACCCTCCTTCGGGGCGATGACATTTCAAGCCCTTGATGCCATCAATGTAATCGGTACAGTAAAATACCTTTTTCTCCCATTCCAACCAGTAGTCGAGCACTTCGTCCTGTGGTTTTCCACAGGCAATGGCCGCACCGATCTGCACAAACGAATTTACGCTGGTGATCAAATGTTGCTGTAATTTTTCCAACTCCTTGATGATATTCTCACTGGAGTAAATGAAGCCGACCCTCCAACCCCCCATGGAAAAGCTTTTCGTAAAGCTCATGAGGGTAATGGTTCGATCCTTCATGCCTGGAAGTGTCGCCAGATTGGTATGTTTATGGCCGTTCCAGACTACTCTTTCATACACCTCATCGGTAATCACGATAAGGTTGTTCTTGATGGCCACATCGGCAATGATTTGAAGATCCTTTTTTGAGTGGACCACTCCCGTTGGGTTATGCGGGGAGCAAAGTATGATCACTTTTGTTCGCTTGGTAACGGCCTTTTCCAAATCGTCCTTGGTCCACCTAAAACCATTTTCAGCCTTTAAGGGTACCTTTACCGCTTTTCCTCCCAAATAGTGAACCGTTTGGGTGTAACTCACAAAACAAGGATCTTCGACAATGACCTCATCACCTGGATTTATACAGGCCAACAGGCCTATGGTAAGCCCTTGTTTGCATCCCATGGTGGCAATGACCTCCTTCTCGGGGTCGGCATCAATTTTGTTATCGCGTTTTAATTTTTCGGCTATGGCGTTCCTGTAAATGGTTTTCCCCCTTGCCATGGTTTGATGGGTATCCCCTGCATTTATCGCGGCTATGGTACCACGTGTTATGTAAGCAGGGGTGGGCTCAAAGGCCCGACCGGCAGAAAAATCGTATACGGCTCTTCCTTGTTCACGAATAATTTGGGCTTTATCTGCAATACCTACCGTTGCTGAAAAACTAGAATCTAATACTCTCTTGGATAAATTCATATTTAAATATTCTTCGTAGAACAAGCGACGATATTGCGACATCGCCGCTTGTTTTAACTAACTCAAATAAACTAACTTACTCAAAAAAAGGTTCTCTATTTCACCCCAATTCTGATGGCATCCAAAAACACCAGTTCGGATCCCGAGTTATTGCCAATTTGAAGGACCAATCTACCGGTCTTCACATTTTGTACAAAAGCATTGAAGGTGACCCAGCTATTTTCAATAACATTTCCGGTACCATCGGGTTGATCGCGCATATCATCATTTTCATCACCTCTAAAGGACAGCAACAGTTCGTCACCGTCAGAAGTCCGCCAAAAGACATCAAACTCATCAGAATCTTCCCAACTGGCATCCACAAAAAAGGTAGAAAGGGTCACCAAAAGAATTTCTGTGCTAGGCGCAATGGTCACTTCATCAAACACTATCTCGGCCAGACCATCTGCATCAGAAGCGACATAGGCCTGCATTCCATCTTGAAAAAATGGCAGATCCCACTCATCGGGTTCGTTCAACACATTGGTAACTCCCCAATAAAGTGAAGTATCCTCTCCCCCTTCTTCTCCCGGAATGTACGAGAAATCAAAGCCCAGTTCATCACCCGTGGAAACATAATCGACCGAATTCAGTCCATCTTTATTGATCTGTTCCACACCATCGTCAGCTTCGTAGTTGTTGGTGGCCCCGGCGGTGGGTTCTTCAAAACTTGTAAATGCAATAATATCGAGATTTTTGGTACGATCTTCCACCGAGGCCGTAAAAACCCCACTCCCTTCCGCCAAACGTAACCCTCCCGATACTCCTGACACTTCGAACATCACGGAATAATCTTTAACCTCTTCGGTAACATTGGGTATCAATCTTATGGTCGGATTGTTGCTCCCCGCAGAAATAGACAGTGATATTTGACCCGAAGCACCATCTGGTTCGGTAACAAAATCAACTCCATAAACAGCGTTCTCCAAGGTCAGGTCTATGGTAACATTTGCACTTTCGTTAAGGGTGAAGCCTACGGAAAAAGGTACTGAAATAGCCTCTCCTTCATCTTCAAAAACCGTGGTGGTAAGCCCATCTGCAATACCGGCCACAAAAGTCTGGCCTTCCCTTGAAACAACTTCATTTACGTCTTCATTGTCACATGAAATAAGCAATACGATCGATGTCAGTCCTACTAGGATGGAAGAAATGATCGTTGGTTTTAGTTGTATGTACGTATTCATTTTTCTGCTTTTAGTTTGTACCTTATTAGTAGCCATCATTCTGGACCATATTTGGATTTCCGTTGAACTCTGCCAGCGGAATTGGCCAAGCATACAGGAAAGTAGGATAATCCAAATTACAGATATCCGCTGAGCAATCATTTCTGGTGAATCCCCGTTGCAATCGCTTCAGATCGAACAAGCGGTTTCCCTCAAAGGCCATTTCCTTTCTACGCTCGGTTATGATATCTTCAATAAGCTGGTTACCGCTCGAAGTGATGGGTGATGCATTGGCCCTTGAGGTAATGCTATTGACCAGGTCAAGGGCAACGGCTTCCTGCCCATTTCGAGCCTCAATCTCGGCTTTCATCAGAATCAATTCGGTAAGCCGAATCACCGAGTAGGGCGTATCATCGGGTGCTGCCCCAAAATCTCCAGGGTATTTGAACACATGTTGATCGGTGTTCTCTACTTTGTACCAATTCAAACGGAGGTCTTGGGTCTCGTACAAATCAAACAGATCACCGGAAATTGCATGTGCGGCGTTGCCATTATTGGATGTGTAGATGTCAATTATGGACCTGTTGGTGGTAATGCTGGCCCCAGCCTCGTTCACGTATAATTGAAAGATACTTTCAGGGGTTACAATCGCTGTTCCGGCCCACTCATTGATGAATTCCAAATCTCCCAAACCAGAAGATGGGTAAAGTCCCGTTGTATATTGGGTCACCAGACTATAACGCCCTGAGTTGATGACCTGATTGGCATCACTGAGCGCATTGGCATAATCAGTGATGTAGAAATACATTTTGGCCCTTAGGCTCAATGCGGAAAAATAGTTGATGAAATAGAAATCGTCTCCCGGTCTATCTATGGCATTGCTGTTTTGAAGATCAGGCAATGCCTCGTTGAATTCTTGAAAAATAAATCCGAAAACTTCCCCGGCGGTGTTTCTTGCTGGTTGGTTGGTCACGCCTGTCGAGGTTACAATGGGTACTCCGGGATGGGATTGATCCGAAGTAAAGTTATAGTCCTGTGCGAAAACCTGCATCAAGCAGAAATAGGCATAGGCCCTTACGACTCTTACTTCGGCAATGGCCTGGGTCTTAGCTTCGTCTGACATATCACCGACCGCATCGATGTTTTCAAGAAAAGTATTGGAATTGTTGATGAGCACATAGGCATCATCCCACAATATACTGGTGGTGTTTGCATTCAGGTTCAACAGATAAGCATGGGGCAATCTGTCACTGTTTGCCCCGGCATCTTCCCTATCTGAGGGGATCTTGCCATTGTCTGAAGCTGCATCGCCAATGACGGCAAAATCTGTTCCGTACATCCCTTTGAGCTTTATTGAGGTATAGATACCGTTCAAAGCGGCCAATGCACCATCTTGGGTCTGAAAAACCGATGAGGAGGCCACTTGGGTCTCGGGTTCAATATCCAAATAATCTTCACAGCTCCATATGAACAATAATATGAGCGTTAAAAATGTATATGCTTTAACTAAAGATTTCATAGTGCTATTTTTAAAAGGTTAAGTTGGCCGCAAAGGTTATGGTCCTGGGAATTGGATATGCCTCAGATGTGGGGTCGAATCCTGGAAAGTCGGTTATTGTCCACAAATTTTGACCGCTCAATCTAAAGGACATACCGTCCAAGCCCAATTGTCGTACTACCTCAACAGGCAAATTGTAGCCCAATGTTATGTTCTGAAGGCGCACATAGGAGGCATCATGTAAAAACCGTGTGCTTTCGAAGCCCCCATTGGGATTGTTCAGCCGCACCCTGGGGATATCGGTTATGTCTCCTGGCTGTTGCCAACGGTTCAGTGCTATTGCCCATTGGTTCGCAGGGAAGTTCTGTCCATCTCCATTCAAGGTTTCCCCCAAATCAAAATACTCTTGGTTTCCTTCATTGAAGAAAAACATAAAGGACAGACTCAGGTCTTTGTAGGTGAAGGTATTTGTGATACTTCCATAGGTGTCGGGACTTCTTTGACCGACCACCGCCCTGCTTTCCTCACCGTCATAATCTGGGGTTACGTTGCCATTGACATCCAAATACAATGGGTCGCCCGTGGCAGGATCTACCCCTTCATAACGTTGGTAAAAGAAATTATCAGATCGTCCGCCTTCTTGCCAGATGCGATCGCTAAAGACCACTTCTTGGGGCAATTGTCTTATTTCCTGATCGTAAAAAGCTATGTTGGCATCGGTTCGCCATGAAAAGTTTTGACTTCGCAGAATGTAGGCGGCCAATGAGATCTCAAAGCCTGTATTCAATAGTTCCGCATCAGAATTCACGGCCTGTTCCTCAAATCCTGTGGTTAGTGACAATGGAAGTTCAAACAACAAGTCTTCGGAAATCCTCCTGAAATAATCCACGCTACCGCTCAACCTATTGTTAAAAAGATTGAAGTCCAAGCCAATATCCAATTGTAGGTTTTTTTCCCACTGCAAACTTCTGTTGGGTGGAAAGGAAACGGTTATACCGGGCAAAAAATCAGTTGGGTTCAGTGCATAATCCCTACCTAGACTGAACAGGTCTCTCCACAGAAAGTTGCCGAAATTATTGTTTCCCGAAGAACCGTAGCTTGCTCTCAATTTAAGGTTGTTCACCAGTTCAGAATCTGAAAACAGGTCTTCAGAAAGGATATAGCTGAGCCCCACGGCACCAAACGTACCCCAACGGGTATCTGGCCCAAAATTCGAGGCTCCATCCCTCCGTAGGGAACCTTCCAAAAAGATCTTGTCTTTATAATCGTAGTTGATCCTTCCAAAAAAACCGGCCACGGCACTTCCATTGAAGCCCGATTCAATATCAGAAGGGTCTATGGGGCCCGAGGCGAGTCCGACATCGTTAAGATTTGCAAATGTGAACCCTCTTCTTGACACCTCAAGCAGGTTGCTCCGGAACCTCGTGGTCTCAAAGCCTGCCTTTATACCCAGTGAATGGTCTTCACCGATATCGGTCGTGTAGGCCAACGAACCCACAAAGTTGAAGGTGTTTTCAGAGGTGCGTTCCTCCAGTGCGTTTCCACCCTCGGTCTCCGCCAGATAGGTTTTACCTATGGTTTCCTTAAAAATTGAGGTGTTGTAGTAGTAATTTCCCAGAGCTTCGCCACGCAATTTCGGCGTAAAATTGTATCCCAAATTCAAGGTGGCATTGATGCTCCAGCTCTCAACATTGTTTGAATTTAAGGCTGCCGAAGCCACAGCATTGTGCTGGGCATTGCTGGGAATGTCAAAATTATACCCAGAACCCACCAATTCGGGATTCGTATCGGGTTGCCCAAATATGGGTTCGGTAGGTGCGGTGTTAAAAGCACCCGAAAGTTGGCCCGATCGGCCCGTTTCAGAAATAAGATTGTCCCTATTTCTGTAATTCAATTGCATATTTCCCCCAATGTCAATTTTGTCATTTAGATTATGGTCGATACTCAAGGTTCCGGTGACCCTTTCAAAACCAGTACCTACCACGGTCCCTTTTTGTTCGGTATAGCCGAGACCTGTATAAAAAGAGGTCTTGTCATTGCCCCCCCTGGCCGAAAAGTCATATTTTCTGAAAGATCCCGTTTGAAAAACCTCGTTCACCCAATCGGTATCAAAAGCTTGGCTTATGGGAAGAAAAAAACCTGTCGAAGGGTCGTCTGGGTTTCTTCCATCATTGATCAAGGCCTCCCTGTAATACTCAACGTACTCTGCGGTATTCATCAACCTAAAATTGTTAGGGTTGGTATTCTCGGTAAAACCGATTTCAGTGTTTAGGGAAAAAGCAGTCTTTTGATTTCTTCCTTTTTTGGTAGTGATCAAGATGACCCCATTGGCCGCCCTAGATCCATAAATTGAGGCAGATGCAGCATCCTTTAAGACATTTACAGATTCAATATCATTAGGGTTGATCTGGGAAAGCCCGCCATTGAAAACAGCACCGTTCAACACAATTAGCGGATCATCGCCTGCCAAGAGCGACCCTATTCCCCTAATCCTGAATTCGGCACCCTCACCTGGTTGCCCATTGCTTTCAAATACCTGGAGGCCAGGGGCAAGCCCCTGTAAAGCGTTGGTGAAGTTTGATAGGGGCTGTGCTTGAATTTCATCGGTGGTCACTACCTCCAAAGCCCCGGTGAGCGCTTTTCGGGTCGAAGTACCAAAAGCGACCACGACCACTTCATCCAATTGGTTCAAATCCCGAACCATGGTGACATTGATCACATTGGATGCAACTGGCACTTCCAGGGTTTTAAAACCCACATAGCTCACCACCAAGATATCTCCCTGATCGGCCATAATGGTGTAGTTGCCATCAAAATCTGAGACCGTACCTACTGTGGTCCCTTTTACCAAAATCGATACCCCTAGCAAGGGTTCTCGGTTTTCAGAAATAATTTTTCCCGTGACCCTGTTCTGAGCCATTAAAAAGCCACTGGAAAATAACATCACGATAAATAATCTGAGCTTCATTCCACATCGTATTAGTTAGTTATCAGAGGCATAAAAATCATCCAAAAAACCAATTCCACCTCCATTTTTTGGAAAAAAGAAAATTATTTCAGAAATTTTCTGAAAATATTTACTATGAAACGTTCTAATAGTGAAAGCGCAGAACTGATCAAAAAGACCGTCGATTACTTGAAATTGCAGAAAATCTCGCAGCAAGAAATTGAAAGCCGGTTAAACTATACTTCCCTGAGCAAAGCCAAAAACCATGACCGATACCCACAACCGGTCATTGAAAAAAAAACCAGAAACGAACTCTTGGAAGAGTTAATGTCTGAATTTTCCCTGATCTACAATCCGGCAACCGATAGAATTGAAAGAAAAGGTGACGTTACCATTACCCCAGATTTAAATGATGTACAATATTACATCATGCATTACTACGCCTTTGCTAGGGGCGTTGTGGACCGGGCTTTGGTAAAGGTGATCAATAAACGCAAGGTAGTAATGGACTATCGGATTCAAGAGCATTGGGAAGGTACCTATACGGTCATTGAAAACTATACTTTTATCGAGGTCACCAAAATGGGGTACACAACTCCGGTCAAAAAGTTGATTTCCCTTTTTTCAGGAACCATGAAGTATGGCCACGATTATCTTTTAGGAACCTACAGTACTGTAAAACGTGATGGCTTTCCTGCTGCAGGTCGTATCATTCTTGAGCGATGCTCTGATGAAAACGCTGCAAAAACCAAATTGGAAACGGCAAGTGATTACCGGATCATGGCCTATTTAAAAGACAATGTTTACATTACCAAACTGCGGACCCCGAACACACTTGACGAAATAGTATCCACACACCATTTTCATTACTTAAAGCTTGTTGGCGACTATAAATTCATCTATCCAGCTGACAACGGAACCATGAACGCCATTGACCTTAGCATTGAAAAAGACTTTTCGGCACATATGGAGATCAACCAAGTAATCTATAATGGATATGCAAGCTTTGTGAACATCAACACCCTGAATATTCGGTTTACTAGAAAAAACCAAGACAGTATCTCTATCAGCAAACAAATTCTCAATCTGCATATCAACGTTCGAAGACCGTTTGAGGGGTATGTCTATAGCTGTTCCTCATCAAGCCCTATTATCCATGCAGAACCTAGCTCTTTTATTTCATATTTGGTCTTGAAAAAAAAGTACAGGCCAGAAGTCTTGAAACAACTCAAACCAGAGCTACTCATGGCAAAAAGGATTGAATCTCTAGTTTAAATGTTAAGGTCAATATTACATTCAGTTAAGTCTTGGAAACCCTTCCCATGCTGAACAGCACTTGTCATATCGGATATTTCACATCATTTTCTTGAACGCCCTACTTACGAGAGCATTATATAAATCAAGATGGTGAGTCCGGTAAGTATAATGCCAGCCTCTTTTACCCATGGCCAGGCCTTATCTGGATATCGGTAGGTTTCATGCACATAATCGGCCGTGGGGCGACCTTTGGATACCAAGAACATGATGATGAAGTTCAATACGAATTCCATGCCCCAAAGATGGACAAAGTGGATGTCTAAGTTTAAAATGAAGGTGGTCAAAATATAAAACAAAAATCCAAATAAAAGCCCCGCTTTGGCCCCAATGGCATTAATCTGTTTTACGAAAATTCCCGCAATGATCACCGAGGAAATGGGAATAAAGAAAATACCGTTCAATTCTTGTAACAGAAAGTAAAGCCCATCTGGTGCATAGGCCACAAATGGTGCAATACTGATGGCCCCTACTGCAAGAACAACAGAGGTCAACTTGCCCCATTTCACCAATTGGGCATCGGAAACTTTTTTGTTGATGATCTTTTTATAGATATCATAGCAAAAAATGGTACTGGCAGAGTTCAACACACTATTGAAGGTACTCAGCACAGCCCCCAATACCACAGCGGCAAAGAACCCGTACAAGTAGGCGGGCAGCACCTTCTTCACCAGCAGAGGGTAAATCAAATCTGGATTTGCATAAAACTCATCCTGAAAGTAGTAATAGGCAATCAGTCCGGGTAACACAATGATGCAGGGCACAAACAGTTTTAAAACGCCTGTATAGATAAGTCCCTTTTGGGCCTCCGCCAGATTTTTGGCCCCAAACGCCCGTTGAATGATGGCTTGGTTCATCCCCCAGAAATACAATTGATTGATCATTAGGCCGGTGAATAGAGTGGAAAATGGTAAAATGGAATCTGGACTACCTATGATATCAAATTTGTCAGGCGCAAAATCATAGACCTTGGTCAGCCCATCGACCACATTCCCTTTTCCGATTTGGTACAAGGCCAAGGCCGGTATGAGCAATCCGCCCAACATAAGGCCAATACCATTAAGACTGTCTGAATACGCCACTGCCTTCAACCCTCCGAAGATGGCATAGAGCGACCCTATAACGCCGATGGTCAATATGGTGTACAGCAGTGCCTCGGTCTTGGTAATATTGAACATTTCGGTAAACTCAAAAACACTTTCAATATTAATGGCACCCGAATACAAAACAATTGGTAACAGTGTTACCACAAAGGATAGCATCAACAAAAAGGCCACGATTGACCTAGTGGCCCCATCAAACCGCTTTTCCAAAAACTCTGGAATGGTCGTCAATCCCATTTGTATAAAACGGGGAAGAAAGAATATGGCGGCAATGACCAAGGCTATGGCAGAAGTTACCTCCCAAGCGATGACAATGATTCCGTTTTTATAGGAACTGCCGTTCATACCGATAAGGTGCTCGGTGGAGATATTGGTCAGAATCATGGATCCGGCGATGATGGGCCCTGTCAAGGTTTTCCCTGCAAGAAAATATCCCTTTGCCGTCTTAAAACTATCTTTTCGGAGTTTGTACGTGGTATAAAGGATGACAAAGAGCGTAAAGCCAAAAAAGCCAAGATATGTTGCTGTCATTAAAGTTTGGTTGGTGCTCTAAAATCTCAGTTTTTCAGGCAAATATTTTTCGACAAGGTCTTCGTAATAAGGTTTTAATGCCTTTGCATCTGGCTTTACGGGTGCTTTGGTATATAAATCGTACGGATTGAATTTTTTTACCCACTCAAACATCTCATGGTCTTTTTCGTTCATCAAATGGCTATAGGCATGTTCTCGATGTTGCGCGTAAAAAGAATGATAGCGAATAATATAGAGTGCCGGCTCTGGCAAATGGTCTTTCATGATATGGTACAGGTACTCGTCATGGCCCCAGCTCATCTTCACCGCGTCCAGTCCACAGTTTTCTGAATATATTCCAAATTTGGTATTGTATCGTTCATCTTGGCTATCTGGGTTTTCGGAAAAGAATTCTGGATAGACGATCTTGTTCGAAAAAGCGCAACCGACCGGAAAGGTATCGCCAACAACTGCCCATTGCGGCTCCCCAAATAGGCATAGCACCTTTCCCATATCGTGCAAAAAACCAGTAAGCACGAACCAATCGGGATGGCCATCGGCCCTTATGGCCTCAGAGGTCTGCAACAAGTGCTGCAATTGGTCCAAATCGATATCCGGGTCACTATCGTCCACCAAAGTGTTCAAAAAATCAACGGCATCCCATAAAGACATCTCCCTTTTATTGAACTGCAATAACTCCTCCTGCTTTTGACAAACAAAATCATAGGTCTGAAACTTATGGTTCAACCTGTAGAACTCCCTGACCGTATCGACCCTATACGAATCTTCATAATTTCGGAATTCCTCTTTTTTCTTGCCATCTTCCGCAGGATCTGGATAACGTTTTAAAATATCCTCTTCCCAATGCTCCAATGATTCCAACGGATTGTTCTTATCTATGCCCATTTGTCTTAAATTATATGTGAATGCTGTTATTCATTTTCTCCAGATCGTTGTGTTTTTGAGCCCCAATTGACCATTGCATTTCTTTCGTCAACATGACCCTGTACTTCAAACATACCACTTCATATCGGTCTTGAAATGGACAAATATTTCAAAACTATGAACATATTGGTTATTTATAGCATCAAAGCACCAACAGGCTCAGCTACTTAATCAATTTACTTGGCGGAAACCCAAACTGTTTTTTAAAGCATCTACTGAAATACAGGGGGTCATTGAATCCTATATAATCGGTAACCTCCGATACGTTATATTTTTTGGTTTTTAAAAGTTGTGCCGATTTTTTTAAGCGCACTGTTCTAATGAACTCATTGGGGGCCAGATCGGTCAACTCCTTGATTTTGCGATATAACTTGGAGGAGCTCATCCCCAACTCCCTGCACAAAAAAGTGGTGGTGAGCTTGGGATTGTTTAAGTTTATATGGACCAAATCCGTAACCTTTCGCATAAACTCTTCATCGATGGGCGAATTGGTCAAAAGTCCAACTTCGCTTTCCACTTCCCCTGAAAACTTGGCCTTAAGCTCCAAACGGGTACGGATGATGTTCTCTATCCGGGACTTCAGTAGGGAGGGATCGAACGGTTTTACCAGATACCCATCAGCCCCTACATCATACCCTTTTATCTTGTCTTCATTTTCAGATAGTGCCGTTAGCAAGATTACTGGGATATGGCTGATAAATTCATCATTTTTAAGGGCTTCACAAAACCTGTGGCCATCCATCACGGGCATCATCACATCTGCCACACAGAGTACGGGCCTTATTTGTCGGCATAGTGCCAATCCCTCCTCTCCATTTTCTGCTTGGTACACCTTATAGTAATCCGATAGATAATCCACCAGATAACTTCTTAGTTCTCCATTGTCTTCAATGACCAAGATTTTTTCCTTGAGATGGGTGCTTTGAATGATTTTTTTGGCCGATTGCACCTGTACGGACTCCGCTTCTTTCGGTTTGGCGGAATATTCGAATACTTCGGTCTCTTTGTAAAACTTGCGGGCTATGGGCAGTTCTAGGGTAAATATGCTGCCCTGCCCATGGGTACTTTGCAGGTTGATCGTACCTTTATGAAGTTCGGTCAACGATTTGACCAGAGCTAGCCCAATACCGGTACCTGTATTGTTTTCCTTACTATTGGCGGCTTGGTAGAACCTTCTGAATATTTTTTTATGGCTCTCTACCGGTATTCCGATGCCATTATCGCTCACCTCGACGACCAACCAGCCCATGGGGTTGTCTTTTAGGCCAATGTAAACATCTACATGCCCATGGTTGGGTGTAAACTTCAACGCATTGGATAACAAGTTATATAGAATTTTATCGAATTTGTCATGGTCAACCCATCCTATGATTTCTTCTTCCTCAGCACTTAAATTATAATGGATTTTTTTATTGGAGGCCAGTTGCTTAAATGAAGCAAATGTGTTTTGGGTGTGCAGCATAATATCGGTCTGGGTCACTTTTAGCTTTAGCTCACCCGTTTGCGCCTTTCTGAAGTCCAAGATTTGATTGACCAAGCCCAATAGCCGATTGGTATTTTGGTGGATAAGGTTGAAACGGTTCAACTGGTATTTGTTCCCATTTTCCTCCCCTTCTTCAATCAATTGCTTTACGGGTCCCAAGATAAGGGTCAATGGGGTTCGCAGCTCGTGGGAAATATTGGTGAAGAACCGTAGTTTTTCGTTGTTCAGCTTTTCATCATGCTCTCGTTTCACCTTCACCATAAGCAGTTCTCGCTTTAGCCTTAATCTATTCTTTATCTCCCTTCTGATAAAATAGAAAATCACAGAGGCGAAGAACAGAAATAGCAATACGGCCTTGTAGGTAAGCCAAAATGGTGGGGATATACTGATATCATATGAATTTTCACCGCTCCAATACCCATTGCTGTTGCCAGCCCTAACCTTAAAAACATAATCATCTGGATATAGGTTGGTGTACCGGACCGTTCTTGAGGCACTATTGACCGCGATCCAGTCTTCGTCAAAGCCTTCGAGTTTATACTCGTATTGGTTTGAACGCTCCCGAACATAGGACGGCATAGCAAACTTTAAGGAAAAATTACGGTTGTCAAAGTCAAGCGCTATCCTTTTTGCATAATTTAAATCTTCGGTCAGCAACTTTTGTCCATTGATGACCGTTCCGGGCAATACCTCTCGATGGGCAATTTTGAATTCTGTAATCAAGGGTTGGGGCGCCAAATGGTTTTCAGATATCTCCAAGGGCGAAAAATATATCACCCCATTGTCACCCCCAAGATAAATTCGCGAATCATCATAAAACAAAAAACCCCTTTTGTTGTAGATGTTGGAACGCACCCCATTGTTCACAAAAAATATCCTGAAATCATCTGTTCTTGGGTTGTACTTTGCTATCTGGTTGTAGTTCATGTTCAGCCACATGTGGCCCGTTGAATCGATACCTATATCGGTGACCCAGATATTCTTTAATTCCTTGGGGGCATCCTTGGCCAGAAACCGATCCCTTTGGGGATCGTAAAAATTGAGTCCATGTCGGGTTGCGGCCCATACCCGGCCGTCTTGATCAATCGCAATATCCTTTACTTTGTTGTTGGTCAATCCGTTTTCCACATTGTCATCATGCCCATACCGTTTCACCTGTCCATTGATCTCATCGTATCTGAAAACACCATTTTCCGTGGCAATCCAAAGCAAACCATACCTAGAGCCCACAATTTTGTTGATTTCCTCGGTGCCCAGGCTTTCTTTGGCCAAGGGTATGCACTTCTTGGTACCGAAATCGTATTGCCAGAGACCTTTTCCCTTGGTTCCGACCAGTAACTTGTCAGGTTCTCGTTGGTAGAAAGAGAAAATAGGGCCATTTTCAAATCCCAACCGTACTTCTTTTATGGTCTTGAAATCATGATTATAGCAATAGACTTTGCCATCCCACATGCCGATGTAGAATATTTTTTGATCTAGGGAATAGATGCTGGCAATCCGCTGCTCCACATCAAAGATCTTTTTGACTTTCGTTCCGTTGGCCAAATAGATACCGTTAAAATGGGTTCCTATCAACAGTTGCCCATCATGGGTTTTTCCAAAACTGCTGACTACGGGCGGTACCCTAGTGGAAAACGCACTCTCGGAAATGAGTTTGAACTGGTTGCCAAAGGGGTCGTATTTCTCCAGCCCATTTTCGGTTCCAATCCATAAAACCCCTGATTTGTCAAAAAACAGCGCGGAAATATAATTGTTGACCAACGAGTTGGTATTGAGCATATCGGGTAGGTGGCGCTTGTATTTGCCTTCGGCAATATCCTCCAATGCATCACATGCTATGACGCCGTTTTGGGTACCGATCCAATATTTCTTGTCCGGACCCTGGGTGATGCACCTAAAAAAATCCGGGTCTTTTTGTTGCACCAATTCAAAGGAGTTCGAAGATTTGTCCAACTTACCAAGTCCTTCTTGGGTTCCGGCAAAAATATCTCCCTTATCATCTTCATAAATAAAATAGACCCCAGGGTTAACATCACTGTCCTTGTCCGAATATTGTAAAATATAGTTTTTGAGATTCGTCAGGTTATTGCCAGAATCGATATCAAAGGAATATATGCCATGTTTAAAGGTTCCAATCCACATTTTCTTATCACGTGTTTGGGTTATGGCCCTCACATGTTGTACATCTTCAATGTTTATTTTTATAAATTGTTCTTGGGATTGATCATAAAAACAGAGGCCTTTGAATTTAGTGCCCGCCCATACCCTGTCACGATCATCCACGAAAACCGCCCGCACCTTGCTGCCACTTATACTGTTCAAGTTGGTGGAATCGGGCAAAAAAGTAGTGAAGGTTCCGGATCGCAAACAAAATCGTGTAAGCCCCTTGCTGGTACCGATCCAAAGTTTTTCGTTTTTGTCCAGGGCCAATTTGGTGATGTCGTCGTCTCGAAGATATTGGGGATTGTCTGGTTGGGCATGGTACACTTTAAAATCGTGCCCGTCAAATCGGTTAACGCCCCCAAAGGTGCCCAACCATAAAAAACCATTTTTATCTTGTAGGATAGATCGAACGGTATTGTGTGACAGGCCATCAGTGTCTCCGTAATGTTCAAAGACAATATCTTGTGCAGCTATTGACTGAACAAATAAAAGACTGATTATAAATGCTTTTAACTTTCCCACTGTACTATAAAACTACGATAATGGTCATTTTAATTCAAATTGTCGATCAACTCTGATTACCTGCCCCTTTTCCAAATCTACCCTAAAATGATCGGAGGGCGTACCCTTCAGCATCTTTTTAAAAATCGTTGCAAATTCCCCAATCTTTTTTTGCGGCCCTTCCTTCTCCGCAGATTGGAACGCATTCAATACCAACAAATATTTTTGCAATCGATCTCGGCCAATATCGTCCAAAGCCAATTCATCCCCGTTTCGAATCTTATAAAAGTCCACCATTAGGTCAAAACCTGTCCAAGACAGCAATTGATCCCATGGCATTGTCTTATCTTCACGCATTGCCTCGGCCAACACACGATCTAAGGTTGCTTTATTTAAAATTTCACCGTTCACAAACAAATTTGAATCCATTTTAGCGGCAGCCCATAACTCTGCGCCATTTAGGGACAAAAGCAGGTTTTTTGGCCCTTTGGGCCAATCATTTTTCAAAAACCTCAACCGTACCAGTTCCCTTAAATGCCATTCGGTAAAATCACCAAAGGTGTCTGACGAAAGAATTTCGGCATCCCAAATATCTTGGGCCAAGGATTCTTTTAAATGGGCCTGTTCCATTTTATAGAGCGGAAAAAGTTCCTGAAAATTTGGAACCGTGTCCATCCGAATGGTCTCTACCTCTATTTCTTCCGATGATCGTAAAGTGGCTATTTTATAGGCAGGACAATAGGCTGCCAGGGAAGGAACCTGAACATTGACCAATGTATTGCCCGTTTTGGTGGTCTTAATTCCCGTATCATTGATATGCATGTGCCCCCCAAAATGGATTTGTAGTCCTGCCTCTGCAAATCCGAGTGCGATGGATTCAGAAGGAACACGATGCAACTGGAACGCGTTTTCTCCAAACATTTTGACCATTTCAATGGTGGCATCGTCATTAAAGTCAACCATGGGATAGTGACTGAATGCGATAAGCATCTTTTCTTGTTTCTTGGCCATGGCAACGACTTTTTCAACCCACGGAATCAAATGCCCTTTATGGGTCATTACCTGATTATAGCCAATGCTGGCACTGCCGTAGTATTTGGGGTTTGAGGGGTGGTCTTTCGTTTCATCTTCAGGGATGTAAACATTACCGTCCAAGGCCAATAACCATAACCCTTCTACCGGCTCTACCAAATAGCTTGCATCCGGAATTTTTGTCCCATGGGGTGAAATGGCATAGGTTCTGTTTTCTAAGGTTGCCAATGGCAATGCTTTTTCATAGGAATAGGTTTTGGGGGTATAATCTGAAAAAGGTGTTTCCCAGTACAGGTAATCATGCTTGGGGTAAAATCCATAATTTTTCAATTCTGTCAGCACCCCATCATAGCCCATTTTTTGAATATCGGCAGTTACAATGGGCAAAAGACCATTGGTACTTTTTTGGGCCAGCTCCAATTGACTCACAATGACTTGTTGCCGACCTCCTTCTCCCAAAAAGTCTGTTTTGCCCGCTGGCATGGCAAAGGGCCTAACGGGGTCATGGTTGCCGGTGATGGCAAAAAAAGAGATGTTATATCGCTGTGAATAACGATCCAAAATTTGACGTACGGCCCTAACATTGAGCGGTTGTCCATCATCACTAAAATCACCGGGCAGCACCACATAAGACACTCCCCGTTCAACCGCATCGTCCAAGGCTGCCAAAAATGCAAAATAGTTTTCATTGAAGAGCCGGGTAGATCGCAACTGTGCCCCCATGGTTCGTATGGTGTTGTATTTTCCGGTCGCAGGGTTTTTGACCCCAGAATAATCAATGTCATCAAAAGTGCCATAAATGTCATGTAAATGCACATCTGCCATAAAAGCAATTTTGAGAGGTTCCGATTGCATTACCCGTCTTTCAGCACAGGCAGATAGACATCCAATAAGGCACAAAATGCAACCTATTTGAACCATTTTAATAGCTTTTAGGTTTACCAAAATGGGTGCCACCGGCTTACTCTTTAACACGTTCATAGGTTCCATCATCAAAAATCACTTGAAAACCAGAGGGAAACAGGGTCGTAACAATATAATAATCTGTGGAAATCACTTGTGCGCCCGAGGCTTTGGCCTTTTCGAACCTTGTGTAATCAAGGTTTCTGGCCTCTTTGGTACCTGCATCTGCACGTGTTCTGACCATATAGCCTTTTTGGATCAGCTTCTTGATATAGTCAAAGTTGTGGACAGGATCATTGATAATTCGAAAACCGGCCTCCGGATTTCCTTCCTTGCTATTGACAAACATAGCGGCTTTGTGCAAGTTTGGGAAACCTTGTAGATATCGACCGATTTTCTCTTCATTTTCATCCAAAACAAACAAGATGCGGCCTCTGACCTCATCAAGATCCGGCCATCCCGACTGCAATACGGCTTCCTCCAAAGTTGGGTGGGTACTCCTTACAAAATCTGGGGTAATCAAATCTTCATCTTTAAAAACACTTCTGATTTCTTGGTCTATACTGTCTAGTGCATTTTTTGAAAAGGGCAAGGGTTTGGTGGTTCCGTCCACTGTCTGGTCCTTGGCATTGATCAGAATAACGATTGGGGTATGATCTGGATGTTCGGCACTCCATTTTTTAATGGCAACCAATCCATTTTTGAAAAGCAGATGATGACTTCTAAAATCGATGTCTTGGATATGGAACATTTTTAGACCCGGTCTGAGCAAGTCCTTTTTCAAATCGAATGGTCTTGGTAGCATTTCCATGCCCTGAACAATGTCGAGTCCCTTGGGATGGGCATAACGGCCACCAACGGGGTCATGAAATACATCCAGCTCTAAATTTCTTAGTCCCAAATCTAATTGTGTTCTTAATGAAGGATGTTCATATTGCAAGCCCTTTGCAGCACTGCTGTCCTTTATCCGTAGATACTGCAACAAAGGCTCCTCAATGGCGATTTTATAGCTATTATGGCTGCCTATTACCTGAATTTGGTTCCATTTAAGAGGCTCTTCCCGTGAACAGGCCACCAGTAGAACAGTCAGGGCCCATTGCAATATCATACGGTTTGTCTTTGGTTTCACACTGCCTGCGTTTTTAATCGGTCAGGGAAAACGGTCTATCTTCTTTCTGGGTTCCCCAGCTTTGATTAGGCTGTTCCCCCATTTCAAAATCGAGTACGCCGCCATCCATCATATCAAAATGGTTCAAGTAATTTTTGGTGATTGGAACGCCGTTCACCTTAAGCGATTGAATATACTTTTTGCCTTTAGATGCCCCCGGGGCATTGATTACCAACTCTTTGCCATTCTCCAAAGCAATGGTAATCTTATCAAAATGTGGCCCTGAAATCACGTACTCCGGTACTGAAGGTGCCACAGGATAAAACCCTAGGGCCGCAAAAACGTACCAAGCCGACATCTGCCCGGCATCGTCATTACCGCTAAGGCCCCCCACCTCGCTGCTGTATTCCGTTTTCATGATATGGTCCACCAGCTTTTGGGTCTTCCAAGGCTCTCCTGAAAAATTGTACAAAAAGGGAATTTGGTGTCCCGGCTCGTTACCATGCCAATACTGGCCCGCCATATGAAAATTGTCCAGATTTTGGTTGAACCCTTTTTCGCCTCCCATAAGCTTCACAAGGCCATGAACATCATGGGGAACATACCAGGTGTATTGGTAGGGTGTTCCCTCGGTGATGAAGGGTTGTCGCACATACTTGTCAAAATCCGCAATAAAGCTGCCATTGGCATACTTGCCCCGAACACAGGAATCCTGCACGCTATAGACATGGCGATAGTTTCTCGCCCGTACTGTCAAAATTTCTGCCTGCTCTATGTCACCCCTTTTTTTTGCGACACGGCTCAATGCAAAATCATCAAAGGCATATTCAAGTGTTCTTGATACCTGTTCGTTTATATGAAAGGATTCCTCTACCGGGTCCTCTAACGGCACATAACCGTATTTAAGATAGGATTCCAAGGCTCGGCGCCCCTTCCCTTGTTTGTACGCTTCAAAGTCTTCAGGCGATTCAAAGGCATTTTTTAGAAGATAGGCATATTGTTGGTCGGAAAGGTCAATCACTCCCTTGACATAGGCATCGGCCACGGTGGCTATCACATGGTCGCCAATCATGGCCGAGGTATAGTGATTCCAACAGGGAAATATGGGAAGCCAACCGCCCTGTTCGGCCATAAGGAACAAACTGTTCATCATCTGCGCATTTGCGGTGGGGGTAAGCAAGTTAAACAGCGGATGCGATGCCCTGTAGGTATCCCACATGGAGAAATCGGTAAAATGGTCGCTCCCACCAGTATTGAGCAATTGTTGTCCACCTGCAAAACTTGTGTAAGTACCATCCGCATCATTAAAGGTTCTGGGCTGCAAATAGCTGTGGTATAGAGCGGTATAAAATGTTGTTTTGTCCTTTTCGCTACCGCCTTCCACCCTGACCTTGGCCAATAGGCTTTCCCAAGTGGTTTTTAGGTTGGCCTTGGCCGATTCAAAATTCAAACGATGGGTTTCGTGCTCAAGGTTGCTTCTGGCATGGTCTATACTGGTAAAAGAGGTGCCCACAACGGCTTCAATGATTTCGCCGGGCTTCACCGTAAAGGAAGCATAACCCCCAATGTTCTTTTTATTGGCAATTTGTATTGCCTCTTCCAAGATGTCATTTTGATGGTAAACTCCATAGCTCTTAAAATTTCGGGCAAACCTAACTACAAAATATCCGCTAAATCCGGCAGGTTCACCCCAGCCTTGATAAATGCGATGCACGGGGTTGTACCCCACAATTTCATTTGATTCGGGCAAAATCTGCACAAAACCTTCCCCTTCATCGCTGTTGGGATTTACCACCACATGGGCGTCGCCCGATTTGTTATAGGTAAATTTGAAAAGACCGGAACGTTTGGTGGCAGTCATTTCAACGGTCACGTCATAGTCTTCCAACTCTACTTCATAGACAAAAGGGGTGGCCCTTTCTTTTTTATGGGAAAACTTGGATCCCCTTACCTGAGGAAGGCATTTAAGATCCCCCGAGATGGGCATAATTGTCATACTGCCATAATCTTGCACGCATGAGCCACTGAGCCAATGACTTCCCCTAAATCCTTGGATAATGGAATCTGTGTAATAGTAGGGGGCATGACATTTGGTTTCGGTCGCCTTGGTCTGGGGTGTCCAGTTGGTCATTCCGAAGGGTACGGTCACATAAGGTACCACTTGGGCGTTGTTCTCTTTACCATGCCCATGTTTTAGGGCACTTGTGGTAGTGGCAGGCGCTGTGCCAATAAGGGGATTGACGTAGGGTACCAGCGACTTTTGGGTGGTATCGCCCGTTGTTTCACAACCCAGCACCAAAAAAAGGGCCAGACTTACCATGGCCATCCCATGATGGGTTTGTAATCGAGCCTTGAAAAAGATATCCTTCATACTAACTTCCTATCAACAAGAACAGACACGGCATAAAGTCACCAAACCTTGGTCTAGTCAATTTTTTCAATGGTATTTTCTAAACGGGCATCGTTCATGACATCAACAGCTTTCTTCAACACAATTTGCTTATGTGTCGTGGAAGGGATGGCAATATTGTCAAGATTTACCTTTTCCACATCATCAAAGATGTAGCCGGGACGGTAATCTTCTTCATCTAATTGCAACGTGACATTTTTAAAGGTGATGTCTTTTACGTGCCTTACGTAAAACCCCCAAGCCGGAAGTTCCCCGAACATGGAAAACTCTGGGTAGTCATCAATTTTTTCCGGCACTTGGTCCAATCTACTCAGCGGAATGTAAGCCATGCCTTTTGAGGCCCTGCCGGGAGCCGTAATCTCAACGTTTTCAATAGTTACATCCTCCACTTTGTGTCCGGGAATGCCGGTTATCGAAGAAGGAATGGGATTGTGAAAAAAGTCAACCGCAGGCCCTCTCATATCATAGTCCAAATCGGGTCTTCCAAACGGAACCTGAACTTTGATGTCTTTTATATGGACATTCTTTATCTTGCCCGGGGTTTTTCCACTTCGGTGCCCTAGTCGGATAAAAATGGCATTGCCCGTGTTCTTGGCCACGATATTGGAGACCTTGATGTTTTCTATTACCCCCCCGTCAACACTTTCAATGGCAATGGCCGAACGAAAGGTGTCAAAAACCTCAATATTTTCTATGGTCACATTTTTGAATCCGCCATGGGAAGCGGTTCCGAACTTTAATGCGCTTGCACTGCTCTTTACGGTACAATTGGCAATATATATACTATCGTTATAATGATCTGGGTAATATGATTTTAAGCAAATACCATCGTCAGCTGAATCTACATCACAATGGGTCACCTGTACATTTTTACAATCGGTGATATCCATGCCGTCGTTGTTCCAATAGGCCCTATTGACCACTTTTAGATGGTCTAATTTCAGGTTTTCGCAAAGCTCAAAGGAAAGCCCCCAGCAAGAACCGTTGTGCAGATCCAAATCCAAAATCTCCACATTCTTGCAGGTAGAAAACCGAAAGAGTTTGGGCCTGGCGGTTTCATTGGGCCGCATTCTTCGGTAGTTGTATCTTGGGTCTATACGTTCCCCAGTGTGGTGAAGGCTATCAATGGCCAAGGCCAACTCCCTGCCCTGCCCATCAATTTTGCCCCTACCGTATATCTTGAAATTGTTCGCTTTGTAGGCTACCAACAAGGCCATTTGGGAATTGTCATCTTTTTTGGGGGATTCAGGTTTGCCCTCCATGGCTATTTCTTTGTAATGATATGGATTGGTGCTTCCCAATAGCACTGCTCCCTCCTTCAAATAAAGGCTGACATTTGATTTCATTTCCAAACTTCCCGATAGGTACCTTCCCGCAGGGAACACCAAGGTTCCCCCACCTGCTTGGGCCACGTCGTCTATCAAAGTTTGCAAGGCTACCGTATTCAGGGTGTTGCCATCAGAAGCAACCCCGTACTCGTTAACTTTATATTCAAGGTCGTCGGTTTTCTTTAGGTATGTTTGCCTGGCCTCCTCTTTTGAAAGCGGTTTTTCTTTTGTTATGACTTCTTTACACGAACCAAGAAGAAACAGGCTTGACAAAATGAGTGCAAAATATGAATACCGACGATTGAATAGCATAGTCAAAAGTTTTTATCCCTTTTAGGTTTAGGTTTGTTACCAAGTTCAAATTGCAAGACCCCCCCTCTTGAGATCATATTGAAGTCTATTAAACTTGAGTTGATTTCGTCTCCATTCCAAGTTACTTTCTGAATGAATATGTTTTCTGTAGAAAATCCATTGGTCACTATTTGCAAAGGCTTGCCCGGGGTCTTGATCGCTATTTTCTGAAATAGCGGGGTGGTCAAGGCCAACTGTGTACTTCCCGGAAATACGGGGTATAGGCCAATGGCCGAACAGACGAACCAAGCTGACATGGTTCCGGCATCGTCGTCCATTTCCCGAATATAACCATGCGGGGTGGCCTGAAATATTTTGCGCGTACTGGGTGTTTTCCACTTCTCATGGGTGCCGTACCAGTTGTTCGTTTTCTTGGTCATCAACCGGTTCACCAATTTTTGGGTTTTCCATGGCGAACGAGTGTAGACATATAAGTACGGTACTTGAATGTCGGGCTGATTTCCAATAT
Organism: Muricauda sp. SCSIO 65647; assembly: GCF_021534965.1. Classification (NCBI taxonomy): domain Bacteria; kingdom Pseudomonadati; phylum Bacteroidota; class Flavobacteriia; order Flavobacteriales; family Flavobacteriaceae; genus Allomuricauda; species Allomuricauda sp. SCSIO 65647. Next base: position 1,153,901 of record NZ_CP091037.1, read on the forward strand.
TAAAAAGCTCGTTATCAAAAAAATAGTCCAATTGTTCCTCAAACACTTTCTTCCCTCCCAACAACTTCTGGATGCCTTTGATATCATAAGGTACCAACCAACGGTATTGCCAAAGTGTACCCTCATATAGTCCATCACCATGCATGATATCAGAATTTTCATCCATGGTCAAAAACTTCTCTTTCCAAGTTTTTCGGTAGTTAATTGCCTTTTTTTGGTACTTCCTATACTCTTTCCCCTTTCCTATTTCCCTGGCAACTTGAGAAAGTGCCCACAAATCGTAACTGGATTCCAGAACATTGTCCGGTGTCTCAAAAGGGAGTTGACGGGCCTCCTCTTTCAGATGGGGATAAATTGATTCGAGGGAAAAGGGCAGTAACCCCTTTTTATGGGCCTCCAAGACCACAATACCTGAATGTTCGGTTCTCACCGTAAGAAAGGGTTCTTTTTCTGTTGCCCAATCTGGCTTACCCTGTTGGTATAGCTTTCCAATGGCACTTACCATGTCTTTATAATACTCGGGATAGAGCAAAGACAATAGTGGTAGTTTTGTTCGAAAGGTATCCCAAATGGACCAGCCGTGATAATGGTCGGCCCTATCCGTTCCATAAATTTTCCCATCACTTCCCCTAAAGGAGCCATCTTCATCCTGAATCTGAAAAGGGGTCTGTAGCACATGGTACAAATGGGTGTAAAAAAGTTTCTTGTGTACGTTATTTTCACCCTCAACCTCAACTACTGATAAGATGTTGGCCCACTCTTCATGGGCTTGTCTTTTTACCTCTTCAAAACTTTTGTCGTGAAATTGTTGAAGGTTTTTAAGGGCACTTTGGGCACTTACGGTGGAAATCGCGCACAAAACACGTACTTCATTTTCTTCAGGGGTTTTGAAAGAAAAGAAAATTTTGCCATCCTTTTCCTCTATATTGAAGTTTTTCAGACTGGTGGCCAGCGCATAATAGAAAGTGTACTTTCCTTTATCACAGACATTGGCACCAGATATTTCACCCATTATCACCCCATTTTCTTGAATATGATGTTTTTCGTGATAAAACTTTGAAAGAGAGCTGGTCAAATCAATGGTCAGTCCGACAGTTTCACTTTTGGGGAAGGTGTATCTATGAAAGGCCACTTGGCGGGTTGCAGTGAATTCACATCGTATTCCATCCTCCAACTCCACTGTATAATAACCCGCCTGTGCCCTTTCTGTTTCCTTTTTATATGCTCGTGGATTAGGGTAAGGAGAACTGGAACCGATATAAGGCAATATTCTCAAGTTGCCCCCTACGCCCCGACAACCCACACCAGAAAATCGGGTGTTTGAAAAGCCTAGAATTTCGTCGGCATCGAAGTTATATCCTGAATGACCCAGCGGGTGGGAGTCGGGTGCCGGTTTTGCCATTCCAAAAGGAACCCCAGCAGCGGGATCTGTTTGGCCATGATCACTCCCCGTACAGATAAAGGGATCTACATAATCAACGTTCTGTGCCCTGCTGCCTTCTTCCCTTTGTGTATAAAGAAGTGACGTTCCGACAACTATGTAAAACAATACAGTTTTAAATTTCACCGTTAGAAATTTATAATCGATATGATATAACCATAAAAAGTAATTGATTTTATCGAACAGATAGTTTATTTTCAATAAAAAATGAGGACAGGGTACAACACAATTGTACCTGCCTGCCCTCAAAAAACTCAACTAACTCAACTAAAACAACTAATACAATCTGGTCGAACTCTTAGTACCCTGGATTTTGTTCCAAAGAACCATCTGATAACAACAGCTCATTGGCCGGGATGGGTCTTAGCAGGTGAATACTGCTATCAAACGCACCATGATCCGCATTTTGTGGATTGTACAGATTCAACCGTTCCTCCAATTTGCCTGTCCGTTTTAAAACAGCCCATCGATTTTCCTCTCCTGCTAATTCAATGGCCCGCTCGTCAAGGAGGTTGTCTAGGGTCAACTCTGAATAAAAATTGGCTTCACCGGTCGCCCTTTCCCTGACAATATTGAGGTGCTGCAAGCCAGATGCGCCGTTGCCGGCCGCCAAATAAGCCTCGGCCGCAATCAAATGGGTCTCGCCTATCCTGAACACATAAGTATCTCTTGAACCATTGCCTGCCCCATCAATGCCCACATCATCGAATTTCTTGAAAATGGGGAAATTGATGCGGTTGATATTGGAGGAGTATTGATAGACGGCTCCCGGAACATTGTCTGGAACACCAAACAGGTATTGGTCTGGTTGGTACACCCAATATCGGTTCAACTTATCTGCCAATTCAGTGGCATCCAAAGCCGTTTTGGGATAATAGATCACTGTATCACCCACTGCTATGGGGTCTTCCGGTTGTCCTTCACCCGACGAAAACGTAACCTCTTCCGCAGCAAACAAGGCACGGTGAAGGGTAACATCGTCCCTTGTATCATTGGCGGCAAAGAGTCCATAAAAATAGGGAGTGGGCATCAAGGAGGAACTCCTTGCCCCATATACACTATTTCTACCTACACCCGCATAGTTTTCTATGGCATTCATCAAAAGGCCGTGCTTTGAATTGCTACGATCGTTGTCATTGCCCCCGGGCCCATACTGCACGGCAAACAAAACCTCATCATTCACCTGATTGCCATAATCAAACAGCTCGGCAAAGGTTTGGCTTCTTAAATCGTAGCTTCCGATGGCCTGCTCTGCAAGCGAAGCGGCGGTATCAAAATCTGTGCCACTGCCAAACGTCTTGTAACCCCTTGTCAAGTACACATCGGCCAGCAGGTGCTGTGCGGCCCTTCTGGAAAACCGTCCTGTTTGTGGCGCATCAAGCAAATCGGGAATGGCCGCCTCCAAATCGGAGATAATCTGGCCAAAGGTTTCTTCCTCACTTGATCTTGCATAGTCTGAACGTATTGATGTGGTCTCTTCCAATTCTAAAACCACCCCCCCATAATGCTGTACCAGATTGTAGAGTGCCAATGCCCTTAGGGCCCTTGCCTGGGCAATTCCATAATCTCTGGCACCCAAATTGGCATCACTCCAAGCAATGTCGTTTTGATACCTATTGATGGCAATGTTGGCATCTGCGATCAAATCATAGTTTTCCCTCCAATAGTCCACGATATTTTGATTGTCAGAGGCCAATCCAAAATAGTCATTGAAGCTATTGAATTCCTCAACCTGGGTTTGGACCGTATAGATATCGGTACCTGACATATTGATGTCGTATTGTTTATAAATATCCCTCAAATCCTCATAGATGCCCACGACCAATTGGTCTGCATTGTCCTCCCCTATGAAGGTTTCCGCTGTTACATCGGAAAAGAACTCCTCTTCTAGATAGTCGTCACAGGCCATAAAACATGCTATCACAACCAAGAGAAAGATGTATTTTAAATTTTTAAAAGATTTCATTTCTATTTTTTTTATAGGATTATAGTGATACGTTTAGGCCAAAGAGAATGGTCTTGGTCATATAGGCACTGCTATACGAGTTTTGCAGTCCGGTTTCTGGATCAGGTCCTTCATAATCAGTAAAGATGAAAGGATTTTGAATATCCAAGGAAAGACGAAGATCGTTCAATCTTAACTTGTCCAGCAATTCTCTTTGAAAGGTATACGTGAGGCCTATATTACCAATCTTCACAAAATCAAATTCCTCGTAGTAATACTCCCCAGGGTGCGCATAGTCCAATGCCGGTCTTTTTGCATTGGGGTTGTTGGGGGTCCAGTAATCGAGATCCAGTTTATTGAATTTGGCCCCGTCATTTTGATACGGTGCAAAGTTTTGGTAAAATTCAGAATGGCCCAAGGTACCTTGCCGTGTGTTCATCTGAACCCTAAACTCAAGGTTCTTGTAATAAAAGGTATTGGTCATGCCACCAATCCAATCAGGAGCGTTAGAGCCAATGACCACCTTATCTTCATTGTTGATAAGGCCGTCGTTGTTTTGGTCCACAAACTTGAATTGCCCGGGCAGGGCCCCAAAAGACTCCGCTTCGGCGGCTTCGTCAAGTTGCCAAATTCCTTCATTTTCGTATGCAAAAATGGCATCTACCGGTTGGCCCACTTGTAGCACGCCGTGACGCCCAAAGGGAACCATGTCCAAATCCCCATCAATACGTAAAATCTCGTTCTTGTTTCTGGCAAAGTTCAACTCTGTTCGCCATCTGAAATTTCTCGTGGATATGTTCAAGCTATTGAGGGACAACTCAATACCACGGTTCCTTACCGAGCCAAAGTTGCCTATGGCATCGTCAAATCCGGAAATGTCAAACAATTCCCTGTTAAAAATACTACCATCGGTTTCTTTGTTGTAATAGTCTATGGATAGGCCGATTCTGTTGGAAAACAAGCCCATATCCAGACCAATGTTGATCTCATCTGACACCTCCCAGGTCAAATCTTGGTTAGACAGTCTACGTATGGTTTGGCTGTTGGTAAGCTCATCACCGAACAGATAGGTAGAGCCGTTCAAGAAAGACAGGGACCCATAGGGACTTACCGATTCTATATTACCAGTTTGACCATAAGACAATCGCAATTTAAGGTTGGATAACCAATCGATGTCTTGGGCAAAATTCTCCTCGCCGATTCTCCAGGCAAAGGCGGCCGTGGGAAAGAAATCCCATTTGTTGTCTTCGGCCAATCGGGAAGCGCCATCGTAACGACCGGTCAATGTAAACAAGTATTTGTCTTTGATGGAGTAGATGACTCTTCCTGTCAACGAGGCCAAATTCTCTTTTACAAAGAAGCTGTCGTTATCTCTGATATCAAGCCCTGCTCCCGTATTGAAAAAGGAAAAATCGTCAGTACTAAAGTTACGGGTCTGGATGTTGCTTCCTTCCGTTTCCCTTTGGTAAAGTGAACCTATCACGGTTGCCTTGAGTTCATGATCTTGAAAAGGCGTAAAGTTCATGTCCACGATATTATCCCAGACATAAGATACATCGGTGAAGGTGTTGTAGTAAGAGCGTATTCTACCGGGGTCATTTCTTGCAGACTTGGTAAGCAACCCTCTATATTCACCAAATCTGTTAGCGCTCAGGTTGGGCGAGAACTGGGTCTTGATGTTCATCCACGGAAGTGGTTTGTACTCTAAAAAGACATTGGCAATGATATCAAACCGTTTGGTGTTCACCGTCCATGCGCCATCCCTTTCGTACAAAGGGTTGATAAATCGCTGATCCTGCTCATCGGGAATAAGATCGATGGCCCCGTTCTCATCGTAGGGATTCACCGTTGGTGCCAAACGAAAAGAGCTCCTGAACAGTTCACGGCTACCCTCTTCCCTCTCAGAAAAGGCCAGATAGGTCTTTACGCCCAGACTGAACCTGTCATTGATCTTTTTGGTCAATGCACCGGTGAGGTTATACCTTTCAAATTCTTCAATGCCCAGCACACCTTCATCCTTTAGGTATCCTATGGAGGCATTATATACCAAACCATTTTCGCCCCCACTTACCCCAAAGGTATGGCTGGTCTGGATTCCGGTCTCTTGAAAAAGATCGATCCAATCGGTGTAGGCCCTTTGGGCGACATTGTTTCGTTCTTCATCATCAACAAACTCGATGGTGAGATCGGGTACAATGGCATTGTAGTCATCGACGGTGGGATTGCCGGGAAACAATTGCCCAAAATCCCTAGCCCTGACCACGTCTTCAACAAAGGCCACATATTCGTCGCCATTGTAGAAATCGGGAACGTTTACGGGAGACCTAACCCCAAAAGTGGCGTCATAGGTAAACCTTGTGGGGCCTTCCAAGCCATTTTTGGTAGTGATGATGACCACCCCATTGGCACCCCTTGCCCCATAAATGGCCGTGGAGGATGCATCTTTCAATACATCTATTTGTTGAATATCAGCGGGGTTCAATGCATTGATGTTGTCAAAGAAGATACCGTCTACCACATAAAGGGGTTGCGACAGATCACTGCCCGGGTCATCATTCACACCGTCATTGCCCGCATTGTTGTTGGTCAAAGCAGTATTGCCCCTTACCAAAATCGATAAAGGCGCACCGGGCTTGTTGTTGAGGGTACGTACATCAACACCGGCCAATCTGCCCTGTATGGCCTGGGCCACATCTGTTTTGCGTTGCTCCACGACATCTTGACTGCCCAGAGACACCACAGAACCGGTCAAATCTTTTCTGGTGGTGGTACCATAACCGATAACGACCACCTCGTCCAATCCGGTAGCCGAGGTCGATAGCTGCACGGTATAATTGGGGGAACCATCAAGTTGTATCTCTTTGGATTCAAATCCAATATAGGAGACCACTAAAATGGCTCCGTTGTCTTGTACCGAAATAGTGAAATTTCCGTCAAAATCGGTGACCACTCCATTGTCGGTGCCTTTCTCCAGAACACTGGCCCCGGGCAGTGGCACATTTTGGTCGTCAAGGACCACACCGGTCACAGTTTGTTGCCCCCATGAAATGGCTGCCATTCCCATAAAAAGGATCAGCAATAAAAAGATTGGTTTTTTCATCATAAAAAAGCTTAGTTATACAGTAATCAAACTTAGCTGGTCCCTGTCTTAACGCAATGGACATTTTTGCCAAAAAAATGGATAAATCCATCAATATTGCTTTTTGGTCTTCAAAAAACCCATGAAAAGAGTTCTGAGTCTCAGGTCACACTATTATGACCCTTTTGAACAATATGAAGTTGCCACCATTGCGAGCACAGCTTTTTTAAGGATGCATGTCTATGGGAAATGAACCCTTCTTGGGTTTTTGTTGCAAATCACAGCATCAACGCCGTTGTGATATACTGAACCCGCTTAATTCTTTCGGAAGAAAACCTCAGCTGATCATGGGCATACCACCTTCAATCGGGCCATGTTTCCCAGACTCAAAATACCAAAAGGTTCACTGTGAATCGACTGTCGTACTTTATAGGTTTTGAAGACCGCTTTTTACCCCATTTTCTTCTAAATGCAGCGTCACATTGGCCACGTAACCGGTCAAACCATCATATTGGGTCAAATCTTTATTGAAAATTGTTCGATTTGAAAGTATGGTTTTTACCATTTCAAGTATTGTGCAATGCTCTTTTTTCAACATATTCCATTGGTCATTGAAGAATTGAACGGTATATTCATCATCATTCAAGACAATTTGTTCTCCATTGAATTCCCCTTTGTAAAATCGGATCAGGCAGGCCAACGAAAAAGCAATACGTTTTGGAAAAGTTCCTTTTTGGTGGCAGTACGCTTCAAATACCGGCAATAACCTTGTTTTGAATTTGGAAATACTGTTCAATGAAATACTCAACAGGAAATGTTTCAGTGTCGGATTTTTGAAACGGTCCAAGGTTTTGTGGATATGGTCTTCCACTTCTTCCTTTGGGAAACCTTGCAACATGGGTCCGATTTCTTCCATGAGAATACGCCGTACAAAATCAACGACCATGTCATCATCCATGCAATCCTTCACCGTGCGCAACCCTGCCAAATACCCCACCGGAACCATGGCCGTATGGGCACCATTTAAAATGTGCACCTTTAATTTTCTGTACGGGGAGAGATCTTCGACAAATTGTACATTAAGATCTGTCCCTGAAAGGGGAAGTTCTTTTTCTACAATGGAGGGGGCTTCGATTATCCAACTATGATACAGCTCACCGGCGACCATCAATGCATCTTGAAAACCGGTCTTGGCCATAATATCGTGTTCCCTGTCCGTTGGGTATCCTGAAACGATGCGGTCAACCAAAGTGTTGCAGAAGAAGTTACTTGTGTTCAACCAAGTTTGAAATTGGGGACTCAACCCCCAATGAGAGGCATATTTTATGACGGTTTGATGCAATGCCTTACCGTTTTCCTCGATCAGTTCACAGGGCAATACGATACACCCCTTATCACTATTGCCATCAAAGTGTAAAAATCGGTGGTAAAGCCAACGGGTCAATTTAGCCGGAAATTCTTTGGGGGGGTCATCGTCAAAACTGTCCTTATCGGAAAATGCAATCCCTGCCTCTGTGGTATTGGAAATGATAAAACGGATTTCAGGTTGTTCAGCAGTGGCCAAGAAAGCATCCCATTGTTCATAGGCATGTATGACATTACGTATACAAGTGATCAATGAAATCTCCGAAACCATATTTCCGTCCCTGACACCATCGATTACCGCGTGGTACAGGCCATCTTGTGACCTTAGCGCAGCATAATCACCGCCTTTGGTGGGTTTTACGACAATGACACTGCCATCAAAGTCAGTTTTTCTATTCAGAATTTCAATCATCGAATCGGCGAAGGCGCGCAAAAAATTGCCCCCTCCAAATTGCAATACCCGTTCTGGGTGATGCGATGGGCAGTTCAATCTGTTTCTGTTCAATTGTTCCATCGATTCTTATACCTCAAAGTGAAACCCCTCTTTTCCAAGGGATGAAATCGTTCTGTCCATTTAATTCAGCTTTCACGGTAATTGTGCCACTGGCCACTTCAATGATATGATCTAATAGTCTTTCGCCCATACTTTGAATACTCTCTTCACCACTGATAACGGTTCCGGCATTGATGTCGATGATATCATTCATCCGTTCAAACAATGGCGTGTTACTGGAAACCTTGACCACGGGTGCGATCGGATTTCCGGTCGGGGTTCCCAGCCCTGTTGTGAATACGATAAGATTACAGCCAGAACCTGCCAAACCTGTCGTGCTTTCTACATCGTTACCAGGGGTACACAACAAATTAAGCCCTGGCCGGACAACCGTTTCACCATAATCCAGCACATCTTTTATGGGCGAGCTACCTCCTTTTTTAGCGGCACCAGCAGATTTCATGGCATCTGTTATAAGACCGTCCTTAATATTTCCTGGCGAAGGGTTGTTTTCAAAACCAGACCCCACTGCCAATGCCCTTTTAGTATAAGAATCCATCAATCTTGTAAATTTTTCTCCTAATTCCTGGGTCTCGCTTCTATTGATGAGTTCTTGTTCCACACCGTTTAACTCAGGGAACTCCGCTAGCACGGCAGAACCACCCAAAGCCACCAAAAGGTCAGAAGCATGCCCCAATGAAGGGTTTGCAGAAATGCCCGAAAAACCGTCAGAACCTCCGCACTCAAGTCCTAAAACCAATTTATCCAAAGGGGCGGGTTCTCTGGTATTTTGATTGGCCCGGGCCAAACCGACAAAGGTGTGTTTCACGGCTTCTTCCAATAGCTTTTGTTGGCTTCCACTTTTCTGCTGTTCAACAAAATAGAGTGGTTTTGAAAACTCGGGGTCTTTTTCCCATATGGCCTCTTTCAGTAGATCGATCTGGGCATTTTGGCAGCCCAAACTAAGAATGGTGGCCCCGGCAACATTGGCGTGGGTGATGTACCCGGCCAATAATTTACAGAGCATTTCGGCATCTTGTCTTGTGCCCCCACAACCCCCATCGTGCTTCAAGAATTTTATGCCATCAATATTTTGGAAAACCCTATTCCCCATCATTTCCGCATACGAGGAAATAATAGGGGTATCGTATATTTCCGTCTCGGTGGCCCCTGCCCTATACCTATTGACCAAAGCGTCCACTTCAACCACAAAATCCTTCTTGGCCCCATAGCCCAGGGCCTTTGAAAGAATTTCTTCCAGCAATTCAACGTTTCTGTTCTCACAAAACACCAAGGGTATGACCAACCAATTGTTTGAGGTGCCCACGCTGCCATCCTTACGGTGGTACCCCCAAAAGGTTTTGTCTTTGTACTTTGAAATATCAGGTGGTGTCCAATAATAATGACTACCCGAATTGTTGTAGGTAGCCGAGGCATGTTTTATGTTGTTCACCGTTATCGCACACCCCTTTGAAATGGACTGTGTTGCTCTTCCAACCAAAACCCCGTACATGATCACGTCATCGCCCTGATTAAAGTCTTTAAGTGCGAACTTGTGCTTTGCCCTTATGTGTTCCTTTATAGATAACCCGGTATTGTTGATTGAAATGGACAATCCCTCTTTCAAATCTGTAATGGCAACAGCAATATTATCTTTTTGGTCTACTTTAGTATATCTCGACATGCACCTACGTTTCTTCTTTTTTAAAAAATCAAGTGTCGCAACAACAACTCCGTTCCCATGGCCTGACCATTCATCAAAATACCCTATCGTTTCTTAAATGGCAACAAATGAACCTGTTGGGTCGCAGGGGTGATAATCAGTACATTCACCCAAGAATTGCTTTCTCTTTTTTAAGCTGTTCCAGGTTAGGGCGTATTGGCATTAATCTTAGAACTGTAATTTTTTGCCCATAAAACAAGATTAGCTAAATGTTGATAGTATACTAATTTGCCCCGTTGTCTCCCTCAGCATCATTTTATGGTGAATAATTTTTGCACCTCGACTGGCCATCACTTACCATAAACTTTTTCAAATTGACCAAAACCCGTCTACCTGACAAACAAGACTTGCCATTTCAGCTTAAGTTCAATACGTTTAAATCACCTCAATTTTTCAATACATCAGGGTTCCGGTCCACAATCTTGTTTCCATACATGACATCTTGGGCAATTTCAGCATGGGTGCTGAAGGGTATAGCCAACAAAATGGCGTCAACAGCATTATTGTCGGGTAACCTGCAATAATTAGCGTATCTGACAATAGGTGTATTCGCAATGGTCAAATCACTTTTTACAAGAAACTCCCCTTGCTTCTCGATGCCCTATAACTTTGGCTCCCAGCCTTTTTCATAATCCCGTTTCCAAGTTGCCATAACGGTGTCATTGTTCAGTACCTTGCCCGTTTTCACATCTATCTCAATGGTTTCACCTGCATCTTGGGCCATATTTCCCAAGTGGCACAACATGGTAGAGATACTTGCATCGGCAATGGGGGAGTTCATTTCCGTATCCATCCTGATGGCATCAAAAAAGTTGGCTACATGGGAAACGTCCAAATTCCCCATTCCTTGGGTGTCAAGGGTTGCACTTAGCGATTTTTCAAACTCAAATTTTATGGGATTGCCCTGAAGGTCATAAAGCTTATAAAAATTGCGACTTAATTCAATGGCACCTTTGCTGCCATAGATAGTCACTCCACGTCCTGGTCGTTCTGGTTTCATGATACCACGGCTATGCCCGCTCCAAGTAATGAATTTGTTATCATCAAAGGTAAACGTAAGCTGTTGGTTGTCAACAAATTCCCAGTCATCGTCGTAGGTGTACTTTCCACCAAAAGATGTCACGGTCTTTGGAAGGTCAACGCCAAGTGCCCAGCGACAGATATCGATTTCGTGGGTGCCATTATTGTGTACTTCTCCCGTGCCCCAATTGCGGAACCAATGCCAGTTATAGGGATGAATGTTATCTCTGTAATCTTCTTTAGGGGCAGGCCCTTGCCATAGGTCCCAATCCAAGGTTTTGGGTACGTCAACTTTTTTGCCACGACCAATGGATTGCCTGTTGTTGGAGTAATAGGCCTCTCCCTTATAAACATCGCCAATAATCCCTTCCCTGATTTCCTTGACGGCCAATTTGCTGGTTTGGGCCGACCGTTGTTGGTTGCCCATCTGCACTTTCTTGTTATACTTTTTCTGGGCAGCTACCAGCAAATCATTCTCATAAGGATTGTGGCTACAGGGCTTTTCTACGTACACATGCTTCCCTGCCTGTAGGGCCATAATGGCCATCGGGGCATGCCAATGTTCGGGCGTGGCTATGAAAACTGCATCCACATCTTTGTCTTCCAGTATTTTGCGAAAGTCCTTCACCACTTTCGGCACATAACCGATATTTTTCTGACACCAGATATTATTGGCCTCAATGATCAAGTCATCTACATCGCAGTTGTAGCTGATCTTGGCATTGGGATGGGCGTTAATGGCCAATATATGCGCCTTGGCCCTGCTACGGACTCCGATAACAGCGCAGTTGATCTGTTCATTCGCACCCAATATATTGGCATTGCCCATAGTAGGAAATACCATTGTGCCCAAAGAAAGTCCCGTACTTCCCATGGCGGTCTTTTTGATAAAATCTCTTCGTGTTCCCATAAATCCCTGCTTAACGTATTGGTTTTATTTTTATATTCTTGAAACTGACATGATCCCCATGGTCCTGTAATAATATATGGCCCCTATCGGCCTCCCCAAAATTGGGCCATTTTACATATTTACTTTCAGAAACGAGTTTGCGATAGTCTTCACTTTTTCGTTCATACTCCAAGACTTTTGCACCATTCAACCAGTGCTCTACATGATTGTTATTTGAAATGATATGGGCGGTGTTCCATTCCCCAATGGGGTAGATAGGCTTGTTTATATCTGCTTGTATCAAATCATATAAAGAAGCAACGGTACGACTACCTTCATGGTTTCCCAGTTTGGCGTCAGGATGTCGTTCATCGTCCAATATCTGGTACTCCAGACCAATGGAAGATCCGGGCCCTTTATTAAGGTCGGTATCCACATAATATTTGATACCACTATTGGCGCCTTCCGTAAGTTTAAAGTCTACCTTGAGTTCAAAATCGCCATAGCGTTCAGTGGTAACAATATCTCCTCCAGCAGCAGATTCCTCACCATTTGATGCCAAGACCGTAAGCACTCCATCTTCTATCTTCCAACCCTTTTCTGGGAAATTGTCTAATCTTGCACCCCGCCAACCTGATGTGGTCTCACCATCCCACAACAGCTTCCATCCATCCTTGACTTCATTGCCAATAAGCCGGTTTTTGGTTATGGTGGCGGAAAGTGGGGATTTTTTGGAATATCTTGTCAAACTATCCGTCAGTATTCTAATATTCCTCCACTGTACTTCAGTTCCCTCTTTTTTATCTTTATGTATACTATGTACTTGCAAACCTATAAAGCCGCTTGCTGTTTTTTCATCCACTAAATGGGCTGCGGGCACTCCGTTTATCCAAGTTTTGATAGTGTCTCCAATGGCTTCCACCCGGTAGTGGTTCCATTCATTTTGTTTAAAAGCTTGTTGTGCTTTAGGGTTCTTTTCCAAGGTGTTGAGCCACCCCCGTCTACCTTCATCATAAATTCCGCCGCTCCAAGCCCGGTCAGAGGGATCGATTTCAACCTGGTAACCATGCACCCTGCCATTTAAGTAATAAGGAAAACTATTGCTTCGTATCTGAACACCTGAATTCATCGAGGAATCGACCTTGTATTCCACTTCCAGAATAAAATCCCCATACATCTTGTTTGAGGTCATGAAGGAATTGGGCGTACCATGTACGGTAGCCCCCACAATGGCACCATCACGAACAAAATAGTTGGCCTCACCTCCCTTTTGCGTCCATCCGTTCAAGGTCTCACCATCAAACAAATCAATCCAAGGCACATCCTCTTTTTTGTTTTCCGAGCAACCCAAAATGAATACGACCATGACTATGGTCACTGCTTTGAAAAAGTTTTTTATTGTTCTCATCTATATTTCAATTTAGTTCTTATTACACTAATTTTTTACAAATCGAAAAAACCTGGCAACCACAAGCTCAACTGCGGGAAATAGGTAATCAGGAAAAGGGCCACAATCATGGCGATGAACATGGGAACCAAAGGCCGCACCACTTTTTCGATGGTGGTTTTTGCAACGCCCACCCCCACAAAAAGCACAGAGCCCACAGGTGGCGTACATAATCCTATACAAAGGTTCAATATCATGATAATGCCAAAGTGTACCGGGTCTAGTCCCAATTTTGTGACCACAGGTAAAAAAATGGGGGTAAAAATCAACACGGCCGGGGTCATGTCCATGAAGATGCCAACGAACAGTAGAATCAGATTTATAATAAGCAAAATCATGATCTTGTTATCCGTAACGCCCAATAAGCCAGCACTGATCTCTTGGGGAATATGCTCGTAAGACAATACCCAAGACATACTCATCGATGCCCCGATCAATAACATGACAATGGCCGTGGTACAGGAGGCACTCAAGAATATCCCTGGCAGATTATCTTTAGTTATTTCCCTATAGATAATTCCTAAGACAAGACTGTACAATACCGCTATGGCAGAAGCTTCGGTAGCGGTAAATATTCCGGCAACTATGCCCCCAATTACCAATACCAATAAGAATAAGCTGGGCACAGCATCGATAAAAGTCTTGAACACCTCTTTTAGCCTACTTTTCTGGCCAACCTTATATCCTCTCTTTTTTGCCCAAAAAGAAGCCACCAGCATAAGAAATAACCCGGTCAGTATTCCTGGAATATAACCTGCAAGAAACAAAGCTGCTATAGAGGCCCCACCACTGGCCAGTGAGTAAACGATCAAAATATTGCTGGGAGGAATGACCAGCCCTGTGGTCGCCGAAGTAATGTTCACGGCGGCACCAAATTCTCGATCATATCCGTCCTTTTCCATTTCAGGCCCTAGAATGCTTCCCATGGCAGACGCCGAGGCCATTGCCGAACCTGCTATGGCGCCCATTAACATGGCAGCAATCACGTTGATAAGTGCAAGTCCGCCCGGTAGTGCCCCCACCAAGGTCTTGGCAAATGCGATAAGTCGGTGGGCGATGCCCCCTTTGTTCATCAATTCTCCCGAGAGTATAAAGAACGGTATGGCCAATAGTGCAAAACTGTCCAAGCCAGTGGCCATACGCTGTGATATGGTAGTAAATGCAGGAATGGTCGGGATGCTGGCCAATATGGTGAGCAAGGCGGAAATTGCAATACTCCATGCCACAGGTGTGCCTATGGCCAAAAGGCCTACAAAACTCAAAATCAATATCAGTATCGGTATATATTCCACAGGTTCAGTTTTTCATGATGTCAGACACTTTGTAAAAAATTATGACAAGACCACTTAACGGAATTACCAAATACACCAATGCCAAAGGAAGTTTCAGTGCCGGTGAATACTGTTCAAGTACATAGGTGACATAGACCAATCTAACCCCACCAATGACCATCGCAAAAAAGCAGAACAAAATAATGATCACACGTACGACCTGTTTCAGTTTTTGTTGGGTTTTTGAATGCAATTTTGAAGGGAGCACATTGATGGCAACATGCATATTACGGCCCGACACATAAGCTGCCCCCAGAATTCCTATCCAGATCATAAGATAACGTGCAAGTTCATCTGTGAATGAACTTGGCACACCCAGCACATAGCGACTGAAGACCTGCCAAAGCACATTAACTACCATGACGCCCATAATAACTACCAAAGTGGTAGCCAGTATTCTGTCTATTCTATTTCGGAGTCCCATAACCGTTCAATGGTCTTTTATTTGTTGGATCAGTTGGTACAATTCTTCATTTTCACTGTAATTTTGATATAATTCCTGGACCTTTTTGGAGAAAGGCACCTTATTTGGTCTTATGACCTCTACCCCGGCTTTTTGCACTTCACTTAAAGCCGTCGCCTCTGCATCGGCCCACAATTTCCTTTGGTAAACTATAGAACTTTCAACGGCCCTTTTCAACCAGGTTCTTTCTTCTTCAGACAATATGTTCCATAAATGGGTACTGGCGATTATGACATCGGGAGAAAAGGTATGTTCGTTCAATGTGTAATATTTACAGACCTCGTAATGTCTTGACAAATAAAAACTGGGGGGATTGTTTTCTGCACCGTCGACCACACCCTGCTGCAGTGAAGTATAGATTTCTCCCCATGAGATGGGAGTTGGTGACCCGCCCATACTTCGAACCATATCCATTGCGGTTATACTTTCCATCACCCGTATCTTTAGTCCCTTTAAATCATCTGGATGCATCACGGGTTTCTTTTTCGTATAAAAGCTACGGCTTCCTGCATCATAAAATCCCAAACCTTTTAGCCAATATTGTTGACCATCGTCCAAGATTTTTTGACCGATGGGGCCATCTAAAACCTTAAATGAGTGCTCTCTGTCCCTGAAAAGGTAAGGGAGTCCCAAAATTTTGGATTTGGGGGCAAAATTTTCAAGAACCGCCACGGAAACCTTTGTCATATCCAAGCTTCCAATCTGTAACAGTTCCAAAGTTTGGCGCTCTGTGCCCAACTGTTGGTTGGGATATATTTCAAGCTGAAGCTTGCCCTTTGAATTTTCTTTCAAATCCTCTCCCATTTTTACCATGGCCTTATGTACAGAATGGTTGACATCCAGACCATGGGCCAACCGTAAGGTTCTGACATTGGTGGTTTCTTTGCAACCTCCCAACGGAAGCAGGGACAAAGACAAAAGAATGGTCAAGACTTTCTTCACTGCCTTACTTTCTTATTTTGGTTATTATTTCCAAGGTGGCGGCCACTTTTTTCTGTAGGCCCCCAAAATCTTTTTGCGCCAGAATCTCTTTGGAAATCAGTTTTGACCCCATGCCGACACAGGTTACTCCGGCATCAAACCAAGCCCTGAGGTTCGATTCATCAGTGCTCACGCCTCCTGTTGGCATGATGTTGGTCCAAGGTTGGGGGCCTTTTATTGCCTTTACGAACCCCGGGCCATAGGTCGATCCCGGGAAGAGTTTGATAAGCTCGCAACCTAATTCCTCTGCCCTATTGATCTCGGTCAAAGAACCACTGCCCGGGGACCAAAGCAATTTTCTGCGATTGCAGACTATTGCTATGTCTTCCCTCAAAGATGGGGTTACCACAAAGTTTGCGCCCATCTGTGCAAAAAGACTTGCTGCACCGGCATCGGTTATAGAACCTACACCCATGATCATATCTGGCAGTTCTTTGATGGCATATTTGTTAAGTTCAGCGAATACTTCAAAAGCAAAGTCTCCCCTGGCCGTGAATTCCATAATTCGAGCTCCGCCATCATAACAGGCTTTCAACACCTTTTTGCCCAGTTCAATATCTGAATGATAGAATAGGGGAACCATTCCTATTTTCTTCATTGTAGTAAAAACCTCTATTCTAGAAAACCGTGCCATAATCTTTGTTTTTAATGCATTACCAGGAAAATCCCCACCGATGCCCTAACCAACTTACATAATTCATCTAGCAACCCTGCCCGAAGCATCACCACCCATCAATTTTTCCACTTCCGCTACGGTGACCAAATTGGCATCTCCTTTTATGGTATGCTTCAGACAAGAAGCGGCCACGGCAAAGTTCAATGCCTTTTGATCATCTTGTGGATATGTCAATAACCCGTATATCAACCCGCCCATAAAAGAATCACCGCCACCGACCCTATCAACAATATGCGTGATTTGATACTGGGGGGATTGGTACATGGTCTTTCCATCATACAGTACACCCGCCCAAGTATTATGGGATGCCGATAGGGAACCTCTCAATGTCGTTATCACCTTTTTGGCATTCGGGAATTTCTCCATCATTTGTTGGCAAACGGACAAAAATGCCTCTGCTTTTACATCTGCGCCCTGCTTTGTAATGTCCAAGCCTAGTGGCTTGATGCCAAAATGCATCTCTGCATCTTCTTCATTGCCCAAAACGATGTCACAATATGAGGTAAGTTCGGTCATTATCGCTTCTCTGTCGCCATTGTACTTCCATAACTTTTTTCTATAATTCAAATCGGTAGAAATGGTCATGCCCTTTGATTTGGCCACCTTTACCGCTTCTAGGCAGGCGTCGGCCGCACCTTGCGATATTGCCGGGGTTATACCCGTCCAATGAAACCATTGCGCATTGGTAAATACACTCTCCCAATCTACCATCCCTTGCTGTATTTCCGCCATTGCAGAATGCGCCCTATCATAGATTACCTTACTGCCCCGGCTCACTGCCCCGGTCTCCAAAAAATAAATGCCCAATCGGTCGCCCCCAAAAATGATATTATCCGTACCTACTCCCCGTTTTCGCATTTCCATAAGCGCACATTCCCCTATATCATTTTTGGGCAAACGGGTCACGAAATCAACCGGAATACCATAATTTGCCAATGAAACGGCAACATTTGATTCACCGCCCCCGTAGACGACATCAAAATTGTTGGCTTGGGAAAACCTCAGAAAACCCTGAGGTGCAAGTCTCAACATGATTTCACCGAACGTTATAACTTTTTTCATTCTGTTGATTTTCAATTTTATTTGGTCTTAAGTTGAAATTAAAATAATCTTTCGCATTTGTATAGCAGATATCTTGCACTAAACTACCTAAATATGGCATATCATTTGGGATCAGTCCTTTCTTGATGTCATTCCCTAAAATGTTGCACAAAAGCCTTCTGAAGTACTCATGTCTTGGAAAGGAAAGAAAACTTCTAGAATCGGTAAGCATTCCAACAAAACAACTCAACAACCCCATATTGGATAGGGCATTTAACTGCCTTTCCATACCATCCAATTGATCTAAAAACCACCATCCCGAACCAAATTGTATTTTACCCTTGACCGTACCATCATTAAAATTGCCGGCCATTGTGGCAAAGACTTCATTGTAAGCGGGATTTAAATTATAAAGTATCGTCTTTGCCAATTGATCTGTACTGTCTAGCAGATTTAGAAATTTGGCAAGACCTAAGGCCTGCGGGAAATCTCCCATAGAATCAAACCCTGTATCTGGCCCAAGTTGGGCCATTTTTCTTTCATTGGTGTTGCGAAGGGCCCCCAAGTGAAATTGTTGTACCCAACCATGCTTATGGTATTCACGGCAAAGGTGTATCAATGTCTCAAACTTGAAGTAGTTGACCTCATCTACCTGTAACCGATGCCCGTCGATAACTTTTTTGAAAAGTACCTCAATGTCAAATGACTTCATCTCAAAGTAATGTAGCTGTTCCAATCCGTGATCGGAAAGACATCCGCCATTTTGACTGAAATGGGCCATCCTTTCCTTAGCCGCCGCTATTAAATCATGATAGGATTTTATTTGAATGCCCGATACCTCGCTTAAATGCGCTAAGTAAAGCTTATAGGCATCATGATCTTCTATGGCATACAATTTATCAGGTCTGAATGTGGGAAGCATTTTTGGCATGATACCATTAAGGGAAGCCTTTCGATGGTGCTCCAATTTTTCAATTGGGTCGTTGGTGGTACACACCACCTCTACGTTAAGCTGTCGCAATAACCCTATGGTACTATTTTTTTTCTCTTGCAATTGTTCTTTGGTGTCTTGAAATACCCGCTTTGCGTTTGCGCCCGTGAGCAGGTCGTCAATGCCAAAGTAGCGCTGTAGTTCCAAATGTGTCCAGTGATACAAGGGGTTTCTGAGTGTATAGGGCACTGTTTCTGACCATTTTTGGAATTTTTCTTCGTCAGTTGCATCACCGGTAATGTAATTTTCATCAATCCCCAAAGTTCGCATAGCCCTCCATTTATAGTGGTCTCCGGCCAACCAGGCCTCAGTTATATTTTTGAACTGATGGTCATTGGCCATTTGCGCTGCACACAGGTGGTTGTGGTAATCGATAATGGGCATTTCTTTTGCATAACCGTGGTACAATTCTTCGGCCTGTGCGGTCTCAAGTAAAAAGTTTTCGGTTATAAACGCCATCACACTAAAGATTTTTCAATTCCGTACATCAAACCCCTCAATTCGGCAAGGCCCCGTAAACGTCCAATTGCCGAATAGCCCGGATTGGTTTTTTTATGGATATCATCCAACATTTGATGCCCATGATCGGGGCGCATGGGCATACGCTGGTCTTTTCTGCCTTCGGCCATTCTTTTCTGCTGTTCTAAAAGCAATTCTTTCATCACCCCATACATGTCTACATCACCGGCGAGGTGATCCGCTTCATAAAAATTTCCGGCTTCGTCCCTTTTTGTGCTTCTCAGGTGAATAAAATTGATCCTGCTCGCCAACCGCTTGGCCATGCCCGTCAAATCATTATCTGCCCTGACACCGTACGATCCCGTACAGAAGCATAGCCCATTATTGGGGCTGTCGTGGGCCAACAATAATTCCATTGCATCGCTTTCGGTACTAACCACCCTTGGAAGTCCGAGAATTGGAAAAGGCGGATCGTCAGGATGTATGGCCATCAAGACCCCAGCTTCCTCAGCGACCGGGGCAATAGCCTTAATGAAATCATGGAGGTTTTGGCGTAAATCGTGTTCTGTTATTCCGTTATACGTATCCAACACTGACTGAAACTCCTTGAGGGAATATCCTTCCTCTGAACCAGGTAATCCAGCGATAATATTTTTGGAAAGTTTGGTACGATTACCATCGTCCATCCTTTTGTACGCGAATTTGGCCATGGCCCATTCTTCTTTGGTATAGCAATCTTCTGAACCAGGACGTTTTAAAATGAAGAGTTCAAAGGCAGCAAACTCGGCCGCGTTAAAACGCAATGCGAAAGATCCATCATTCAATCTATACGACAGATCTGTGCGGGTCCAGTCCAATACGGGCATGAAATTATAGCAGACCGTATCTATACCGCACTCACCGAGGTTTTTGATGCTCGTTCTATAATTTGCCAAATACTTTATGTATTCACCCGATCGTCTCTTTATATCTTCATGTACAGGTATGCTCTCAACCACCGACCAACTCAGTCCGGCCTTTTCAATCTGTTGCTTTCTTTTTATAATTTCAGCTATGGGCCAAACTTCACCGTTTGGTATATGGTGAAGCGCGGTCACTATACCGGTGGCCCCCGCTTGCTTAATATCTAAAAGGGAAACCGGATCTTTAGGGCCATACCATCGCCATGTTTGTTCTAAACCCATAAATCAGCATACTTCATTGTTCAACTATATTGTAATGCGCTTTCAAACACCACTAAAGGCACTAAACCCCCCATCAATTGGAACTACTACGCCCGTCACAAATTTTGATTGATTACTACAGAGCCATAACGCAGTACCAACAAGATCTTCGGGATCACCAAAGCGACCCATCGGGGTTTGATCGATAATGGTCGCTCCCCTAGGTGTTAATTCGCCATCTTCCTTGGTCAATAGCGCCCTGTTCTGGTCCGTAAGAAAAAAGCCCGGAGCCAGGGCATTTACACGAATCCCAACTTTAGAGAAATGAACCGCCAACCATTGTGTAAAATTGGAAACAGCGGCCTTTGCACCGCTGTATGCGGGTATTTTCGTCAAAGGGGTAAAGGCATTCATTGACGAGATATTCAAAACATTGCATCCCTTGCCCCCTACCATGGCCTTTGAAAAAATCTGGGTGGGCAAAAGTGTCCCTATAAAATTTAGGTTGAACACGAATTGAATTGCCTCAATATCCAAATCAAAAAAAGTCTTCAGGTCTTCCACGGTACTCGTTAGATCTTCTTCAAGCAAGTAAGGATTGCTTGTGGTGCCTGACGGATGATTTCCGCCCGCTCCATTGACCAGTATATTGCATGGCCCAAAGTGTTCTGTGACCTTTTCGTACGCCATTTGCAGGCTTTCTTGACTAAGAACATCCGCTTGAACGGCAATTGCCTCCCCGCCTTTCTGACGGATTTGTTCAGCAACCACCTCTGCCGATTCCTTTTTTAAGTCCAATATCGCCAGTTTTGCGCCTTGATCGGCAAAGGCCGTAGCGATGGCACTGCACAAAATTCCACCTCCACCCGTAATGACTACAACCTGATCTTGTAATTCTACATATCTAGGATTTTCCATGGATTTAAGCAACCGGTTTTTGGTTATCGAAAAGTATTTTTGTTTTCTGTGTATTTTTTACACGGTTGTAAATATATGGATTTTATTGATCCCTGAATGTTAAAAAGCCAATATATCCCTTAAAAAAATACAGAATCAAGAAAAGCACTAGACTTTTAAGCCGAACCATTGAAAGTCATGTCTTTTACCATCGTATGGTTTTGGGTTTGATTTCAATAAAATTGGGGTTATCCATAACTTGCCTGATCGGATCGCTCGTTAACTTTTTTGATGTAGTATCCCCCAATAAAAATCTACTTTGGCCATCATTTTTTAATCAGCTGGGGCCAAACATTTGTCTTACTGCCCTTATTTCTCAGGCCTCCAAAATTTCCAACTGTTGTATGATCTGGGTTTCAGTTACCGGATAGGGCCTTCCTTTTCTAATGGTCTGGTACACATCTTCGAAGACATCGATATAAGAGGATCGTTCTGATACCACTTCAGTTTGGTTTTTTTCTCCCGCTTCACTTATCAGGGTAAGTATTCCCTTTTGATCGGGCTCTTCAATGCCATACCGTAAATCTTTAGGTTTCATGCCCATCATCAGTTGTTGTTCCTGCACATCGGCTCGATTCTTTTTATAAGAGCCCTTGGTTCCATAGATTACAAATGCAGGTCCCGGGTCGGCTACGAGTAGACTGGTGGTGATATGAACCTGTAGATTATCGGGATAGCTAAGATGTATATGCGCGTAATCATCCACCAGCGTACCCGGTCGAAATTGTCCCATCGTTTTTTTCCATTTTTCAGGGACACCAAAAAGTGAAATAACTCCGTCTAAAAGGTGAGGCCCCAGATTGTAAAGTACTCCCGAACCGGGCACGTTTGTTTCTTTGGCAATGTTCGTTCCTATGGCATACCGATATCTATCGTACCGGAAATGTGCCTCGATCAAATTTCCCAGCTTACCAGACTCCACTACCTGTTTCACAGACAAAAAATCACTGTCATACCGCCTATTTTGATAGGGCATGATACAACGGTCGTTCTCTAAGGCCAAGGCAAACAGTTTCTTTGCCTCTTTGGAGGTAATGGTAAAAGGCTTTTCCAACACAACATGTTTTCCCGCTTTGAGCGCCTGCGATGCAAAAGCAAAATGAGTACTATTGGGCGTATTTACAATTATCAATTCAATATCTGCATCTTCAATGATTGCGGTTACAGAATCATAGCTTCTTATTTTAGGGTAACTCTTATGGGCTTTTTTTATGGTTCTTTCGACTATGCCCGTTAACTCAAAACCGGGGTGTTCGTTTAGAAAAGGGGAATGAAAAACTGTTCCGGATAAACCAAATGATAAAACGCCCGTTCTGATCGGATTGGCCATGGCTCACTTATAATTGCCGTTGGTTTTCTTTTTAAATTCGCCATTACAACCTTGCTTTCCAATTCTTTATATTTAGGGATTTTCATTTAGGCATCCCATTGGTTTTTTGGAAAAACAACTGGCTTAATTTAAGAAATCCATTTTCTGCGTGTTTTTTACACAGTTATAAAAATACCATTATTTTTAACTTTAACGTAAAAGTCAAAAAATCGCTGGAAAAGTGACAAAACAAGAAGAATTACAGAATATCCAGGTCAAATTAAATTCTTTCGAATGCTCCATTACCGCAGATATAACCGTTTTTGGATATGTCGATGGAAAACTCAAGATACTATTGATCAAAAGGTCATTTGGCCATTATAAGGACCATTGGCATATTCCCGGGGGTGTTATGGAAGCCAATGAAACCATTGAAGACTGCGCTGCAAAAGTCCTGTTTGCCCTAACTGGGTTTAGGGATATCCATTTTGAGCAGGTAAAAACCTATTCCGCAATGGATAGACATCCTTTAAAAAGGGTCATCACTGTTTGTTTCTATGCCCTTGTCAAACCCGAAAACCATCCGTTGGCGTTACGAGACAATGTTACAAGAATAGACTGGTTCGATGTGGATAAGCTTCCAGAAAAATTTGGCTACGACCATGAAAAGCTAATCAAGGAAGCCTATTCTTTTGTTCGAAACAACTTAAAACATAAGCTTATTGTAGGAGAACTTTTGCCAAAGACATTTACGTTACAGGAACTTCAAAGTCTATACGAGGATATCTTGGATATAAAGCTGGATAGAAGAAATTTTAGAAAACGAATTTTTCAAATGGATGTCTTGGTCAATACCGAAAAAAAGAAACCAGGTGCAAAAGGCGGGCCGTTTTTGTATAGGTTGAAGTAGCGTGGAAGGGACTATTTTTTCCAGTTCAATCCGTTTTATTTCGTTTGGCCATTTCACAATCTTAGCCCTTAAGACTAAAAATGCCAACCCAGTTTAAGTGAAACTTCAGGTATCATTAGTGGAGTTTCAAACGTGCTTTGATCTACCCTTACTTCTTTGTCGCCCGCAACCCTAAGATGTACTGCTGCCCATGGGTTCAAATAAAAATTCTTATAAAATTTCCAGACATGCCCTCCACCGAGAGTGAATATAATATTGTTGTATTCTGCCGTTTCCAATTCTGCATCGGTCTGTATCTCAGCGTCCCAATACTCCAAACCGGGCCCGATCCACCAACCTTTGAAATCAGGTTTAAAAAAATAATCTACAATGGCAGCATACACTCTAATTTCATTATTGGTAAAACCATCTTCCAAGATAAAGTCTGGCGTATCTATGTTTGTAATTACTGCTCTATATCTAAAATGATTATGACCGACCCAGACCGAACCATAATACCCATTGAATATATATGGTACGGCGTCCAGTTCAAAACCGACAGTTGTTTTTATTGTTTGCTCATCGGTATCTTGTGCATTTGAAACAATCAAAGACAAAAAGAAAAAAAGGCATATAAGGGCTCTCATGATTTTCAAGTTTTTTGATGTTTAAAAATATTCCTGAAAACCCAGGTCTACAATGATAAAAATCAGCCAATTATACTGTTTTGTTAACGTTTAGGTTATGTGAAAGCAACTATTCACTTTTATATAACAAACTTCTCGCCAAACGATTTTTTATTCTTTTGTTATATGGCAAATTTCCCTATGCATGAGCCGTTTGCTAAGACAAAAATGCAAGAGCATGTTTTCTATAGCTATGGTGTCTCATTTCTGGTCTCATTTAATAGTTTCGATAATAGACCTTTTATGGAACGAGTTGAATTCAGGCATTGCAAACGTTGATTCACAATGTTGGGCATTGTTGCTTGATGCATAAATACCCCATGAGAATCAAAAAATTCGCTTCATGCGAATCGCTTCGCAAGCCTTAGAAGTACGGCGTTGGGCACCAAGACACGCTATTTCATCCCTGCAGTTGGCTCAAATTGTCATGGATACGATTTCATAAATCTATTGAATTCAAATGTTCGCCAAACTTTTGAGCAGCTTTTTTGACATTGTTGAAGGCAGATACCAACGCTTGTTTGATGTCAGGTATTCCTTCCGAAACACCGACCAGATAAGTTATTCCAATTGATTTGGCTTTTTCTTTTGGAATCTCAATTACACCGCAAAATGCGGCTACCGGTATTTCCCGTCGCTTCGCTGATTTCAGCACTCCATTTATGGTTTTCCCGGACAGGGTTTGTGCATCCAACTTGCCTTCACCTGTGATGATCCAATCGGCCCCCTCAATGGCCGTATCAAAATTGGCAATCTCCTTGATCAAGTCGATTCCTTGGGTCAATCTGCCGTTTAGAAAAACAAAGGCCCCGGCACCCATGCCTCCGGCGGCACCAGAGCCAGGTATCTTTTGAACATCAATGCCGAACTGCTTTTTCAGAATACCAGCATATTTTTTCATTCCATGCTCAAGAATCTCAACATCATTTTTTGATGCACCCTTCTGCAGGGCATAGACCCTTGTCGCCCCATTTGGACCATATAACGGATTCTTCACGTCACATGCTATCTTAAAACTGATATCTTTCAAGAATGCTTTGGCATTGTTACATGATACTCGATGGACATTGATCAGATTTTCCCCTACAGGCCTCAATTCCACGCCATTCTCATCCATAAAGCGATATCCCAAAGCTTTGGCCATACCCATGCCCCCATCATTAGTGGCGCTCCCACCTATTCCCAATATAATTTCTTTGGCCCCACGTGAAATGGCATCTGCAATGAGCTCCCCGGCACCCTGCGTTGTGGTGTACCTGCAATTCATTTCATCTTCTGACAGCAGCCTCATGCCCGAGGCTTCTGCCATTTCAATATAGGCGATTCCTGTCTCCTTTGAATAGGCATAGGAAGCCTCAATTGATCGGAACAACGGGTCGCTTACTTCTTTCCTGAAAACTTCTGCATTCAGGTAGTGACTGACCACTTCCATAGTGCCATCGCCTCCGTCGGCCAACGGTTTGTCTATGATTTCAGCATCTTTGAAGACCTCTCGAAGACCATTGCGAACAGCTTTGCAAAACTCAAATCCAGTGAGCGAGCCTTTGAACTTGTCTGGTGCGATTATAAACTTCATTTATTGGGAAAATCAACCTAAAATATGAGGCATGGACAAACTTGCCAATACAATGAGGACAAAATAACCTATCAACAGTGCCACCTCTTTCTTACTGGCCGAATACACCACTTGTAGCCCTTCGTTTACCTCATGCCTTATCAATCGACTACACAACATGGCAACCAGAACTGTAACCACACAGCCTATGGCATTCCACCAAAACCAAAAAACTTGGGGAACGTAGAGCCATAGGTACATATTGAACAAAACTCCAACAACTATTCCGATGTTGGCTCCAAGTGCATGGGTTTTTTTTGTCAATATCGCCAGTGCGAATGCAGCCAATATTGGACCATAGAATACCGAGCTCACCTTGTTGATGACCTCAATGACGGTTCCCTCAATGCTTCCGGCAAAAAATGCAAAGAAAAGGCACACCAAACCCCAAAATAGAGAGAATAGGCGTGAATTGAGCACATAGCCCTTGTTGGACATGTTCGGCCTAAAACGCTTTACAAAATCCTCCATGGTCACCGCAGAAAGCGAATTCACAGTAGAACTTAATGATGACATGGCGGCCGACATAATGGCCACTATCAAAATGCCTATGATTCCATTGGGTAAATATTTCAAGATGAAAACAGGCACCATGAGATCTTCCCTCTTGCCCTCCAAAGAGCTTATGTTGGTTTGATAAACTTCATCCAATGACTCTTGAAAGCCAATCTCCTGGAAAAACAACGTACCCAGTACCAGCCCCATGATACAATAGGTCAACGTTAATGGAAAGCGGAACAGGCCATTGGCCAATAGCAGCTTTTTTATGGTTGGCATCCCTTTGGACGACAATAGCCTTTGTGATTGGGTTTGATCGGTACCGTAGTAAGAAGCATATAGAAAAAAACCTCCGATGACCATAGGCCAAAATCCGAATTCATCATCTTTATCGGCATTGTTAAACCCCCATTTGTCGAAGCTAACTGCGGTAATCCGTTCGCTGTCCACGTTTATCAAAAAGTTTCCCCATCCCCCTAGCTCACTGATACCATATATCAAACAGATAATGATACCCAAAAAGAGGATAATCATTTGAATGACGTCACCCCAGATTACGGCTTTCATCCCCCCTTGATATGAATATATCAGCGTGATGACCCCAATTATCAAAATGGAAATCCAAAAATCCACCCCGACCGTTGCTTGCAGAATCAGGGCCATGGTATAGACCATGACACCTGTTGCCACCGATCGGCTAATTTGAAAAACAAAGCTAATGAGCAGGCGGGAAGAGGCATCAAATCGCTTTTCAAGATATTCGTACACACTTACGATTCCAGATTTGTAAAGCGTGGGGATAAGACCGACCATCAGAAAGGCCATCGCCAGGGGTACGCCAAATTCATAGGTCAACCACTGTAGTCCACCACCTTGCTTTAGGCCCACAAAAGCAGGGGCTGAAATAAAGCTTATGGCCGAAAGCTGTGTTGCCATCGTTGATAGGCTAAGGGGTAACCAGCCCATGCTACGACCTCCCAAAAAATAGTCACCTGAGGTTTTGTTCTCTTTGAAAAGATAGCCTATGCCCAGAAATCCAGCGAGATAGACCACAATAATGATATAATCAAGATAATTCATAGTTTTTCTTTTAGTTGATGTCCAGTCCCTTTGAACCATTCTTGCTTCAAAACGCCCAGAAGTACTGCATCAGACCTTCCGTGGCCAGTTATGGAGGGAAAGGCATTGCGTATTCGTCCTTCGATTTTGCAACCCACACTTTGCATTGCTGAAAGACTGATTTTGTTTTCTTCATGCGCGCCCAAACCCACTCTTTCCAAGCCCAATTTTTCAAAGGCGAATTGAAACATTAAAAATTTGCAGTTTTTATTGAGCTTGGTACCTCTAAATTCAATGCCGTACCAAGAATATCCCAGTCTAATGGTCTCCAAGTCTTTGGCATATTCAAAAAAGCGGGTAGATCCTGCATACTTGCCATTTTGTTTGTCAAAAACCGCAAATGGGTACTCCTTTCCATTTTTTCTTGACAAAATGGCATCTTTGATATAATGGGGAAAGTTCTTGCCTCCGTCTGACCTTCCTAAAAAATAAGTCCAAATTTCCATCTCCTTGGCAATACTTTCCAATTCGGCAATATGCTTTTCCTGTAAAGGCTCGAGTCTAGCCCTTGCATTTTGCAAAACATAATTTGCTGAAAAGTCAAGTGTCATTTGTAGTTAAGTATTTTCTTCAGTCAATAAATCGATGACCAGGGCGGCGCTCCACGAAAAGTTATCACCCCCATAACCACTACTATCCGTATCAAGATTTTCTTTTCTGCAATCGAAATATTCAAAAAAACCGTTTTTCTGAATCAATTCCAGGGTGTCGCTTTTCACACGATTGGCAAGTTCTGGGTATCCATAATTCTTTAGGCCATGATAAAGCATCCAGTTTACATTGATCCAAACTGGGCCGCGCCAATATTTTCTCGGATTGAACCGCTCATGTGTTGGGTCAAAAGACGCACAGAGATATTTGTCGTCACCCCCAAACCTTTCGATCAAGGCCGTTACCATACCCTCCAATTTTTTTTTGTCTGGAATACCTGAATATAATGGTGTGAACGATGATGATGACAGGTACCGTATAGGCCTATCATTTCGAAGGTCATAGTGTACATATGCCCCCAACTCCAAATCATAAAGCTTATCGTTAAAATTGGCAATACTTTTTTTCTGCCATTGTTTCAAAAGGGCCTTTTTTGCATCATTGCCACCAATCAGATCATAAAGTTCCAACAAAGCTGAATTAGACTTTATCAACATGGCGTTGAATAACGGATCCTGCACCAGAAAGGGTGAGAATTCGGCAATTTTCCCATCATCATAGCTATGGTGTTTGGCGATGTCAATCAGGTATAAGTAGTGGTCATATTCCCTTTTTGATGGTCTTTGGGAAAGATCTACGTGGGTCGTATCCCTCCGTTCAAAAGTATACTTTGGTGGATTCATGGTATCCCAGATGTCATCCCATATCGGGGAATTGTCCGTGCCGGATTCCCAATTGTGGTAGATGTATACCAACCCCTCATCAAGTGGATCCCTATTGGTGTAAAAATAGACATGGTTTTGATATACTTTATCAATTTGTTCCTTGATGAAGTTCATCATATCTTCCTTATCCTTGGCAATCCTGTACATTTCCTGGAGCACGAACCCGGTAATTGGTGGCTGTGTCATCCCCGTGGACCTATACTTTTTATGTGAAAGTGGATGCAGCTCTGATTTATGAAAGTCGGGTCCTGGAAAATAGGTGTCGCTTTCATTGTGGAAGATGATGTGGGGGATAAACCCATTCTCCCATTGGGCATCCAACAATGTCCTTATCTCGGTTTTGGCCCGTTCAATATCGTAATGGGCAAGACCGATTGCAATCCAGCCCGAATCCCATTTCCATTGAAAAGGATACAGCCCCTTGCTGGGAATGGTGAACCCATCTTGTTGGAAATTGTTGTCCAACACTTGTTTTGCCCCTTGTAACATGGCTTCTTTCATTATTTGATCACAGGTTTAAAAACACACTGGCGGTGATCATTACCGCCAGCGGAACTAAACTTAAATAAACTAACTCAAACTATGTTTTCTGGTCTAGAAATTAAATGTTGCCGTGAGGAAAAATCTTCTGGGCAATATTGGTCTCCCAAAGAAAAAATCACCATCATCTACCTGACCTCCAATACCTGCCCTCGGGTTACCCTCCGTCAACCCATCACTATCAAATAGGTTGAAGACTGAAAAACCAAGACGAACAGAATTTACATCTTCGGTTCTGAACGTATAGCCTGCTCCCAATCTGGCAATGGTTATGGCATCAAGTTCTACATTGTTGCCATCATCGGTGAACTTGCTTCCAGTATGGTTCAGTGTAAAGTTTGCATCAAACTTTCTGTCATCATAGTTAAGTCCTAGACTTCCCAAAAAATTGGGTTGACGTCCAATCTCATTACCTTCGTTAATAGTGGTTACCTCTCCGGTGAGAAGATTGGTGGTTTCATTTTTGGTGATTTCATGATTTTGATAGGTAGCTGTTCCGTTCAAGCTGAAACTATCATCAAATCGGTACAACCAAGAGGCTTCCAAACCTACAGTGGAGGTGGTTTGTTCACTTCTCGCCTGGTCTTCCAGTTGCCCATTTACGATTGCTTGATCTATTCGAATACGATCTCGCAAGGTTACATAGTACCCTGCTATGGAACCCGAGAATTTGGGAGTACCAAACTTTGCTCCCGCCTCACCCTGAATAATGGTCTCGCCCTCATAATTTGATTCACGGATTCCCGGAGTTGGCACGAAACCTCGCTGCTGGGGCCAGAAAAACCCCTTTGAGAAGTTGGCATATAGATTGGTCGACTCAGATAATTCATATAACCCTGCCAATGAAACGGCCCAATCCGTGTCCTCGATCTCTGCAGTTGTAAAGCTGCCATCCGCAAATCTTACATTTGCCAATTCAGGTGTCAGCTCCGCATTATCGTAAACCTGGGTTTCTTCCAATCCCCCGTTATTAAATGTACCTGTGGTGTGTTCAATCCTTAGCCCCACATCAAATCGCCATCTGTCAAAAATCATCTCGTCGGTCAAGTAAAAAGCAGTTCTACTTTGTGACAAAAATCTGTTGGAGGTCATACCAATTCGATTGTAGATACCCCCCTCCGAATAAATCACGTTACCACCAACTGCATCGGTATAGCTCAAGTTCACCAATCTGGGATTGTTGTTGAATTCAGAAAGAACCCGGTATTGAAAATTGACATCTTCCGCTTCGGTTCTGGCCAAATAGGTACCCAATGTGAAGGTATGGTAACCGTTGGCAGAATTAAAGATCAAATTGGCGTCCCCTGAATAATCGGTCATTGGCCTTAAACGATCGACATGAAGGTTTTCGACCACCAAATCATTTCCGCTTATCTGTTCTCCGCTTCCACCTTGATAGGTGGCATCAAATCCGGTATTGTCAGGAGCTACTTGGGCAATATAATTGGATAGGGAAATCGGGTTGCCGAAATCGCCGTTACCACCGACGTATAAAGCAAAATTGTGTTCATAGTTGGCATAACGGATTTTCGATTTAAACCTCAGACGGTCACTGAAATTGTATATGAAATCACCCATGATGTATCCGCCTTTGGTATAAACACCGTCTTCTATGGGGCTCTTGTAGACCCCACCTGGAGTCAAAAATGACGTTTCGGCCAATTCGCCAGAAAGTAATTGCTCAACATCTTCGCCATCGTTTCCGGCAATTCTTTCCCGTGAGTCTCCACTAAGGGGCAAGGGCAAAAAGAATTGTGCATTGTCATCAATGTACTGTGCATGAACCGTAAAAGTGCCTCTTTCAAATCGCTTTTTAATATTGCCCCTAAATTGGACGCCCCTGGTAGTCAGACCGGTTTCAATGGGGCCATCATCTTTTCTAACAAATCCAGTAAATGCATAAAAAGTATTTGAATCTTCACCTCCAAGTCTGCCACCTGTGTAGAAGTCTGTCTTTAATCGTCCCCTGCTTCCCCATTCGAAATTGATGACATTGCCGGGATTGGTGTCACCGGTTTTGCTGGTGTAGTTGATAAGACCGGCTACAGAACCGGCACCATACAAGACGGCAGCACCACCTCTTACAAATTCCACCCCTTTAAAACCGATATCGGGCCTTGCGTACACATCATGTGCCGAAGAATTCAATCCAAAAGTGCTCATCAAGGGCATTCCATCATACTGCAACGGATTAAAAACATACTGTCCGCCAGATGGTAAACCACGTACGAATAGGTTGGTCGCAGTTTCACCACCACCACCTTCGGCAGTAATACCGGGAACATCCCTTAAGATATCTGCCTGGCTGTTCGCGGAAAGTTTGGTGATTTCAGCTATTTTCTTTGAGCTAATTGACAAGGGAGCCTGCTTCTGCGACCTAAATGTGCTTGAAGCCGACAGAACGACCTCATCGAGCTGTTGACCACTTTCCTCCAATACAATCTGAAGATTTATGGGGGTTCCATCTAGATTCACGGCTTCCGATACAGGCGAAAATCCTATAAATGAGAAGCGAATCGTTTGACTACCTGTCAAATCGGTGGTCAAAATGAAGTTTCCATCAAAGTCTGTTGTTGTTCCCTCGGTGGTGCCTACAATAAGTACATTCGCACCAAGTACCGGAACACCGGCGTTGTCCACGACCGTACCGGCGATATCGGTCTGCGCAACTGCACCAGTTCCGATAAGAAGTCCGATAGCGGTAAAAATTAGTTTTTTCATGATTAAGGTTTTTTAAGTCAGAAGAGCTATTTTTTTCGAATAGTTAATTTCTTTGGATGAAATTATTTGAATACCACAATGGTTTTACAAAAAAATTGCAAAAAACATATGCAAACGTTTGCGGGAACGTTTGCGGAAGATTTGTACTTTTAGTTTTTAAGCAAAAAGAACTCCTAAATGACAAAGAGAGGCCAGATTACACTGAAACAACTCGCCGAACGGCTTTCACTGTCGACCTCGACAGTTTCACGGGCACTGAACGACCACCCCGATATCAGTGAGGCAACGGTCAAGAGGGTCAAGAAATTGGCACGCAAATTAAACTATGCCCCAAATATTTTTGCCAAAGGTTTTAGAACACATAGAAGCCATATCATTGGGGTGATCGTCCCCAATGTTTCCCATTATTTTACGACAACTATTCTAAAAGGAATTCTTGAAGAAGGTGAAAAAATGGGATATAGGGTCATTATTTCAGAGTCTAAAAACGAAGAGGGCAAACAATCAGAAATGCTGCGCACTATGATGCAATTTGGTGTTGATGGCATTTTAATGTCCCTAGCGAGAACAACCAAATCGATTGATGATATTCTCAGTATCCTGGAACAAATACCATTGGTGCTTTTTGATAAGGTTTCGGACAAAATTCCCTGTACGCAGATAGTTATCGATGAGGAAATTGCGGCATACACAGCTGTTGAGCATCTTATCAATGCAGGTAAGCGTCGTATAGCCATCATCAAAGAAACTGAGAACTCGTATAACTCTGAGAAACGATTTGCCGGTTATCAAAGGGCGCTGAAGGAATACAATATTCCCTTAGATGAAAAAATAATTCTCAGTACGGATAACATTTCCCTTGAAAAAGGTCAAGAGATGGCCAATATTCTTTTGAGCCTCGAACATAGGCCCGATGGTGTCTTTGCCATTACGGACAGTGCCGCCATTGGGGTCATAAAAGCGCTGAAAAGACAGAAGATCTCCATTCCAAAGGATATGGCCATAGTTGGTTTCAGCAATTCAAGAAGCTCAACTATTATAGATCCCGCACTTTCTACCATTGATCAGCCAGGGAACAGAATTGGAAGCACGGCCCTTACCTATTTGGTCGATGAGATTGAAGACCCAAAAGAGACCCAACAGACCAAAACCGTCGAGATTCGAACAAACTTAGTGGTGCGGGCTTCTTCATTTCCACAAGAAAGGATGCAAGCAAATCATTGACAACACAAAATGTCTCATTAAATGTACTGAACATATCTTTTGATTGATATGGTCGTTGATTTAAGCTAATTGACGTTATTTGGCATATAACTTAGACCACTCTCCCAATTTTTCTCAAGGAATATTCTAAGCTTCCTTCTTGCCTTTGAAATCAATAGCCAACAGTAGGCCCTGTTGATGTTCATGTTATCGCAAATCTGGTTCGTATTCATCCCATTTATTTTAAGCTTTATGGCCCTTGATTCGTTCTCCGATAGGGATTCAAAACCTTCTTCCAATATCTGGACCAAGTCATCTAAAATTATGTACGTTTCAGGATTGGAGCTATCAAGCTTAAAGGGATTAGATTCTATGGGAACATAGGCATTAAAATTTTCAGGCCTAATAGCTCTTTCTTTCGTAAGCGCTTTTTTCGTATTAATACCCCGGTAGTAATCCATTATTTTGTGCCTAAGAATGCCCACTAGCCAAGTACGTTCTGTGGAGTTGCCCTTATAAAATGGTGCAGACTTCAATGCGGAAAGAAAGGTTTCCTGTACTAGGTCCTCCACAAGGTGCAAGGGCACCATTTTAATTGCATAGCCTTTAAGGAAGTCTGAATAATTCGAAATCCAATATTTCGGTTTAAGCAGTCTTTTATCGTCCATATTGGCTTTTGGTTTTGATTATGTTGATAGGTCGGTTTGTTTTATAGATTTTTTCCTTTCTCAAATAGCGCTTTATGACAATTGACTTAATCAAACCAGGGAGAATTACTATTACCAAGCGTAAAATAAACAGCCCCTTGAACAAGAAGTCAAAGTATTGCCAAAACGCCCAATTGTTTGGGTTGGTCAGAAAGTCAGTTATTTCAATTGATGGTATCAAAAAAACCATTTCATAGTTGTGAGCAAGGAAACACCATACACGTCATCGGTTTCAAGAGTCTTACTATTTGAGTCGATTGGTGATCTCAGCAAGTCTTGTCCCGTATAGTATCGCAGTTTCCATGTCCCCGATTCTTGGGGCTTCTTCAGGTGAGGCGTCAGATGGCGCAATGGCCAACAAACCGGCGTACCCACCTGTCCAATTTATATCCTTGGGGCCATGCTTTTTTTTGTTGCTGGATAAAAGTCCCAGACCAACCCATATTTGACCATGTTGCATGGCCAGTGTGGTCAAATACGACATTGTGGAGTGCTTATCCCCATTTGTGGAACCAGAAACGGTAAACCCCCCCGCAATTTTGTTTTTCCAAGCCTGTTTGCCCCAAACTGCCCCAGAGGCATCAGCAAACTTCTTGAACTGCCAGGCAACACTTCCCATATATGTGGGGGAACCATAAATGATGGCATCTGCATCTGTGAGTTCATCCAACCAAGTTTCAGGAATCTTTCCATCGACATCAATTTTATACGTCTTCAACTCTGTATTCTCAACAGAGGTTATGCCTTCGGCAATGGCTTCGGCCAACTTTTTCGTATGCCCATACCCACTGAAGTACACAATTGCAAGTTTTGTTCCCATAATTCACATATTTGGTCAATTATGCCCCAACTATTGCCATATTCTCGCTCCAGGCCAACGGCACAAAGGCTTTGTCAAGATCTGGCTCAGCTACATGGGTGCTGTAATTTGACAATACTTTTAGCCCTGTGCCAACAATCACCTCCAGAACCGTTTCTTTGGTATAACCGGCTGCAAGAAATTCCTCAACCTGTTTATCTGTTGCCCAACCCCGGGTTTCATTTATGATGATGGCGAACTTTCTTAACGCTTCGAGCTTTGGGTCATTTAATGGAGAACCTGAGCGCAATGCCTTGATTACGCCTTCGTCTACCTTGGCCATCTTGGATACCGCCGTATGGGCTGCCATACAATACGTGCATCCGTTCAGACGATTGTTCGTCATTAAGATTATCTGGCGTTCTGTCTCACTTAGACGTGATTTATCGAAGAGGCCCATAAGGGCCAGATAGCTTTCTACCATTACTGGTGATTCTGACATGGTTGCCATTAGGTTGGGCACAAAGCCCATCTTTTTTTTGGCGGCCTGCAGAGTGGGTTTAGAGGCTTCTGGTGCACTTTCAATGGTGTGTATTTTGAAATTGTTTTTCATGATTGTGTATTTTAAATAGTAGTATCTAGATTCTGTTAATGAAGTCTTTTATAAGTTTTGCAGCCACATCGGAATGGAGTTCCAGCAGAAAGTGGCTTCCGTCTATCAGATGGGTCTCCACATCTTTTAGGTCTTTTGAGAAAGCCTTGGCACCCTCAACGCTGAAGAACTTATCATGGATTCCCCAAATGACAAGGGTAGGAGGTTGATGGTCCCGTAAGTATTTCTGCCATGCAGGATATCTGTCGAAGTTGCTACCATAGTTATTTAAGAAAGTGACCTGTATCTGATTGATGCCTTCCCTTCTCAAAAATGCTTCGTCGGTCAAATACGATATGGGGTCTACTTTTGAAGGGTCTTTGACCCCACCCAGGTACATGGCCTTTATGCCTTCCAATGACATCCACCAGTTCTGTAGGTCTAGAACGCCTTTGGCGTCGTTAGCCTCCAACAGGGCACTATATTTTTGTGCCCACTCACCACTGAGTCCTTCGAAATACGCATTGGCATTCTGTACAATAAAGCCCTTTACTTTTTCTGGACGGCGAAGTGCCATTCTAAACCCAATGGGACCACCATAATCTTGCATCATGATGTAGAAAGAGTCTATATTTAGCTTATCGACAAACGCATCCATCAATAAAGACACGTTGTGAAAGGTGTATTCATATTCTTTTGTTGATGGGGCATCGCTGAAACCAAAGCCCGGATAGTCTGGTGCGACCACATGAAAATCTGCGGCCAACTTTTTCATTACATCCCTGTACATGTGTGAAGAACTGGGGAAACCATGTAGCATTAATATGGTTTCCTTGTTCGGGTCACCTGTTTCCCTATAGAAAATGGAAAGACCGTTGACCTCTATTTTTCGGTGCGCGGTCTCTAAATAGGTCACGCTATGGGAAATCTCTTTGTTGGATTTTTCCTTGCCTTGCTGTCCGATTGCCAACTGTGCCAAAATGACGAATAAGAACCCAAGAATTGTATTTTTTATTTTTTTCATTTTTGTTTTATAAGAAATTCTAAAGGCGAATTGCCTAGGTTAGAGATAAAACCTTGCAGAACCTTTACCTGTAAGGTCTTATTCAATATCTCGTGATCAATTTTGGATGTTGTTCAAATCGAATCCATTGTTGAACTTCACGTTCTTGGTGAACTGTTCCGTCCAAGCCTCTTTTACAACATTACCGTTCCAGTCAGCTGGGGCGTACTTGCGATAGGTGGTCAAATATACCTCACCAAATTTCTCGTACTTGAGCTTCATCAGACTTGGTTCCGTTACCCCAAAACCTTTTGCGGTATATAGAAACTGGTCGATTCTATAAGTATCAGGATTGATATAGAGTAAATATTTATCGTCAGACTCCCCAACGTTTTCACCGAAGGTCATTTCCACTATTTTGTAAGAGATTCCATTCACCTTTCTATCTGCCAATTGTTTGTGGTTGACCCCTGGATCTAAAAGTTTGAACATCATGGTGAACCAGTAGTAATTGGTCTTCCTGAGCGCATGCCCGATATAGGCAGGTTGTTGTTCCGTGATGATACTGCCATCGATCATTGAAATGGTCTTTTTACCATCAAAAAACTGGGTATGTGTTCCCTTTAGTTGGGGCAGGGCATAGACCTGTCTTTTGGTGTATTTACCGTAGGATACTTCCCCATTGAAAATGTACCTTTCCTTAGATACATCGACAACATTGCTTGCTGATACTTTGAAGGTATAGTCAAAGGATACGTCCTTTAATTTGCGTAGGGCCTTGATACCGCCGTTGGCCTCGACCACTTTTGTAATGAGCCCTCTGGCATCTTGTGCTTGAACAGAGGTTGCGAACATTGTCAGTGCAACCGAAACGATTTTAATGAACTGTTTTCTCATGATAATTGTGTATTTAAGTGTTACTATTTATTTAAGGCGTTAATGATTTCTTTTGGCTCTACACGATTCCGATAATCTGCCCCTTCTGATCTGGCAAATGAGATTGTGGCATCCCTTTCAATGATAAAGGTTGCCGGTACCGGTAGCGCACTATCTTCATCGGAGTTATAGCTATCGTAATCGTATCCCATTTCGATCATGGTATCCAATGAATTTTTCGGATAGGCGTGGACAGTGGTGTACTCTTTGGCGATAAGGTTTCCGTTATCGCTCAATACCTCGAACTGGAGCCCGTTTCGCTCTTGCATGTTCAAAGACCCGTCAGGGCTTTGCGGCGAAATGGCGATCAGTGTGGCGCCAGCATCCTTAATGTCAGGTAAGATGGCCTGATATTGATTGAGGGCCAGGTTACAGTAGGGGCACCAGGCGCCCCTATAAAAAGTGAGTACGACCCTATCTGTTTTTAATACTTCATATAAGTTGACACTTTTATTGACCGCATTTGATAAGGTAAAATCGGTGGCCTTGTCCCCGATATTGAGGTTTAAAACAGATGTATGTTCTTTTTGAAGGGCCTTGGCATCCACATCAAATATCTCCAGCGCATCGCCCGGCAGCATATATGCAAGACTCCCTCTCAGTTCTTTCAAGCCTTCTTTATAGGAAGGAACTACAACCTCTTTCATGGTCTAGAATTGTATTGATGTTTTAAAAAAATTACACTACAAATCTCTTTCGAATAGAGGCAGATAAAAATGAACCAAGACAGTAAATACCCTTGAACTAGAACAAGAAACAATCTTGAACTGGAACAAGATTTATAAGGGATCCCCGGTTATCGCATGGAAGCCCAAAAGTATTCTTGAGAAGGGGAATGGGTGCTGATGGTACCGAACTGCAATTTGCAAGTATGAAGCTGCATGCCTTACGAAGATCGTCGTGAAGTCAAATAGAAATCTTTGACTATAAAAAAGTAATGGAAACCACGGTGGCTCCCCACTGCCTAAATAATGATATTTACAAATGGGCCCTTAAAACGGGGACATACATTTGTCCCTCTTTCATCTAAAGAACTGCAATAGGAAATAAACTTGAACCGGTTCAAGTCTTCTTCAATGGGCGAGCGCGAATTTTGCTTAAAAATTCAGGGGAAATTCCCAGATAAGAGGCAACAACGTACTGGGGGACCCTGTTGACGATTTGCGGATACTTGTTGAAGTACTCCCAATAGCGCTCTTCAGAAGTTTTGCTGAAGGTGGAAACAATCCTATTTTTGGAGTTCGCATAGGCTTTTTCCAAAATGACCCTCCAATATTGACTTATGGCATGACTTTTTGAACATGTTTTTTCGACATCTTCGTAGCTCATTTGAAATATGACGGAATCTTCTAGGGCTTCCGCAAAAAAGTTAGAGGGCTTTTTGTAAATATGGCTGTAGAAATCAGTAAAAAACCAGTCTTCGATTCCAATATTAACAGTGTGTTCCTTTCCCTTTTCATCTAAAAGAAACATACGAAAAGCCCCTTTTACAATATAATTTCTGTATTCACATGGGTAACCAGGCTGGATTACGAACTGTCTTTTCTTCACCCTCGAAGTCTTGATAATAGAGGTGAACAATTCCTTTTCTTTATCTGTCAGCTTAACATTACGGGCAACGTTTTTTAATATCGGTTCAAATTTCTCCATTTCTTGGCGGCCGAATCTCTTGGTTAAATGATCTTTATGAAAATTGGGTTCTTCTTTAAATATAATGATTTAGCCTGAATCGGTTTATCTGAAAAAATCTTAATGGGGAATAGTTAGTAAATAATATTAAGAATCTATTGGGAATTTGAAGTGCACTCCGAGACTGACTTAAACAGCTTCAAACATATATTTAAGTTAATGACCCCCTGCTTATCTAGCAACAATACCTCTTTTTTAAATCTTTTGAGTTTCTTTCATTTTCTATATGATTAATTTGTCGTGTAGCACTCTGTAAATCAAATTAGAACTTTTGACGAATTATTTTGTCTCCAAAACAAATGAAAGATATCTTAGTTTTGGAAATTAAATCTAATCATGAAGCAAGTAATTACTGTTTTATTTATATCCGTTTGTTTAAGTGTTTTTTCGTGTAGTACTTCTGAGGAAGTTTCAAATGACCCTATCTCTGAAGACGAAAAAAAGGAAGTTCCTAGTACAGACTCGGAACCAGAAGACGACCCACCTCCTGTAGTCAACGGCACAAGCTTTTCAAGGACTTTTGGTGGTACCGCAGAGGATTTGGCACGATTGGTATTACAGACTCCTGACGAAGGTTATTTATTGATTGGGAGATCAGAATCTACCAACGGTGATGTGGCTAGCAATTACGGAGGGTTTGATTATTGGGTAGTAAAACTAAATAACAAAGGTGATTTCGAATGGGAAAAATCTTTCGGAGGATCTGGACTTGATGAACCACAGAGCGCTGCTCTTACCAGTGATGGCGGTCTTGTGATTTCTGGCTTTACGGATTCTTCGGATGGTGACATTACAGGCTACCATGGCGGTCATGACATTTGGGTGATCAAATTGGACAGCGATGGTAATTTGCAATGGCAAAAAGCAATTGGGGGTTCTGGGTTTGAGCATGCCAGTTCGATAATTCAAACCATCGATGGGGGATATATTTTAGCAGGAGACACAAATTCAGTTGATGGCGATGCCTATAACGAAGAGCCTGCCAATCTAGACAGTTGGATAGTAAAGTTGGATGAATCTGGTGAAATATCATGGAACCAAAGACTTGGAGGTACAAACAAAGATTATGGAATCGAGATCCTGGAAGTGTTGAACAGCGGTTATCTTGTAGCAGGTCATTCCCAATCTCAAGATGGAGATGTTACCGGCAATCACGGATTTTCTGATTATTGGGTTGCCCAACTTGATATGACCGGTGCTATTGTATGGGAAAAATCATTTGGGGGATCTAACGAAGAATTCCTTTACAAAATACGGCCGACAACAGATGGTGGTTATGCGATACTGGGATTTTCTAACTCTTTTGATGGCGATATAAGTGAACCCAATTTTAATGCCGATATATGGGTAATTAAGATTGATGCAGTTGGCAATTTGATCTGGGAAAAGTCAATTGGCAATTCTAAAGGCTCTCAATCATTGGTTTCAATCGAGGAGAGCCAACTCGGATATTTATATCTAACAGGACTCTCCCATAATACGGAAGGAAATCATGGACTATCTGATTGTTGGTTGGTCAAATTGACGGAAAACGGTGAAATGGTATGGGAAAAATCTTTTGGCGGAACAGATTTTGACGCTGGCTATGCAATCAAATCAACGACTGATGGAGGTTTTGTCATAGGCGGTTATTCAAAATCCTCAGATGAAGACCTCTCCGAAAATAAGGGTGATTCAGATTTTTGGATTCTGAAATTAAATGCGGAAGGTGACCTTTAAGGATTCTGTATTTCGGTTTACGTTTCCTATATCTTATCAAAATTTCCATGGTCAACGCCTTTAAAAGATACGCCTGATTAAATTCCAATAGAATCAGTTTTTCGATGAACTATTTCATAAAGAATTTTCTGAAACCGACTATCCCAGGGTGCAAAGTCCCCGAGGAATTCTTTTCGATTAAATTGTTTTTACAACAGCAAAGAATAAGTTAAAATTACTAGTAGCCTCAAGAAAAGGAGCTTTTTATTTCTCGGTTTTCAAACAGCGATTTTCACTCGCAGGACAATTCTAATAGTATATGTTTTACCCTTAAGAACTGCGAAAAATCCCTAAGGGATAAGTATATGAATCAATTAATTTTATTAATCAACTCATATTTTTATTTTTTTTGAGCCAAATAAGAATTATAATCGGCTCATGCGCTACAATTGGCAACGCAACGATTGGCGAATTTTTCAATATCAGACTACTGATATTGAAGATTAACTCTTTGATTTCGCCCAACGCATGGGGCGAATTAGTGGTATATTGAAAGGACTTTCCGAAACCGAGCAACGGAGGCCATAATCAACCTTATGGTTTCAGAAGCGATAAAGACCTCTGAAATTGAGGGAGAATATCTAAGTCGAAATGATGTAATGTCTTCCCTCAGAAGAAATCTGGGTCTTAAACCAGAATTACCATTGACCGAAGACAAAAGAGCTGAGGGGGTGGACGAAGCACGTGATATGAAGTCAATATTTGAACCAATAGTTCGTTAAAGCATGGGTACGCCCGAATCTATACATTTCTGATACTAGAATAGATGGTGAACTATCTTCATAAATCCCTTAACTATTTTATTGCTCTTGTCTGGCTAATAAACGGGCTTTTATGTAAAGTGCTCAACCTAGTTCCTCGACATCAAGAGATTGTGGGCCGGATACTTGGCGAAGATTATTCAAGACCGTTGACCTTTGCCATTGGCCTTGCGGAAATTGGTATGGCCATCTGGGTTTTGAGTGGTTTTAAATCACGCCTGAATGCCATACTTCAGATTCTGGTGGTCATCACCATGAATGTTCTTGAATTTATTCTTGTTCCTGATCTATTGTTATGGGGAAAGTTCAATGCCCTTTTTGCATTTTTATTTATACTTATCATATACGTCAATGAGTATCATTTGAAAAACCAAGTAAACCCACATCCTTAATATGCTCAGGTCATTAAAAAACCATCCTTTCGCTGTTGAGGCTTTTTTTGAAAGTTCACTGGTCTTGACTTTTGCGTTTCCAAAAAGACAATTGCAAAATCTGATTCCAGACTGTTTGGAGCTTGATACTTTTGAGGATACTTGGGCCTTTGTTGCAGTGGCGATGGTTCAAACCAAGCACTTGCGACCTAAAGGTTTTCCGAAATTCATGGGCAATGATTTTTTTCTGATTGGGTATCGCATCTTTGTCAAATACACGACCAATGCTGGTAAAAGGCTAAGAGGGCTATACATTCTGAAATCGGAAACCGACAAAAGGAAGATGGCGTTTTTTGGAAATATGTTTACCCATTATCATTATAGTAAAATCGACATTCATAGAAAGGAAAACAACGGCTTGGTGGAAATACGTTCCTCAAAATCCGGATTCAAAATTAGGGCTGACATTTCGAACAAAAATGTGGTAGTTCCCGAACACTCTCCTTTTTCAGATTGGAAAGAAGCTAGACGCTTTGCCGGACCGTTACCCTTCACATTCACTTATCAGCCCCAAAGAAAAGAAGTTCTAATTATAGAAGGAGTGAGACAAAATTGGAAACCCAGACCTGTTGCTATACTGGATTATCAAGTTGCTTTCTTGGATACCCTAAAGTTAAAAAGCCCCGTTTTGGCAAATGCTTTTATTATTGAAAACATTCCATATTACTGGAAAAAAGGAAAAAAAGAACGATGGGGCAGTTAAGAAAACCGTTTCAAGGAGTGGTCAATATCATTCGTTTCAATTGGCATTTCTATGTCATGGGAGGAGTACTGATTATCGCATTGGTTTTAGCGACTCTATTTATGGTTCCGGCATCTCTTCAGACATGGTTCGGCCTTGCTATACTTTTGGCTGTCCTAAATATTTTGGCATCGCTGTTCGTATCCTGGTATGTATATGACTATTCTAATCTGTATGCGTTTACTTGGCTTGACAAAGTAAAACTTCCTAAAGCAGTCAACATTGTCAATATCAACGCCGGGTTTGATGAGACAAGTGCACTAATCAAAGATAAATTCACAGAAGCCAAACTAAACGTTTTTGATTTTTATGACCCCTTGAAACATACCGAAGTTTCCATAAAAAGAGCAAGAAAGGCCTATCCTCCCTATCCAAACACTATAGCCATACAGACCACTACTATCCCCTTGGATACCGGAGCTCTTGATATTGCTTTCGGCTTATTGTCAGCACATGAAATCAGGAATGCTAAAGAAAGAAGTGATTTCTTCAAGGAAGTCAATCGTATTCTACAAGCTGAGGGAAAATTTGTCGTGGTTGAACACCAGAGAGACCTGGCCAATTTATTGGCGTTCGGTATGGGAGCGTTTCACTTTTATAGTCCAAAAGAGTGGTTGCAAACGTTCAGGTCGGCTTCTTTTAAGATTACAGATTCATTCAAAATTACACCTTTTGTAACCGCTTATATCCTTGAAAAAAATGGAAATACACCTTAACGTAATTGGCATCTTATTAATTGTCCTTGCCTTTGTACATGTCATTTTCCCTAAGTATTTCAATTGGGCGAAGGAAACATCTTCTATGAGTCTCATCAATCGTCAAATGATGTATGTACACACCCTGTTTATTGCGCTCACCGTTTTTCTAATGGGACTCCTTTGTGTGACTTCCGCCACCGAAATGGTGACAATTCCGTTGGGCAGGAAAATTTCCCTGGGTTTAGGCATATTTTGGATAATTCGCCTGTTTATACAACTGTTCGGGTATTCATCAAAACTCTGGAAAGGTAAGGGTTTCGAGACCATCGTTCATGTGGCCTTTACACTATTTTGGGTTTATATGGGCATAGTGTTTATGGTAGTCGCCAATAGCTAAAGAAATCCTGTTATGGCAAGGGTTGCCACATAATTTACTGGCATTATTGGAAGAACAATGTCAAATTCCATATTGCATTCTGCTTGGGTCATTTCACTAATCCAAACTGCCTCTTTACTAATTATCACTTTTGCTTTTAGAATAATGCGCATAGTTTAGTGATCAAATAACCAACCCATGAAAACCAAAATCATAATCTTAGTTTTCTTCATTCTACCAAGTTCCATGCTTTTGGGCCAACATGGGGTACTATCAGGTACGCTTCTTGACAATAATGGCCTGCCCATTCCTGGGGCTAGCATAACGGTTAAAGGCAAGAACATCGGGACCCAAACTGATTTTGATGGAAATTATAGCCTAAACTGCGAGGTGGGTGACGTGTTGATTTTTACTTATATAGGGTTTGCCAGCAAAGAAGTCAAAGTAACCTCCAAAATGTTCGGCGGCAATGAAAAAACGCAAATAACCAAGAATATAGCTGTCAAACCAATAGTCAATGATGCTTACGTCAATCGATTAAATCAAAGTGATAATCCTGATTTTCAGATACCTGATATCGATGGTTCGAACCAAACATACAGTTTAAACCAAAGGTATTTCGACTCTTCAAGGATTAAACAAATAGAGAAAGGGAAAGACAATATAAAAGTCAAAATATATCCCGAAGACATCTATTTTGAAATTGGATTCACTCAAAAAAGCAGTTTGCAATTTGTACAGCGAAAAAATCTACCGGCACTACAAAATCAATTTGCCCAAGGCAGGCCAGCTAATGGTACTTTCACTTGGTTCGGTCCAGAAACAAATGAA
The DNA here is from genome assembly GCF_021534965.1 of Muricauda sp. SCSIO 65647. Lineage (NCBI taxonomy): Bacteria > Pseudomonadati > Bacteroidota > Flavobacteriia > Flavobacteriales > Flavobacteriaceae > Allomuricauda > Allomuricauda sp. SCSIO 65647. The sequence goes on from NZ_CP091037.1 coordinate 1,198,644, forward strand.
CTGTTTTCATTTGGCCCCAGATTGGCAAATCTGGAGTATGACGGCCAACCGTATCCCTTTGATATAAATGGACAATTAGTGAATCTGGGGGATGGGAGCGGAATCAATGCCCAACCTTACGAAGAATCTATTTTTCAAACAGGCTTAAATACATTTAACGCCTTAGATTTCATAATCCACTCTGACCAACACCAACTTACGTTCAACTATACGAACAGCAATTTTAAAGATCTATTCAATAAATCGGGAAGCAAGACCAATGCCATTGATTTGAATTATACCAATAAGGGTGAAATTCTTCATTGGGACACCTCCATTCAATACAATAACAGCAAGGTCGGAAATGCGAACATAAATGCCTTTCACAATCAAATTTATTTAGGACATTTGATTACACCGCCTAGTTTTTCCAATGGTCAGGGCTTTTTTCTGGATGATGGAAGCCAAAGAAGTTTTAGCCCGCAAAACTTCAACAATCCTAACTGGTTGCTCGAACGAAATAGAAACGAATTCAAATATTCATTTTTTAAAGCCAACCTTAAGAATAAGATCAATGTGATTGACGGTTTAAACTTAGAAACAGGCTTGGCCTTTACGAAACAGTCTGAGGATTTATTTTTTGGCTTACCTATAAATACGAATGGTTTTATAGATGGCTATCAAAGTCTAAAAACCATTGATTCCGAAGAAATCTCATTGGACCTTTCGGCCAGTTATTCAAATATTTTCATTTCAGATGATATTTACTTTTATCCATATTCTTCGATTAGTTATAACAACTCTCGATTAGACTATGGCCTTTTGGAGGAATCTCCAGTTCAAGAGTTGAATTCATTAAATGCCGAACCAAATAAGTCAACAGTTCAACTCAAAAACAGATTGCTATTTGAAGCGTACTTTGATGTTGAGGTGAACTTGAGCCTTCAAAACAATTCATTCTCATCAACAATTCAAGGAAGTAGATGGTTTTTACCCTCTGCAAAGGCCTATTTAAAGTTGGGCAATGATATTTTTAATTATTCCAGTTTCCTTAGTTCGATTTCTATAAGTGGAGGAATTTCAAAAGATGTGGTCGATTTTCCCCTGTATTACGATAATCTGAGCCACAACAGTTTGCAGCTTACTATTGATGAGAGTTTAGGCTACACAACAAATAATGACCTTTTTACTTCTTCAGACCTTGATTTTGAGGAGGTGACGCAGTTCGATGTGGAGACAAAAATAGCCTTGTTCGACAATCGGGTCAATCTTGCGGCCAGTTATTACAATTCCAGGCATAAGAACAGTATTTTTCCGGTTTTTGAAAATACTTCATGGCAGCTTCGAAATATTGCTGAAATCAAGAACAAGGGATTCGAAGCCACATTGCAATTTTACCTAAACCAATATTATGATTCAAAATTCAAGCTAGATACCAAATTCATTTTTTCCATAAATAGGCCTACGGTTGAAGCGATTTATGATGAAAGTCTTGATCGTATCCCCATCTCAGGATTCCAAGGCATCTCGAAAAATCTTATTGTTGGCCAACCAGCGGGCGTTGTGGTCGGCACAGCGTTTTTAAGAAATGGCAATAATGAAATTGTTGTCGGCAATGATGGGTTTCCTTTGGTCAATCCAGAACCTCAAATATTGGGAAATACCATCCCTGATTTCAATCTTGGATGGTCAAATACCTTGAATTTTAACCAATTTACACTTAGTTTTCTACTGGACTATCAAAAAGGTGGAGAAATTTGGAATGGTACCCAAAACACCTTGAATTATTTTGGCACCTCCCAGGAAACTGCAGCATTAAGATCAACAACAGATTTCATTTTTCAAGGGATAGACGAATCTGGCAATGTGAATTCAACCCCTGTTGATTTTGCATCTCCAACTGCTGATGTCACACAAAATAGATGGGTAAGATATGGTTTTGGAGGGATTGCCGAAGAGGCGATTTCGGATGGGTCCTATCTGAATCTCAAATCTATTGCTTTGTCATATAAAATCAAGAACGATTCTAAAAATGTGCTTTTCAAAGAGATTGACCTTGGTATTTTTGCCAAGAACATTTGGAATTGGACAAAAACAAGGGGAGCCAATCCATACAGTTCCCTTTTTGGAAATGCGTCTTCTGATGGACTTCATTTTTTTAATCTCCCCTTAGCTTCCGAAGTAGGGCTTACTATCAATATTAAAATCTAGAGAAGATGAAGAAGAATAACAGCCTTTTAAGGATAAGCTTGATCATTGCAGTTTTTTATTGCTGTTCGGTGCTGACTGCACAAAAGAAAACCTATGCAATCGAAAAAATATATACCCAAACCGATAGGCCCTTTTACTTTCCGGGTGAGACCATTTGGTTCAAGTCTTACGTTGTTGGTGAAAAGAACCTACCATCAACTACAAGCGATGTGGTAGTGGCAGAATTGGTTTCGCCGAAAGGCAATGTAATCCAAACCAAAAATCTGGCCCTCACATACGGATATGCCTATGGTGATTTTTCGATACAGGAAGATTGGGTTGGTGGAATATATAAGGTGAAGTTGTACACTAATTATATGCGAAACTTTGGGGAGGATTCTTTTTTTACCAAAGAAATTACAGTTCAAAAGGTAATCGTCCCAAAGCTATTGTTGACGCTAGATTTCCAAAAGGAAGCTTATGGCAAGGGAAGTGAGGTAAACGTAGATTTCAAGGTAGAGGATTTGAAAAACAACCCCTTGGCCAATGTGGTTTTCCGGTCAAGTGTAATGCTTAAAGGCAATCCATTCCTGGAGCAAACGGTCACAACAAATAGTTCTGGGGAGAGCACTATTTCATTTGACCTTCCAGATGATTTGAACACCGCTGATGTGGTGCTGAACATAGAAGTGCCACACCAAGGGTCTATTGAATCGATCTCGAGGACAATTCCTGTTCTGATGGACAATATCGACCTACAATTTTTACCAGAAGGAGGTAAGATTTTAGGTGAAACAACAAATACAGTTGCATTCAAAGCCCTGAATGAATTTGGCAAACCTGCTGATGTGAAGGGCATTGTTCTGGACTCGGATGGGAATGAAATCCAACAATTCGAAAGTTTTCACGATGGTATGGGAACGGTACAATTCATGCCCAAAGCAAGGACGGAATACTTTGCCAAAATCACTGCGCCTTTTGAATCAGATTCACTTTACCTTCTTCCAAAAATCCATTCTAGGGGAGCAAAAATCTCACTGCAAGATCACAAAGGCAATCGAACCATTTGGAACCTATCCACCACAACAGAATTTAACGGTACTTTTCAAGCTCTGGATGCCGCCAACGAAGTACTTTTTCAAAAAACTGTTTCATTACAGAAAGGCATAAATAGTATATCAGTTAATCTATCTGATTTTCCCAGAGGTATCGTAAAATTCCGCCTTCTTAACGCCCTACGAAATACACTAAGTGAACGCCTAGTCTTTTTGAACAGGCATAAAGGATTGAAGATTGGACTTAAGTTAAACAAAGAAATCTTCGCTCCAAGAGAAAAGGTGGTTCTGGAGATTGAGACCAAGGATTTTGACAATAAGCCAATCAGTAGCAACTTGGCCCTTGCCGCTACCGACAATGCCTTGTTGTCATTTGCCGATGACAAACAAGACCGCATTGACAGTTATCTATTGATGTCAAGTGAACTAAAAGGGAAAATTCATGAACCCTCCTTTTATTTTGACCCAACTGAGGAGGACTCCGACAGGGCTCTGGATTTGGTAATGCTGACCCATGGTTGGAGGGACTATATAGTTGATCGGATGGAAGAGCTAAAGCATTATCCTGACAAAAGAAATCTGTTGGAAGGTCAAATATTGGATAAACGGGGAAATCCTATTTCCGCAGATCTATTCTTGTTCGAGAATGACGGAGAGAAAGCTCTGCAATTCAAAACAGATACCGAGGGTAATTTTCGATGCAAATTAGGAGATGCGAATTCTTATGTGCTTGTCGCTTATCGTGAGGACAAACAACCGCTGAAAATTGTGGAAAAACAAATTGGTGTTACAATCTCCGGGGGTACAGAAAATGAGCTTAGGCCAAGGGCGACCCAAGAACAGGAAGCTCAGTTTCCGAATACCGAAGATGTCAAAAAGCCACTTCAAAAGCCGGTTCAAGAAAAAGCGATATTTTCCACAAATCTTGCAGAAGATGCTCAATCTTTGGACGAAGTGGTTATCGTTGGCTATGGTTCAAACACGACCAAGAACGCTTTGGGGTTTGCCCAAACGTCGATTGAGACTGATGAGATTAACGGGCTATTAAGTACAGTCAGTGAAGTAATTCAAGGTCGGGCAGCCGGGGTTCAAATCACCAATTCAAGTGGAATTGCGGGTTCTGGCACAATAATCAATGTCAGGGGATTAAGTTCAATACGAGGCTCAAATCAACCGCTTTTTATAGTAGATGGAACGCCTTTCTCAAATAGTTTTACTGGCGACCAAAGTGCTGAGCTGCAAAATTTAAATCCTTCCGATATTGAAAGCATTAATATATTGAAAGGAGTTGCAGCTACAACATTGTATGGCTCTAGCGGGGTCAATGGTGTTATTATAATTAGCACAAAAAAGGGAAATTATAGATATGGTGATAAAGTATTGGTTCGAAAGAGATTTAATAACTATTCGGTAAAAAGTATCTATAAAAATTCTGGCTTACCGGCTATTGCAACCCCAAATAACTTCTATGTTCCCGTTTATGATTCGGGTGAAAATGTATCTCAGAGAAACGATTTCAGAAAGACCATATATTGGAATCCAGTTGTTCAGACCGACCATGACGGTAAGGCAAAGGTGGAGTTTTATAATTCAGATGCGATAACCTCTTTTAATATCATGGCCGAGGGAATTTCACATAGCGGTCTGATTGGTCATACTGAATCAGTATATAGCATTCAGCGTCCCTCGAGCATAGCAACAAAATTACCTAGTTATTGCTCATTGAATGATACGATAAGAGTACCATTAACGATATCCAATAATACCAGTAAAGAACTGAAATTAAAATTGGATGTAAATATTCCGAATCAATTTAAATATATGGACAGGGGAGTTACTACTGATAGTATATCCGTTGACCCCAAAAGTTACCTTGTTAAGGAAGTGGTTCTGATTCCCACGGCTACAGGGGAAAATTTGGCTCTTGAGGTAAATGTCCAGAATCGGAATTATAGAGATGGTTTTCTCAAAGATATTTCTATAGTAAGTCCGTACTTTCCGGTAGAAACCTCTATTTCTGGTTCTGAAAATGGGACTTTTTCTTTCAACATTATCAATCCTGTACCTAGAAGTGCCCAGGCACAACTTAAGGTCTATCTTGATATTATCGGAGATGTCATGGATGGTGTTGAGGGTATGATAAGACAACCCTATGGATGTTTTGAGCAAACTTCCTCAGCCACATATCCCAATGTTATGATTCTTAAATACCTCAAGGAATCAGGTAAAAATAATGTCGAAGTCGAAGCACGGGCCATGGATTTTATCAAAGAGGGTTATAAGAGGTTGGTCAGCTTTGAAACCTCGAAAGGAGGGTTCGAATGGTTTGGCCGCACCCCTCCACATGAAACCTTAACAGCCTTTGGAATTCTGGAGTTCACGGAGATGCGAGAAGTATATAGCGGGGTAGACCAAAAAATGTTGGACCGGACCATAAAGTGGCTGCTAGGGCAAAAAGATGGAGACGGTGGTTTTCACAAAAGTAAAAAGGGATATGATAGTTTTGCCAGTTCCCCTCCAAAAGTGGCCAACGCCTATATCGTCTATGCGTTGAGTGAGGTAGGACTTACCTCGGAAATTGACAGGGAGTATCAAAGGGCTCTTGAGGAAGCATTGAAGTCAAAAGATACGTACCGTATGGCCCTAATGGCCCTAGCGAGCAAAAATTTGGGCTACCAAGTAGAGTACCAATCATTGATTGAGAAAATTTTGAGTCAAATCAACAATTTAGGCTATGGCGAATTGCCCGTCGAAAACACCATTACAAGATCTTACGGTAAATCTAAAAAACTGGAAACTACGGCATTCGTTATTCTTTCTCTTTTGAGACAAAACCAACATATATCTAAGGTTGTGGAAGGTATACAATACTTGACATCAGAAAGAGAAAATGGGCGTTTTGGTAGTACCCAAGCTACCGTGATGTCTCTTAAAGCATTGATAGAGTACACCAAGAAGCAAAAACAAGTAATGGTAGAAAGTGGCAATACCGTTCAATTGAAGGTCAATGGAGAAACGATTGATCGTGATTTGTCAAAAACAGAAAACGGAACACTTGAAATTGATGGAATTGGCAAATTCTTGTCAGAGGGAGAACAAGTTGTTGAGGTTCGATTTAATAATGCCGATAAGACTTTTCCATATTCGATGGATATCCAATGGGAAAGCTACCTGCCCAAATCGTCTTCAGAAACCCCTATTAAACTAGAAACCAATATAATTCAGCAAAATGTTACCGTGGGTGGTTTGGCGAGAATGAATGTGGTGGTCGCCAATAAAAAAGACGAACCTGTTTCAATGACAACTGCTGTAATTGGAATTCCGAGTGGTGCAAGCCTACAACCCTATCAACTTAAAGAACTGATGGAAAAGGGACAGGTCGATTATTATGAGGTCTTTGACAACCAACTGGTGCTATATTGGAAAAGCATGAAGCCATCGGAAAAAAAGGTAATCGGCTTGGATTTAAAGGCTGAAATTGCCGGAAGCTTTACGGCATCAGCCAGCACTGTTTATTTATATTACGGTGATGAAAATAAACATTGGATTCCGGGGACATCATTGAAAATAATCCCAGTTTCGGCGGAATAAGAACCTGTTGTACGATTAGATGGAAAAGGTGTGCAGAAATTTGTGAAAAAGTAATGCATGGAGAAATCCACTTAGTTAAAGCCATAAAAGCAAGCAAAACAGCGTTTTGTACTGCAAACGTCCTAAATCCTTACCCCAAAACCTTGCGCCACGCCCGAACGTACCGTTCGGTACGGGCGGGCATGGATTCTGTGGAATTTCTTCCGCGTTCGGGAAGATAAACCAAAGCCCGGCATAGGTGGGTAAAAAGAAAGCTTTCGCATTTCGCAACTAAAAAACCCCTCACTTACATGAAGGGTTTTACTTCGTTGCGGTCTGGACCTGCCTGCATGCCAAAAGGTATGTAAACCGGCAGGTGGGATTCTTTGCTCGTAAAACTCGCAAAGGGCCGAAAGGGTGGCCCTGCAATACTCCAAACCCTCTTACCAACTTCGTTGGTATGCATTTTTTAGTTTCTCAACTTCAAAAAGTAAGCTTTTGGGTTTCGAAACTAAAAAACCCCTCGCACTGCGTGCGAAGGGTTCTACTTCATTGCGGTCTGGACGGGACTCGAACTTTTTCCTTAAATGCCCTGTTTCCAAGGCTTGCCAAAGGGCCGTTTTTTAGGCTCACCGCGCGGCTCACCTTTTAACATAGTTTAACGTTTTCAACGAATAAAAGACTACTTTTAAAGGTAATGAATTAAGAAATATTGATATTCCATTATCTTATGATTTAAGATGCGTTTTTGATTTAGATTCTCTAACCAATAAAAGTTGTATGACTAAATACCTGCCCATAATCTTTTTACTATTTAACTTCTCAATCAATGCCCAAGAGAGCTTCTCCTTCGAAGCTCAGATAAGCCCGAATAAAAAATACATTACCCAACTTGAAAGCTCCTCTATTTCCGAAATAGATTTTATTGCGGACGAGAAAACAATGGAAGAATTGAAATCACAAGGAGTAAAGTTGCCTCTAAAATTTACAACCCAGACAAAAATGACAACCACAATCTCAACTGGTTCAAAAGGGGTTGACGGCTACATTCCAGCTACTATGGAATATGGGAAAGTACTTGCCACAACAGAAATGAATGGTGAAACCAAAACTGAAGAGAAGCCATTTTCAGGAGCAAAGATTTTAGGCAAGTATGATAACAATTTCAAGTTTGAGGTGGATACTATTATTGGTGACAACATTGATACCCAGATGAGAGCAGTATTGAAGAACATATTGAGTACTGTTCAGCAAAGCATCAATTTTCCTAAAGAACCAATGCAGATTGGGGATACCTTCCAGAATAAGATTCCAATGAGCATCCCAATACAAGGGATGAACCCTATCAAAGTCATAATCAAAATTGATTATTTACTTAGAGATATTGCAGATGGTAAAGCCACCTTTGATGTAAATCAGCAAGTAAGTTTAGATGCCTCACAAGAACAGGTGAACGTCAAAGCCACTGGTTCAGGTTCAGGTGTTTCAGTGTACAGTGTTACTGATAATTATTTGATAAAGAACCAATCCGAATTACCAATGGAACTTACTGCAAAAATCAACGAAAAAATAACATCCAAAGTAAAAGCGACCACACAAACCAATCTCTCTGTTATCATACAATAAACAAGAATTGAAAGACCAAAGCAACATAGAATTGCTCATTAAAGATTATCAATCCACTGCTAATCATGTAGTCGGATTGTTTCAAAGAAAGTATGGAGTTGAAAATTTATTGGAAGGGTGGTATTCTGGCATTTATTATCAGACTGGTGAACTAAAACAAGAAGGAATAAATTTTTACGCCTTTCATGGTATTGGAATTGCCGTTCACTTTGATACAAAAATGATTGATTTTGATTTTGCTTTTTTTCCTGAGCTGCGATGGGACGGTTTTGATTTATGGAGGTTAAAAGGTTTTGTTTCTAGTCAACCCAAGAAATATCCAGAATTAATAGATGAAAAAAAACTAGAATCAGAATTTGAAAGACTGAAACAAAAAGGAATCATTGAAAATCCGAAATTAGAGTTCCCAACCAGTCTGTATTTCTGGAAAACGGATTTGATTTCCTAAAACCAATGAATTGAAGATAGATACGTCCTATGAATACTGAAAAATCGATTCAAGAAATAGAAAACAACTACTGGACTGATTTGAGCGAATATCCAACAAGTCTAGTGGAAAGGTGTCATACCTATAGAAAAATCAAGGTAAAGGACTTGCAAATTCACCAAATAAACACCTTGCTTATTCAAGACATTGGTTCGGATATTTTAATCCCTCTTGTTTTAAAACAAATGGAACAAAATATTACTGAAGAAGACGAATATGATGGAAGTTGTTTTTTTAGAAGCATGAAACATTTCAGTGTAGAAATATGGAAAAGAAATCCTCAATATTATATTAGGTTGATTGAGATAATAAAAGACAATAAGAACAAAATCGAATCCGAATGGGGATTAAAAATATATGACCGAGAGCTTTACAAGCTTGAAAACAAAATCAACTAACCCTTGAAAGCACAAAAGACATACTTAAAAGGAAAATCGGTATTCATCGTCTCTATCGTTGTGGTTCTCTTGACAATTGCCACCGTCTATTTTACTGGTATCAATTACCACAGAAGTATTGAAAACAACCTGTACATTTCTCTTATTATCATAGGTACAGCACTATTTCTTTTCATGACCTATGGATTATATAAAGGAGTAGAGCTTATAGACAACTTCATAAAATTCAAAGATTTCGAACCTGGCTCAACATTTCACCATAGCAATATTGGATTTGATATGCCCAGTATTGATACAGGTGATGGATTAAGTGGTTTGATACTATCCATTTTAGCATGGATTGCAATAAGTATTCTTTTTGTAATTCTTATGATTGTTTTGGAAGCTGTGTTTTGGGTTTCACTATTTGTAATCCTCGCAATGTTGTATTGGGTGTTCTTCAGAGCTTTGCGGTTGGTTTTCAGCAAGTCGAACAAAACAAAAGGTGATTTAGGAATGTCTGGTGTTTACGCAATGGGTTATTCAATATTATATATTGGTTGGATGTTTGGAATAGTATACTTAGTACAGATTCTGAAATGATTACCAGAACCTTTTCTTTATTCTATTTAAAAACCCAAATGTCAAACTTGCCAAAAGCATCGGGGCAATTATGCATACGGCAGATTCAAGTTCTGAATTTTGCAACCTGAATGATTCTGTTGTATAATAACCCCATATATATGAGAAAACAATGATATAAATGATTATCAATCCAATGAACAACAGAAGACCAAAAATCATAAGGACTCCATTCCCAAACATAGAAAGCTCTTCTCTTAAAAGTTTGAATAGTTTTGATTCGGTCAGTCTTTTATGCATTCTAAATACCTTTCCATTATGAAGATTAAGAGCATAACTTTTAAAGCCCCTGAGCCAAAGTTAAAAATCATAAAGAACGTTTTCATATACATTTCTGAAAAGCATTCGCAAATCATTATAGCCCCTTTTTACAAAGAACCGAATCAAGGATATAGATATTCACAAGAAAAATGTGAAGTTTTACCGCTTAACTCCCCTTATGAAGCGATTGGAGAATCTATAAAAAGAAATATTCAAAAGTTCGATATAAAGGAATATGACTCTACCCGTTCAAGTAAAAAAGACGGATATACAGCGTTCCATTCGAGCAAGGAAAAGTCGATGCGTGGTTTCGAAAAGAACTACACGTTAATCGATGTAAGTGGTTTAACGGATAGAAATAATACTTTCAGAATTCAAACCAGACTTGGATACATTAATAAACTTGAAATTACATCTACAATTTCAGCACATTGTGATAATGCAGAATTGGGAAAACTGGTAATGCGAATGTTCAATTCTGAAATTGTTGATAGAACATAGATGAAAGGAGTATTGTCCAGAATTATCCTAAAAGACGAATTTCTGTTTGATGGAACAGTTGAGCAACTGGAAGAAAAACTATGGTTTCAGAATAACCAAAAATTTAGGATTGAATGGATAGATTATCAATCTTTTAAATTTTTATCCAACTTTTCATTGGGTACAATAATGGTGAAATTTAATCCAGGTTTTGCAGATGGAATAAAGGGCTATGCCCAATTAATTGAAACGGAGTCAGGCAAGACAAAAGTTTCACTTAGAACCAAAATTCGAATTGAACTATACTTCTTCCTTGTCGTTATGTTAATTGCCATTATTGCAGCGTTGGTATCGGAAGAAGTTTTTCCATTATGGATGCTATGGCTTACGCCTCTTGGTCTGTTATGGTTTTGGTTTGTATACCGCATGCAAGAACAAATTCTGTTCAATAAATTGAAAAACTATTTGACCAATTGATACAGAGAATCCAACAATACAAAAACCTCAAAGTAATACTAACCGTTCTGACGATTATTGAAGTCTCTTGGATTTGATTTGAATACGATATTAAAAGGCAAAAATTACTTAGAATGGGGGATCTCAACCAATTCATGAACATCCTTGTCTCTAAAATTTTCAATTTCCAGGATAGATGCTAGTTTTGTTCTAAACCAATGAGTTTGTGACAATTCATCCACTTTCAGCTGGAATTTACTAATGATGGTCTTGTCAAATCTATTTTTCATATCATAGGCCTTTAGGAAGATTTCCAAATCATCTGACTCTAAATAATTTATAATTTCATTCTCATTGGCCTTATCACATAATTTGTCCGCATCTATCTTAAACTCTTGATAAGAGTCTCTTGATTTCTTAAAAATTGATATTATTTGATTTTTATTCTTATTCTTCTGGTCAATAATTTCCTTGATGTATCCTTGTTTGTCAAAATTGCTAAGTCCTAATTCATTTATGTTCTCAGGATGATATAAATAATTTTCAAAACAATAGTAATTAAGAATATAGTAGTTTGGATATTTTTTTCGTATTCTTTCAATTTCCGAATCCACTAGAAAATCTCGGTCTCGGAGTCCATATAAATCAGGATTGGTTTTTATCTTAATGAATACCGCATTACTATTGTTCTCAGGGAAAAACTTGGTGTTTTCAAAATAGATTCCATTCAAAACTTCCGCATTTTTATTTTCGCAAACGACTATTTTTTCTTGATAAAGCGACTTCTTTGCCATGTCGCTTGTTAAATCAAATACTGATACTTCCTGCAGACTAAAATCACACCGAATTTTAACTATGTCGTTCATTTCGTATCTTCTAAGCAACTTATATTTATAGAAATGAGGTGTTTGGCTAGAAACGCATAGAGGGCAAGTACATGGTATCATCTCATTTACTGATAATTTATTGAAATCATTATGAATCTCATTGATGTTTTTTCTAATGAGATATAAAAACTCTCTTTTATTATCCCCCTTTAGCTCTATAGTTATTCTATTCTGAAAATATTTTTCTTTGATTAATGCAAAAGTGTTTTCATATTTTAATATAACCCCATAACGCCAATACTCATTTTCATGGATGTCAGCATTCATTTTTACAATCAACCTTGCCAAAATACCTTTTGGCATGAATTTGTATCTAAATTCAAATTTTGTGTTTTCTTCAGTTGAATTCCATTCGTATTCAACTTCATCTACTGGTAGTAGTCTTGGCACTAAATATTCACCATTATCTAGTTCAAAACACAAATCGAATTTTTTATTCTTCATAAGAGAAATTAACTCTCTTATTTTGGCTTTGTGCTCATCGTCAGACCAAATTCTTAGTATATCTTCATGATTAAACCGACCATTTTGACTTATCACTTTTCTGTCATCGAGAATTTTGTAAACTCCCCTTGTTATCCATTCATGATTTAAAATGACTAAATCCCTTAATTCTATGTCATCTTGAAAGTGAATAATGACACCTAAGTCATGGAAATACTCACTTAAGAAAAGTGCACTATCTTCTTTCCGATAGTATTTTTTGCATAATTCTAAGTAATCATCTCTGCTTATATAGTCTTTACCTTCTAATTTCAGGTTTTCGAGCTCTCCTCTTATATCGACCCATACTTTGGGTAGTGGGTTTCCTATATGTGGAAGTTCCGAGGCAACTCTTTTTAATTGATCTTTAAAAACTTGAAAATCACTTTTATATTCTTTCTTCAGACTTATCTTATGAAAGGAAATAATATTATTGAAAGCTGCTTTATATTCTTTGAATGGGAGTTCCTTTGTTGGTTGGTCACATTTGTTCAAAACCATCATTACTGGGCTTTTATCTCCCAAAAGTTTTATTACATTCAACCAATAGAAGAAATCATCATGACTATCTTCTTTACGTGATTCTGTCACAAGTAAATAGATGGATCTTTTAGTTAGGAAGAACTGATGTGTTGAATGATAAATTTCCTGCCCTCCGAAATCCCATATATTTATTTGGAAATCTCTATCAATATCTGAGTTTATCTCAATTATTTCTTTCTTTGGGATTACCCATCTATTAATATTGATTCCTTCAGTACTTTGTTCATTCTCTAATACATAATCATCTTCAATTAATGCTCGGGAAAGACATGTCTTACCTACTCTCCCTTCACCCACTATTATCAGTTTTACTTCATATATAAAATCTTGTTCTTTTAATTCTTTAAAGAAATTTCTAATCGAATCAATGCCTCTTGCTACTATTTCTGGAGGCAACATATCAAAAGGGTTTCCCGAAATAGCCAACTTTTCCAAGTCTTCCATATTGGCAATCTTCTCAGGCAACTCTTTTAGTTGATTGTTTTCTAGATTCAAATATTTGAGTCGGTAAAGATTTGCCACTTCATCGCTAATTTTATTGACTCTATTGTTCTCTAAGTTTAGTCGTGATAGTCTGCTTATATCTGATATTCTATCTGGAACCTCTGTGATTTTATTTCTTTTACTCTCTTCTAAATAGTCATCATTTCCTAAGTCAATCGCAACTATATCTGGATGATTGAATAGTTCTTCTGGTATGGAACTCAGACCGCAATTGCGTAGGTTGACAACCTGCCAGCCATGCACAGTCACATTTTTCATGGTTTCCTCTATTTTGCGCTTGTCTAACATTTATTTCACTTTTATTTTAATTATATGGTGTAAAGAAATAATCATCTCTCAAACTAACTAGTTGTTTGACAAATGCTTAAATATCGCTAAAGACTTACAGAATAAAAATTAGGGATGATTTTCATTTTTGGAAATAGCCAATAAATCGATAAAGTGTAAGAATTTATCGATATCGAGTAAGATAAAACATCATTCTGAGCTAATTTCATTTATTAATCAACTCATATTTTTATTATTTTTGAGCCAAATAAGATTTTCAATCGGCTCATGCACTATAATTGGCAACAAAAAGATTGGCCCAGTTTTCAATATCAAACTACTGATATTGAAGATATGCTCTTTGATTTTGCCCAACGAACCGGGCGTATTAGTGGTGTATTGGAGGGGCTTTCCGAAACCGAGCAAACCGAAGCTATTATAAACCTTATGGTTTCAGAGGCAATAAAAACCTCAGAAATCGAAGGAGAGTATCTGAGTCGAAACGATGTTATGTCTTCCATTCGCAGGAACTTAGGACTGAATCCAGAATTACCTCTAATGAAGGATAAGAGAGCTGAGGGAGTGGCCGAATTTATGCTAGCTGTCCGAAATGACTATTTAAAACCATTAACAAGTCAGATGCTGTTTGATTGGCATAGGATGTTAATGAAGGGCAACACTCAAATTCAAGTAGGCCAATGGCGTACCCACGATGAACCCATGCAAATTGTTTCAGGAGGTATGGGTAGAGAGGTAGTTCATTTTGAAGCACCTCCTTCAAAGGAAGTGCCTACTGAAATGGATGGTTTTATACAGTGGTTCAATACCTCTCAAACCGAAATCAAAAAACCTATTATTCGTTCAGCTATTGCCCATCAATATTTTGAAACTATTCACCCTTTTGAAGATGGTAATGGTAGAATTGGCAGAGCAGTGGCAGAGAAAGCACTTTCGCAAAGTATAGGTCGCCCAGTGCTTTTCAGTTTGTCCAAATCCATTGAGGGAAATAAGAAAACCTATTATGATGCCTTACAAAGGGCGCAACGTTCCAATGAAATTACTGCTTGGATAAACTATTTTGTCCGAACGGTTTTGGATGCCCAAATCGATGCTGAGCAAGAAATTGAATTCACCTTAAAAAAGACCAAATTCTTTGACAAACACAAAGATGAACTCAATGAGCGTCAACAAAAAGTAGTTCGTAGGATGTTGGAAGAAGGCCATCAAGGCTTTGAAGGTGGAATGAACGCCCGTAAATACGTATCACTCGCGAAAACCTCCAAAGCAACAGCCACAAGAGATTTACAAGACTTAGTGGCAAAAAGCATTTTCAAACCTATTGGTGGAGGGCGGAGTACGAAGTATGAAATCAATATCTAGGCTATCCAAATAAGGTTCTACATAACTTCAAAAGTTCATTTAGAGATTATACAAAGAAAATTACTTCAAGGGCTAAACGTTATGATCCATAAAACAAATTGGAGACATAATAAGCCCCATGATGTTCCGAGGAAGTGATAAATTTTTGAAAAGCTGTGGGAGACATAGACGTCTGCTCTTTCATATCATGGATAAAATGGGATTGGTCATAGTATCCATCGGGAACGATGTAATCCAAGCTTTTCCCATTCAAAAGTTTGAACATATGGCTTTGCATTTTAACCACCTTGGAATAAGATTTAAGAGTTAATCCTAAATGTTTTTGGAACAATTGCTGTAATCGTCTTTTGCTAAGGTTTAGCTGACCGTTTACTTGACCAATGGATATATTTCCCTCATTGGTCATTATGTTTTGGAGTACAAAGAGAATTCGTGGATCAACATTGGAATCTTCTTTCTGTTCGCTGAACAACCTGATGATTTCGTTAAGCACAAAGCTACTCTCCAAATCTGAACTAATAAGAGTTTCCAAACGTTCTGCCAAATACTTGGAAAAACTATCTACAGGTACACGAAGATCTTTAAATTCATGAGCGGACAACCCCGTCAAATAGGGTATTGCGTAGGGCTGCAATTGAATCGTGATGGCTCTCTTGATAACTCGCATGTTCAACTCAAAAGGATGGATTGAATTGCCCGACAAATAGGAGGTAGTTTCCAAAACATTCCCCTTGTGATCCTCAATTGAAAACTTTGTTCCAGAAACAACATTGATATAAGGGTACCCTGTGGGAAAGGCCTTAACATGGATGTCAAACCCATTGCTTTCTTCCACTATCCATGCATTGCGTATGAACAAGCTTGAAATCTTATCTAACTGTGCTGGAATAATTTGCATATGGTAAAATACAAAATTGAAGGTTACAGGACTCGGTACCTTTCGTTTTTTTACAATACAGGGAATCCAAAAAACTGTTTATTTGTTTCAAGTAAGCGTTGACAAACGGGGAGGTCAATCAAAGACTCATCTGTGCCAGGTTGGATATCAAAATGAGAAACATTTGGATTGATACTATAGTGCGGTTTCAAAAGTTTGGATAGAGGTGCTTCATGTATAAAAGCAGAATTTGGAAAAATAAAATGAATACATATGAAATATACTATCGAGACAAGAATCAAAAAACCGTTGGAAGAAGTTCTTGAGCAATTCCATGAGCCTTCGAACTATATGAAATGGATGCCTGGAATTATCAGTCATCAAGTAACTTATGGTAATAACAGGGAAGCTGGCTCTAAATCAATATTCAAATTTAAGGTGAATGGAAGGGATTTTGAAATTGAGGAAAGGGTCCTAAAAAATGAGGTACATGAAGTTGTTGCCGAATTTGTTTCAAATGGAACGATAAATACCCAAACCACTCAATTTTCCAAAATAGATGCCAACAATACCAATTATATCGTCAACGAATCATTCAAATTACATGGGTTTATGAAAGTAATAGGATTTTTAATGCCCGGATCCTTCAAAAAACAGACCAAAGAGTTCGTGGAGGCCTTCAAGAACTTTGCAGAAAACAGATAATAGGATGGGCGAAGGGCAGCTATCAATAATAAAGGAACAATTATCCAACTTGAGACCAATTTTAAAATCGCCAAAGAAAGAATGAAAAAAAACGGTATTCTCTGGATAAGCTGGCCCAAAAAATCATCGAAAATAGAAACCGAACTTGACAAGTTCTACATATTGGAATATGGGCTTGCGAATGGATTGGTCGATACAAAGGTAGCGGCAATCGATGAAAACTGGAGCGGACATAAATTCGTTTACCGTGTTAAAGACAGAAAACAATAAAATCATGAAAAGAACAGGGTTATTTTTACTTATTTGCTTTATTGGATTCCAAACCATCTTTGCCCAAGATTTTTTCGGTAAAGTATCGGGAAATCTTTGGGAAGGCACAGGGGAGTTATTGGGAAGTGAGGCCACTTTTCGTATGGAATGGGAACAGATATTAGATGGTAAATTTTACCAACTGAGTTTCCAAAACCAACGAGAAGAATCAAAAGAATTTATTTTCAAAGCCATTGGCGTTTACAAAAAGAATGAAGACAATTTGATTAGTGGTACTTGGTTTGATTCAAGAGGGTTCTCATTTCCTCTCAAAGGTGAGGTTTCATCCGATAAGCTCATTATATTTTGGGGTTCACCTGAACTTGAAGAAGGAAAAACCATTTACACCATTAAAAACGATTCTACCATTTCTGTAGAAGATTATATTTTAAAAGATGGTGAACTAATAAAATTTGGAAACGCCAATTATGCACCAAACGATTAGATGGAAGCTTTGTTTGAAATCAAAGCCTAGCAAGGTGTTCTCATATCTGACCAGCACGGAAGGAATAGAGAAGTTTTGGGCGGAAAAAGCGGAAAAAAAAGATGGACATATTCAGTTTTCATTCCCGAACAAGCAAGTTTATAAGAGCAAAATTCTAAATCAAGAGGCAAACAAAAACTTCCGAATAGAATACTTTAACTCTATTGTTGATTTTAATCTTTCTGAAAACGAGCTAGGCGGAACGCTCATGGAATTGGTCAATTCCAATGTAGAACTAGAAGATTATCATGCTAATTATGCTGGCTGGGTGTCCGTGTTGATGACATTAAAGGCTGCTGTTGACTTTGAAGTAGATTTAAGAAACCATGATTCCCAAAAAACTTGGGATGATGGTTATATGGATAATTAAGTAAGTCTAGAAGTATAATGGAGTCTTTTTTGGCATAAGATTGTTTGAAAGCGAGCAAAACAAGATTTTGTGCTGAAAGTCCCAAATACTTACCCTTAAACTTAGTGCTGGATCCTGTTGGGATGGCATAGCGAATCGGGAGAATGAGCGAAAAATGCCATCCAAATAGGGCACTACTACTCTGCTTATTGAATTACTCGAAAGTTAACTTGAATTCTACTTTTTCATAAAAAATCTATCGATTCTATTGGGCTGAGCACATTTTTTAATAAAAAATGACTTGTACGGGATATTTGCAATATTGACTATTATCCAAAACGAGTCAAACAAGGCGAATTAAAGTGAAGTTTTTGATTTTTACTGTAAAAATCACCTGATTTTACTGAGCTGGGCGCATTTTTACATTAAAAATGATTTAATGTAATATTCAATGCATAGCTTAATCAATTGAAAAACAATAAAATAAAATATCATAACATCGCATAGCGTGTTATCCTCTTGCTATTCCAAACCACTCCTTATCGTCGTCGTTTAGAATACAATTCAAAAACGGAAATAAACAAATTTTAGCAATACTCATTTAAAGCACTTTTTGATTTAATCAGAAGAATCTCAAAGTATCCTTGAATTTACAACTAGGGTTTTGAAATGGGTCTGAACTTTTGGCAAAGGTTAAGATGTAAGATGGAATAAAAATGCTCATTAATTTCTATTTCAACTGACCAAATATCAATATCTGTTTGGTAATTCCTGTTTCCATCGATAAGTTTATATACCATGAAATCTTTGCAGTTGGACTTTATCAGTCGATTGATGGATTCTTCGTAGAGTAATAGAGCTTCTTCATCCATGCAGAGGAGATAGGTAATGTTATTCTCCATAGTTCAGTTTTAATCACAAATCGGATATTTTGTTGTCGTTGTTTTAAACTTTTACTGACAATACTACGAAAAAAATCACGCACCACAATGCGTAATTCATTAATTGGGATTTGATGAAATTCCCATCATGACCCAGAAAGAGCTTGAGAAAAGGAGAAAATTGATAGGTGAACGTATAAAGGAACTAAGGTTAGGTTCTGGATATACTAGTTATGAGACTTTTGCAATTGATAATGGTTTTTCAAGGCGTGGTTACTGGGCTTTGGAAAATGGCAGTAATTTCAAGATTGATACCCTATCAAAAATTACTACCATTCATGGAATAACCTTGGAAGAATTCTTTAAGGGTATAAAGTGATATTTTCAAACAGACAGTTTTAGTTTTCGACTTTACCTTTATCCTTTGCCTTAGAGATTTCATTCTGCTGTATTTTTTCCTTCAATTGTTCCATTTCATCAGCAATCTTGCTATCAAGAACCTTGGCATAGATTTGAGTGGTTTTCAAGGAACGATGTCCTAACATTTTACTGACCGTGGAAATGGAAACCCCATTGGATAGGGTGACCGTTGTTGCAAATGTATGTCTGGCCAGATGTGTAGTAAGGTTTTTATGAATTCCACATACATCGGCAATCTCTTTAAGGTAAGCATTCGATTTTTGATTGGTCAGAACAGGCAATATTCCTTTGCCATCTACCACATAAGGATGTTCGTTATATTTTTCAATGATAGCTTCGGCAGTTGGGAGCAAGGGAATACTACTTATCGCCTTGGTTTTCTTTCGTGGCATTTTTATCCATCTATCCCCGTTGATTCCGATTACAATATGTTTTGATTGTAATTGTTTGACATCTGAATAGGCCAATCCCGTATAACAACAGAAAACAAAAATATCCCTTACCAAATCAAGACGTGGCAAGAAAGACTTTTTGTTTCTTAGGGTGTCAAGTTCCTCTTGGGTCAAGTACTGCTTTTCTTTTGTTTTCCAACTTGCTTTCCAATGAAAGAAAGGGTCTTTGGTAATCCATTCATTGGCATATGAAATACGGATAATCTTTTTAAAATTTACTATATACTTAATAGCGGTATTGTGGTCGCAATTTCGTTTAGATTTCAAAAAGAACTCTAACCCAGAAATGAACTTGTGATCAACCCTACGGACGGGAATGTCGTTTCTATGGTAGTTATGCTGAATATATTCCGAAACGTGTTTATAAGCTGCTTTATAACGTTGTAAAGTTCCTTTTGTGAAACCTTTGCCCAACAAACTTTCCATTTCATCATTGTGTTCCTGGAAGATTTCCAGAACCATATGCTCCTTACCTTCCTTACCCAAATAGATGTTTTTGATAATAGTTGCTGAAATATCAGCTCTTTCTTTTAAAAGGGAATCGTAAATATCGTAGAGCCTGTTCTTAACGTTGTCCAAAAACCTATTGAAATTGGATACCTCTGAGCTCGTTCCCCTTAATTTTGCCCCTCGTGAATCCCATCTGTGTTCATCTACCCTTCGGCCTAGACTAAACTCACTGCGTTTACCATTAATGGTTACACGAGTATAAATCATGGCTTTTCCATCAGTGTCTGACTTTAATTTTTTAGGGTAAAAAAGGATGTTTAGTTTTCCGTACATCGGTGAGTGTTTTGAAATACTCACCAGAAGGTATAAAAAACAAATGTTAAAATTTCTTTGTAAAGATTTCTTTAACAGTTGATTACAGTGATTTTGGTGAGTGTTTTTTTAAGGGTAAAAGACGCACCGAATTACTCACCTTTTTAATGGTTTTAAATGTTAATTTTTGGCATTAAATAAAATGAAAAAGCCCGTAAATCATTGATTTACAGGCTTTATGCTGAAATTTAATAAATTTTCAGCGGTCTGGACGGGACTCGAACCCGCGACCCCCTGCGTGACAGGCAGGTATTCTAACCAACTGAACTACCAGACCAATGATTTTATCTCGATAACTCCCGATAGCTATCAGGGCGGGACTCACGCAACAGCGTGATTCAAATCTTGTTCAAATGCTTTTGATAAAGCGAGGGCAAATATACATTTACAATTTCATTTGCACAAAATATTTTTATCATACGAACTTCTGCCGTTCGACCATAAAGGTGTTGAGTATCTTCGAAAAATCAGAACGCACATCGGCTTCTACATACTTTATTTGATACTGCATGCATTTCAATTTCAAGGCATCTATGTACGCCTTCACCTTTGTCATATAGGCTTGCTTTATATTGTCTGCATATAAATCGATATGTTGGCCAGTTTCAACATCTATAAATCGTTTGGGAGCATTGTCAAAATCAAAATTCAGTTCATGCTGCCAGTCCATAAGGTGAAAAAGCACCACTTCGTGCTTGTTATACTTTAGATGGCGAAGTGCCTCGAACAGCTTGTCTTCTTCCACTTCTGTCTGAAACATATCAGAGAACAGAAAAATAAGGCTCCTTCTATGTATTTTTTCAGCTATCTGGTGAAGATAATGATAGGTTCGGGTTTTCTTGCCCGTATTTTTTGAGGCCGTGGTCGAATTCAGTGTAGACAACAACATCTGAAAATGGCGTTCGCTACTTTTTTCCTTTATAAAGAATTCATAGTCATCGGAATATATGCTCAATCCAACAGCATCACGCTGTTTTTTTAAAATGTTCATCAACGCTGCAATGGCCAATACCCCGAAACCGATCTTGTTAAGGTTGTCAAGGTGCATTTGGCCCACCTTTGGGTAATGCATCGATGCCGAATTGTCCAATATCATATGGCATCTGAGATTCGTCTCTTCTTCATAGTGTTTGGTGTACAGCTTGTCGGTTCGGGCAAAGAGTTTCCAATCGATATGTTTGGTGCTTTCCCCTATGTTATAGATTTTGTGCTCGGCAAACTCTGCAGAGTAACCGTGGAAAGGACTTTTATGTATACCGCTTATGAAGCCTTCGACCACTTGGCTGGCCAAAAGCTCTAGATTCTGGAACAGTTTTGCTTTATGAAGTTCTGATTTGATGTCCATATCGATACCAATATAAACGAAAAAGGTCTGGCTTTCACCAGACCTTTTCTAAAACTTTTCGTAAACTATCTTAAAGCAATGCATCAATGGCATCGGTATATACCTTTTTGGGCGATACCCCTACCTGTCGGGTAACTATCTCGCCATTTTTAAAGACCAATACCGTAGGAATGTTGCGCACTCCATATTTTGCCGCATACTGTTGATTGGCATCTACATCAACCTTGCCCACAACAGCTTTGCCGTCATATTCTTCACTTACCTCATCGATAATCGGACCCACCATTCTACAAGGTCCGCACCAAGCGGCCCAAAAATCGACCACTACGGGCTTATCACTTTTTAATACCACTTCGTCAAAAGTCGCATCTGTTATTTCTAGTGCCATATGTACTTATTTATTGTTCGCAAATTTAGTCAAATATCGATGAGTTTCCTTACTGATGGTGAATTCGTTTTGATTATGAGGTCATTGGCAAAAACTATATTCAATTGAGCTTATAGTGCACCTCTTGTTCTTCGAGCACTGAAAGCAATTCACTCGAAATGTTCACTTTCTGTTTTCTGCTTGAAAGGTTGAGCTTGATTTCATCTTTCATTTCATAGATCACAAAATTCAACGGGTGTTTCCCTTTGTACGAACGCAACGTATCTTTCAGGTCTTTGATACGCTTTTCTTGTAAGCGATCTATGTCAAGTTTAATGGTGAGCTTTTTGGCATACGCTTCCATCACATCTTGCAATTGCCTGAAATCGTTGTATTGAAGCCTAGGCTCTCCTTTTTTGCCCGTTTCCCGGCTTACCCACCCTTCCCGCACATATACTTTTACATGAACAAAAGAATTGATCATCAAAAAATGCCTGAATTTCAGATATTCCTCCCCAAAAATCTTGAACTCGTGAGAGTCGGTATAATCTTCCAAAACAAAGATGCCCCAACCTTTTCCATTCTTCGACAAGCGGTGCTGCACATCGGTAATGACCCCGGCAAAGGTCAGTTCGCGGTTCACATATGTTTCAAGGTCATCATTGAAAATAGAGATTCCCGTATTGCAGAACGCATCGATCTCTTTTTTGAAATCATCTAAGGGATGGCCCGAAATATAAATGCCCACTACTTCTTTTTCTCTTCGCAGTTTTTCCATGGTGCCCCATTCTTCACAAGGCGGAACCGTAGGTTCGGGTATTTGTACCTCACTGGCATCACCAAATAGGCTTACTTGGGATGAATTTTCATTTTCTTGGAACTTCGCCCCATACCTGATGACCTTTTCCAAAAAACTGATGGCATCGCTTTCTTGATGAAAATACTGCGCGCGATGGGTGCCCCCGAACGAATCAAAACCACCGGCCAAGGCCAAATTCTCAAATGCCTTTTTATTGGCAGCCCTCAGATCTACGCGCTTGGCCATATCAAAGACCGAACGGTAAGAGCCGTTTTCTTTACGTTCGTCAACAATGGCCTGTACCGCTGAGCGACCAACGCCCTTAATGGCGCCCATACCAAAACGGATGGCATTGTTTTTGTTCACCGCAAATTTGTAGTATGACTCATTGACATCTGGGCCCAATACCTCAAGACCCATACGTTTACATTCTTCCATAAAGAACGTGACCTGTTTGATGTCGTTCATGTTGTTCGACAGTACGGCGGCCATATACTCAGCTGGGTAATGCGCCTTTAAATAAGCCGTCTGATAAGCAATGTACGCATAGCAGGTCGAGTGGCTCTTGTTGAAAGCATACGAGGCAAACGCCTCCCAATCTTTCCAGATTTTTTCAAGAATTTCCTTCGGATGGCCATTCTTCTCACCACCTTCAATGAATTGGGGCCGGTATTTTTGTAGTAGGGCGAAAATCTTTTTTCCCATGGCCTTTCTCAGTCCATCGGCATCGCCTTTTGAAAAATTGGCCAACTTTTGTGAAAGTCGCATCACCTGTTCTTGATAGACCGTAATGCCGTAGGTATCCTTTAGAAATTCTTCCATTTCAGGAAGGTCATAAGAAATTTCCTCCTCACCGTGCTTACGGGCAATAAAACTGGGTATGTATTCCATTGGCCCTGGCCGGTACAGTGCATTCATGGCGATCAGATCGTCAAAGACCGTTGGCTTCAGATTCTTGAGATGCTTTTGCATACCTGGTGATTCGTACTGGAATATGCCTACCGTATCACCACGCTGAAAGAGTTCATAGGTCTTTTCGTCATCAAGGGGAAATTCATCGGGCACCAACCCAACACCGGTGCGGGCCTTGACGATCTTGACCGTATCTTTGATGAGCGTGAGCGTCTTCAAGCCAAGGAAATCCATTTTCAACAGGCCAGCACTTTCGACCACTGAATTGTCGAACTGGGTCACATAAAGATCGGAATCTTTGGCCGTGGCCACGGGCACGAAATTGGTGATGTCATCTGGCGTGATGATAACCCCACAGGCATGTATGCCGGTATTGCGAAGAGAGCCCTCCAACACCCGGGCCATGTTCACGGTTCGACCTTCCAAACCTTCTGTTTCAGATATATTGAGCAGTTCATTGACCTTTTGCATTTCATCGGCCCTGAACATTTTTTTCAACTCAGATTCTTCTTTACCGAAAATCTTGTTCAGCTTGCCCATTGTAGGAATCAACTTGGCCAAACGATCGGCATCGTTCAGCGGCAGATCCAACACCCTGGCCGTATCGCGAATCGAAGATTTTGCGGCCATCGTGCCATAGGTAATGATTTGGGCCACTTGATTGGCACCGTATTTTCTGATGACATAGTCCATTACCTTACCACGGCCCTCATCATCAAAATCAATATCGATATCGGGCATCGATACCCTATCGGGATTCAAAAACCGCTCAAAGAGCAAATCATACTCCAACGGGTCGATATTGGTGATCTTTAAGCAATAGGCCACTACCGAACCTGCTGCCGAACCCCTGCCCGGCCCCACAGAGACCTCCATGTTTCTCGCTTCGCGGATGAAATCTTCAACAATCAAAAAATAGCCTGGATAACCAGAGTTCTCGATGGTCGCCAATTCAAAGTCAATGCGCTCCCTTACTTCATCCGTAATCTCACCATACCGCTCTTTGGCCCCTTCATAGGTGATGTGCCGTAAGTAGGCGTTCTCGCCTTCTCGATAGCTATCGGCACCTTCGGCAACCTTGAACGCTTCAGGAATATCGAATTTGGGCAGCAGTACATCCCTCGCCAATGTGAAAGGTTCAATTTTGTCAATGATTTCCCGTACGTTGAAAATCGCTTTGGGCAAATCTTTGAAGAGCGTCTTCATTTCTTCGGCAGACTTGAAGTAGTATTCTTCGTTGGGCAGCCCATATCGATAGCCACGACCACGGCCTATGGGAGTCGACACCTTTTCGCCATCTTTGACACATAGCAAAATGTCATGGGCCTCGGCATCTTCTTTTTTGCCATAATAAGTGTTATTGGTGGCCACCAATTTGACACCATGCTTTTTTGAGAGCTCGACAAGAACTTGGTTGACACGATCTTCGTCTTCTTGGCCATGACGCATGATCTCGAGATAGAAATCCTCACCAAATTCCGATTTCCACCAAAGAAGAGCTTCCTCGGCCTGTTTTTCACCTATGTTCAGAATCTTGTTGGGCACCTCGCCATAGAGGTTTCCCGAAAGCACAATGAGGTCTTCTTTATACTTTTTGACGATGTCTTTGTCGATACGGGGCACGTAATAGAACCCATCGGTATAAGCAATCGATGCCATCTTCGCCAAGTTGTGATAGCCATTCTTGTTTTTGGCCAGCATAACGATTTGATGACCATAGTCTTTTACGTTCTTATTGGTATGGTCTTCACAAACAAAAAACTCACAACCGATGATAGAGACCAATTCACTTTCGTTAAAAGCTTCACCTTTTTCTTCGGCCTCTTTTCTTTTTTGACTGATGGAGGCATTATGGGCATTCACTTCCCTCACAAAGTGAAAGGCCCCCATCATATTGGCATGGTCGGTCAGCGCAACGGCGGGCATTTTAGCTTCGATTGCCCGTTGAACCAACTCTTTGGTCGACATGGTCGACTGCAGTACCGAAAATTGGGAATGATTGTGCAGGTGCACAAAATCGGCATCTTCCAATTTCTTGATATTCTCATCAAGCTCTGTTTGTGAAATGCCCCCAGTATCATTTGCCCAAAGGGCATCCGCAATTTTTTTGGATGCTTCCTTCAGGTTGATGTGCTTCAGTCCGATGAGCTGTATCTCTTGTGGATTTTCTTCTGAAAACCGATCAAAATAATCGGGCTGCACGTCGAGCTGCTCTTGGGTATATTGACGTTTTCTAATGAGTTCTAAAAAACAGCGCGCCGTGGCCTCTACATCGGCAGAGGCGTTATGGGCTTCGGCAAATGGTTCCCCGAAAAGATATTCATGCAATTCGGTCAGGTTCGGAAGCTTATACTTACCGCCCCGCCCGCCAGGTAGCTGGCAAAGCTCTGCCGTATGTTCGGTACACGTATCGAGAACAGGTAACTCTTGTAACGAATTTTGAATATCCATTCGATGAAACTCACAGCCCATGATATTGATATCGAAATCAACGTTTTGGCCCACTACAAATTTGGCCTTGGCCAACGCTTCGTTGAACTTTTCGAGCATCTCTTTTAGCGGTACACCTTCTTGTTCGGCCAATGCGGTCGAGATACCGTGTACCTGTTCAGATTCGTAGGGAATATTAAATCCGTCAGGTTGTATCAAAAAGTCTTGCTGTTCTACCAAACGCCCCATGTCATCATGCAATTGCCAAGCAATCTGCACGCATCTTGGCCAGTTGTCGGTATCGGTGATAGGGGCATCCCAACGTTTGGGCAATCCAGTGGTCTCGGTATCAAAGATCAGGTACATAGAAGTGTTTTATGCCATCAAAAAGCAGCGAATAAAAATAGCCAAAACCTCTATTCTGAAAAAAAGGAGTTTTGAGGAGTTATCAACTGACAAAAACTTCTTTGAAACATTGTGGAATTCAGTATTTAATGTATTTTTGCATCCGCTTTCAAAAGAAAGCTTTTAAAGAATTAATAACCAGGGTCGGGCACCCTACAAATTAATGTGATATGCCAGTAAAGATTAGATTGCAACGCCACGGTAAAAAAGGAAAACCCTTCTATTGGATCGTTGCCGCAGACTCCCGGTCAAAAAGAGACGGTAAATTTTTAGAGAAGTTGGGCACTTACAACCCCAACACCAACCCGGCTACCATCAACCTAAATGTCGATGGTTCGGTAAAATGGTTGCAACATGGTGCACAACCCACCGATACGGCCAGGGCGATTTTAAGCTATAAGGGCGTTTTGTTGAAAAAACATTTGTTGGTAGGCGTGGCCAAAGGAGCTTTTTCTGAAGAAGAGGCCGAAAAAAAATTCAATGCCTGGGTCGAGGAAAAAGAAGCGGCCATTCAGGCCAAAAGAGATGGTTTGAGCAAGGCTGAAGCCGAGGCCAAAGCCAAAGCATTGGCGGCAGAAAAGGAAGTAAATGAAAAGCGTATTGCCGCTGCCCAGCCAGAGCCTGAAGCGACAGAAGGGGAAGCACCGGTCGAAGAGGCAGCCGCTACCGAGGTGACTGAGGCCACAACCACTGAAGAAACGGCAGAAGCTGTTGAAACTGCACCAGAAGCTGTCGAAGAAGCTCCCGCTGCTGAAGAAGCAAAAGAGGAAGCCGCTCCAGAGGCCAAGGCCGAGGAAGCTGCCAGTGCTGAAGAGGAATAAATTTTTTGACAATGCGCAAGGAAGATTGCTTCTACCTGGGCAAAGTCGTTTCAAAATATAGTTTCAAAGGCGAGGTATTGGCAAAGCTCGATACCGACGAACCGGAGATTTACGAAAATATGGAATCAGTTTTTGTTTCGATGGGAAACAATCTGGTTCCATTTTTTATTGACCGTTGTCGATTGCACAAATCGGCACTCTTGCGTATCGATTTTGAGGACATCAAAGACGAAGCTGCCGCCGATGGCATTTTAGGGGCCGAGCTATATCTTCCGCTTGAAATGCTGCCACCCCTAACAGGCAACAAATTTTATTACCATGAGGTCATCGGGTTTACCTTGATCGACACCGTTCATGGCAATATCGGTATCATTACCGCCATCAACGATTCGGCCGCCCAAGTGCTCTTTGAGGCCGAAAAAGATGGCAGACAATTGTTGATCCCCGTTGATGATGATATCATCGTAAAGGTAGATCGTGAACAAAAGACCATTGAGGTGAACACCCCTGATGGTTTGATAGCCCTTTATTTAGCGTAAACAACTTCGAGGCAGGCCTGTCTACCGGATAGGTAGGCCTAGGAGCAACTTGCCCAACGGTAGTCAGGTTTTACATTTCGATTGTCGATTAAATCGACCACATTGCTATTTGTTTTTATATTTTTAGGACATTCCTTAAAAAAACCAATATGCTTCGTATTTCATTGCTCTCCCTGATTTTCGTTTTCTTGTTATCCTGTCAAGATGAAAAGAAGTCCTCCCCAAAAAAACAACTGCCCCCCAATATCGTAATTATTTTCACCGATGACCAGGGGTATCAAGATGTAGGTGTTTTTGGTTCGCCCAATATCGAGACCCCCAACCTTGACCAAATGGCGGCCGACGGGGTAAAACTGACACACTACTACGCGGCCCAAGCTGTTTGTTCCGCTTCAAGGGCGGCACTTTTGACCGGTTGCTATCCTAACCGCATTGGCATACACAATGCCTTGGGGCCCGACAATACACATGGCATCAATGCATCAGAGACCACTTTGGCAGAAATGCTGAAAGCCAAAGGCTATAAAACGGCCATTTACGGAAAATGGCATCTCGGCCATCACAAAAAGTTTCTACCGACACGGCATGGTTTTGACGAGTGGTTCGGTATTCCCTATTCTAACGATATGTGGCCCTATCACCCACAGCAAGGACCTATTTTCAATTTTCCCGACCTCCATTTATATGAAAATGAGGCGGTCATCGACACCTTGGTCGAACAGTCACAATTGACCACCCAGATCACAGCGCGAAGCGTTGATTTCATCAACCGAAACAAAGACCAGCCATTTTTTCTATACGTACCCCACCCACAGCCCCATGTACCCTTGTTCGTTTCAGATAAGTTCAAGGGAAAATCAGAAA
The DNA here is from genome assembly GCF_021534965.1 of Muricauda sp. SCSIO 65647. NCBI lineage: Bacteria > Pseudomonadati > Bacteroidota > Flavobacteriia > Flavobacteriales > Flavobacteriaceae > Allomuricauda > Allomuricauda sp. SCSIO 65647. The sequence continues at coordinate 1,227,612 of NZ_CP091037.1, forward strand.
GGGGATTGTATGGCGATGTCATCATGGAAATCGATTGGTCGGTCGGTGAGATCATGAAGGCCCTGAACAAAAACGGAATCGAAGAAAACACCATGGTCATTTTCACCTCAGACAATGGCCCTTGGCTATCGTACGGTAACCATGCCGGCAGCGCCCTGCCCCTTCGCGAGGGCAAGGGCACCGCTTGGGAAGGAGGCCAACGCGAGCCGTTCCTCATCAAATATCCCGATAGTTTGCCCACTGGAAAAACAATCGATGTGCCCATGATGGCCATTGACTTGCTGCCCACCATTGCCGAGGTGACAGGTGCCGAGCTGCCCAAAAAAATCATCGATGGAAAAAGCGCTTGGAAACTGTTGAAAGGCGAAAGCGACAAGAGTCCGCAAGAGGCCTATTTCTTTTACTATCGAGTGAACGAGCTTTTCGGCGTTCGCTACGGCAAGTGGAAGCTTTACTTTCCGCACCGTTACCGCACCATGAATGGGCAAGAACCCGGCAAAGATGGTCAACCGGGCCATTACCGGCATATTGAACTCGACGAAATTGAGCTCTATGATCTATCTACCGATGTCAGTGAGACCAAGAATGTAGCAGTCGAAAATCCGGAAGTAGTTGAAAAAATCAGGCTCTTGGCCAATGATATGCGCTCAAGATTGGGAGATTCCCTACTAGAATTGGAGGGTGCGGAGACAAGAGAACCTGGCAGATTGGATGAAACCTTTTAGGTTTAAGGAGTTTACGGTTCACCAAGACCGTTGTGCCATGAAAGTGGGCACCGATGGTGTGCTTTTGGGCGCTTGGACGAGCCTTGAAAACGAACCTGACACTATTTTGGATGTGGGCACGGGCACCGGACTCATTGCCCTACAGCTAGCCCAGCGCAGCTCGGCAAAGACCATTGACGCAGTTGAACTCGACGAACTTGCTTTTGAGCAGTGTGTCGAGAATTTCGAATCTTCGCCCTGGGCAGACCGATTGTTCTGCTACCATGCAAGTTTTAAGGAATTTGTGGAAGAAATGGATGAAGCGTATGATCTGATAGTTTCCAATCCCCCATTTTATTCTGAAGAGGTATCGAGTAGAAGCAAATCACGTGACAGTGCCCGGCAAAATCGATCACTGCCATTCAATGACCTGATTCATGGGGTATCGAAACTACTTTCGCCCACTGGAAGTTTTGCGACCATCGTTCCCCATAAAGAAGAAACCCGATTGATCGGATTGGCAGTTGAAAACCATCTTTTTGTGCATAGCATAACCAGGGTGAAAGCCACTGCGAATACCGAAGTAAAACGCAGCTTGCTACAGTTTTCACGTGTCGAGGCCAAAACTATGATCGATGAATTGACCCTAGAAACCGATAGCCATCGCTATACCGAGGAATACATCTCGCTAACCAAAGACTTTTATTTAAAAATGTAACATTTCGTTCGAAAAGTGTTGTATTTGATTCCTACCTTTGAACTGAGAATCCACTTGTGGATCAAAAGATTTCCGTTTTGCCTTCGACCATGACCAAGGTGACCTACGGGAATGATAAATAAAACTATTTTATGAAGCCTGATCTGTTCGAAGCCCCCGATTACTATACCCTAGATGACTTACTGTCTGATGAGCACAAACTGGTTCGTGATGCGGCCCGTCAATGGGTAAAACGCGATATTTCGCCCATCATCGAAGAATACGCCCAGAAAGCGGAATTTCCAAAACAGATCATTGAGGGGCTGGCCGAGATAGGGGCTTTTGGCCCTTACATTCCGGTAGAATATGGCGGTGCAGGGCTTGACCAGATAAGTTATGGGCTCATCATGCAAGAAATCGAGCGGGGCGATAGTGGTGTTCGATCGACCGCTTCGGTACAGTCGTCATTGGTGATGTACCCCATCTTTGCCTACGGCACGGAAGAACAACGAAAAAAATACCTGCCTAAATTGGCCACGGGCGAGTGGATGGGTTGCTTCGGATTGACAGAACCCAACCATGGCTCCAATCCGGGTGGTATGGAGACCAAGTTTAAGGATATGGGCGACCATTATCTTTTGAACGGGGCCAAATTATGGATCTCAAACTCTCCCTTTGCCGATGTGGCCATCGTTTGGGCAAAAAATGAAGAAGGCCGTATTCATGGCTTGATCGTAGAACGTGGGATGGAAGGTTTTTCAACCCCTGAGACCCATAACAAATGGTCGCTTCGCGCTTCTGCGACCGGTGAGCTCATTTTTGATAACGTCAAAGTGCCCAAAGAAAACCTTTTGCCGGGCAAAAGTGGACTGGGCGCCCCCTTGGGCTGTCTTGATTCTGCCCGCTACGGCATCGCATGGGGTGCCATTGGTGCGGCCATGGACTGCTATGATACCGCCTTGCGCTATGCCAAAGAACGCACCCAATTTGGCAAACCCATCGCCGCTTTTCAGCTACAGCAAAAAAAGTTGGCCGAAATGATCACTGAAATCACCAAGGCACAGCTATTGGCCCTTCGATTGGGGCAACTGAAAAATGAGGGACGGGCCACCACGGCCCAAATTTCAATGGCCAAGCGTAACAATGTCGATATGGCACTCAAGATCGCCCGTGAAGCCCGACAAGTCTTGGGAGGTATGGGCATTACCGGTGAGTATAGTATCATGCGCCATATGATGAACTTAGAGAGTGTGATCACCTACGAGGGCACCCATGACATCCACCTGCTGATCACGGGTGCAGATATTACGGGGATTCCGGCATTTAAATAGTTTCACCGACCTTTTCAATTGTCACCTTAATGGATTTACTGATGGGCGTACGGCTCCCCTCGGCAAATTCATCGATGGGCACCAACAGGTTGGTCTCTGGGAAATAGGCAGCGCAATTGCCCTCGGGTATATTATAGGGAATGGCCAGAAACTGTTCGGCCCTGCGTTCGACCCCATCGTAATTGCTGACCAAATTCAATGCTTGTAATGGTTCGATGCCTCGCTTTTGCATGTCAGTGGGATTCAAAAAAATCACCCGCCGCTCATTATAGATCCCCCGATAGCGATCGTGCAATCCGTAAATGGTGGTATTGAACTGATCGTGTGAACGAATGGTCATCAGCAAGAGTTCATCGTCTTTCAATTGAACTCCCGATAACTTATTTACGGTAAGCTGGGCCTTACCATTGGGCAATTTGCTAAAATCACGTTCACGAACATTGTTGGGTAGGTAGTACCCGTGACCTTTTGAACGTGTGCTCGTATCGTTAAACCCCTTGACGGTTTTGTCGATCAATTCTCTGATGGCTTCATAATCATGGGCAAGTATCGCCCAAGGCATGGTATGCTTTCCGCCGAAATAAGCATCCGCCAGCATCCCGATAATCTCGGGTTCACTTTTTATATGTTCTGATGCGGGTTTTAGCAGACCTTTGCTCTGCCGCACCTTGCCCGTACTGCTCTCCATGGTCATAAATTGCAATTTCCCCTTTTTTACATCTTTTTCTGAACGGCCATAGGTGGGCAACATCAAAGCCGTTTCTCCAGTGACCAAATGGCTTCGGTTCAGTTTGGTGCTTATTTGAACGGTGAGCTTGCAGTTCTGGATCGCCCGTGCCGTATAGGCCGTGTCAGAGGCAGCCATTACAAAGTTTCCTCCCAAGCAAATAAAAACCTTGCCACTGCCCTCATGCATGGCTTTGATGGCCCCAACAGTATCATGGCCCGCTTTCTGTGGAGGGTCAAACCCCAAGTGCTCCGAAATTTTTTGGTTGAGCTCTTTGCTCACATAATGCATGATACCAACACTTCGGTCGCCCTGCACGTTGCTGTGCCCCCGAACGGGACAGGTACCCGCAAAGGGTTTGCCCAGCGCTCCTTTGAGCAATAAGATGTTGACGTATTCTTGAATGGTTTCGACCGCATTCTTGTGCTGGGTGATGCCCATGGCCCAACAGATGATAATGTTCGACTTGCAGGCTAACAAGGCCACGGTCTCCTCAATCAACTTTAGCGGAACACCGGTTCGCTCTAAAAGTTCGGCTTCTTCAAATGTTGTCAAATCGGTAAGCAAGGCTTCATACCCATCTACATATTTTTGAATGAAACCATGGTCAAATACCCCACCCTCTCTGGCATCTAACGCGGCCAACTTTTTTAAGATCAATTTGGCCAGGGCAATATCTTCATTGATTTTCACCTGCAAATGAATATCGGCAATGGCGGTGCCACTGCCCAATAGGCCACTCACTTTTTGGGGGTTCTTGAACCGCACCATGGCCGTCTCTGCCAAGGGGTTGATACTAATTACCTTACCCCCGTTTTTCTTGCATTTTTCCAAGGCCGAGAGCATGCGGGGGTGGTTGGTGCCCGGATTTTGCCCAACGACCAAGACCACATCGGCCCCATGCAGGTCGTCTACTTTTACCGAGCCTTTTCCGATGCCCAAGGTTTTTGATAAGGCCAGGCCCGATGATTCGTGGCACATATTGGAGCAATCGGGCATATTGTTGGTACCATAAGCACGGGCGAACATACCGTACAAAAAGGCCGCTTCGTTACTGGATCTGCCCGAGGTGTAAAAAATGGCTTCATCAGCATGCTTTAGACCTTTCAATTCTTTGGCTATAAGTTGATAAGCATCTTCCCATGCAATGGGTTCATAATACACGCTGCCCGGGCGTAATACCAAGGGCGCTACCAAACGCCCAAATTTGTTGAGTTCGTAGTCACTTAATCGAGATAGTTCTTCAACGGAATGTCTTGCAAAAAAATCGGCACCTATCTTTTCGGTCGTTGCCTCATCGGCCAGGGCCTTGGCCCCATTCTCACAATACTCGGCAATCTTGGACGGATTTTCTGGTACGGGCCAGGCACAACTGGGGCAACGAAAACCATCTTCTTGGTTCATGTCCAACAAGGCTTTCATCGAACGCACAATGCCCATTTCCTTGGTACCATGTCGCAGGGCTTCTTTGACACCCGACAATCCGGCGGAGGTCTCCATGGGCTCTTTTAGCTGTAGGCCCGTGAACTTGATATCGCCCGTCAAAGAGATATTTCGTTGGAGTCTTGCGTTGCTAGGCATGTTTGGCTTCTGTTTTTTTCAGAAAGTTATTTGTTATTGGTTAAAAGTTAACTAGGCAATTTCTTGTTTTATAAAAACTTATGGATTTCCAATCCACTATATGTTTTTTTCTTCATGTTTTGTCCATCAACTTCGGATTGGGATAATTGTCTGATTGGTCTTCCATGGTATTGTCTAAACAAGTGAAGTCTTTTTCCAACAATAAATACAGTTCATTTTGATAATGCTCAAAACCGACCCTGTCATTTTCAAACCAATCTTGGCCCAAGGCCTTCGGAAGAAAAAGGGTAATGTTTCCATTTTTGAATTCAGCCTGCATTTGGGTTGTTTCAACATCCATACGAACAGCATATTCAAAAGTGGCATTCCCAAAATGGGTCTGTGCTATGACATGCCCCTGTTCACAAAGCTGTTTGACTTCGGTTTGGGTCAAACGAAAACGAACGGAATTGCCCTTGATTCTAATTTTCATCTGTATAAAATTTTTAAGTTGTTGAATGCTAATGTCTTAGAAATTTTATTCGTTTTGGTGGGTTAATTTCTCAATGAAAAAAACTATGCTCATTTCATGTGTTCAAAAATTCTGTCTTTGGTTTAAAATACGATAAATAACCGCTTCTTTCTTATCTACCTTATAATGAATGGAGTAATTGAACTGTTCAAAATTTAAAATACGAATACCTCTATACTTCACTTGAAATGAATGGGGCGTTGTCTTTAAAAATTGAAGCTGTCGCGCAAAGTCGTTTAAAAACGCTCTCGACAAGCCCTTTGAAGCAAAATAGCATTCAGCGACATGAAGTTCAACAGCAGCTTCCTTGAGCATTTGGACTTTAAAGCCCATACTTTTTCTCTATCTCTTCAATAGGAATGTATTCTGCTTTTCCGTCTGCCACGCGTGCCAGCATTTCATCCATCATTGCTTTGTATTCCGCAGAGGGAGATTCCAATTTTTTGGCCGTTTCCTCTAGCGTATGTTCCAGATAACTTTTTAAGGAACGTTTTTGTTTTTTGGCTTCAGCCTCTAGAATTTGTAGGCTTTCAGCATCCATATCGATTAATTTTCTAATCTTTTTCAAAATATATACTTTATATATATAAAAATACGGATTATTTCGATTGCGCATTAAATTTTGACAGTTTTCTACTTGTTTTCATATCTGCGTATCGGGGGTCTTCAATATAATCTTCTTTTCGCATCTTGATCACTTCGATACTGAGAAAGCCAAATTCACTGACCACTTTGCCATAAAAACGATAAATTCCCTTGCCCCGAAAACGATATTTTGCCGCCACGGGCGGAAAGAGCACCGTATCGAACACTTCGCCGTATTGGTCTAATAGGGTGGCAAAGTGCATACCATCGCCTTTGTGGGTAGTCGTATTTTTAACAGTGATCAGGTAGCCGTAAATATCGATGCGTTTATTCTGATACCGTTCCAAATCTCGCTGTCCGTTCTTGCTTTTTGGGGCCTCTTGCAAGAGTTCAAAATGATTGAAAAGGGGGAAGCCCAAAAGTTCCCATTGCTCAAAAGCATTTTCAAGATAGGTCGTATTCAATTTTGGAATGTTGAACTTGCTCCGCTTCGGTGGAAATAGTTTTGGATGGTCAATGCGCTTGGTCTTCGAAATCATCAAATGGGCTTTCCATAAAAGCTCATGCCTGTTGGTGCCCGTGAACCGAAAGGCATCGATGCGGATCAAGATGCTTATCTGCTCTATTGAAATGATCACACGGTCGACAAAGTTCTCCAATGACGTAAACTTTCCGTTGGCCCCGCGCTCTTTGACTATGCGTTGCATGACACGGTCTTCCAACTCGCGCAAATACATCATTCCCAAGTAAATATGCGTCCCATAGATAACATTGGCGATGTGGCTCTGGTTGATGCAAGGCGGATGGATGGTCGCCCCCAGCATTTGCGCATCGTGCACATAAAATTCAGGGCGGTAAAATCCACCGCCATTGTTGAGCACGGCCACCATATACTCCAACGGAAAATAGGCACGCAAAAATAGGCTTTGATAGCTTTCAACCGCATAGGAAGCCGAATGCCCTTTGGCAAAGGCATAGCCCGCAAAGCTGGCCACCTGCTCCCAGACTTCATCAACCGTTTTTCTTGGAATTCCCTTTTTGAGGCAATTGCTTCTGAATTTGTCCTTGACCTTTTCAAACTCTTCCCGCGATCGAAACTTGCCGCTCATTCCGCGGCGCAGTACATCGGCTTCGCCCAAATCCAAGTCTGCAAAATAATGCGCCACTTTGATCACATCTTCCTGATACACCATGACCCCATAGGTCTCTGGCATAATGTCGAGCATTACGGAGTGTGCTCTCTCTTCTGTTCTACCTGGATTACGGTGCCTTAAGATATACTCCCGCATCATACCGCTTTTAGACACTCCCGGACGGATGATCGAGCTGGCCGCAACCAGCCCCAAATAATTGTCCACCTCCAACTTTTTGAGCAGCATGCGCATGGCGGGCGACTCTACATAAAAACAACCCATGCACTGGGCGGTCTTTATCAGGTTATTGATCGTGGGATCTTTATAGAATGCTGAAACATCGTGAATGTCGAAAGTTGCCTTTTCTGGTTGGTTCTGCGCTACAATAGCTATGGTATCTTTTATTTTTCCCAATCCACGTTGGGCCAAAATATCAAACTTAAAAAGGCCCACATCTTCGGCAATGACCATATCAAAATGCACGGTGGCAAAGCCCTTGGGGGGCATAAAAGTCGCCGAAAAATGCTGCAAGGGATTCTCGCTGATGAGGATTCCACTGGCATGCACGCTGACATAATTGGGCATACCCTCAATTAACTTTCCGTACTCCAGCACCAAGATCGCAAGGCTATCCAATCTTGATGTGACATAGTTGCCCGTACTCAATGCATCAATTTCATCTTTGGGCAATCCGAAGACTTTTCCCAGTTCACGAATCACGGCCTTTCTTTTGAAGGTCACATAGGTGCCCACAAGGGCCACATTTTCAAAACGATCAAAAATGTATTGGGTCATGGCTTCACGATCGCGCCATGAAAAGTCGATATCAAAATCGGGCGGATTGGCCCGGTATAAGTTGATGAACCGTTCAAAATAAAGGTCAAGGTCGATGGGGTCTACATCGGTGATGTACAAAAGGTAAGCGACAATGCTATTGGCCCCACTGCCACGGCCCACATAGTAAAACCCACGTTTTTTTGCTTCGGAAACAATGTCCCAATTGATCAAGAAATAGGAGACAAAGCCCATTTTTTTGATGAGATCCAACTCTTTTGACAACCGCTTTTTTACCTCTTTGGAAGCCTTTTTGTATCGCCTTGGCAACCCCTCATGGCACAGTTTTTCGAGAAGCGCTTCATCTTCTTTTTTGCTGCCCGTGTAATAGTCTAGGTTTTGGGGTTTTCGCTTTTTTGAAAAATCAAACTGAATGGAACACTGGTTCAACAATCGCGCTGTGTTTTCTAAAATGTGGGGGTGTTCAGCAAAAGCTTTGGCAAGGTATTCGACAGAATACATTCTTTCCCCCTCATTGGCCACTTCTGTTTCATCAAGCTTGCTGAGCAACACATTGTTATCGATGGCCCGCAACAGGCGATGCGCATTAAAATCGCGCTTGTTTCTAAAGGTCACGGGTTGCTGCACCACCAGTCTATCGGTATAATTCTTTACTCGTGAAAAGGGGAGCCGCCGTAAATCCTTGAAGGAAATACCGATGAATTCATGGTCTGAAAATTCATGCTTTTCGGTCAACAGTACTTTCTCAAAAGGATAGACCACAAACGCATTTTTAAAATTGGGGGCCTGTTGGGGAACCTCCAAATCATTATGAAGGCAATCAGATAAAAAGGCATTGAGTTCTTGATACCCCGCATTGTTTTTGGCAATGCCCACAAAACAGGGGTCGGCCCCATTTCTAAAGTCAATGCCCAAAATAGGTCTTATGCCATATTTGGGAGCTTCCCGCACAAAATTGAGACAGGCCGAAGTGTTGTTGATATCGGTCAGTACGAGTTGCCCAAGATGGTTTTCTTGTGCCAAACGCAAGAGTTCCTTTTCAGAAAAAGTTCCGAAGCGCAGGCTGTAATATGTGTGGCAATTGAGATACATGAGGTGAAATCATAAATGATAAATCACAAATTCCAAATGACAAATTCCAAATGACAAGTTCCAAATGACAAGTTCCAAGTTGTTTTATGATGACTTGTTGATTATGGCAGATAATATTTTTTTATTTCTAGAGCTTCGGACTTCAATTCATCAATAGCCTCTTGGGAAAGAGAATTCATATCTGATAACAGTTTTAGCCAATAATGACTTTCCTTGGCCTCCTTTTTGGCAATTTTTGCCCGCATTAAAAAATCTTTATCCCCCAATTTCTCATTGGCTTCAATATAATTCGCCCCCGTTGAACCCGAAGAGCGTATAAGCTGTCTTCCGTCCTCAATATTGTTAATGGTTTTGGGAAGTGATTTTACCAGTACCCGACAGGCTCTTGCAAATACATAAATGCGTTCTTCAAGATCATAGATTTTCATTTTTGACATTTTTTGGAAGTTGATATTCGTGATTTGAAATTTTAAACAACTCATTGTTTGCGATGTGCCAGCACAATCGGCGGCTGTCCGTTAAACGGGTTGTGCATTCTGCCTATGGTCCTGGCTCCCATGGCCGAGGCCCGAATCACGGCGCGGTCACCGAATCGGGTCCTTACCCTGTCCATGGCCTGGTATAAATTCAATGCTTCTTCGGTATCATCGAACAAATTGATCTGGTAATTGCCCGAGACCAAGTGACTCAACCGTACCCCCACCAAGCGAACCAGCATCCGCTTATTGTAGAGCGAATCGAAAAGCTCCATGATCTTCGGAATCAGAATATGATCGGCACTGGTATACGGTATTCGTTTTTGTTTTGAATAGGTATTAAAATCAGAATACCGGATCTTGACCGTGATACAGGCCGTCAATTTTTCGCCCCGCCGCAGTTGATAGGCCAAATTTTCGGCCATGGCCGATATGATTCCCTTGAGCTTGATCACATCAATGGTGTCACGATCAAAAGTGCGTTCGTTGGAAATGGACTTTCGCTCATGAAAAGGGATCACGGGGGTATTGTCCATGCCGTTGGCCCGTTTCCAGATGACCCTGCCATTGGCACCCAAGACCCGCTGCATGATATCAATGGGCATTTCTTGAATGGTCTTTACCCGTCGAATTCCCAAATTGCGAAGTGTTTGATAGGTCTTATCGCCTACCATGGGTATCTTTTTTACGGAAAGGGGAGCCAAAAAAGGTTTCTCGAGTCCGAAGTCAATCTTTAGTTGGTTGTTGGGTTTGGCCTCATTGGTGGCCACCTTTGAGACCACTTTGTTTACCGATAGCCCAAATGAAATGGGCATTCCGGTTTCGTTGATAATTTTTTGCCGCAGCGCAGTGGCGTATTTGTACGACCCAAAGAACCGATCCATGCCCGATAGATCGGCATAGAACTCATCAATGCTCGATTTTTCAAATACGGGCACCGCTTCCTTGATAATTTCGGTAACCTCATCAGACACCTTGCTGTAGGTGCCTGCATTGCCCTTGATAACCTTGGCTTCGGGACAAAGTTCTTTGGCCATCTTCATGGGCATGCCCGAGTGGATACCATACCCCCGGGTCTCGTAGCTACAGGCAGCGACTACCCCCCGATCGGTGATACCGCCGACCAACAAAGGCTTTCCCCGTAGTTCGGGATTGATTCGCCGCTCTACGGAGACAAAAAACGTATCGAGGTCGAGATGTAGAATGGTTTTGTTCACTATCCATAATAGAATTGCTAATATATGGAATTATTCCTTTTTATTGGATTATTTCCATTTTTTTAAATAGAACCCATCACTTTTATGGCTGTACAATTACCTACTTAACTTGTTCCAAAAAAATCTGTGCCTGTAGGTAGGTGCGTTTGCTGCGGTAGTTTTTCTTTTTCTCGAATGCCAAGTGGCTGATGGCACCGTAGCTTCCCTTGTTCTCTAAAGCATTTAAGGTCTTGAGAATATCTGTGTACCCCCCTTCCAGATGAAGGATATGGGTCTCAGTGGTGCCCTTCTCCCCTTCCACCACATGGGGCGAGTTAAAATCGATGATCTTTACTTGGTTCTTTGAGGCTTCTTGGTTCAAAAACTTGAGCAGATTGTTTTGTAGGGACGAATTGCCTACATCAAATGCAACCAATTGTGCATCCAATGTCTTCTCTTTTTGGCCCAACATTGAAAGTTGCCTTGGCAGATTCGTAATGGATTCCTTTTTCCCCAAGCTGTTGTAGAACTCTTCCCTTACCATCAAGGTCTTGTGGATCGCCAATCGATAGCTCAACAGCAACATGGCAACAACACCGGCCAGCAGGTATTTGTTCTTATTGGTCAGTTTCATGCAATATGATGTTGACGGTAAAGTTCGCCGAAGAATTTGAGATATATTCATAATCGATGATCTCTACCTTATCGACCCATTTCTGTGTTTCGAGGTTGTCAGACCATACCGTGAAGGTCATCTTGTCGTTTGTGATTCCCGAGACTTGAATGTTGTTCTTGCTGATCTCTATCGGCTTCTTCTCACGAACCGGTACTATGAGGGGCTGGTATTCCATCTCGCTGAGCCAGATCGAATGGGGCAGGCTCTTGCCCAGCTCATCAAAATAAAAGGTCGTTCTTGAATGCTGTGAGCTGGCCAGCACCTTCAATTTTTCCTCTTTGGCAGCGATGCGCTCTTTTAATTGCCGTAGTGAACTGTCTTGCAAAGCCTCACTCGCCAGGCTACTTTGCAAAGCCTCATTTTCTTTGTTATAATGGTTGAACAAGAAAAAATTGGCCAATAGCAATACCAAAAAAAAGCCGATGGTGGCCTTGAGGCCCACATCAAAGATCCTGATGTTTTTAAACTCGTTCGTCAACTGAATATTTGTTTCTTGAAGGTTAGCCATAGGGCTTACCCCCATCAAATGCCCCAAGATATTAGAGAACGAGAGCAACTGCTTATTGCCAATGGCCAAGCCGTTGATATCATAGCGCTTATCGATAGCTTTTTCGTTAGTGGAGAAATTTACTAACCTGCCACCTTTGAATTCCATCATGAAATTGGAACCTTCGATGACCCCCTCCAAAAAACCGGCGATATGCTCCATGGGCACCACGCCCAGGGCGACCGAAAAAACATGCAGCCCCAATTTCTGTAACTGCTCCAGGTACCAATTGACGTATTCCTTTTTGCCAATGGCCACAAGACCTGAATTTTGGTGGCTGAATATTTGATAATAAAAATTGTCAAGTTCGAGGTTCGGAAAGGCATTGACCACCAAAAGTTCATGGTTGCCCTGTGCTTCATGGGCTATTTGTTTCTTTAGCACCTGTGGTGTGTTGAGGGTCAAAAAGAGTGGTGTCTTTTTGTCGAGATGGGCCATGACCTCATCCAGTTTTTTAGTGGTGACTTCCAAGGCTATCTCCAGTTCACCCTTTTGTCGCACTACCTTTATAAGGGAGAACAATTCTTCCCCTCCCAACTCATAGATTTCAAGTCCGAAATAACCATTGCCCTCAACGATATGTTGTATCCACTTCTTGAACATCAGTATATGACCGTGGGTTTGATGAGTATGGTCAGTTTTTGTTTGGTATCTTCCCTTTTTCGTTTGCTGAAGAGCCATTTGATGACCGGCACCCTGGCCAAGAGGGGCACCCCGCTGCCCGAGTCGTTCTTGATCTTTTCTTCCAGTCCGCCCAGAATGGCCAGATCTTGGTTCTGCATGCGGATGATCGAACTGAACTCCCTTGAGGTAAGTCCGGGAGGGGCATCTTCCTCTATGCGCTCCCCACTGAAATCTGATTGAATGACATTGATGTCTAAGGTCACTTGTCCGTCACCCGACACCAATGGCTTGATGCTCACCCCAAGCTCTGCATCGATGGGCGCATAGTTTCGCACCTCTGAGGTGGTAGGGATCTGCGAGCCAAAAAAGTTCTGGTTGGTAATAACGTAATACGTCGTTTCTCCAATGGATAAGTTGGCGCGATGCCCATTCAGGGTAGAGAGTTTCGGAGTGGACCGAATCTTGATGTTACCATTTTCTTCCAGGGCCTTGATCGTGGCAAAAAATTCAGGCACCACCTTTCCGATATTGAAAGAGCCAAAGCCATCAAACCCCCCTATGACCTTGTTCACCGTATTGGCCCCTAACGTAATGTCTGTTTGGGGAAAGAGACTGCCACTGGTCGTGACCGGCTGGTCACCAATGCCCCAGCTAATGCCTGTCTCGACAGTGGCCGACCTGCGTACCTCGATGATCATCACCTCGATGAGCACCACGGGCACGGGTCGGTCGATTTCCTTGATAAAGCTTTTGAACCGTTCAATTTTGGCAGAGGGCCCACTGACAAAAAAGCTGTTCAGTTCAAAATCAACCTTGATATCAAGGTCTGCCTTGATTTCATCGGGAAGGATATTTACCAAGGCCTCTGCACCGTCATGATACGAATCGAATTGGTTGGCCCGGGTATTGAGGGTACGACGAGAGCTGTTGAGCCCTTGCTGGCCACCCTGCAATCCACTGTTTGGACCATTTGCAAAATAGTTGATGCCGCCCTGATTGGTTCGGCCAGCCGTTCGCATGCCGCCTGAATAATAAGAAGGGTCGCTCAATAGTTCTACCGATCGGTGCATCATCTGCACGATTTCAATCTTTCTAAGGCTTAACTGATCGGCCGTACCAAAAAAATAGATATTGTTCTCTTTTTTGAAGGTAAAGTGCTTGATGGCCCTTACCGGAGATGGTGATGGGTTGTTGTTCGTTCGGGCACGGCCATTGTTCTGAATGTTTTCGGCGGCCATCACTGGGGCACCCGTTTCTTGGCTCTCGAAGATATGGGCCAGTAGGTCATCGAAATAGATGCTCTTGGCATTAAAGGTAACACTACCGGCTTCCTCTAAAGGGGTGGCCGTGTAGACATCGAGCTTTAAGTCGTGGCTCAACGATTCGATGATGTTGGCAATGGGTGAATCGTTGAACGCTACGTTCACTATTTTGTTGATGGTGTCCAATACCTCATAATGCATGCCAGGTCGAAAACCTCTCAGTGAATTTCCTCCGTTTTTTTCGACATCCGGTGCGCTGAAAAGATAAAAACCGTCCCTTGATTTTGAGTGTATGAGTCCGTTCAGGTCGGCAATCTTTTCCATGGCCTTGTCAAGGGGCACTGCATTCAAGAAAATGTTCAGCGATTTGTTTCTCAAATTGTTCGAATACAACAGATTTTGCCCAGAGACCTCCATGATTTTTCTGAACACCTTTTCGAGCGGGTCATTGTTGATGTCTAATGAGATGAGGTTGGTCGTCGGACTAAATTCCACCTTGATTTCTTTTTCGGTGGGCTTCTCAGGTGGTCTATCATACCGTTTGACGGCCAAGATACTGCCCGTGAAATCGATGGTCAGGTCATATTCTTTACAGAGAAAGATCAGCAGATCGGCCACTGTCACATTTGAGAAATTATTGACTATGTTGATGTTCGCCACATCGGGTGCCACGCTCAGGTTCAGTTTGTGCACCCTCGAAACGGCCATCAAAAAATTGGGCAGGGTCACATTGGCCACGTTCACCTCGAGTTGAAGCGTTTCATTGTAAGCCGGATTGTCAGCGGCCAACAATTCCAAATTGTTCTTAATGGTCAGTATGCGGTCGCGTTCTTGCGCCAACGAAGTGTACAGCGCTAGAAAAAACAATACTATGGTGAATAGTCTTTTCATTGATCAGTTTGTCAAAAGGGCATATACCTCTTCGATAGTGGTAATGCCTTGTTGCACCATATCGATGGCGTTGGTCTTTAGGGTGTCGATTTTGTGTTTCTTAAAATGCTTGTCGATTTCTAATTGGTTCTCTTTGATGGGCAGGGCAAGTTCTTTGGTGATGGGCAAAATCTCGTAAAGTGCCTTCCTGCCCGAATACCCCGTATGGTAACATTGGTTGCAACCCGTGGCCGTGAAATGCCTGTTCAAATTTTTGGGAATTTGAAAGCTCGAGGGGAGTTGGGCAGAATCCAGTTTCTCTTCTTTCTTGCAATGAACACAGAGTTTTCTGATCAGGCGCTGGGCCACACTCATATTCAAGGTGCTCGCAATAAGAAATGGGGGCACGCCCATATCGATCAGCCTTGAAATGGTCGCCCAGGCAGAATTGGTATGAATGGTCGATAGCACCAAATGCCCCGTCAATGCCGCTCGAATGGCCATGTTGGCCGTCTTCACGTCCCGTATCTCGCCTACCATGATGATATCGGGATCTTGCCTTAGAAAGGTCCTCAACGAACTGGCGAAATCAAGACCAATGTTTTCTTTTAATTGTACTTGGTTGACACCCTCGAGCGTATATTCGATGGGATCTTCGATGGTAAGGATATTGGTTTCGGGCCTGTTGAGTAATTTCAGGGTGGCGTACAGTGTAGTAGTCTTTCCAGAGCCCGTGGGGCCAGAGATGAGTACGATACCATTTGGCTTTCGAATACCTTCTTTATAGCGGTCCAGCTCTGACTCGGTGAAGCCCAGCGCTTCAAGTTCGACGGCCCCGGTCTCTCGGCTCAGAATACGCAACACCAATTTCTCCCCATATAATGTGGGCAGTGAAGAGACCCTGATATCGAACTCAGAACCATTTGATTTCACCGTTATTCGGCCATCTTGCGGTAAGCGTTTTTCAGCAATGTCAAGATGTGCCCTCACCTTGATCTTGTTGACCATTGTGGGATAATCTTGAATGGGTATGCTGTACTGTTCGATCAGTTTTCCGTCTAAACGAAACCTGATACGGCAACGCTCTTCATAGGGTTCGAAATGGATGTCACTGCTGCCCATGTTCTGGGCACCCAGCAGAATCTTTTCCAAAAAATCGTTCGTATAACCCAGTTGGGCAGATTCGTTGGTGGTGCTTTTGCGATAGTTGGTGGTCAGGTATTGTTGTAGTTCTTCCGTATCGCAAGGCTGTAATGATACGGGCTTGTCCAAGACAATGTTGAGTTCGGCCAAGAGGGTCTGCAACGATTCGGTATCGGTCTTGAGTACCAGTGCATCACCGCTTTCGGCCACCGGCACGATACGATAGTGAAAGGCCTGCTCGGCAGAGATCCGTTGCTGTAGGTGTACCGGTATTTGAAAGCTGTTCTTTTCCATTTAGATGATATACAATGAAGGGAAATCGGGCAGATGGCTCAACACCAGTACCCCTATCAAGAAAATTCCCATGAGCCCCGCCAAGGGCACGGTCTCCATTTCCATAAAAGGCTTTAAGGCCAGATAGGCAAGTATCGAAAAACAAAGGGCCCCCACTAGCAACACGATAAAGGTGACCGTCGGAAACCCCAGCGCAAAGGCATAGAGAAACAACATGTCGCCCAGGCCAAAGGCCGTGTTCAAAAATTTTTGTTGCATAATATGCTTGGTATAGGCCCAGAGCACCAGCAAAATTAAACTGACCAGCAGCATGTTGAGCAGGGCAAACCACGCGAAGTGGTCAAAGGGCATATGGCGCAGGTGCAGTAGGGCCAACAGTACGGCCAGTATGGGAAACAAGACCCAAAGCACCGCCCGCTCCTTAAAATCTTGGTGGGCGATCATTCCGAAGCCCAGCATGGTCAAAAGTTCTAAAAAGAGCATCAGTCTTTTATTATTTGTTTGGGGTTGCCCGACTCATCGATCTCCCAGACATTGAAGACCCCGTCTCCATCAAAATCGGTCACGGCCTCTGCCCGGGCCTTGAAGGCCACATCATTGGCCGAGACTATCTCGTACACATAGTTGGCGGTACCATTTTCCTTTACGGTCTTGGGGGCCACAAAGTCGAGTTCACCGATGTCTGCCGTGAACTTACTGTACATGTAGCGATGGGTGGTCTGTGCATTATAGAGCGCCTTCAGTTGTGTCTGCGCCTCGATGCTCTTTGCCTTTGAGATGAGCGGCATCAGATTGGGCAGGGCCAACAACAGCAAGATGCCGATGATGGCCAAGACGATAAGCGTCTCTTGAAGATTGAGCGCGGGTACCTTTTTGAAAAGAGTTGATTTGGGCATAAGTATGATGTCATGACTTGGTTACACATATAACTAAAAAAACCTTTGGTTATTATATCAGAACGTATCAAAAAATAAGTTTTTTCTTTCATCTTTTGTAGTTCATCGAAAAAACAAAAAGCGTGTTAAAAAATTACGAAAATATACATACTATTGCAGAGTAAAACTTATTACCAAAGTAAGTTTTTACTTATTAAACAACCTACTTAACTATGCGCGATTTCTTTTCAAAGAAAACGGACCCTCTGTCCTTTTTACACTTGACCACATCACATCTTAACATCTCAACTATAAAAAGTACATTTTCTCACGGCCTTGAATTGGCTGTGTTTTTTGTTTACAGCAATGCGTTCTCTCAAATAGATTATGGGACCATCAAACTCTTCAACTCGCTAACCGATCAAGAGATTTTGAACATTTCCAACGGTTCCACTTATGACCTAAATGTGGTCGGTGATAGTTTAAATATCGTCGCAGTGCCTCCCATATCAGTAGGAAGTGTAACTTTTTCTACGACCATAGGTGAAAGTAGAACCGAGAGTGTGGCGCCTTACGCCTTTAATGGTGACGTATCGGGTAACTATCAAAGCAGGTTGACCTTGCCCAACCACCTAGACGTTTCTATAACTTTTGCAGTAAGCTATTGGAGCGCAAGTGGTGGTACTGGCACACTTTTGGGAGACGATGTCTACGCAATAACCTTTACCAAACCGGCTCCCGATATCACGCCTCCCACGGCGCCATCAGGTCTTACAAGCACTGGCAATACCGATACATCAATCTATGTTTCCTGGAATGTGGCATCGGACAATGTCGCAGTTACAGGATACAAAATATATCTTGACAACGTCCCTACTACCCTGGGAAATGTCACCAACCATCAATTTATGGGATTGGCACCTTCCACTTCCCATGACATAAAGGTACGCGCTTTGGACGCGGTGAGCAATGAGAGCTTCGACAGCAACGTGGTTACTGTAACTACAGACTCAGGTTCAGGTGGTGGGCTTGAGACATGGTCAACAGCTAACAATGGGAATGACATTTATTACAACAATGGAAAAGTAAAAATCGGTGTAGCGAATCCAGAAGCAAATCTACATTTCTCGGGCAACGCCAAGATTGAACATGATGAGTCTGATATGTTCGGTGTTGATGGGAGTGGTTTAGGAATAGGCACTAACTCACCCGGTGCTTACAGACTGGCTGTTAAAGGAAGTATTAGAGCTGAAGAAATTAAGGTCGAAACCGGTTGGCCCGATTATGTGTTCAGCGAAGGTTATGATCTACCCACTTTAGAGGAAGTCGAAAAGCATATCAAAGAGAAAGGCCACCTTATCAACATACCCTCAGCAGAAGAGGTCAAGGCCAATGGTATTCAACTTGGTGAAATGAACAAGTTGTTGTTGGAGAAGATCGAGGAGTTGACGCTTCATATCATCAAGCTGAACAAAGAAATCAAAACCCTTAAACAAAATCAATAAATCAAAAATATTGGAATCATGAAAAGTTTTTATTGGATAGTATTATTCGGATTTTTATTTGGCTACCAACTAAGTGCCCAATCGGGGTACGAGAAAAGAATCAACTGTGGGGGCCCGGCAACTACTTATTTGGGCAATACTTACGATGCCGATGATTCAGAAACGAACTCGCCATACTCGAATGGAGAGAAAATAGGAACTTTCCCAGCTGTAAATTTGCCCAGTCTCTATCAAACCATAAGGTTTACCAAAAATACCAATAGAGAGCTCTTTTACGATATAACGGTACCCAATGCCGGAACTTATGATGTGGTATTGCAATTTGCCGAGCCCTTTTGGGGTGTTTCCTCGGGAGGTAGTGGAGATGGTGTTAGGGTCTTTGATGTGTTTGTTGAAGGAACCCAATTGGCCAACGACCTTGATGTTGTGCAATTGGTGGGGCCCCATGCGGTTCATACGATCAATCACCAAGTTACAATGTCTTCAGGGGATTTGGTCATCAGTATTGAAATAGACGCTGAACCAGATAAAAATGACCCTATTATCAATGCAATCGAGGTGCTTGAAGTGTCAAGTCCCTCTAACAATGCACCGGTTGCCAATGCTGGTTCAGATGTTACTATTACACTGCCAACCAATAGCGCCTCACTGACAGGTAGTGGCACAGATTCCGATGGTACGATTGCTGCATACCTATGGAGTCAGCAAAGTGGTCCCAGTACCGCTTCCCTTAGCGGTGCAAATACAACCAATCTTACAGCCAATAATTTAGTTGAAGGCACATATGTTTTTCGTTTGACCGTTACCGATGATGATGGTGCCACAGGATTTGATGATGTTTCTGTCATTGTGGAATCTTCAGGTTCGGGGGGCAACCCGGGAACTTCGGTATGGTCAGAATCAAGCACGAATGATGACATCTACTATAACAACGGCAATGTAGGGATTGGCACAACAAACCCCGGTTCAAGACTACAAGTCAATGGAGATTTTATGTTGTGGGGCGGAGAAGCCTATGGCGACGGTTGGGGAATTTCCCGTTTCAATTGGAAAGGACACTCTCTGATCATGGGCACAAAGCTTGGGATGTATGCCCATAACTTAATTGAATTAAAGCCTGGAGGTTCAAATTCAGGCCAACTCTGGTCAGCTATTGAACTATATCAGGCTTTAGATGAGAACGTTCATGAAAAAAGAGTTAGAATTTCCTCACATATCCACACCGCGACCTTTTTTAATGCAGGCAATGTAGGCATTGGCACCTCGTCTCCCGACTCCAAACTTACCGTAAAGGGGAAGATCCACACCGAAGAGGTCAAGGTCGATCTCAACGTACCCGGACCCGATTATGTGTTCAAAGAAGGCTATGTGCTGAGAAGCTTGGAAGAAGTCCGGCATTACATTAACGAATATGGGCACCTGCCCAACATACCCTCGGCCAAAGAGATGCAGGCCAATGGCATTCAACTAGGCGAAATGAACATGAAACTGCTGGAGAAGATCGAGGAGTTGACCCTATATACTATTCAACAACAAAAAAGAATCGAAAGTCTGGAAAAGGCTCTCAAAAATCTGAAGGAATGAAAAAACTGTTTCAAATAGCCATAATGGGGCTTACTTTACAAATGATTGCCCAGACAAATACTTTTCCGACAAGTGGCAATGCTGGCGTTGGCACAACAAGTCCTATGTCAAAACTGCATGTCTATAACGGTGCTTCCGGCAAAACCCCACATGACTTTACAGACTTTGCTGTAGAAGACGATGAAAACGTACTAATGGTTTTAATGACCCAAAACAACAAAAATGCCTTCTATGGTTTTGCCGATACCGATGATGATTTTGTAGGTGGCATCCAGTATTATCACCCAAGTGATATGATGTATTTCAGGGTCAATAACCATGCGGCAGATATGGTCATCAATAAAGATGGTAATGTGGGCGTCGGCACGACTGCCCCACTTGGAAGAGTGCATGTTTCGACCGGCACATCGGGTGACGCCATATTTCGACTAGAAGCCGATACCGACAATGATAACGAATTTGACAACCCCTTAATTCAATTAAGACAAGACGGTGGTGCCTTAGGGGTAAACATCGGATATTCTGAAGAAAACTTTGGCGGGAACATTTTTGGAATCGGAACAAGGTATACAAACCAAGAAAGCTGGGACGCCTTCACAATCAACACCCAAAATGGCAATGTGGGCATAGGAACCAAAAATGCTGGATCCTGGAAACTAGCAGTTAAGGGAAAAATACGTGCCGAGGAAATAAAGGTCGAAACCGGCTGGGCCGATTATGTGTTCAGGGAGGGTTATGATCTGCCCACCCTCGAAGAAGTCGAAAAACATATCAAAGAAAAAGGCCATCTCATCAACATACCCTCAGCCAAAGAGGTTGAAGAAAATGGGGTGCAGCTTGGTGAAATGAACAAGTTGTTGTTGGAGAAAATTGAAGAGTTGACCTTATACACACTTCAGCAAGAATTACAACTGAAACAGAAGACTGAACAAATACAAAAGGTATATACAAAAATTCAAGCATTGGAAAAACGTTTAAATGAGATTGAAAATGAAAAAAACCCGTAACATATTTTTTGGCCTGATGGTAATACCGATTGTGGCCTTCGCACAGACCAACACCTTTCCCACATCGGGCAATGTGACCATCAATGATGGGGATTTAATCCAAACCGGAACTTCAAACGATTTATTGACCCAAGGAGCCATTAAACTTAAAAATTATCTATTGTTTGATAATGATGGAGATTTCACCGGAGGCAACTATTATACCATCCAAGATGACCCTACAGGGAACTTTCTTAGAATCGGATATCTGTTTAGGAACGACCTAACGATAACTTCCTCGGGCAATGTAGGTATTGGTACGACCAACCCAGGCAGTACCAAACTAAGGGTAAATGGCAACATTAGAGGAACTTCACATATTGCCGTTGAAACTGGTGGAAGCTACAAAGTTTCAATGAATGGTCAATCTGACGGCTATATCGTGGGTAGGGATAATGCTTTTCAGACAAAATTTAGAGTGTCCTCAAATGGCAGTTCATATTTCAACGGTGGCAATGTAGGTATCGGCACCTCGTCTCCCGATGCTGAACTGGCTGTCAATGGCAACATACACGCAAAAGAGGTGAAAGTCGACTTGATCGGTTGGCCCGATTATGTGTTCAGCGAAGACTATGATCTACCCACCTTAGAGGAAGTCGAAAAGCATATCAAAGAGAAAGGCCACCTTATCAACATACCCTCAGCAGAAGAGGTCAAGGCCAATGGTATTCAACTTGGTGAAATGAACAAACTATTGCTTGAGAAGATCGAAGAGTTGACACTTTACATGATTGAATTAAAAAAAGAAAACAAAAAACTAAAAGAAGGGATTTCAGAGATGGAAAACATAAAGCGTCGACTTCTAAAATTGGAAGCCTTAATGAAAAAAGTTCATGATGAAGAATAGATTGACCATAGTATTGTACATAACCATGACTATTTCTGTCGGAGCCCAAAACCCAACGGCATATACAGCTGAAAAAACGGACAATACGTCCGCTTCATTCAATTTGAAAAATTCTATTGGATTTTGGCACTTGAGCGGCCCGCGCATCCATGAGGGCAACGGTTTTTCCATTTTCTGGAACAATGGAACCTATAATAGGTATATGACCATAGTGGACAATGGTAACATTGGCATAGGGACCTCTACCCCCCAATCTAAATTGGATGTAAGAAGTGGCCTAAGGGTGGCAACCGATAACTCCAGATACTTGTCCCTGAATTCAAATGGTGACGGGAATGCCTATGTGAGCTATAGTGGCGGAGCCTCAAATTCAAGAATAGGTTTTCAAATAGACGGTTCAAGCAAAATGTCGATAATGAACAACGGTAGTATCGGCATCGGCACCACCAACGTGCCCTCTGGTTATAAACTGGCCGTTGACGGCAAAGTGATCGCAGAAGAAATCAAGGTCGAAACCGGTTGGGCCGATTATGTGTTTAGGGAAGGTTATGACCTGCCCACCTTGGAAGAGGTCGAAAAACACATCAAAGAAAAAGGCCATCTCATCAACATACCCTCAGCCAAAGAGGTTGAAGAAAATGGGGTGCAGCTCGGTGAAATGAACAAGCTCTTGCTCGAGAAGATCGAAGAGTTGACGCTTTACATTTTACATCAAGACAAAGAAATAAAAAGAATGAAAACCCAAATCAAAAAAATAGTCCAAAATCAAGAATAGACTTGTGGCTAGAAAACCCAAATAATTATAGTATGAGAAATTTTATCTTATTGTTTTTCATTACCTCTTTAGGTCTATCGCAAGAGGTGACAAGATTACAAGAATATTTGCCGCCATCTCCAGAGGCACAAGAGTTTATTAAGTACGGCGAATATCCCGTTAGCATGTTCACCGGGGTTCCGAATATCACTATCCCACTACATACAATAACCGCAAAGGAAATTCAAATTCCTATTTCTTTATCCTATCATGCTTCAGGAATTCAAGTCGATCAAATAGCCTCTTGGGCGGGCTTGGGTTGGTCGTTGAGCACCGGAGGAACAATTTCAAAAATTCCAAGGGGAATTCCAGACGATGCGGGAAAAGGGTTTTTGGTGTCAACACTGCCAGAATTAAGCGCATTGACATTTGATCATTACTTTTATGAGGAAGCGGCAACAGGTATTCAAGATACAGAATCGGATATCTATTACTATAACTTTGCTGGGTACTCTGGCAAATTTTTCTTTGATCGCGGAAAAAATGTTCGCTTAATAGACCAGGCCCCAATAGACATATCTTATTCGGCAGGAGGTTTTACCATTGTAACAAAGGAGGGTACGACTTTCGAATTCAATGATATCGAAAGAACTCAGTCCATAACTACAAGTATCGGAAACCCTACTGGGGCCGGAACCCAACAAAACTATGTCAGCACTTGGCATCTTTCAAAGGTTACATCAAGAAACAAAATAGATATCATCGATTACACCTATGAACTGGGCAATTCTTTTCTGGCCAATCAGTATAGCTATAGTGAAAGTACCGGTAGTGATGTTGATATGAGCACTTGCCCCCCCTCATTACTGAATAATGTCCATGATGGTGGTGGTTCTCAAATCTCATCTCAAACACAGACCACCCAGATCCCTAAAAGGCTTACAGAAATTAGTTTCCCAAATGGAAAAATCGTCCTTAATAGAGTAGCTGACCGTCAAGATGTATCACCAGATAGATTGGAAGAAATTGAAATAATGAAGAAAAATGGGATGGCTTATGAAAAAATAAAAAGTTATCGCCTAATACATGATCATTTTTATTCAAGTCATGCTACAGTTTATCCCATTAATCCAACTGCTTCAAGACGTTACAGATTGAAGTTGATCGAACTACATGAGCTGGACAAAAATGGCAATAATCCCAAAAAACACATTTTTGGTTATAACAGCACTATGCTGCCACCCATTGAGACCAATGGAAAGGACTTTTGGGGATATTATAATGGAAAAAATACCAATATAAATCTAATTCCACTACAACCTATTACATATTTTGGAAATAGCGTTGGAGCCGCAGATAGAAATCCTGATGCCGACTCTATGAAAGCTGGAGTCTTAAATAAAATTACCTATCCCACAGGAGGTTATACGGAGTTTTTTTATGAACCACATGAGTATGTTACCACAGAAACGATAATTACATCAAAAAAACAGAGTGTTTTTGCGGTTGGCTTGCCAAATGTAATAGGAGGAGGCGTTTATTTGGAAGATACCAAGGTTTTTACCCCGAACAACTCTGGTTATGCCACCGTTACGATCGAAGCTTCCGATCGCAGTAGTACCACGGGAGTATATCCAAGGGTGACACTACAAAGAGCGGGCAGCTCTGGTTATATGATCGATCATAGTATATCGCCAACAACATATTCCTATCCACTCAATCCCCCAGAAGTGAACATATCATTCCCGCCAGTATGGCTAGATCAAGGGGTCGCTTATACCCTAAAAGCTGAGGCTGAAGGCACTTCCAATTCCAATGAATTTGACGGGGCGGCCTATATGCGGGCAGAAATAGATTATTTTGAAGAGACCACTTCCCCTACTCCAGTTACCAAAATTGCCGGTGGCCTCAGACTACAACAAATAAAATCATTTATTAAAAGTAATGAGTTGGCATTTTCGAAAAGATATGAATACAACAGTTCAACATTGCTGACGCCTGAAACTTTTTTGAAGGAGCAGTACTTAGATGCTTCCATTGTGGGTTTTAAAGGTCCATGCCCCAATTTGCAATGTGCCTCGGCCAGCACCACTAGAAGATTTTACTATGGTGGCACGGTTCAAAGTTTGACCTTGAATTCAGGTAGCCCTGTGGTATATGGGTCGGTAGATGAGATTATGATAGATGGTTCAAACAATGGCTTGGGAAAAACAAATTACACCTATGCGATCCAAACCGATGATATTCTACCTGTAGTTTCGTCTTATCAAGGAGGTATCATGCTCCTTAAGAAAGACTGGCTGGGCGGACAAAATACTTCTAAAACTACTTTCAAAGAAAACAGTATCGACTACACTACCCAAGAGATCAACGGGTATACATTGAAGAAATATGATGAGAGTTACAAAATGTACAAAATAGTACACGAAGGGAGAATTTTCGGAACCTGTATGCCCATTGACCTGAATGGCGATGCGTACAATAGGTTTGACATTATAGAATACCCTGTTTTCACAGGTGCCAAACTGATTAGCTCAATGGTCAAAAAGACCAAAGAAGATGCTGGCAATGAAATCGTTGTGAGCACTTCGATTTATTATGACAACGAAACCCATTTACAACCTACAAGGGAAGAAACTGTTTTAAGCAATGGAAATATGGTCAATACAGAGATTTTCTATCCTGATGATGTGGTGAATACTTCTTCTTTAGGTTCACCAAACATTTCGTCGGCAGAAAAAACCGTTATAGACCGATTAAAGCAAGGTGATCTACATCAAGTTGCATTGCCCCTGCAGACCATAACATCTGTCAAAAATTCGGGAGGTACCATATTGTCTAAAAATATGGAAAGAACATTGTACACTGATTTGGGAAATGACCTGGTATTGCCCGAGTCGATCAAAACCTTAAAGGGAGATTATTCAGCTACCACGAATGATATTGATGATCGCATAAAATATGAAGAATATGATGCAAATGGCAATCCTTTGGAGGTTTATAGAATTCAAGGCCCTTCTATCAGTTATATCTGGGGATATAATGATCAATTGCCGATAGCCAAGATTGAAAATGCATCATATTCCGATATAGCTGCGGCGCTAAGTATCAGTGTTGCTTCGCTTAAAGGGTATGATGAATCTAATATGGCCCAAATCAATGCACTTCGTTCCAATTCCAATTTACAGAATGCCATGGTCACCACCTATACCTATGACCCCTTGGTGGGCGTGACCAGTACCACTGATCCGCGTGGTTATACCATGTATTACGAATACGATGAGTTCAATAGGTTGAAAGCGATAAAGGATAAGGATAACAACCTCGTGGAAGAATACAAGTACAACTATAAAACCCAATAAGCCATGAACAAGTATCTGAGCATTTTCTTAATAACATTGATGGGTTCATTGGTTTCGGGCCAAGTGGTTTACCCTCCCTCGGGCCAATCAACCTACATTATTTCCAGTGGCCAGAACATTACGGTCACAGATGGCCAGAGCATTACCTTTGGCCCTGGCACACATATACAATCAGGGGCCATTTTTACGGCCAAAATTCTATTGGTCAATACAGCAGATGATCCCTACAGCTCGATTTCGCAAAGTGACGAAAACTATGTATTTACCAGAAACTTTCAGAAGGCAATGTCAAGTTTTACCACTTCGAGCACCTTGGAAGGCGATGTATACGAGCGTATTACCTATTTTGACGGGCTGGGCAGGCCCATACAGCAGTTGGGCATCAAGGCAGCCCCTGACAAAAAAGACATCGTTACCCATATCGGTTACGATGATTTTGGAAGGCAAGACAAAGAATGGTTGCCCTATCATGAGCCTACCGGTACCCTGGGCACCTACCGCGGTGATATGGCCAGCACAACCAGATCCTATTATAAAACCAATTACCCAGAAGACTTTACCAGTCTAAGCAGCGGTACGGCCAATGCCTACGGCGAAAAGGATTTTGAGGATTCACCTTTGAACCGTGTTCTGAAACAAGCAGCACCTGGTCAAGACTGGCGCCTGGGCGCAGGCCACGAAATCGAATTTGACTATGAAGTGAACGCTGCCAACGAGGTACGACTGTTCACCGTAGATCTGACCATTTCAAACGGCATATACATGCCGAGCCTTTCCAATGACGGTCATTATGTTGCGGGCACCCTTTACAAAAATGTGGTCAAAGATGAAAACCATAGCTCAGGTACCGACCATACGACAGAAGAGTTTACCGACATGCAGGGCAGGGTGGTTTTAAAACGTACCCACAACAATGGAGACCATGACACCTATTATGTCTATGATGATTTCGGAAATTTGACCTATGTATTACCGCCCAAGGTGACCACTTCAAGTGTGAGCAGTACCGAACTGAACGAACTGTGCTACCAGTACCGCTATGACGGCCGCAATCGTTTGGCCGAAAAAAAATTGCCGGGCAAGGGCTGGGAATCGGTGGTCTACAATAAGCTTGACCAGCCCATCATGACCCAAGATGCCAATCAAGACAGTGCCAATGAATGGCTGTTCACCAAATACGACGCCTTTGGTCGTGTTGCCTATACCGGGGTCGATACGGGCAACTCAAGTAGCAGAAACTCGGTACAAAACGGTGCAGATAGCGAAAGCGATCAATTTGAAACCCGCACCAGCGGTGCCAATACCTATGCAGGTACTACCGTCTATTACAGCAAGACGGCCTACCCGACCAGTTTCAACGCAGTGTACACGATCAATTATTATGACGACTATGTCGATACCGATGGGTTAAGTGTTCCCAGTACCGTGCTGGGCCAAACGACCACCTCTGACACCCAAGGGCTGGCCACAGTGGGCAAGGTAAGGGTGCTGGGCACCAATGATTGGATCACTACTATCACAGGCTATGATGCCAAGGGGCGTGTCATATATACCGCAAGCAAGAACAACTACCTGAACACCACAACTATTGTGGAGACTGAACTTGATTTTGGGGGCAAGGTGTTGCAGACCAAAACTACCCATAGTCGTACGGGCCATACCGATGTGGTGACCACTGACACCTTTGCCTATGACCATCAGGGCAGGTTGTTACGGCAAACGCAGACCATCAATGGGCAGTCTCAAGAGACCTTGTTGCACAATACCTACGATAATTTGGGCCTTTTGGCACAAAAGACCGTGGGCGGTGGCCTACAGACCGTCGATTATGCCTATAATGTAAGGGGGTGGCTTAAAAGCATCAACGATCCCGGTAGTTTGGGCAGTGACCTGTTCGCCTTTGGCATCAATTACAATACGGTAGCGCATAGTGGCACCCAACTCTATAATGGTAATATAGCTGAAACGGAGTGGCGGACCGCCAATGACAACGTACAACGTTGGTATCGTTATGGATATGATGCCCTTAATCGTATAAACAGTGCAACGGCCAATAGCACCAATTATCACGTAAGCGACATCACCTATGATAAGAATGGAAATATTTTGACCCTAAAAAGAAAAGGGCATACCAATGCCAGTGCCACAAATTTTGGCATGATGGATGACCTTACCTATACTTATGGGGCCAATAGCAATAAACTTTACAACATGTTGGATGAGGCAAGTACAAGTCAGGGTTTCAATGACTTCCTGCATGGCGACACCTCGGTTGAAGAATATACTTATGACGATAACGGCAACATGGTCAAAGATCTCAACAAGGGGATAGGAACGGTAAGTACCGATGGTATTACCTATAACCATTTAAACCTTCCCACTAGTGTTGTGATCAATAACGCGCAACATAATGGGACAATTTCCTATATTTACGATGCCACGGGCGTAAAACAACGGAAGATAGTGAGCACCGGAACCACTACAGATTATGCGGGCAATTATGTATATGAAAACAATGCCCTGCAGTTCTTCAATCATCCAGAAGGCTATGTGGCCCCCGACGGTACAGGAGGGTATGAATATGTCTACCAATACAAAGACCATTTGGGGAACGTGCGGCTAAGCTATACCGATAACAATGGCATTTTGGAAATCGTGGAAGAAAGCAACTACTACCCCTTCGGCCTTAAGCATAAAGGGTACAACGATGGCGTTTCGTCCTTGGGCAACGATGTGGCGCAGAAGTGGAAGTATAATGGCGTAGAACTTGATGAGACCACGGGGTTGTATGAGATGGATCTAAGGCAGTATGATCCGGCCATTGCAAGGTGGACTTCCATTGACCCCGTTACTCACTATTCAGCAAGTACATATAACGCTTTTGACAATAACCCTATTTTTTTTGCAGACCCTAGTGGTGCCGATTCGGAAAGTTTCTGGCAAAATGTTTTCAGGGCTAGGGACAGGGATGGCCAAACACTTGCTGACCTTAGCGGTGGTGATAATTTTGAAGAATCGGATGGAAGCAATGATAATACTTCTAGTGAATCCGAATCTAACGAGGATTGCTGTGAAGAATATATCGCAAGTTTATTTCATTATAAGGGGCCAAAAGAAACAAGATATTATAAAAATAATCCTGACAAGGAAAAAATTGTTCTTCAAGCGGCCTATAAAGCAGGTGTTTTGGCAACAAGGGTTTCTAATGATCTGGGCGGTGATAATTTAGGATATAGTGGGGCTATTCGACATTCATATTGGATGTATTTAATTGCCGTAGAATTAGGTCCAGAATTGGCTGAAAGACTTGGAATGTTACATGAAGATTATGAGATTACCGTAGGGGAACATAAAGGAAAAAATAATCTAACAACAAGAGATAGTCAAATGGATCAGGTGAATAATGCATTTGGAATTCTAATAGCCAGAAAGAATCCTAATTTAACTGATTTAGAGTTCGAGGATATTTTCTTAAAAACTGTTAATCATAAGGATTATCAAAAACTAATTAAGATTTTTGATACACATACAATACCAAAAGAATCTTTAAAAGTGAAGGCCGAAAGAGTCAAAAGAATGGACGAAAGAACTTTTGTGAGATTCGGAGAGTTTTAATAACCTGTTATCTATTATTTTGTGATAAAAAGAAAAACTAATATAATTTTTGCACTAGGGATATTTTTGGTAGTCCTTGGCTATATATTTGTCAAGTTTATCGAATTTGATAACATCAATAGTGGTAAGAATGATTGTTTAGTAAATGATTTTAATATAGTATTTAGAAAAGAAAACAGCATAAAACTAGGTGAGGTTTATAACTTTTCCCAAATATTTAATTGTAGGAATTGGGATGAAGTAATAATAGTGGGAGGTCGAAAAGCTAATAGAACTATTATTTATATAAAAGAAGGAGTTGCCTTGCCTAAAATTGATTATCGAAATAGGCTTCAGGGAGTATTGCTTTTTTATTTTGTAAAAGATGGAAAATTAATTTCTTCTCCTATTTCATTCTATGACCAAGATTTCTTGTATTTCGAAGACTTTAACTATTTTGACTATGTAAGTTTAAAGAAAAAAGAAGCCATTTTCAAATGTGTAAAACTTGAGACCATAGGTGCTGATGAAGAGATTTTAACCTTTGAATTAAGTGATTAAGTTATATTGGAAATAACTAAATAGGCAATATGTCTGCTCCGCAGTAGTTGAACTACTACATCAAATTAAATACAAAGCCAGCACCACCCGTGTTGGCTTTTTTATCACCCGCCCAACCCCTCTCCCTTTTTTGGCTGGTTAAGTGGATGGAATTATTTGCGTTAATTTGTTTGATATTCACCCGCTGCCGCCAGTTTGCAACTGGTGGCGGTAAGAGTAAGTGAAACATCCCCGCTCCCCAGCAGCTATACTGTTGCGGTAAAATAAATATTTAAAAGCCAGCACCAATAAGTGTTGGCTTTTTTATCACCCACCCAACCCCTCTCCCCTTTTTTGGCTGGTTAAGTGGACGAGTTTGTTCTGAATTGCTTTGCGGTCTTGAGTATTTAGACTACTTTTTCAAAAGCCCCCCGCTGCCACACGATTGCATTGTGTGGTCGGGTAATGTCTTAAATTAGGGAGCGACAATTCATATTCTTGTAAACCTCTTATTATCAGTATTTTGAACTGAATATTGATTATATCAGAGCAACCAATAATCACCATGGCGACAATCAAAAGGTCTTCGCGGCCCAATTTGGATTGAAATACTGATTTTTAGTCCATTTTTCGGTGATTTTTACACAACACTTTTGCGAAAAAAGCGTTAGTGTTTGTAAGAATCTTAATACATGAGACTTAGCCTTTTCGCATTATTGGCGGCATTGCTTTTGAGCGCCTGTGCCCCAATGCCTGGCCTACAGAAAGTAGAGACCAAAATACCCTGTATCGGGGCGGTCGGCGAAGACCGTTCGACCCTGTTCAAAAAGGCCTTTCAAAAAGTGGGCGAACCCACTCTGGCGAGCCCCGTTGGGGTGTCGTTGAACTCCCTTGCCTTTGACAAAAAAAGCTATTCAAAATATGCCCGTTGTTCAAAAAACTTGGGCAAGCGGCCCATAGTGGTCTTTGTCGATTCAATAGCCACAAAACCTCGGTACCATACGTTGAAAATCAGCGATCTGGTCGAACTGCAGTCACAGTTCAATAGCGAAAAAAATGAGGCTTTGAAAAACTATATGGCCAACGATGATGGTCTGTGCCTGCTCAACGGTATCTCGTTTGTAGCACGGCCCAATGTACAGGAAATCATCGATAATGCCCACCATTTTTATATCAGTGATTCAAAAGAGGGACTGGTACTCGAGGCCCATGGCACCATAGGGTCGACAAAAATCAGCATGGCTTCTTTAGAGGTCTTTGATTTCAGCACGGCCGAGGTCTGTTGGTCAAAAAACCAATTGGGCAACTATGAGGTGGCCACCTTTTTGACGGTGGGTAGGTCGTGTCCGGGCCATACCGAAAAAGACCCCCACAAATTGGATGATGTCGCCAACTATCTAAAATTTTAAGGCATGAAACGAACCCTACTTTTTTTATTGCTATTTGGGGGCTTCGCCCTCAGCTGTGAAGATATTTTGGAGGTGCCCGACATCTCGGGCCAACAGGTCGAGCTCTTGGCCCCAAGTGAGGGCAGTGTGGTCACCGATAGCATCGTCAACTTCAACTGGAACGGGGTGAACGATGCCGATTCGTATCTGGTACAAGTGGCCACTCCCGATTTTGAAAATGCCGCCCAATTGGTATTGGATAGTGTCATGGTCATCGATTCGACCTTTGTGGGCACAAGAATCTCAAAACAGCTATCGAACAGCACCTATGAGTGGCGGGTAAAGGCCCAGAACAGTGGGTTTGAAACCGAATTTTCCATTAGCGGTTTTACGGTTGATGCTTCTTCGAACTAAACCCCTTGCTCCATGAAAAAGAACAAAAAGACCTATTTGTTGTTGGCCTTGGTATTGGTGATCTGGGGGGTACTGGGCTTTAAGATCGTAGGGGCCATCAATACTACCGAAGAACCCATTGACAAGGTCGATTTGACCGAGACCTATGTGGCGCCCACCCTTAAAAAAAGGGATACGTTTGCCATAACCGCCAACTATCGAGATCCCTTTTTGGGCACTATGCCCAAGAGCGAAAAGATCGAAAAAACCAAAAAGAAGGTGGTCAAAAAGGCTGAGACCCCTCAAAAAAATATCCAATATGCAGGTTCGGTGGCCGAGAACGGTTCGAACAAGCGGCTGTTCTTCGTGTCCATTGACGGGCAACAGCACATCATGGCCCAGAACGAAACAGTGGCCGATGTCAAATTGATCAAGGGTAACCAAGAGTCCATAAAGGTGCGTTACGGTACCCGTACCGAAACCATTTTGTTGCAGCAATGACCAGTACCAAAAAAATAAGGGCCGGGGCACTACAGTTTGTGCTCTTTATCGGGGCTATAGTCGCCATATTGTTGCTCTCGTTCGTCTTGGTCTCTTATTCCCATAACCTATTTCTCAAAAAGACGGATGTATGGGTCGAGGTCATACAAGCGGCCGATTCGGGATTGGAACGTTCTTTTGACCAGGACATGAACGCAGGTGCGACATTCGAGGTGCCAGTTATGAACGATTCGGGGATTTCAGTTTCGGTAGAAAAGGAGTATTGGGGCGTATTGGAAATTCGTAAGGTCAAGTCAGAAAAAGGAAAAATGGGTTTTGAAAAATGGGCCTTTGTGGGCCATGCCGATGAAAAACGATATGCCCTGTACCTGCAAGACCATCAACGCCCGTTGGTGTTGGCCGGAAATACCAAGATTACGGGTACGGCCTTTCTTCCCGAAAAAGGGGTCAAAATGGGCAATATTTATGGCAACAGCTACTACGCCCCCAAATTGATTTATGGGGAGAAAAGACAGAGCCAGGCCTCACTTCCCGTTTTTGACCCAGAAATTCGAGAACAAATCGAAAAATTGACCAGCCCTATTGTTGTACCTAAGGGAGAGGAAATCATCTTGAAAAAAGGAATGGTTCATAAACACAGCTTCAAGAAACCAACCCAAATTATCAAAGGCACTCATATACAACTAGAGCAAGTAGCGCTTTCAGGTAACATAATGGTATGGGCGTCAGATAAAATCATGGTTGGTGCTCTTTCAAAGCTGCACGATGTGCTGCTGGTGGCTCCCCATATTGAGATCGAAAAGGGTTTTCTGGGAAATCTACAAGCTTTGGCCAGCGAGTCCATAACAGTGGGCGAGGGCTGTCAATTGGGGTATCCGACCGTACTATGGGTGCATCAAGAAATAATGGGCGATCCTCCGCAAAATGATATTCACCCCAATATTATGGTAGACTCTTATGCCCATGTCAGGGGCGTGGTCATCTTTCAAAGCAAAGGGGGAGAAGCCAATCGTTTCAAACCCCATGTCAAAATCGATGAAAATGCCAAGGTGGTCGGTGAGGTATATTGTTCTGAAAACTTGGAACTGAAGGGCAGTGTGCACGGCAGTGTGACCACAGGTGGCTTTGTGGCTCTTGAAAACGGTAATAGCTATCAGAACCACCTTTACAACGGAAGCATCAACAGCTCTTTGCTGCCCATGAAATATGCCGGAATCGAATTCGAGGGTAAACCTATAAACCAAGTAACAAAATGGCTGTATTGAGAAAAGTCAGGGCATCGACCCTAATGGAAACCCTGGTCGCCACCGTCTTGATCGTTGTGGTGTTCATGACGGCCAGTATGGTACTGAACAACCTGTTCGCCAACAGCATTCAGCTCAATGACAACAAAATACGGCAAGAACTGTTGCGGTTACAGTACCAGCATCAAAACGAACAGTTACAAGTGCCCTATTACGCAGAGTTTGGGCCCTGGCAGATAGAAGTAAGCGAAATCGATTGGCAGTCGACCACCCAGACCGTGTTCGAGGCCAGCTACCAATCGGGCAATAAAGAAATCGTGCTCAAAAAATGAAGAGAGTAACTAAAATAGCGGCCTTCACCCTCAGTGAGATGCTGGTAGTGCTTTTGCTCACTACCGTCGTTGTGGGCATGGCCTTTGCCGTGCTCAATCTGGTACAGCGCCAGATGCAGGGCATTGATGGCAATTACGAACAAAATACCGAGTTCAACCTGTTACGGCAAAGTCTGTGGTTCGATTTCAACCAGTACGATGGGGTGTGGTACGATGCCAAAAAAAGCGAACTGGTGTTTGCCAACGAGTTGTATGAGACGGTTTACGGGCTTCATGAAGCATATATCGTCAAACAACAGGACACTTTTTTTGTGGAGGTCGCTAAACGGGAATTTTTCTTCAAAGGCCAAGAACAGCTTTCCGGTGAAATAGATGCCCTTGGGTTCGGGCTCTCAAAAAAGAACGGTTCACAGCAGCTTTTTGTGTTCAAAAAGAATGCGGCCACCAGCCACCTAAACCAGTAGCATGGGGTTTAAACTAAATCATACCATACCTGCTGAATCACAGCGCACCACTTCTGAAGGGGGGCTAGAGGGGCTGTTAAAAAAGGAAATCACCCTTTTCGGAACCTTTTTCAACAATAAAAAGAAAGAGCATTTCTATTCTGAATTGGCGGTGCTCTTAAAGGCAGGTGTGCACCTGCGGGAGGCGTTACAACTATTGGCCGACAACCAGAAGAAGGAAAAGCTGCGCAATTTTTATACCACTATGGTAGATAATTTGGATGCCGGGCAAAGTCTTTGTGACGTATTGCAGTCTAGAAAAGTGTTCACCGAGTATGAATACTATTCTGTTCAGATAGGGGAAGAAAGCGGTAATTTGGCACGGATCATTGAGGAATTGGGGGGTTTCTTTGCACGTAAAAATGAGCAACGGCGACAACTGTTGAATGCCATGACCTACCCCATCATCATTTTTTGCACGGCGGTTTTGGTGGTCATTTTTATGCTACGGATGGTCGTGCCCATGTTCGAGGATATCTTTCGCCAGAACGGGGTTGAACTGCCCACCATCACCAAATGGATCATATCGGCCTCCAAGGGTATCAAAGACTATGGCTGGTTGGTGCTTTTCTTACTGGTTGGACTGCTATTGTTCAGAAAGATTCTTTTTAAGAAGGAAAGTGTGCAGCGAAAACGGGATGCCTTTTTGTTGAAAGTTCCTTTCTTGGGCCAGTTCATCCGTTCTGTCTACCTATCCCAGTTCACACAGGCGGTGACCCTGTTGACGGCCTCAAAAGTGCCCGTTTTGAACAGTATACAAATGGCAAGGCGCATGATTCGTTTCTATCCTTTGCAAGATGCCCTGGCCCAAATGGAAGCCAAGATCATGAAGGGGGCGAGCCTTAATGAGAGCATCAAGGGCAACAAGATCTTTGACAATAAGATGGCCTCATTGATCAAGGTGGCCGAAGAGACCAACCAGACAGAATTTATCTTTGAAAAGCTCAACCAGCAATATAGTCAAGAGGTGCAGCAAAAATCAAAACTGCTGTCTACCCTTATGGAACCCTTGATCATTGTGGTCATCGGCCTTTTTGTGGGGGTCATCTTGGTATCGATGTACCTGCCCATGTTCAAGTTGAGCAGTGTGTTGGGGTGATAGAGAGGTGTCAAAATAAAAAGCCCCGAATCGTATCCGAGGCTTCTCTCTGTACCGAAGGTGGGAATCGAACCCACACGGTATTGCTACCACTGGATTTTGAATCCAGCGCGTCTACCAATTCCGCCACTTCGGCATTCTATTCATGAAAGCCCATCTCTGAGCCTTCTCAATTTTTCTTTGCCAACTCCTGATTTCCAGTACTTTTCTCTTTTACGAGCAGTACGTCTATCAGGATGTTCTTCTTCGTAAATCAATACAAAGGGAACATAAGGTCTGGTTGTTCTCTCCCTGCCACCATTATGTCTTTTGATTCTCTCATTTAAGTTAGAGGTCATTCCAACATAAATATAATTGAATCGCAAACTCGACAAGGCATAGACCCAAACCATAGTTCAATATGTCAGCGCGCCTGCCTGTCGGCAGACAGGTCTACCATTTCCGCCCCTGCCTACCGGCAGGCAGGACTTCGGCATTCTATTCATGAAAGCCCATCTCTGAGCCTTCTCAATTTTTCTTTACCAACTCCCGATTTCCAGTACTTTTCCCTTTCACGGGCAGTACGCCTATCAGGATGCTCTTCCTTGTAAACCAATACAAAGGGAACATAAGGCTTTGTTGTTCTCTCCCTGCCACCATTATGTCTTTTGATTCTCTCATTTAAGTTAGAGGTCATTCCAACATAAATATAATTGAATCGCAAACTCGACAAGGCATAGACCCAAACCATAGTTCAATATGTCAGCGCGCCTGCCTGTCAGCGGTCAGGCCTGCCTGTTGGCAGACAGGTCTACCAATTCCGCCCCTGCCTACCGGCAGGCAGGACTTCGGCAAAGGGACTGCAAAACTAAAAAATTATTTCATTCCTGAAACTAAAATTACCCATATTTATGCTTTCCCAACCCAATTAAATTTTTAAATTTGCACCTCCTTAAAAAGAAGGACGTCGTCATGCCCTATCAGGTTCCAGAACCCAAGATTTTTGCTTGTACGCAAAGTGCCGAACTCGGAAAGAAAATCGCCAAGAAATATGGTGCCGAGCTGGGCAATGTAATATTCTCACGATACAGTGATGGTGAGTTTCAACCTTCTTTTGAGGAATCGATTCGGGGAGCTCGAATTTTTATCATTGGCTCAACCAATCCAAGTTCTGAAAACTTAATGGAAATGCTATTGATGCTCGATGCCGCCAAACGTGCATCGGCACGGCATATAACTGCGGTAATGCCCTATTTCGGATGGGCCCGGCAAGATCGAAAAGATAAGCCCAGGGTACCGATAGCGGCCAAGCTAATCGCCAAGATGTTGGAAACGGCCGGAGCGACACGAATCATCACGATGGATCTGCACGCCGATCAAATTCAGGGGTTTTTTGAAAAACCAGTGGACCATCTCTTTGCCTCCACCTTGTTTTTGCCCTACCTGAAGAAGCTGAATTTAGATAATCTGTGCATCGCCTCACCCGATATGGGGGGCTCAAAACGGGCCTATGCCTATTCAAAAGCATTGGAAAGCGATGTCGTTATCTGTTACAAACAACGGGCCAAGGCAAATGTCATTTCAAAGATGGAGCTGATCGGTGAAGTAAAAGGCAAAAACGTGGTACTGGTCGATGATATGGTCGATACTGCCGGTACGCTCACCAAAGCGGCCGACCTTATGATAGAGCGTGGAGCGAAAAGTGTTCGTGCCATTAGCACACACGGTCTTTTGTCAGGCAATGCCCATGAAAAAATTGAAAAATCAAAACTGAAGGAATTGATCATCACCGATTCAATCCCTTCCAAAAAAGAAAGTGAAAGAATCAAAGTGTTGAGTTGTGCCGGCCTATTTGCCGATGTCATGCACCGCGTGCACCACAACACCTCAATATCTTCAAAATTCTTAATGTAAGCCCCCTAGCTGGTGGCAATCTATTAATTATAATCATTTATTCAGACTATGAAGTCAATTACAATCAAAGGATCCCAAAGAGAAAGCGTGGGCAAGGCAGCGACCAAGGCCCTACGTAATGCTGGAAAGGTCCCTTGCGTGCTGTACGGAGGGGAAAAACCATTGCACTTTTCAGCAGATGAGATTTCGTTCAAAGATTTAGTGTACACCCCCAACGCCCACACTGTTGTGATTGAGTTGGAAAACGGTGAAAAGTTCGATGCCGTAATGCAAGACATTCAGTTTCACCCGGTCAATGACAAGATTTTGCATGTAGATTTCTATCAATTGTTCGAAGACAAACTGGTGACCATGAATATTCCCGTACGCCTGATGGGCAATTCACCCGGGGTACGAAACGGGGGTCGGTTACTGTTTCGAAAGCGTAAACTTGAAATTCGTGCGTTGCCGGCCGATCTTCCCGATTTCTTCAATGTAGATATTTCAAAATTGAAGATCGGTGACAACATATCGGTAGAATCATTGCTCAGCGATGACTTTACCATTCTGCATCCAGATTCAACGGTCGTGGTTCAAGTCAAGACCCAACGTGCCGCCATCGTTGTTGAAGACGATGAAGAAGTGGAAGGAGAAGAAGGAGCCGAAGCAACTGAGGGTGCAGCAGAAGGTGCTGAAGCCCCAGCCGCTGAAACCCCTGCTGAAGAAAGCGCAGAGTAAAGCATATTTTCCATTGTGGAAGCATCCCAAGATAGTCGCTCTTAGCGGTTTTTGGGATGCTTTCGTATTTTTGGGCAAAACGAAATTTTCATGTTCAAATGGATACTTTCGCTGTTTGGAAAACAGACGTCCATTCTATCTGAAGGCAATACCATGAAGAAATTTTTGATTGTTGGTCTGGGCAACATCGGTTCTGAATATGCCGATACCCGACATAATGTGGGTTTCAGAATATTGGATGCCTTGGCCCAAGAAGAAGAGCTGACCTTTGAAACCTCGAAATTGGGCGACACGGCGGTTTTTAAGTTCAAGGGAAGACAGGCGCTTTGCCTAAAACCTTCGACCTATATGAACCTCAGCGGAAAAGCCGTACGCTATTGGATGGACAAAGAAAACATTCCTCTTGAAAATGTACTGATCATCGCCGATGACATCAATCTACCTTTTGGCACCCTTCGTCTGAAGATAAAAGGAAGCGATGGGGGCCACAACGGGCTCAAAGATATTCAACATATCTTGCAGACCACTACATACTGCCGTTTTCGTTTTGGGGTAGGTGCTGATTTCAGCAAGGGCAAACAGGTCGATCATGTGCTCGGCCAATGGAACGAAGAGGAGAATGAAAAACTGCCCGAACGGCTGAAAAAAAGTACCGGGATCATTCGCTCATTTATCTTTGCAGGTGCCAAGAACACCATGAACCAGTTTAACAATACTTAGCGCTTAAGATTCTTAGAGCACCTTAAAATCATAGATGCCCGAATCTGATGTATTGCCCTCGGCATCTTTGGTAATGATCTGCCAGTAATAGGTGGTACCCGAAGTCACCGTGACCTTGGTCTGGGTCGTTTCAACATCTAAAGTTTCCAACAAGGCCGTAGGCGGGTTTTGATCTGAGAGATACACTTCGAACGACTCGATATCGTCCTCGACATCTGCCCCTGTAAATTGCAGGGTAACTTGTGAAGCCCCATCCGCAATAACGGTGGCCCCTGATTTTGGGGCTATGATCTGTGCCGGAAACGGTGCATAGGTTGTTTGCGAACCCGCATTGTAAAACAACCAGCTTTCACTGGTAGCCGTTAGATCTGAATCGGTGTTGGCTGAGGTCACCGACCATGAGAATGGGGCCCCTTTTTCAATCGAAAGACTTGCAGATGTTGAAGCCGTGGTCAAAGTTTGGGGTGTATTGGTGTTCAAATTCACCGCACTCAATGTATATAGATCGGTATTCGCTGAAGGCTGCCATTCAAAGGTCACCTGACTCAGCGTCTCATTGATGCTCTGGCCTGTCGTGCACTCTGAATTTTCTAGTGGAAAGACCAAAATGGCCCCTTCAGGTACCGGTGGCGGAGCATTGTCATCATTTTTACATCCGACGATGAAAATAATGGTCATTATCAAAAAAATACCTTGTCTCATCGCTTGATCACTTTTTGGGTCTGTCTATAACCTTTTGCGGAAACCTCCAAATAATATACTCCCGAAGGCAAGCCAGACAATGTCACATCTACTTGAAGGTTTTCGCCATTTACAGATTGATTTCGAACCAATTGCCCGTCTGAAGCAAACACCTTTATCTCATACGGCAGATTTCCCGCATCATAATATACAGATATGTTGTTTCTTGTCGGATTGGGAAATACTATGGGCGCAGTACCTACTACGAAAGTCTCTTCGTAAATACCCTGACAGGGTAATGCCGAAGAAATTTTTAGGGTATTCAACCCCTTCTTCAAACCGATCAACAGTTCATTTTCTGTGGTTTGTGTCACAATTCCGTTAACTTCAACATTGTAGAAAACCGCTCCTCCCAATGTTAAGGATACCTGTCGTGCATCGATAAGGAGTTTCGAGCTCACAGAGAGTACATCGGGCTCATCGACCATCAAATCAAAGCACTGCTCTTGATAGACCTTGGTATCTATTGTACCTGTAATGCAAAGTGTATAATCGCCCGCCTGTAGATTCTGAAAATCATGGGTATCATTGAAATTAGCCGTATCGCTTAGGCCATTGCCACTGAGAACGGCCGTATAGTCGATCGAGGTATCTATGGCCGAAATCGAAATCGATGCATCATTATTGCTTCTACAACTCTCACTTTGAATCTGTAGGGTGAAATTATCAGTTGCGAATCGATGCACTTGACAACCGCTGGTATCAACCTCGGCCCCTTTTGGTGTGCCCAGGCAAAGATCGTCCCCATCATCAAAGACACCGTCTTCATCCTCATCGGGCCTGAAAGTTCCTTCGGCACAAATTTCCAATGAAAACGATTGCAACGAGCCGCCATCAGAACTTGCCGTATCTTCGATTTCAAGTACCCAGGTGCCCAGCGATGATTCGCCCGCAAACGAAGCCAATTCACCCAATGGTTTCACTACGCCACTGATAGCAGGGTCACCGCCACATGAGATGTCATTGCCATCATCATCAAAAACAGCATTGATGTTGTTCATATTGCCGCATGATTTTGATACGAGTGCCACCTTGGTGCCCGAGGGAGATATCAAATTTATGACCAAATCTTCCAAAAAAGTGTGATTGAGTTCTAACGAAACATTTACATCGGCCACTGATAAATCTTCAAGAATGGTAATCGATGAGGAAATGGTTGTGGCTTCATCTGAACGAATTTCCAATGGTAGGTCATCGGCATCCCTACTTTCACAATCGACCAATGTGGTCGTAAACCCAAATGGAGTACCAAACGGGCCCTCACCACAACCATTCTTGGGCTTCACGCGCCAATAATAAACGGTCTCTGGTTGCAGCAAAGCAGAACGGTATTTATTGAACGATATCGTTGCAGCTTCAACAATATCGGTAAAGGCGACATCGGTAGCGATTTCAATATCATATGAGGTATGGGCAGGGCTGTCTTGCCATGTGAACAATGGATTTACGGGCGTGTCAACTGCAAAATCCATCGGTTCGAGCAAGACCACTTCTTCAAAAGTACCGTCATAGAGATTCACTTGAAGCACTACCTCTTGGGTCACCGACGCCGCTGTTGATGTGATGGTGACGGGATAGTTGCCCTCGGTCACCGCCCCCGTATTCGAAAAAGTCACCTGAACGTTTGTATCATCAGCAGTAGCGGTGGATGGCGAAAAAGAAACATCGAGACCTGTCGGGGCATCGGCCGTGAAGGTCGAGACCTCATTGAAACCGCCTGACGTATCATACACAAAAGACGTTATCAAATCATTGGGCTGACAGGTTTCAACTTCAAGGCTCTCAAAATCCAGTACCACCTGGGCCTCTTGAATGGTAAAATTGGCCGAATTCACGGCAAAGAAAATATTGTCACTGGCCTTGACCATGATACGGGCCATATCAGTACCAGTTGATGGCAACAGCACTTCTGCACTGCCATCGTTCAACACATCATCGGCAATTTGAATGGGGAAAGAACTGCCCCCGTCCACAGACAAGAATATATCGACCTTTTCTGCATTTATCGGTTCAACATCGGTATTGGCAACACTCCATGTAACCGTTTGTACACTGCCCGCAGCATATAGTTCACCAGTGGCCTGCGAAAGTACTTCAAAGGGACCTGCCGCATTGATTACAGATACGCTTGTGGTGGCCGTTACCACCTGCCCACCACCAGCTGCATTATCACGAACGGTCAACGCAAAATTTAGGTCACGCTGTATTTCTGAAACAGTTTCCCATGCCGAATTAAGGGGTGGGTCGGTTTGCGTCAAATTGCCCTGTGCCACTTCAGAAAGTCTTGGAAAATAACGCTCAGGATCTGTAGTGGGCGGCAAGGATCTAAAATTTGCTCCACTCGGATTTTCGGGACCAAAAGTTTCGGTCGTGACCACACCGCTATCAATTTGCTCCCAAGTATAGGTCAGTACATCACCAGAATCAGAATCTGTGGCATTCGCTGTCAATACAAAAGCAGTCGATTTCGGAATCGTATAGTTTTGCAGTGGGGCAACCGTGGGAGGTGCATTCGTCAAAACAGTGGTCTCGGCACAGTTCGCCGTTTGCAGATAATCGATAATCTGTACGATACTGTAATAGTGAAAGTAATCGTCTCCATTAGGTGCCACATTATTGTCCCCAACAATACCCGCATACCCCATGATGGAAGTACCACTGGCCGGTTCGGCCTGTACATCGCTGCCTTCTGACTCGAATGACCACGTATGGTTGGCGCCAAATTGGTGCCCCAGTTCATGGGCAACATAATCTAAATCGAAATTATCGCCCTCGGGCGTTTCGGCAGAAGCAAAGGCACTGCCCTTTCGATTGTCAACGCAGACCGAACCGATAAAGCCCGCATTTCCATTATCATTGTCTTTATGGAACAAATGCCCTACGTCATAATTGGCCTCACCGATAATGGTCGTGAGTGTATTTTGCACCTGTGCATTCAAACCCCCATTATAGGGATCGGTCTCGGCATCGGTAAAAATGACCTGATCATTACTTGGCACCAGTTCAAGCGTTACGGCCAAATCGGTCTCAAAAACCTCATTGACACGGGTCAGTGTCGCATTGATGGCCGCAAGGGCATCAACCACCGTTCCGCCATGATAGTCAGTATACTCACCCGTGGCCGAGACCGCAATTCGAAATTTTCTTAGGGTTTGGTCGTCGACTAAAACATTCGGAAAATTTCCCATGTCGCGAGCCATCGGCATGGTATTGCATACAAAAGAATCATCGCGCAATGCTTCTTTATCGCGTTGATAGGCAAGATATGTATTTTTTGAACCGCCCAATTTCTGCAAAAAAGATATACTACGGGTCTGTAGATCAACGCACATGCCCTGAACACCCTTATGGGAAAAACTGAGGCGTAATCTGGCCGTACCATCTGCATTTATTCCCGTGTACGATTTTATGGATGGGTATTTACGTGCCAATTCTTCATGAAACACCGGGGTTTCCCTTAATTGAAAGCGGCCCAGGCTCCCATCCTCCAATGGATAAAAAACTTCAATCGATATTTGGTCGGTGGCATGAAGTGTTTTTGCAAACATGGCCTCATCCAAAGAAAAGTAGTGCGCATTTTTCAATTCATCATCGTGCTTTACCACTGTAGATTTGGCAGATTGGGGAGGCAATAATTTCCAGTAGCCATCTTGGGCAGAAAGAGAAAACCAGCCCAAAAACATGGTTATTGATAAAACAAGATGTAACTTAGCTTTCATGCAAAAAAGGGGCAACGTCAAGCACTAAAAATAAGCCTTTTATTCTTTTTGTTCAGTGGAAACAGTCCAAGGTATTTCTAATTTCGACAAATCGCATCAGACCATTATCACCATCGGCACCTTTGATGGGGTGCACATTGGCCACCGCAAGATACTTGAACGCCTCACAAACAATGCCAAAGATTCTGGCCTGAGGTCAACGGTGCTTACTTTTTTCCCACATCCAAGGATGGTCTTGCAAAAAGACACCGATATCAAACTGTTGAACACCTTGGAG
This sequence comes from Muricauda sp. SCSIO 65647, assembly GCF_021534965.1. Lineage (NCBI taxonomy): Bacteria > Pseudomonadati > Bacteroidota > Flavobacteriia > Flavobacteriales > Flavobacteriaceae > Allomuricauda > Allomuricauda sp. SCSIO 65647. The sequence continues at coordinate 1,271,490 of NZ_CP091037.1, forward strand.
GAAAAGACCCAAATTCTGACAAAGATGGGATTAGACTATCTCATCGTACACCCCTTCACCAAACAATTTTCACGACTCTCGGCGACCGATTTTGTAAGGGATATTCTTGTAAACGGACTCAAGGCAAAGAAAGTGGTCATAGGCTATGACCACCGGTTCGGCCGCAATCGAAATGCAAACATCAACGATCTTAAAGCTTTTGGAGAGACCTTGGATTTTGAGGTGGAGGAAATTCCCGCACAAGAAATTGACGATGTCTCCGTCAGTTCCACAAAGATCAGAAAAGCACTGACAGTAGGCGATGTGGCCACGGCCAATAACTATCTCGGCTACGCCTACATGCTCACCGGTACGGTCAAGAAAGGCAAAGAACTGGGGCGACAACTGGGTTTCCCCACGGCCAATCTGGTCATTGCCGAAAACTTCAAGTTGATTCCCAAAAACGGGGCCTATGCGGTCAAGAGCAACATCGACGGCAAACAAGTATTGGGCATGATGAACATCGGACATAATCCCACCGTCTCAAAAGAAAAAAATGGCGGCACCGAAAAGAACATTGAGGTACATTTCTTTGATTTCGATGACAATCTCTACGGGCAAAAGCTGCAGGTCGATGTTCTCGAAAGAATTCGTGACGAACACAAGTTCGATACAATTGAAGAACTGCGCCAACAGTTACAAAAAGATAAAAGTGTTGCTCTCAAGTTAATCGCTTAGGCCGTGGTGAAACAATTTCTCTTCAAACCGATCGACAATGCCCCACTGGTCGTATTTCGCATATTCTATGGTTTTTTGGTAGCCGCTGAATGTTATGGGGCCATCGCTACCGGATGGGTCAGAAGAACGCTCATTGAACCCAAATTTACCTTTAACTTTATCGGTTTTGAATGGCTGCAGCCCTTACCCGACAATGGTATGTACATCTACTTTGCCATTATGGGCACCTTGGGGCTCATGATGATGGTGGGACTTAAATATAGGGTCAGTGCGTTTGCCTTCGCGGTATTGTGGTCGGGGGTATATCTCATGCAAAAAACCTCGTATAACAACCACTATTATCTCTTGATGCTCTTGGCCTATATCATGGCATTTCTTCCTGCTCACCGAGACGCCTCGATAGATGCAAAACTGAACCCTTCGGCACAAACGAACATCATGCCCAATTATATAAGATGGTTCATCATCTCACAATTGTTCATTGTCTATACCTATGCCTCCGTGGCAAAATTATACGGCGATTGGCTTGACTTCAGCATTATCGAGATTTTGATGAAGGGCAAAAAAGGGTATTTTTTGATCGGGGAGCTGTTGCAAGAAAAATGGCTGCATAAATGTGTGGCCGCTTTCGGCATTCTTTTTGACCTCTTGGTCGTGCCCGCCCTGCTCTGGAAACCCACCCGAAAGTGGGCATTTGGCTTTTCGATATTCTTTCACCTGTTCAACAGCTATGTTTTCCGTATCGGTATCTTCCCCTATCTCTCGTTGGCCTTCACCGTATTCTTTTTTGCGCCACAGACCATTCGCAATATTTTCCTTCGGAAAAAGAAAATCGATATCCCGACAGCACTTCCAAAGCCAAAAAAACATAGGTCGATCGTCACGATTGCCGCCATTTATCTTGCCATACAAGTCGCCCTGCCCTTGCGCCATCATTTTTTTGAAGACCATGTGCTATGGACGGAAGAAGGCCATCGACTAAGCTGGCGCATGATGCTCAGAACCCGTTCGGGCTCTCTTACGATAAAGGTCGTCAACAAAGAAACGGGTGAGAAGACCATTGTTGACCTTAACGAGTATCTGACCAAAAAACAGAAGCGAAAAGTGGCCTGTTACCCTGATTTCACTTGGCAATTTGCCCAATATCTGAAAAAAGAACATGCTCAAAAAGGAGAGGATATCTCGGTCTTTGTCAATAGCCGGGTCAAGGTCAACCAACGAAAATACCAATTGTTCATCGACCCCGAGGTAGATTTGGCCAGTGTGCCGTGGAAACATTTCTCGCACCACGAATGGATAATGCCCTCTGGATGGGATTAATTCTTTCCCTTTGATCAACTTTGCTGTAAATTTGCCCAGCAAAACCGATTTCATGCTACAGTTACAGCGAATACGTGAAGACAAAAAAGATATGGTCAAAGCCTTGGCCAAGCGCAACTTGGATGCAGAGGCCATGCTTGACGGCATATTGCGTTTGGATGAAAAAAGACGTGGCCTACAGACCGATCTTGACAATACCTTGGCAGCGTCGAACAAGCTGTCTAAAGAAATCGGTATGCTCTTTAAATCGGGCAAAGCGGCCGAAGCAAATGCCCTGAAGGAAAAAACGGCAGGTTTGAAAGAGCTATCAAAAAGTCTTTCCGATGACTTGAACGACACGGCCGAAGAATTGAAAAACCTATTGTACCAAATTCCGAATATTCCCCATGAATCAGTGCCGGCAGGCAGTTCAGAAGATGACAATGAAGAGACCTTTTCGGCAGGTGACATCCCCGAATTGCAAAAAGATGCACTACCCCATTGGGAACTGGCCAAAGAGTATGACCTCATAGATTTTGAACTGGGCGTGAAAGTGACGGGTTCGGGCTTTCCCATCTACAAAGGCAAGGGTGCCAAGTTGCAACGTGCCCTGATCTCGTATTTTTTGGACAAGAATACCGAAGCGGGCTATACCGAGGTACAACCACCCCTATTGGTGAACGAGGCCTCTGGTTTTGGCACAGGGCAATTGCCCGACAAAGAGGGGCAGATGTACCATGTGCAGGCCGATGATCTTTATCTGATTCCGACCGCAGAGGTACCAATCACCAATATGCTTCGTGATGAGATTTTAGTTGAAAATGATTTTCCGATCAAACTAACGGGCTACACCCCCTGTTTCAGAAGGGAGGCTGGCAGTTATGGTGCCCATGTTCGGGGCCTTAACCGATTGCACCAATTTGACAAGGTAGAAATCGTTCGTGTCGAACATCCTGAAAAATCTTATGAAGCGTTGAATGAAATGGTCGAACATGTAAAGGGTTTACTAAACGAACTGAAACTACCGTATCGAATTTTAAGGCTCTGTGGCGGTGATTTGGGCTTCACAGCTGCCCTTACCTACGATTTTGAGGTTTTTTCAACGGCCCAGGATCGATGGCTTGAAATCAGCTCGGTCTCAAACTTTGAGAGCTATCAGGCGAATCGTCTTAAACTTCGCTACAAAGATGAAAACAACAAAAACCAATTGACTCATACCCTGAACGGCAGCGCCTTGGCCCTGCCCCGCCTCTTAGCAGGGATTTTGGAAAACTACCAAACCGACAAGGGAATCAAAATTCCCGAAGTGTTGGTACCTTATTGTGGTTTTGAGATTATCGATTGATCGCTTTTTTGAGAATTGGTTAGGGCATGTCTAAAAAGAATATGCGCTAAGCATCAATACCCCGTGGCTCGGGCAAAGCAATGGTTTGAGAAGTTTATCAAGATAGACGATGAGCAGTATGCAGAGCGACCTGTATAGGGCGATGCCGAAGGATGGTTAGCGAGATATTGGTTCTTGCAACAAGGTTTTTAAACATGCCCTTAACAGAAAACCATCTTTTTCTCCATTATCTTTGAGCAATGCGATTGATTTATTTCGTTACTTTTTTACTGTTTTTCACTACTGCCAATGCTCAAGAAGACTTTTTGGCAAAACAGTATTTCAATGATGGAGATTACAAAAAGGCCGTGGTTTTTTATGAAAAGTTGGTCAAGAAAAATCCACGGAGAACCGATTATGCCGAAGGTCTTGTAGCCTGCTACCAGCAATTGGAACGTTATGGGGAGGCAGAAGAATTCTTATTGAAAAAAATCGAGCAAAGCTATGCCTTTCCCACTTTTTTTATAGAGCTGGGCTATAACTATACCCTCCAAAACCAACATGAGAAGGCAGACCATTACTATGATATGGCCATTAGAAAAATTGACGAGAACCCTAATTATGGTCATAGCATAGGGGCGCGTTTTCAACAATATGCCCTTTTAGATGAGGCCATAAACGCCTACACACGGGCCATGGCCTTGAAGCCCGACCTGAACTATGATTTTCAATTGGCGCGAATCTATGGTGAAAAGGGCGAAATTGACCATATGTTCGAGGCCTATCTTAATTTAATACGGTTGGGCAAATCATCGCTCTCAAATGTACTGCGGTATATCGACGGTTTCATCTCTGAAGACGCACAAGACGAGAACAATATGAAGCTGCGCCAAATATTGCTCACCAAAGCGCAAAAGAACCCTGATATACTCTGGAACGAAATGCTCAGTTGGTTGTTTGTTCAACAACGGCAATATCAAAGTGCCTTTGCCCAAGAAAGGGCCATTTATAAACGTTCAGAGACAAACTCAGTTGAACGTCTTCAGTATTTGGGAAACATAGCCCTTGAAGAAGAGGATTTTGATACGGCAGGGGATATTTATGTCTTTGTACTCAAGAATACCGAAGACCCCTCTGCCAAACTGAATGCCGAATTGAACCTAGTGGAAATCGACCTTGTCAACGCATCGAAAAAAGATCTTGAAGATATCGACAAACGCTATCAGGATCTTCTTGACCAATATGGTTACCAAAACCAGACCATTGCGCTTCAGATTGCCTATGCCAATTTTTTGACTTTTAGACGCGAGACCCCCGAACCGGCCATTGATGTATTAAAGAAGAGTCTTGCAACTGCTTTGGGGAGATTTCCCGGAGCCAACCTAAAATTGGCCCTGGGCAACATTTTGGTATTTGACCGACGTTTCAATGAGGCGCTCATTTACTTCACGCAAGTGCAAAAAAGCCTCAAAAATGACGTTCTGGGCCAAGAGGCCCGTTTTAAGGTGGCGCAGACCAGCTTTTATAAAGGTGATTTTGATTGGGCACTGACCCAATTGAAGGTATTGCGCAGCTCAACTTCCCAATTGATCGCCAATGACGCCATGCAATTGAGCCTTTTGATTTCAGATAACTCACTTGAAGATTCTACCCAGACCGCCCTGAAAAAATATGCCCGTGCCGATTTGTTGGCCTACCAAAACAAGACTGATGCCGCAATTGAAGTTTTGGAAGATATTCTACAAAACCACAAGGGCGAAAAAATCGAGGACGAGGCCCTTTTGAGACAGGCCCAACTTCATGAGAAGAAGAAGCAATACGAAAAGGCCCGTTTCAATTACCAAAAAATCGTGGAATTCTACTCCCAAGACATTTTGGCCGATGACGCCCATTTTGCCTTGGCCGAGCTATACCGAAAAAAGCTGGATAGTCCTGAAAAGGCAAAGCCCCATTATGAGAAAATTATCTATAGCTTTGAAGACAGCTATTATTTTCCACAGGCTCGTAAAAATTTTCGTATTTTAAGGGGCGATTCCATTAACTGACACTTCCCCCGGACAGTTAATTTCTATGGAATGTATATCTATAACGTAACCATCAATATCGACGACAGCGTACACGACCAATGGCTTGATTGGATGCGTGATGAACACATTCCTGATATGCTGGCCACCGGCAAGTTCACTGCTGCCAAAATGTGCCGTGTGATGGTCGATGAAGAAATGGGCGGCACCACCTATTCCATTCAATACACTTCAAAAGACAAGGACACCTTATCGAGTTACTATAAAGAAGATGCAGATAGATTGCGCAATGAGGGTGTAACACGGTTTGCAAACAAATTTGTGGCCTTCAGAACAGAACTCGAACTCATAAATGAACAATCAATATGATGACCACGCAACGCTATTTCTGTTATTGCGATATGCAGACCAGCGAAAGACAACTAGAAATTTTGGGAAGGAAAATTACCGGCAAAAAAGACATTCTTTCAGGGTTTAAAATGATTGGGGTAGAAGGTTTCGAAGAGCCGTTTGCCACCAGATCGGCAAAACCCCATGATCAAGTCGGGGGAACCCTGTACAACATTTCGTTCGTGGATCTTTTTCATTTAGATGAATACGAGAAACAGTTCAATACCACAAGAATCAAGGCCAAATTAAAATCTGGGCTGATGGCTTGGGTATATATATACGGTCTCAATTAGAAAACAATAAAAATAGATGCCCAAAGACGCTGTCAAGAACAGCCACAAAAAGTCTTCCGTAAGGCCTAAAAAGTATCTTGGCCAACATTTTCTGAAAGATGAGGCCATTGCAGAAAAAATTGCGGGCACCCTTTCCTTTGAAAATTATAGAAAAGTTCTTGAAATTGGCCCTGGTACCGGTATACTGACCAAATACCTTTTACTAAAAGACATTGATTTGGTGGCCATGGATGTCGATTCAGAATCGATTCAATACCTCGGCCAAAAGTTTGCCCAAGACCAAAAGAACAATGATTTCACGATAGTTGGGGCCGATTTTCTGAAACACGACCTGAAAGAACTTTTTAACGACCAACAATTTGCCATAATCGGAAACTTCCCATACAACATTTCGAGCCAAATCGTTTTTAAGACCTTGCAAATACGTTCACAAGTCCCCGAGTTCTCCGGAATGTTTCAAAAAGAGGTGGCACAGCGCATCTGTGCCAAAGAAGGCAGCAAAACCTATGGTATACTTTCGGTACTGACACAAGCCTATTACAATGCCGAATACCTGTTCACCGTGCCGCCACATGTTTTTCATCCGCCACCAAAGGTAGAATCCGGTGTCATACGACTCACAAGAAAGAACCCATACCATCTTGAATGCAACGAAGCTTTGTTTCAACGAGTGGTAAAGACCGCTTTCAACCAAAGGCGAAAAACCTTGCGCAACAGCCTAAAAAGTTTGGGCCTCTCAGATTATCTAAAAGAAGATGCTATCTTTGACCGGCGCCCTGAACAGCTATCGGTAGCTGACTTCACGGCGTTGGTGAAGAAGATAGGCAATGACTCCGTTTAAACTCACAGATGAGCTGTTAGAACAGATCAAGCAATTGATCGACAACAACGAAAATCAGGGGCTTCGGTCAATGATGAAAGAATTTCATTATGCCGATGTGGCCGAGATTGCGGATGAGCTGAATACCGAAGAGGCCACCTATCTCATCAAACTGCTTGACAGCGAAAAGACCTCAGACGTGCTCACCGAAATGGACGAAGACGTTCGTGAAGCGGTTCTGAACAATCTTTCGGCCAAAGAAATCGCTGAAGAACTTGAGGAATTGGACACCGATGATGCCGCAGACATCGTTGGTGAACTGCCCCAAGAGATCGTGCAAGAGGTCATCTCTGAAATCGAAGACAAAGAACACGCCAAAGATATCGTAGATCTTTTGCGCTATGATGAAAACTCTGCCGGTGGACTGATGGCCAAAGAGCTGGTCAAGGTGAACGAAAACTGGACGGTGCTCAACTGCGTCGGCGAAATGAGAAAACAGGCCGAGAACGTGACCCGGGTGCATTCTATTTACGTGGTTGACGATGAAGAAAAACTAAAGGGGCGATTGTCTCTAAAAGACCTGCTGACCGCATCAACAACAACACACATTCGAGATGTTTACATTCCCAAAGTAGATTCGGTGAATGTGAGCGAGAAACCCGAAGAAGTGGCCAAGATCATGCAGAAATATGACCTAGAAGCCATACCCGTTGTAGATGAAATAGGTCGTCTGGTGGGTCGAATCACCATTGACGATATCGTCGATGTCATTCGTGATGAAGCCGAAAAAGATTATCAATTGGCAGCGGGTATCTCACAAGATGTCGAAGCTGACGACAGTATCTGGGAACTCACCCGTGCACGGTTACCCTGGCTCATATTGGGTTTACTGGGCGGCTTGGGAGCCGCGGCCATTATGGGAGGTTTTGAAGAAATGATAAGCAGGCATGCCATTCTTTTTTACTTTACGCCGTTGATAGCCGCCATGGCCGGTAACGTTGGGGTGCAATCGAGTGCCATTATCGTACAGGGCCTGGCGAATGACGATTTAAAGGGGAGTATCGGAAACCGTTTGGTGAAAGAAATGCTCTTGGCCTTGTTAAATGGACTGATTCTCGCCGCACTGTTGTTACTGTTCACCTGGATATGGAAAGGCACCTTTGATACGGCCGTCGCCATTTCGCTTTCATTGGTTGTCGTCATCGTGGTGGCCGGCCTTATCGGTACCTTTATTCCGTTGTTCTTGCATAAACGAAGTATTGACCCTGCGATTGCCACGGGCCCTTTCATCACCACTAGCAATGATATTTTTGGTATCTTGATATATTTCTGGATAGCCAAACTGATTCTCGGTATTTAATTTTCACTCCACTCATGAAGCCCATCAACCTTAAAGAAAAACACACAGCGTTTGAGGCATTATGGCACCCTCACCAAATAGCGGTCGTCGATGATATGCAAGTGTTATTGGCAAAGCTGAAAGGTGAATTTGTCTGGCATGCCCATGAACATGAAGATGAGCTTTTTCAGGTTATCAAAGGCACTTTATATATGCAGTTCAGAGACCGTACCGAAGTGGTCAGGGAAGGTGAGATCATTGTCGTGCCAAAAGGGGTCGAGCATAACCCCATGACAAAAAATGATGAAGAAGTACAGGTACTGCTCTTCGAAAAGCTGACCACTGCCCATACAGGAAACATAAAACACGAAAAAACCAAAACGGTCTATCCGAAAATATGAAGGTCCTACATCTAGATACCAACCATCCATTACTTCTCGAACAATTGGCCGAACTGGGTTTTGAAAACCATGAAGACTATTCTTCTTCAAAACAAGAGATCGAGAAGAAAATACACTTGTACGATGGCATTATTATAAGAAGCCGCATCACCATCGATGAACAATTTCTTGACAAGGCCTCAAACCTAAAGTTCATTGGCCGTGTTGGGGCAGGTATGGAAAACATCTATGTCAGGTATGCCAAGCAAAAAGATATTTTTTTGGCCAATGCCCCCGAAGGCAATCGAAATGCGGTTGGCGAACATACCTTGGGCATGTTGCTCTCATTGACAAACAAGTTGAACAAGGCGCACCGCGAGGTGCGAAAAGGCATTTGGGACCGTGAAGGCAACCGTGGGGTAGAGCTCGAGGGCAAGACCATTGGCATTATCGGTTATGGCAATATGGGCAAGGCCTTTGCACAGAAATTGACGGGTTTTGACGTTGAGGTCATTTGTTATGATATCATTGGCGGTGTGGGTGATGACAATGCCCGCCAAGTGGGTATTTTAGAGCTCAGACAAAAATCCGATGTCATCAGTTTGCATGTTCCCCAGACCGAATTGACATTGGGCATGGTCAATACCGAATTTATAGAAGCCTTTCACAAACCATTTTGGCTATTGAACACGGCCCGGGGCAAATGCGTGGTGACCAAAGATTTGGCGAAAGCCCTAAAATCTGGAAAAGTACTCGGTGCCGGACTGGATGTGTTGGAATACGAAAAGAAGTCATTTGAAAATTGGTTCACCAAAAAACCAAAAGCACTCAAATACCTGAGAAAGGCCCCCAATGTGCTCATGACCCCACATGTCGCGGGTTGGACGGTCGAGAGCAAAGAAAAACTGGCTCAGACCATAGTCGATAAAATCAAAGAGCGTTTTTGTTAAATTTATAGGGTGAAGAAGACCATCTTTGTCTTTTCGGCCCTTATTGTAGCCCTACTCATCTTATTTCAATTGGGCAAGTATTCATTTATCAGGGGCAATATGGCCGTTGAGCTTATCATTGCCATAATCGCCATAGTATTTCTTTTTTTAGGGTTTTACCTAAACCGTAAAACAGCAGCGCCAAAAGAGATGGCCCCGCAACAAATCGACACCAAAAAAATTAAGGAATTGGGCATTAGCCAACGCGAATATCAAGTCTTGATTGAAATTTCACACGGCCTCTCGAACAAAGAAATTGGAAAAAAACTTTTCATTTCTGAAAGCACGATCAAAACCCATGTTTCAAATCTTTTTGTGAAATTAAACGCAAAAAGGCGCACCCAGGCCATCCAAAGGGCCAAAGAACTACACATTATAACCCCTTGATCAGGGGTTTCAGACGAAAGTACCGGCTTTTTGGTACTTTAGTATGAATGCTGTCAAGGTTTCTCCAACTAGTTTTGAACCAAACCTTTAAACAAAAAATGAAAAAAACAGTATTACGGTACGGTCTTTACGGTGGAATCACCATTTGCGTCTTGTTTCTTTTGGCTTGGTTCATGGGAAATGGCCTTAGCTATAGCCTGCAAGAGGTCATAGGCTATATCTCGATGGTAGTATCGCTTAGTTTTGTGTTCTTCGGGATCAAACACTTTCGAGATAGGGAGAACAATGGTAGGGTTAGTTTTTCCAAAGCCTTGGCCATAGGGGTATTGATCAGCTTGATCACCGCTTTGGTCTTTGGTGTTCTAGATGTCATTTATGTTGAATATCTAAATCCAGAATTTATGGATGACTATTATGATCGCTCCATAGCACAGCTGCGAACAACCTTGCCGGCCAACGAGTATGAGGCAAAAGTGGCCGAACTGGAAGCAGAGAAAGAACTATTCATGAATCCCATTTTTAGCTTCTTGATCATGGGAATGACCGTTTTTGTCATTGGCTTTATCATATCTTTAATTTCATCATTGATTTTGCAACGTAACTAACAATACCATGACCATAGATGCCCAAACCGTTGAAGAATACATTTCCAAAGTACCCGACGACCGAAAAGAACCGATAGCCAAGTTACGGGAAACCATAAAAAACAACCTCCCAAGAGGCTTTGAGGAAGGAATAAACTATAAAATGATCGGGTTTTACGTGCCCCATTCGGTTTATCCTTCTGGGTACCACTGCGACCCAAAACTACCGCTTCCGTTCATCAACATTGCTTCGCAAAAGAACTATGTAGCGTTATACCATGCAGGCATTTATGCCGACAAAAAACTCTTGGATTGGTTCATTGCCGAATATCCCAAACAAGCAAAAACAAAATTGGATATGGGCAAGAGCTGTATCCGCTTTAAAAAGATGGATGACATTCCCTACGGGCTCATCGCCCAGCTCTCCCAAAAAATAACGGTAGATGATTGGGTAAGCCTATATGAAAAGAACATTAAAAGATAAAAATGAAAAAAAGAGTGACCGGTCTTGGTGGATTTTTCTTCAAGACCAAAGACCCCGATAAGATCAAAAATTGGTACAAGACCCACTTGGGGCTGAACACCGATCAATATGGTTGTAGTTTTTGGTGGAAAGACCAAGAAGGAAACGATTGTATGACCCAATGGGGGCCGTTCAAAGAAGATACGACCTATTTCAAGCCCAGTGAAAAGCAGTTCATGATGAACTTCAGGGTCGAAAACCTAAAAGAACTGTTGTCGGTACTTGAAAAGGAAGGGGTGACCATAGTGGGTGAAGTCGAAGAATACGATTATGGAAAGTTTGGTTGGATCATGGATCCCGAAGGCAACAAAATAGAGCTTTGGGAGCCTGTTGATAAAGCCTTTTTGGATCAGTAAGCAACAACACTACTATGCTTAGCCCATTGCCCGTCATTTTGTAATTTAGCCGAACGAAAAATCAAAAGATGACGGCAACGGGAAAAATCGAGCTCATGGCACCTGCGGGTAATTTTGAATCGCTCCAAGCAGCTTTGGACAACGGTGCGGATTCTGTCTACTTTGGGGTGGAGCAATTGAACATGAGGGCGCGTTCCAACATCAATTTTGGCCTGAATGACCTCAAAGAGATCGCAACACGTTGTAAGGCCAGAAGCGTACGTACTTACCTTACCTTGAATACCATTATCTACGACCATGACCTATCACTGATCAAGACTATTCTCAAGGCCGCCAAGGCCGCACAGATCACTGCGGTGATCGCAATGGATCAAGCGGTGATTGCCTATGCGCGCCAGATTGACATGGAGGTGCACATCTCTACCCAGATCAATATCACCAATATAGAAACGGTCAAATTCTATGCGCTATTTGCCGACACCATGGTTCTGAGCAGGGAATTAAGCCTAAGACAGGTAAAAAAAATAGTGGCCCAAATTGAAAAAGAAGATGTTAGAGGGCCGTCGGGCAATTTGGTCGAGATCGAAATCTTTGGGCATGGGGCACTTTGTATGGCGGTTTCCGGCAAATGTTATTTGAGCTTACATTCCCATAATTCTTCGGCCAACAGGGGGGCATGCAAACAAAACTGCCGAAAAAAATATACGGTCATCGACCAAGATACCGGTTTTGAAATCGAACTGGACAATGAATATATGATGTCTCCCAAGGATTTATGTACATTGGATTTTTTGGACCAGGTCATTGCCTCGGGAGTAAAAGTGCTCAAAATTGAAGGACGCGGCCGTGCCCCTGAATATGTGGCCAAGGTCATAAAGACATATAGGGAAGCCATTGACGCACATGCTGCGGGGACCTACGATCAAGCTAAAGTGGCCCACTGGATGGGAGAATTGAAAAAAGTATACAACCGTGAATTTTGGAGCGGCTACTATCTAGGCCAAAAATTAGGGGAATGGAGTGATGTGGATGGGTCTAAGGCCACACAAAAAAAAGTCTATTTAGGTAAGGGACAACATTATTTTCCCAAGGCAAAAATCGGTGAGTTCAAAATAGAGGCCTATGATCTAAAGATAGGTGATACCGTATTGATCACAGGGCCAACCACGGGTGCGCAAGAATTTGTGCTCACCCAAATGCTGGTCAATGATGAAAAAAGGGAAAAGGCAACCAAGAACGATTCGTGTACCATTCCGTTAGACTTTCGCATACGCCCCTCTGACAAACTGTACAAAATAGTTAACAACACCTAATGGTAGTGGTCACCTTACAGCGTAAAAAATGTATAGGTTGCAATTACTGTGTAGAATTGGCACCGACGCATTTTCAAATGGCGCGCAATGATGGCAAGAGTGTCTTACTGCACGCCGTAGAGAAAAAAGGGTTTCATACGCTTAAATCTACTGATGACTCAATATACGATTCCTGTAAAGAAGCCCAAAAAGCGTGTCCTGTAAAGATCATTAGCACCAAGTTAGTGTAAGGCAAACTATGTTGTGCACCCTGTTATGTATCAAAAAAATTTGCTACATTTAAGCTTGTACAACCAACAAATTAAAATTATGTCAGAAGAAAACAAAGATTTGGGCGATAAGGCCGAAGAAGCCTTTGACAAAGCAAAAGAAGCTGCAGGTGAAGCGGCCGAAGACGCCAAGGAAGCTGCCGGCGATTTTAAAGAGGAAGCCAAAAAAACCGCCAGTGAATTCACCGAGGGCTTGAAAAATGCTGGTGGGGACAATAAAAAAATACTCGCTGGCATTACGGCCATATTGGTCGGCTGGTTGGGGGTACACAAGTTTATCTTGGGCTACAATAAAGAAGGCTTTATACTTCTCGGGCTTAGTCTTATATCGATCATTTTGGCCTGTACGGTCATTTTTGCCTTTCTTATATATATACCCGGACTTATCGGTTTGATAGAAGGTATCGTCTACCTGACCAAATCAGATGAGGAGTTTTACAACACATACCAGGTGGGCAAAAAACCTTGGTTCTAAAGAAAAAAAGGTCAGAAAAAACACGCTGACCTTTTATTTTTAATATTATTATCGTAATATTGCAATATTAAATTTTAAATGGGAGTCACCAAAACGCATATTTTCTCGTCGGCACAAAACGAAATGGCACAAATTGCCAAAGTATTGGCACATCCTGCCCGAATTGCCATATTGCAGTACATCAGCAAACAAGAAGGGTGCATATGTACCGATCTGGTCGATGAAATAGGTTTGGCGCAGCCCACCATATCACAACACCTTAACGAGATAAAAAAAATAGGACTGCTAAAGGGATCTTTTGAAGGCAAGAACCTTTGTTACTGCATCAATGAAGAACGATGGCAAGAACTTCAAAATAGCTTTAATGCGTTCTTTACAAATATCAACCAAAATTGCTGTTGACCGATTTAAAAACATTAAACAACAACAAATGAAAACAGGTGAATTTCTAGAATTGCTCAAAGCGCACCAAAACAAAGATCTGCGTTTTGAATATCTGCCCAACCAGCTTGTTGGCGCCAACTACCATATCACGGAAGTGAAAAATATTACCATAGAATCTGTCGATTGTGGCGCAAGAACCGATAGCTGGAAGGAAACAGTGGTACAGTTGTGGGAGAGCCCGAAAGAAAAAGATAACGTTTCATTCATGTCTACTTTAAAGGCATTGGGTATCTTGAACAAGGTAAACCGTATGAAACCAATGGTACTGGATACCGAAATCAAATTCGAGTATGGCAACGCACACTTTCATACGGCCCAATTGTTCGTTGAAGAGGCCGTTCAAAACGACACTTCGCTTATTTTGAAGTTATCGGTAGAAAAAACGGATTGTAAGGCAAAGGAAACCTGTGGGGTTACAGAGAAAACAGCTGTTGAAAGCGAAGCATGTTGTGCCCCCGGTGTTGGGTGCTGCTAATGGTATTTGAGTATGACCATACGCAAAATGACCAAAAAAGATTGGCCATCGGTCGCACAAATCTATGCAGAGGGTATCGCCACCGGTCTTGCAACCTTTGAAAGCGAGGTACCCGATTATGGAAGCTGGAATGCTTCCCATACCGATAGCTGCCGGTTGATAGCCGAACAAGAAGGCAATGTAGTGGGTTGGGCCGCGCTATCGCCCGTATCAAGTCGGTGTGTCTATGGCGGTGTCGGTGAAGTAAGTGTTTATGTAGGGAAAGATAGTAGAGGCCACGGCATTGGCAAATTGTTGTTGCAAGAACTCATTATTGGCAGTGAGGCCGAAGGGTATTGGACGTTGCAATCGGGGATTTTCCCTGAAAACGAGGCCAGCATCAAACTGCATGAAAAGTTGGGATTTCGTTTTTTAGGGAAGCGGGAGCGTATTGGAAAAACGTTAAATGGTATCTGGAAAGACAACCTACTTTTTGAAAGGCGGAGTAAAACGGTGGGTATTGATTAAAAAAGTGTATTCCCCGTCAAACAAGAACTTAATAATAACGACTGAAAAAGACGCAATGAAAAATGTATTGGTACTCTGTACCGGAAATTCATGCCGCAGCCAAATGGCACACGGTTACCTTGAATACTACCAAAAAGATTTGGCCAATGTCTATAGCGCTGGTATTGAGACCCATGGCCTGAACCCCGGTGCGGTATCTATCATGAAGGAAGATGGCATCGACATATCGCACCACACCTCTAACCACGTAGATGAGTACGAGGGCATTGAATGGGATCATATTATTACCGTCTGCGACCATGCAAAAGAAAATTGTCCCTTTATTCCGGCCAAGAACGCACAACGATTACATCATAATTTTTCAGACCCTTCAAAGGTGAAAGGCACTGAAGATGAGGTACATGCTGCCTTTTTGAAAACACGGAATGAAATCAAGGAATTCTGCGAGACTTTCGTAAAGGAAGAGCTGGTAAATGGTTGATTACTCTTCTTCAGAAGAGCTTGCCACAGAACCCCCTTCGGACATTTTTCGTTCGAGTTCGGCCTGAAACTCTTCCATAACGGGTTTCACCGTACTTTCGGGCAAATCGGCAATTTTGATATACATAAGCCCATCAACCGAATTATTGAACAATGGGTCCTCATTGAACGCGACCACTTTTGCGTTCTGTTTGATATACTTCTTGATCAAGACAGGCAGTCGAAGACTACCCGGCTCAACCTCTTCTATCAACTTGTCGAACTTGTTAAGGTCGGCCTTTGTCTCATCAAACACAAATTCTTTGTCGGCATCTTTGAGCTTGACCTTGAATTCGTTTTTGGGTCGAACGTACTGCGCCACATAGGGATCCCAGTAATGCGATTTCATGAATTCGATCATCAACGACTTTGAGAAATTCGAGAATTGGTTACTGATACTTACCCCACCGATCAAATATTTATGTTCGGGAAAACGAAGGGTGGTGTGCACGATTCCCTTCCAGAGCAAAAAGAGCGGCATCGGTTTTTGCTGGTATTCTTTGATGATATAGGCCCTGCCCATTTCAATCGACTTTTCCATCATCGGAAAAAGCTCTGGCTCAAAACGAAAAAGGTCTTGAAGATAGAATCCATCTATTCCATACTTATGAAAAATCTCTGCGCCCAGCCCCATTCTGTAGGCCCCAACAACTTCTTTTTCGTCATCATCCCAAAGAAAAAGGTGGTGATAAAAAGCATCAAACTTATCAAGGTCGATGGCATTATTGGTGCCCTCACCCACCTCTCGAAAGGTGATTTCACGTTGACGCCCTATCTCCTTTAAAAGAAAGGGCATATCCTTTTCTTGGGCCAGATACACTTCATAGTTCTTGCTCTGCAATAGCCTAAGGTCTTTCTCACGCAATTTCTCGATTTCACCCTGAAGCACCTCGGTACGCACGGCAGTGGCCACTTTTTTTGGCGGTTTGGGGATCTTTAGAGTCGTGGGCACCTTATCGATCAAACGTTCTTTTTCAAAAACATTGGCCAGCAGATACGTCTTTTTTCTCAACAGCTCAGCAAAGTCTTCAAGCGTCTCTTCCTCTCTTTGGTGCGCTACCGAAATAGGTTGCCCTATACGTACATTGATCGGCCTTCTTCGTTGTGAAGTCAGTTCAGAGGGCAGTTTGGCCGTTCTGAATACATCATTGATCTTGGATAATCGGTAAAACAACCGACTGTTCTTGGCATGAAAATAAATGGGCACTACAGGTACTTCGGCCTTACGGATCAATTTGATGGCCGCTTCTTCCCACGGTCTATCAACGACCAGTTTACCATCTTTATAAGTAGATACTTCGCCCGCAGGAAAAATGCCCAACGGATGCCCCTCTCGCAGATGCTTCAATGCCGTTTTGAACCCCATCACACTGCTTTTCGCATCTTTGTGGTTTTCAAACGGATTCACGGGCATGATATACGGCTTCAGGGGCTCGATGCGGTGCAGCAAAAAATTTGCTATGATCTTATAATCGGTATGCTCTTGCAATAACAACTTCAACAACAACACGCCGTCAATACCCCCAAGCGGATGATTTGAAATGGTGATGAAGGGTCCTGTTTTGGGCAAGCGTTTATAGTCTTCTTCGGGTATTTCGAACTGAATTTCGTAATGTTCTAGAATTTCATCGAGAAAGGCAGGTCCATCCAAACCCTTGTGGCGATCATAAAAACGATTGATCGATGATATCTTAGTGAGTGCCATCAACACCCATCCCGCAAAAGTGCCCAAAAAGCCGTATTTGTCTAGTTTTATGACCTTTGCAACCTCTTTCGCCGTGACCAACCCCATAAATTCATCAGTTAGGTAGGCGTAAATATAGAAAAATACAGCAATCGACCTTATAGAACAACACTACTTCACCACCAGTTGAACCGTTTGCTTTCCCCTTTGCTCAACCAATACGGTATGCCCGTTCAATAACGTTTCGACTGCCTCTTCATTGAAATGTCGTATGGTATAGAGCGACACATCTTCATGGCAGACCACTTTGAATTTTTTCTTCAGCTCGTTCAACAAGCTCTCAAGACCTGAAAACTTATTGTCGAGACAGACCGAAAAACTGATGGCCGAATTTTGAATCAAATCGACTTTCATTCGGTGGTCATGCAATAACTTGAAGATTTCGCTGATGTTATTCTCGACGATAAAAGAAAAATCCAACGAAGAGAGTTTTATCAAAACTTGGTCTTTCTTAACGATGAAACAGGGTACTTCGGGCGAAATCTCTACTCCCTTACCCACCACAGTGCCCGATTCCTTTGGCTTTAAAAAAGATTTTACGTGCAGGGGAATCTCTTTGCGCTGTAGCGGTTGCAATGTCTTGGGATGGATGACCGAGGCTCCGTAAAAAGCCAATTCTATGGCCTCTCGATATGAAATTTGGTGCAACAATTGTGTTTCTTCAAAATTGCGTGGGTCGGCATTGAGTACCCCGGGTACATCTTTCCAAATGGTCACTGAAGAAGCATTCAAGCAGTAGGCCAAGATGGCCGCCGTATAGTCAGAACCCTCACGCCCCAATGTGGTGGTGAAGTTATTATCATCACTGCCCAAAAAACCTTGGGTGATGTTCAGTTTTTTGGTATCAACATGCTTTTGAACGGCTTCTTGGGTACGTTCCCAATTGACCTGCGCATCGCGATATGAATTATCGGTCTTGATCAGGTTACGTACATCAAGCCATGTGTTTTTGAGTCCGGTTTCATTTAAGTAAGCACTCACAATGGTTGTCGAGACCAGTTCTCCATAACCCACCACTTGATCGTACACAAAACTGTGCTTGGGTGATTTGTTCCACATCAAAAAGCCCTTTACCTCTTCAAAGAGCATCTTGACCTGATTAAAAATAGGATGTTTTTCATTCTCAAAAAGGTCGATCAGCACCTTATGGTGATAGTCATAAACCTCATGAAGTGCACCGTTGATTCCGTTCTTATTCTCAAAATAGGCATCGACCACTTTTTCCATGGCATTGGTAATCTTGCCCATTGCCGAAATCACGATCAAGGTATCATCATGGCCTACTTCGTTAAGTACATGCACTAAGTTTTTGACTCCCCGTGCATCCTTCACGGAAGCACCCCCAAACTTAAATATCCTCATATATTGTTTAGATAATTTTCTATTCCGTTCTCATCTAGCTGAACCACATCCCAATCGCGCATCACCACCGCCCCATTTGACTCATAAAACTTGATGGCGGGCTCGTTCCAATCCAGCACTTCCCAACTGATACGTTTAACGCCCAAATCATGGCCGTATTTTACCACAGTGGCCAAAAGTGTCGAGCCGACCCCCTGCCCCCTGGCCTTTTCGGTAACGATCAGATCTTCAAGATGAACGACCGGACCTTTCCATGTAGAGTATCGCGGATATACCAATGCGAGTCCAACAACCTCATCTTGTGATTCAGCAACAAAACAATGAAACCGCTTTTTTTCTCCAAATCCGTCACGTACCAAATCCGTTTCAGTTACTTCAACAGCCTCAGGTTCTTTCTCAAAAGTTGCCAATTCTTTTACCAACCGTAACACGGCAGGCATATCTTCTGGTCTGGCATCACGAATCTCAATAGTCATTTGTTACAAATAAAACACGAAGTTATAAATTACAGAAATGATAACCTTTCGAAAACGTTATAGTATCACAAAATAGCCGATATTTGCATCTAAATAAAACAGCTTGGCCCCAATGCAAAAGAAAAACAAGACACTTGGCGAGTTTATCATTGAAAACCAATCAGAATTTCAATACTCAACAGGTGAACTTTCTAAATTGATCAATGCCATCAGACTAGCCGCCAAAGTGGTCAATCATGGAGTCAACAAAGCAGGGCTTGTTGATATTCTTGGGCAAGCGGGCGATACCAATGTACAGGGCGAAGACCAACAAAAACTGGATGTATTGGCCAACGAAAAATTCATCCAGACCTTGAAGAACAGGGAAATTGTGTGTGGTATCGCTTCAGAAGAAGAAGATGACTTCATCAGTATAAACAGCCAAGATGAACAGCATCAGAACAAATATGTGGTCTTGATCGATCCATTGGACGGTTCTTCCAATATCGATGTCAATGTATCGGTAGGTACCATTTTCTCGGTTTATCGAAGAATGACCCCCGTGGGTACCCCTGTCACTCTTGAAGATTTTTTACAACCCGGTAAAAACCAAGTGGCCGCCGGATATATCATTTATGGTACCTCTACCATGTTGGTCTATACCACGGGCCATGGCGTAAACGGCTTTACGTTGAATCCTGCCATCGGTACTTTTTACCTCTCACATCCAAATATGCAGTTTCCTGAGACGGGCAAGATCTATTCGGTGAACGAGGGCAACTACATCCACTTTCCCCAAGGGGTGAAAGACTATATCAAATATTGCCAAAAAGAAGAGGGCGATCGCCCCTACACCTCACGATACATCGGTTCATTGGTTTCGGATTTTCACAGAAACATGATCAAAGGGGGCATTTATATGTACCCAAAAAGTAGTATGGCCGAGGCGGGAAAGTTGCGCCTACTTTACGAATGTAACCCTATGGCCTTTTTGGCCGAGCAGGCCGACGGAAAAGCCAGTGATGGTTTTCAACGTATATTGGACATTCAGCCCAGCGAACTGCACCAACGGGTACCGTTTTTCTGCGGCAGTAAGAAAATGGTCGAAAAGGCCGAGGAGTTTATGCAGCAGGCCTAGTTATTTTTTCAATAAATATTGGTAATCCTCAAAATCAATTTTACCTGTAAAAATATTGATGGATTTCTCAATGATCTCTTCCGCTTTTTTCAAAGGAAAGCCCAGCCCAATAGCATATTTTTCGACCATTTTTCGTTCTACATCATCCATTACATTATCTGAAAAAATGATCTGAAAGAAATCGAACAAACGCTTGAGTCGTTTTTCACCGCTATGGGGAGTCTCGATTGGGTATTTGTTCTCCTTTTTCATGATTTCTTTGTACTCGGCCTCGGTGATGTTAAGTTTGAAGGCAAACTTATCTAAAATGGCCTTTTCATGGGGGTTGATCTCCCCATCTACGGCAGCTAGACTGCACAACGTGGCGAAGTGGGCCAACTCTCTGCGTTTCTCTCCGTGCTCGTACCAATCAGTTACAGGCATATCTTACTTTTTAGCTGCGCAAATATAATTCTTAAAGCAGAAAGCGCATACACTTATCGACAAAAGAAATTTGTATTTTGACCCTGCTATGAAAGCTCCCTTGCTTCAATTTACAGATCGTGGTATTTATTGTCAGGAGGCCAATGTCTATCTTGACCCTTGGAAACCCGTCGATAAGGCCATCATTTCGCACGGTCATGCCGACCATAGCCGCTCGGGCCATAAGCGATACATCACCCATCATCGCAATCTTCCCATTGTAAAACATCGCTTGGGCAATGTTTCGATCATTGGAAAAGATTGGGGTGAAGCCTTTACCGTCAATGGTGTGAAGTTCAGCCTGCATCCAGCGGGCCATATCATCGGTTCATCACAGATCCGGGTCGAACACAAAGGTGAGGTCTGGGTCTTTACCGGCGATTATAAATTGGAGAACGATGGTCTGGCCACCCCTTATGAAACCGTGAAATGCCACACTTTTATTACCGAATGTACGTTTGGGCTCCCTGCCTTTTTATGGATGCCCCAAGAACAGGTCATCAGCGATATCAATGAATGGTGGGCCACCAATAAGGCCAATGGGCAAACCTCGGTACTCTTTGGGTATTCTCTAGGTAAAGCACAGCGTTTGCTAAAGCATCTTGACCCATCCATCGGAAAAATCTATACCCATGGGGCCATAGAGAACATGACCGAAGTGCTGCGACCTTTGGCTGATTTTCCAAAAACGGAACTGATTACCCGCGACACCAAGAAAGAAGATATCAAGGGCAATATGGTCATCGCCCCGCCCAGTGCCCATGGCAGTAACTGGATCCGAAAAATGGTGCCCTATGTCACCGCCTCGGCCAGCGGTTGGATGGCCTTTCGAGGAGCCAGACGAAGACGTGCAATAGATAAGGGCTTTGTGCTCAGCGACCATTGCGATTGGTCAGGGTTGCTAGAGGCGATAAAATCAACAGGGGCCGAGAGGGTCATCTGTACACACGGTTACACCGAAATCTTCTCAAGATATCTTCGAGAGCTGGGCTATGATGCACGCACTGAAGAAACCCAATATGAGGGTGAATTGGCAGAAACCGGCTCTTCAGAAACCGTGAAAACCCAGGCCGAATGAAAGCTTTTGCCCGACTCATCAAAACCTTTGACAGCACCAATAAAACCAATATCAAGGTACAGGCCTTGGCTGATTATTTTAAGGCTGCCGATGACAAGGACAAGGTGTGGACCATCGCCATTCTCTCACACCGTCGCCCTCCACGACCGGTCAATACGACCCTGCTCCGCGAATGGGCAGCCGAACTGGCAAACATACCCATATGGTTGTTCGAGGAAAGTTACCATATCGTGGGTGACTTGGCCGAGACCATTGCTTTGGTGGTTCCTGAAAAAGAAAAATCCGCAAACAAATCATTGACCCAGTTTCTGGAAGAGATGTTGGCCCTCAAACAAAAACCAGAAGAAGAAAAAAAGAAGTACCTCTTCGACAATTGGCAGCGGATGGACTACTATGAGCGTTTTGTTTTCACCAAACTCATCACAGGCGGCTTTCGTATTGGGGTGAGCCAAAAACTAATGACCCGTGCCCTTTCAAAAGCCACAGAAATTGATGAGGATATTCTCGCCTACAAGCTCATGGGCAACTGGAACCCCCATAGCATTACATTTCAAGCCTTGATTCTGGAAGAGAGGGAAAGTGACTTTTTGAGCAAACCCTATCCGTTTTACCTTGCCTATGCCCTCGATGATGACGTCGAAGGCTTGGGCAATGTAAAAGACTGGTCTGTTGAACACAAATGGGATGGTATTCGCGCGCAGGTCATTATCCGCAATAATGAACTTTTTGTTTGGAGCCGCGGTGAAGAATTGGTCACCGATAAATATCCCGAATTCGAAAAATTCGTTGGCATCGTTCCCAATGGCACGGTGCTCGATGGGGAGATACTTTCCTATCCCAACGGAAATATTGGCTCTTTTAATGATTTGCAAACACGCATTGGCAGAAAGACCATCTCCAAATCCCTATTGAAAAAAACACCTGTCGTATTAAAGGCCTATGACCTGTTGGAGTGGCAAGGAAAAGACATTCGGCAAAAACCCTATTTTCAGCGCAGGGAATTATTGGAAAAACTCCATGGTGAAGTTGTCATTTCAAGCAAATTTGAAATCTCACTCATGCTTTCTGAACGCATGCGGTTCAACTCTTGGAAAACTATGGTCGAAGAGCGCGAAAAATCCAGGGAAAAAAGAAGCGAAGGCCTTATGCTCAAACGCAATGACTCGCCCTATCTCGTAGGCCGCAAAAAGGGCGATTGGTGGAAATGGAAGGTAGATCCCCTCACCATCGATGCCGTGCTCACCTATGCCATGCGCGGCCATGGTCGTCGCAGTAATCTCTTTACCGATTATACTTTTGCACTATGGAGCGAAAATGAAAATGGCGAAAGAGAATTGGTCACCTTTGCCAAGGCCTACTCAGGATTGACCGATGCCGAGTTTCGTGAAGTGGATGCTTGGATCAAAAAGAATACGTTAGAACGGTTCGGACCTGTACGGAGTGTAACCCCCCATCATGTATTTGAAATTGCCTTTGAGGGCATTGCCCTTTCAAAAAGACACAAGAGTGGGGTGGCGACAAGATTTCCCCGTATTTTGCGATGGCGGAAGGACAAAAAGATTGAAGAAGCGAACAGTATCGAAGATATCAAAATGATGATCCCATAGCTCTCCTCCTTTTCAAAGGAGGAGAATGAATCCCGAAAGCGGAGCGCTTCGGGAGAAAGAGGTGGTTGTTTTCCAATCATTGGTAAAATGCACATGACCAAAAAACAACTTTTTGAAATTGCGGCCATATGGTTTGAACGACAAGGCTGGAAACCCTTTGCTTTTCAAAAAGAGACGTGGAAACATTTTTTGAACGGCAAACATGGGCTGCTCAATGCCCCAACGGGCAGTGGCAAGACGTATGCACTTTGGTTTCCGATCGTATTGAACTACATCAAAAACCATCCTGACCATGCCACCAAGCACAAAAAGGGACTCAAAGCGGTTTGGATCACACCGCTACGGGCACTTTCACAAGAGATCAAGCAATCGGCCGAGCGTATCGTCAATGATTTGGAACTGCCCATGACGGTGGGCATCCGTACCGGGGACACTTCATCAAAAGAGCGGGCACGACAACGTACTACCATGCCCGATCTGCTCATCACCACCCCCGAAAGCCTACAATTGCTCTTGGCGTCAAAAGACTATCCAAAGACATTCAAAAATTGTTCGGCAATAGTGGTCGACGAGTGGCACGAGCTTTTGGGCAGTAAAAGGGGCGTGCAGATGGAATTGGGCCTTTCGCGCTTAAAGACCATTTGTAATGACCTCCGCATTTGGGGCATTTCGGCCACCATCGGCAATTTAGAGCAAGCACGGCAAGTGCTCTTGGGGCCCGGAACCGAGGCATACCAAAACTCCGTTTTGGTCAAGGCACAACTGAACAAAAAAATAACGGTCAAGAGCATCATTCCCATGACCATGGAAACATTTCCATGGCGGGGGCATTTGGGCCTACATCTTTTGAACGAGGTCGTACCCATCATCAAAAACAGCAGAACCACTTTACTTTTCACCAACACCCGAAGCCAATGTGAGATATGGTTCCAAAAAATCTTGGAGAAATATCCTGAGTTTGCTGGCGAGATGGCCATGCACCATGGCAGTATCAACAAAGAGACCCGCCTGTGGGTAGAGCAGGCCATTCGCAATGAAAGTTTGAAGGCGGTCGTCTGCACTTCCAGTCTGGATCTGGGGGTTGATTTCGCTCCTGTCGAAACCGTTATACAGATCGGCGGACCCAAAGGAGTGGCCCGTTTTCTGCAACGGGCAGGGCGTAGCGGACATAGACCCGGCAAAGAGAGTGTCATCTATTTTTTGCCGACCCACGCCATTGAATTGATCGAGGCATCGGCCCTACAGATGGCCGTGAAGAAAAATGCGGTCGAAGATCGATTGCCCTTTTTGAACAGTTTTGATGTGCTCATCCAGTACTTGACCACCTTGGCGGTTTCCGAAGGGTTTTATCCTGAGGAAATCTATCCTGAAATCAAACAAACGTTCTGCTATCAGGGCATTACCGAAGACCAATGGCAGTGGCTGCTCAACTTTTTGGTCATGGGCAGCCAAAGCCTGAAAAGCTATGATGAATACAAAAAGGTAGAGGTAGGGGCCGACGGCCTGTTCAAGGTCAATGACCGTGGGGTGGCCATGCGCCATCGATTTCAAATCGGCACCATCGTGGGCGATGCCAGTCTATCGGTAGTGTATCAAAAAGGAGGCTATATCGGTTCTATCGAAGAGTCTTTTGTATCTAAACTGAATGCAGGTGATGTCTTTGTCTTTGCAGGTCGTAATCTTGAGTTCATTCGAATTCGTGGAATGAAGGTACAGGTACGCAATTCGAACAAGCGCACCAACAAAGTGCCCGCATGGGCAGGCGGCCGCCTTAGTTTTTCTTCACAGATGTCCGCCTTGTTGCGAGAAGAACTGTACAAGGCCTCAAAAAATGAGAACCTGAGCAAAGAACTAAAATCCTTAAAACATATTTTTGACAAACAACGAGAGGAAAGCATTGTTCCGAGTCCATCTGAATTTCTTATCGAAACCTTTAAGTCGCGAGATGGCTACCACCATATTTTTTATCCGTTCGAGGGGCGGGCCGTACATGAAGCGATGAGCAGTCTGCTATCATACCGAATCGGTTTACTGTCACCCATCACCTGTTCGCTGGCCTTTAATGACTATGGTTTTGAAATGCTGTCAGACAAGCCAATCGACATACAGGCCGTATTGGACAATGATCTGTTCACCATCGATTATATGCTATCCGACCTACAAAAAAGTTTGAACTCGAACGAAATGGCCAGACGTAAATTTCGCGACATTGCCGTTATCAGCGGTATGGTGTTTACGGGCTATCCTGAAAAAGGAGTAAAAATGAAGCACCTACAGAGCAGTTCACAATTGCTGTTCGATGTCTTTCGCGACTATGAGCCCGACAACCTGCTCTTTCAACAGGCCTTTACAGAAACCTTTGAGCACCAATTGGAAGAAGGCCGTCTTCGAATCGCCTTGGAACGCATCAACCAACAAAACATCATCTGGAAACAGTGTGAAAGGCCCACCCCTTTCTCTTTTCCCTTGATTACCGACCGATTGCGCGAGAAACTCTCCAACGAAAAATTGGCCGACCGTATCAAGCGCATGACCAAGATATTGATGAAATGAACCAAACCATCAAAATACAGGACCAAGAATTCATTCTCCACCCGTTGGGCGGTGTTTTTTGGACCGAAAGATCCTTGTTGCTGGTCAGTGACGTACACTTGGGCAAAGTGGGCCATTTTCGAAAATTTGGGGCGGCTGTGCCCAGAAAGGCCGTACACCAGAACTTTTTGTTATTGGATAGGCTTGTATCGGCATTTCAGCCCTTTCAGGTATGTTTTCTCGGCGATCTGTTCCATTCTTCCTTGAACAAAGAATGGCAGCTTTTTGAAAATTGGGTGGCCAAAACCCCTTCAAAAATTGTCTTGGTAGCCGGCAATCACGATATTATCGCCCCAGAGGAATTTGAAGCTTTGGGGATTGAAATCTTTGAAGAATTGATCGTGGAAAACTTTCTTTTGACCCATCACCCCATCGAGCGCGATACCCTTTTCAATTTCTGCGGGCACATTCACCCAGCGGTGCGATTGAAGGGTTTCGGGAGACAAAGGCTACGCCTACCCTGTTTCTTTAAGACCCAAAATCAAATGATCCTTCCCGCTTTTGGAGAATTTACGGGCTCACATGCGCTGACCCCAAAAAAAGAAGATGAAATTTTTGTCATCGTAGAGAACGAAGTGGTCAAAATCTAGTTTTATATTTGCAGCAAAGTTTTTTGGATTGACCAAATCGTCCATTTTACCTCTTTTTGAACAGTCTCCACAACTTTGGAAACTGCAGGAGGCCATTGCCCAATCTGAAAAAAACATTTCCGTCAAAGGCCTGGTCGGCTCTTCGCTTTCTTTCATGATCGTGCATACTTTCAAAACCGCTGAACGACCTTTCTTGGTACTCTTGAACGATAAAGAAGAAGCGGCATATTACCTCAATGACCTTGAACTGTTGTTGGGCAACAAAGACGTACTTTTTTACCCAGGTAGTTACCGCAGGCCCTATCAAATTGAAGAGACAGACAATGCCAACGTGCTCTTGCGGGCCGAGGTACTGAACCGTATCAATTCAAGAAAAAAACCTGCGGTCATTGTCACCTATCCCGATGCGCTGTTCGAAAAAGTGGTGACCCGAAAAGAGCTTGAGAAAAATACGCTCAAAATGAGGGTGGGCGATAATCTGTCACTCGATTTCTTGAACGAGACACTCTTCGAATATGAGTTTCAACGCGTCGATTTTGTGACCGAGCCAGGAGAGTTCTCTGTCAGAGGTGGCATTGTCGATGTTTTCTCTTTCTCGCACGATGAGCCGTATCGTATCGAATTTTTTGGTGATGATGTTGACAGCATCCGCACGTTTGATGTGGAGACACAGCTATCGACCGATCAAGTAAAGAAAATCGCCATCATCCCCAATGTTGAGAACAAGTTTTTGCAAGAGAGCCGTGAGAGCTTTTTGAAATACATCAAACCCGACACGGTCATATTTGCCAAAAACCCATCGCTGGCCTATGGGCGCATTGATTCATTCTTCGAGAAGGCCAAGGAAGAATTTTCAAAGCTGAGCAAAGAAATAAAACACTCACGACCCAGTGAACTTTTTGTGACTTCAGAGCTGTTGAAAAACCAGTTGCAAGATTTCACTGTGGTTGAGTTGAATTCAGGTGAAGTAGCACCTATCGACAGGCTCAGCGTGACATTCCATACCCAACCCCAACCCGCTTTCAACAAGAAGTTCGACCTGCTCATTCAAGACCTCAACGAAAAACACGAAGCGGGCTACACCAATTACATTTTTTGCGCCTCGGAACAGCAGGCCCAGCGCTTTCATGATATTTTTGAGGAGGTTGAACAAGAGGTGCACTACAAAACGGTGGTGTTTCCCATTTACCAAGGTTTTATTGAACAAGACCTGAAAATTGCCTGCTATTCCGATCACCAAATCTTTGAGCGCTATCACAAGTTCCATCTAAAAAATGGCTATGCCAAAAAACAGGCCATCACTCTCAAAGAGCTGAACAAACTCGAAGTTGGTGACTACGTGACCCATATTGACCATGGCATCGGTAAGTTCGGTGGACTGCAAAAAATCGAAGTAGAGGGCAAACAACAAGAAGCCATCAAACTCATTTATGGCGACCGTGACATTCTGTATGTGAGCATTCATTCGCTGCACAAAATCTCAAAGTACAACGGCAAGGACGGGGCCGTGCCCAAAATCTACAAATTGGGATCTGCCGCTTGGAAAAAGCTCAAGCAAAAAACCAAGAGCCGTGTCAAAAAAATCGCCTTCGATCTGATCAAGGTCTATGCTAAACGGCGTCTGGAAAAAGGGTTCCAATACGGCCCAGACAGTTATTTGCAGCACGAACTGGAAGCCTCTTTTTTATATGAAGACACTCCCGATCAGGCAAAATCGACCGAAGACATCAAAAAAGATATGGAGAGCGAACGCCCCATGGATCGCCTCATCTGTGGCGATGTGGGCTTTGGCAAGACAGAAGTGGCCATTCGTGCGGCCTTCAAGGCCATTGACAATGGCAAACAAGTGGCCATATTGGTGCCCACCACCATTTTGGCCTTTCAGCACAACAAGACCTTCAAAGAACGTTTGGCCGATATGCCCGTGACCATCGATTACCTGAACCGCTTTCGAACCGCCAAAGAGAAACGCGACATCTTGGAGCGGCTTGAACAGGGCAAAATCGACATCATCATCGGCACCCACCAACTGGTCAACAAAAATGTACAGTTTAAGGATTTAGGACTGCTCATCGTAGATGAGGAGCAGAAATTCGGGGTATCCGTAAAGGATAAATTAAAGTCCATAAAAGAAAATGTCGATGTACTGACCCTTACGGCCACCCCCATACCCCGAACCTTGCAGTTCAGCCTGATGGCGGCCCGTGACCTATCGGTCATCAATACCCCACCCCCCAACCGCTACCCCATCGAAAGCCAAGTGATACGTTTCAACGAAGAGACCATTCGCGATGCCATTTCATATGAGATACAGCGTGGCGGTCAGGTGTTCTTCATCCACAACCGAATCGAGAACATCAAAGAGGTGGCCGGTATGGTACAACGCTTGGTGCCCGATGCCAAGATCGGTATCGGCCATGGCCAACTCGAGGGCAAAAAACTCGAACAACTCATGCTCGGTTTTATGAACGGGACCTTTGATGTGTTGGTCTCGACCTCCATCGTTGAGAATGGTCTCGATGTACCCAATGCCAATACCATTTTTATCAACAATGCCAATAATTTTGGCCTCAGCGACCTGCACCAGATGCGGGGCCGAGTGGGGCGCAGCAATAAAAAAGCTTTTTGTTATTTCATTACCCCGCCCTATGAGGTGATGACCCCCCATGCGAGAAAGCGCATCGAGGCCTTGGCCCAGTTCACCGAACTGGGCAGTGGGTTCAACATTGCCATGAAAGATCTTGAAATTCGTGGGGCCGGAGATTTGCTGGGTGGTGAACAAAGTGGGTTTATCAACGAAATCGGGTTTGAGACCTATCAAAAGATCTTGAACGAGGCCATAGAAGAATTGAAAGAAAACGAGTTCAAGGAACTGTACGATGAGGTTGAGGGCGACAAGCCCAAAACCTTTGTGAAAGACCTACAGCTCGATACCGATTTTGAGCTGCTCTTCCCCGATGACTATATCAACAACATTACCGAGCGCCTCAGCCTCTATACCGA
This sequence comes from Muricauda sp. SCSIO 65647, assembly GCF_021534965.1. Lineage (NCBI taxonomy): Bacteria > Pseudomonadati > Bacteroidota > Flavobacteriia > Flavobacteriales > Flavobacteriaceae > Allomuricauda > Allomuricauda sp. SCSIO 65647. The sequence goes on from NZ_CP091037.1 coordinate 1,300,948, forward strand.
ACTGAACGAGGTAAAAGACGAGGCGGGCCTACAACGGTTTGAGACCAAACTGGTAGACCGCTTTGGCGAATTGCCCCCACACGCAGTCGATTTGTTGAACTCGGTGCGCATCAAATGGATAGCCACCCACATCGGACTAGAAAAAGTGGTGCTCAAAAAGAAAAAGTTTATCGGCTACTTTATCGCCGACCAGCAGTCTGACTTTTACCAAAGCGACACCTTTACCCGTGTCTTGCACTATGTTCAAAAACACCCGCAAAAGTGTAAACTAAAAGAAAAGCAGACCCGTAACGGACTGCGATTATTGTTGGTTTTTGATGAAATCACAAACGTGGAAAAGGCCTTTCGGGTTTTGGAGCCACTACATCAACAAAACGGGGTGGTCTCTTAGCTTCCATTTGCCATTCCGACAAAGTGAAATGTAGTAGGCTTTAAAAAGATTTCTCACACTCACTCCGTTCGACTTCGACAAGCTCAGCCTGAAAGGTTCGAAATGACAAAAGCACCTGAATGCCATTTCGATATGACGAGCGAAGCGACGATTGAGAAATCCCAAAAGTATCTGAACGTCATTTCGATATGAGCAATGCGATTGAGAAATCCAAAAAATGCCGTAGGGAGAAATAGAATAGATTGATTTCTGAATTCAATCCGAATCGGGAGTTTTTGAACAGTGAGGTCATTTAGATTTCTCACACTCATTTCATTCGACTTCGACAAGCTCGGCCTGAAAGGTTCGAAATGACAGTACAATCAAAAAATGTCATTTCGATATGAGGAGCGAAGCGACGATTGAGAAATCTCAAAAGTACCTGAACGTCATTTCGATATGAGCAAAGCGATTGAGAAATCCAAAAAATGCCGTAGGGAGAAATAGAATAGATTGATTTCTGAATTCAATCCGAATCGGGAGTTTTTGAACAGTGAGGTCATTTAGATTTCTCACACTCATTTCATTCGGTTCGAAATGACAAAAGCACCTGAACGTCATTTCGATATGAGCAAAGCGATTGAGAAATCCAAAAAATGCCGTAGGGAGAAATAGAATAGATTGATTTCTGAATTCAATCCGAATCGGGAGTTTTTGAACAGTGAGGTCATTTAGATTTCTCACACTCATTTCATTCGGTTCGAAATGACAAAAGCACCTGAATGTCATTTCGAAATGAGGAGTGAAGCGACGATTGAGAAATCTCAAAAACCTTTATACACTAACCTCACAAACTCCCCTATCTTTGAGGGTTCTAACCAACGCGTAACAATAACCAAACCCTTTTGTTGGTCGATGACGATAAAGTTGCCGCCAAAACCAGCTGCATAAAACACATGTTCGGGCACCCCCTCCCAATGGCGATTGCCTTCCTTTTTGTTCAACCACCACATATAACCATAGTTTACATTGGGCGTTGAGGGTGTGGTGGCCAGTTCGATCCACTCTTTGCTCAACAGTTGTTGCCCTTTCCATTCACCACCATTGAGAAATAGGAGTCCGAAGCGAGCCATGTCCTCGGTATTGATGAATAGGCCAGCGCCTGAATGGCCACCCCCTGTGACCGATTGCATTTTGAGTCCGTCGATGGTCGTCCATGCATGGTCGTAACCGTACCACCGCCAAGTGGTGGAGGCACCAACCTTGTCCATCAGCTTTTCTTTGAGTGCCAAGGGCAAGGGCATGCGCCATACCTGGGTCAGCGAGTAAGCGAGCACATTGACCCGTACATCGTTGTACTCCATCACGGTACCGGGTTCGTTGAGCTTGCGAAACTTCCAATCATCAAGACCGCCCTCACGAGGGGGGCGGTCGGCCCAATCTTTGAGCCCCCAAAGTTCGCCCGACCAATCAGAGTTCTGCTGCAAAAGATGTTGCCACGAAATCTTGCCGTTATGGTCGCCGTCGAAAGTACCATCCCAAACATAGTTTGACACCTTATCATCAACATCGACGATCAAACCGGCATCGACGGCCAGGCCAGCTACCGTTGACAAAAAACTTTTGGTAACGCTAAAGGTCATATCGACACGTTTGGTATCGCCCCATGAGGTCACTAGATACCCATCTTTGAGGATCATGCCCGCCGGACCGCCCCGTTTCTTGGTCGGACCGAGAATTTCATGAAAGGGTTCCCGTTGAAAACCCTTCAGTATGGCTTGCCGAAGGTCACGGGAGCCTGAATATTCATTTTGCAAGGCAAAATCGACCGCTTGTTGCAAAGTGGATTCTTTATAAGCGGCTTTTTCGGTTTTCTTCCAATCGGCATTTCGCTCGGGAAAATAAATCCCTTGGCCATTTCCCACAAAGACAAAGAGCAAAAGACAACTAAAAAGAATAGTTTTAGTAGTGGTGTTCATAGTACTGACAATTCTTGATAACTTGTGTCAAGATACCAAATGTCGGCAGAATGTCGGGTCAAAATCGTTAAAGTACGTTGCATGGATTCTATATTGACAATAACATTGCCATGAAAACAAAAACGTTTATCATGAAACAACCAGAACTGGGACGTAGAATTATCGAGTTAAGAAAACAGAAAGGACTCACACAAGAAGAATTGGTAGAGTTGTGCAATATCAATGTACGCACGCTTCAGCGTATTGAAAATGGTGAAGTGACCCCAAGAAGCTACACCATCAAGACCATTTTGTCGGCACTGGACGAAGATTACGAATCGATTCTGCTGACCGAACAACAAGAATCGGACTTCATCTTGAACGTATCAAAAAAAGAGGCCAAATCGGTACATACCCTGCTCACCATAGCCTTGGTATCGGGCATTCTTTACCTCATATCAAGCTCGCTCGAGGGCGTGGTCGATTATTTCAGGTTCTTTGAAGATGAATTGGTTTTTGGCATGGTCGGGTCGGTGCTCCTCAAAGTGCTCTCAATGGTCTTCTACGCCACAATGGTCTATGGGTTTCTCATTTCAGGAAAGTTGCTCAAGAACTATTTGATGAAAATCGCCTCGGTACTTTTACTCATGGCTTGCCTTGTCTTTTATCTTTTTGACATTGTCTCTTTTTTCAACGAATTTCTGGAATTTGAGGTCGTCATACTCGCTGAGGCCGTCACTTGGGGCACATTTGGCATATTGTTCGGGATTTCGATTCTCAAATCGCACAAAATAATGAGGCCCATGAGTTTTTTCGCCGGGGGAATGGAGATTCTTGCCTCTTTCTTTTTATTGACGGTCGTGCTCTCTTTGGTAGGATGGATCTTGATATTGCCCACCATTATTTTGGAAGTCATATTTCTCTACAAGGTCAGCAACCTAGTGAAGAAAACCATGTAGATGTTATGGCAGGGCAAATTACAATGTCTTCAAATCCTTGATGGTCTTAAAGGCCACATCGACTTGATCGTCATTGACCAAAATGGTGAACTCGTTGGTTGTGGAAATGACCTCGTAAAGTACAATGCCCTCCCAAGCCAACCGTTGAAAGATGAAATAATAGATGCCGGGCACAGATACGTTTTCAGAGGGCAGTTTGACCGTTACCGATGACAGGTTTTCTACCTTTTGGGTACAACGTTCGTTTTTGAACAATTCTTCGACCGTTTGGTCAAGACTGTTGCTGACCACAATATTGATCTCGTTGACCCCTCGGGAAGAGGTGTAGAAAATATCCTGGTTCTTGTTTACCTCTTCCAACAGCTTCGCTTGCTTGGCCAATATGGTTTCTGAAGACAAAAAGGTGTAATCGGTAAGGTTCGACCGTACGGTAATCTCACCAATGTTCTTCAGCACTTTGACTATTTTATGGGTGGCTCGAAACTCAAGGTCATCTGACAACCGCTTTAGGGCCATGACTATGGCCCCGTTGCGTACCTCTTTACCCAACTCTTCTTCAATTTCGGGTTTCACAATGCGCGAAAGCGAGGTCAGGTTAATGATGCCTTGCGCCAAGGCGCTCTGTAAAAAAGGCTTCTTCTTGATATAATGCTCAACTACGGCAGAGATAGTTTTCATATCAAAATCAATTTTGAACAAAAATAACTTATTGTTATAAATAAAACAAATGGTTAAAAATGATAGAAGGCGTCCTCTATATGTTCAAGCTCGTATTCCGTTCCTTTTTTGAGGATAGTGATGATATCAAACCGTACCTCTTCTTCTCGATTGTTTTCGGTCACAAAGGCATCTGCAGTGGCGACGATCAGCTTGATTTTTTTTTGGTTCACTGTTTCGGCAATAGTTTCAATGAAATCAGAGCTACGCGATTTGACCTCTACAATGGAAAGAACAGCATCCTTTTTGGCTACGATATCAAGTTCTCCTTTCAGATACCGATAATTGCGCCGTAGAATTTGGTAGCCGTTCCTGATTAAAAAGTCTACTGCCAATTGCTCTCCCAGCTTCCCAAATTCATTGTGTTTTCCCATAAGCATTGAAAAATAGAAAAAAATGCATGCAGTTCATCGAAAAAATTGACAGTTTACCGTCAAAACTGCGTTAACATTGTACATTTAAACCGCAATAAACCCTTAACCACACGTTAAAGCACATAGTTAGCCCCAAAGACTATGAACATATTTAACGCCGAACTTTGCTATGGAATTCTTTGTTAATTGCAACACCTCGACCTTAGCGCCGTACACGACACCCTTAGACAATCTTAGGGCCCAACACCTATATCGTAGGTTGGGTTTCAGTGCGTCGGTGCAGACCATTGACCAAGCGGTTGGCCAAACGGCCGATACGCTGGTAGACCAACTTGTTAATGAAGCGATCAATGCCGCTCCGATTCCACCACCCGCTTGGGCCAATTGGACAGATGCCAACTATCCGGAAGATGACGATGCCGCAGGTCAGCTTAGAAGACAACAACTAGAAGAGTTCAGAACCACTTATGGCAACGCTTTGTTGGACAACAACCTTAGAGACCGTTTGAGTTTCTTCTGGAGCAACCATTTCGTGACCGAACTCGACGTGTACAATTGTAACTCATTTTTATATGAGTACATAAACTGTCTTCAGCGAAATGCTTTGGGCAACTTCAAGACCTTCGTTTCAGAAATCGGATTGACCAGTGCCATGCTCCGCTATCTCGACGGCGCTTTCAATAATAGAAACAGTCCGAACGAAAACTATGCCCGAGAGCTTTATGAGCTGTTCACACTTGGCGAGGGCATTGGTTACACCGAAGAAGATATCATCGAGACATCAAGGGCCCTGACAGGTTATGTCAACAGGGGCGAGGTAGGTTGTACCATGATTACCTTCGACCCTGAACAGTTTGATGCCGATGCCAAGACCATTATGGGGCAAACGGGAAATTGGGGCTATGACGATGTCATCGATATTCTCTTTAATGAGCGTGCCGACCAAATCGCTTTCTTTATCTGTAAAAAGCTCTATATATACTTTGTGCACCCAGATGCCCTGGCCGCCGAGGCACAACCTATCATCACGGGCTTGGCAAATACATTTGTGGCCAACAATTTTGAACTTGCCCCCGTTTTGAGGCAACTGTTCAAGAGTCAACACTTTTTTGATGAAACGGCAATCGGTGTCATTATCAAGAGTCCGTTCGATCTGTATCTCAATTTTATCAAAGAAACAGATTTTGCCTATGATGACGGTACGGTCATCAATGCTGTTGATGCCTGTCGATTGATCGGGCAAGAAATGTTCGATCCCGTCGATGTTGCGGGTTGGCAACGCGATCGCCAGTGGATCAACACCAATTTCATCATCGGCCGTTGGTTGACCATGGAGGTGTTCTTAGAACGCTTCTTTCAAGCAGACCCTGAACAGTTCAGGGCCTTGGCCGTAAGTGCGGTCGACCCTGCTGACAGCAACACCAGCAATCCCGAAATCGTTGTTCGGGCCCTAGTAGACAAATTCACGCCAAAAGGTTTGTTGACAGACCAAGATCTGAGAAATGCGATAGATGCCTTTATCGCTGGCGTGCAAGAAAACTACTATTCTCCAGATTTTATTGATGGCGGACTGAGTCTATGGATGCTTGGAATCAGTGTAGAGGTTCCGATGCAAGTATATAATCTACTCCGTCATTTGACCAGAGAACCCGAATTTCAATTAAAATAACCCTACTGCTATGTGCGATACACACCACAATCACGATATAGAACCACACAAAGGCCTCGAGCACGAAGGCCACGATCTCGAACACAAGAACTGGAGCCGCCGTTCGTTTATTCAGGCGTTGGGCATTGCAGGCTCTGGATCTATGATGTTGGGCGGCAACCTACTTTCTGCTTCGGCGCCTTCTCCGTTGATGGCTTCGATTGCCGATGCCGAAACCGATAACATCTTGGTATTGATCCGTTTGAACGGTGGCAATGACGGTCTCAGCACGGTCATACCGATTCAACAATATGATACCTATGCCAATGCAAGGCCAAATATTTACATACCTGAAAGTAAGATTCTGAAGTTGACCGATGATTTCGGGGTTCCTACCTACATGAATTCATTGGAGCCCTTGTGGGGTGATGGTCAGTTCAAGGCGGTGCATGGTGTCGGTTATGAGAACCAAAGCCTTTCCCACTTTACGGGATCCGATATCTATGCCAATACCGATTTGACCACTTCTGGTTTTCAAGGATTGGATACCGGTTGGATGGGGCGACATTTTGAGGATTGCTATCCAGATTATTTGATCAATCCGCCCGATGCCCCGGCCGCCATCCAAATCGGAAGCATCTCAAACTTGGTCTTTCAAGGTGAAGAGACGAACTACGCTTTCGTCACCAACAATATCGATCAGTTGGAAGAAATTGCCCAAACCGGATTCTTCTATGATTTAGACCATAGCCTGTTCGATACCTGTATGTATGGCGATCAGCTGCGTTTCTTGCGCGGTGTGGCCAATACCACCTACGAATATGCCGGTAAGATACATGAAGCCTATATGCGCGGTCAAAACCAGGTAGAATACCAAGAAAACGGCTTTGCCCGTCAGTTGGCCCTATTGGCCCGCTTGATCAAAGGCAACTTGGGCACCAAGGTCTATATGATTTCAATGGGCGGTTTCGATACCCACGGCAACCAGCCTTTGGCCCATGAGCGTTTGATGTCAAATCTGTCGATTGCGGTGAACAACTTCTATGAAGACTTGGGCTTCACCGAACAAGATGGTCAGGTGTTGAGCATGACTTTCTCTGAATTTGGACGTAGGATCTTCGAAAATGGCTCGAATGGTACAGACCATGGCAAGGCAGCACCCACCCTGTTCTTCGGATCGGGTCTGAACGGTAGTGCCTTTGTGGGCGACCACCCCTCACTTGATGCCCCGAACGGTCGTGGCAACCTTGAGTACACCATGGACTTTAGAGATCTTTACGCCACCGTTTTGGCCGAATGGCTCTGTGTGCCCATCGCCAAGGTAGAGCAGCACTTGCTCGACCACCCCTATAATCCGGTGAATCTTGGCTTCAATTGCAGTGGTGTCGAATTTCCTGATATTGCCTACGATAACGACCCACCAACATTGCCCGATACGCCGCCTGGTGAAGGCACGGATCCAGACCCTGAATTGGCAAATGAAGTCATTCACAGACCGTATTATCCGACAGAAAGAAATCCACATATTTATTTGGAAATGCCTTTCGCTGCCCATGTTGACATTCAATTGTTCAACATCTTGGGCCAGAATGTCGGTACGGTATTCAATGAGATGATGCTCGAAGGCTCTGCGGAAATCAACATAAGGGAACGCATGCGCGGAAGCCTTTCTACCGGCAAGTATATCTATAGAATACAGGTTGCTGACCAGAAGATGAGCAAATCTGTCATGATTATGTAAGCGTTGCTTACATTTCCAGAATCCTCCGGTTGTGCAGCTCCCCACCCCAATTTGGGTTGCATGATTCGGAGGTTTCCTTTTTTGGGCGACGGTCTTTCCGCCCTTAGGGCATATTTAAAAAGAATACGCACCAAAAATCAATAGCTTGTGGTTCTGGCGAAGCATCGTTTGAGCGGTTTGTAGACATAAACCTTGAAAAGAATGCAAGGCCACGGTTCATAAGACCCTGTTTTTTTGGAAGATACCGTTTTTAACATGCTCTTGTCAAAATCAGTATTTTTGGGGCTTAATTTCATACTGAATGGCCCACCAACGTTATACCCTTACCGCCGCGCTGCCCTACACCAATGGCCCCATTCACATCGGCCATTTGGCAGGGGTCTATGTACCGGCCGACATTTATGCCCGATACCTACGATTGACGGGCAATGACGTGCTTTTTATCTGCGGAAGCGATGAACATGGGGTGGCCATTCCCATGAAGGCAAAAAAAGAGGGCGTCTCCCCCAAAGAGATCATCGATAAGTACCATGGTATCATCAAAAAATCATTCGAAGATTTCGGCATCTCTTTTGACAATTACTCCAGAACCTCGGCCCAGGTACATCACAAAACAGCTTCTGACTTTTTCAAGAAACTATATGATCAAGGTGATTTTATCGAAGAAGTCACCGAACAGCTGTACGATGAAGAGGCGCAACAGTTTTTGGCCGATCGTTTCGTAACGGGCACCTGTCCGGTCTGTTCTTATCAAGAGGCTTATGGGGATCAGTGTGAGAACTGCGGATCGTCATTGAACGCCACCGACCTCATCAATCCGAAATCGACCATAACGGGCGCAGTTCCGACCCTGAAGAAAACAAAGCACTGGTTCTTGCCCTTAGACAGGTATGAGGATTTTCTAAAGGAATGGATCATAGAAGGCCACAAACACGATTGGAAACCCAATGTCTATGGCCAATGCAAATCATGGATCGATGATGGGCTCAAGCCGCGAGCCGTGACCCGAGATCTCGATTGGGGCATTCCCGTTCCCGTGCCAGATGCCCAGGGCAAGGTGCTGTACGTATGGTTCGATGCCCCGATCGGTTACATCTCTTCGACCAAAGAATGGGCCGAAAGGGAAGGCAAAGACTGGGAGCCCTATTGGAAAGACAAAGACACCAAACTGCTGCACTTTATCGGTAAAGACAATATTGTCTTTCACTGCATCATCTTCCCCAGTATGTTGAAGGCCCATGGTGACTTTGTATTGCCCGAAAATGTGCCGGCCAACGAGTTTTTGAATTTAGAGGGCAACAAACTTTCGACCTCCAAAAACTGGGCAGTGTGGTTGCATGAGTACCTAGAAGCGTTTCCCGATATGCAAGATGTGCTGCGGTACACCTTGACCGCCAATGCCCCCGAGACCAAAGACAATGATTTCACCTGGAAAGATTTTCAAGCCCGAAACAACAACGAACTGGTTGCCATTTTTGGCAATTTCATCAACCGGGTAACGGTCTTGACCCATAAATACCACGGTGGTGCGGTGCCAGCACCCAATGGCTTCACCGATGTGGACAATGACACGTTGAAGGCTTTACGGGAGTTTCCTGAACGATTAAGCGATTCATTGAACAGGTACCGTTTTCGAGAGGCCAGTCAAGAACTGATGAACCTGGCCCGCTTGGGCAATAAATACCTCGCCGACGAAGAACCTTGGAAACTCATCAAAACCGATGAAGAACGGGTAAAGACCGTCATGTATGTCGCGCTACAAATCGCTACAGGCCTGGCGGTGCTTAGCGAACCCTTTTTGCCGTTCACCTCACAAAAGCTCAATACCATACTCAATATCAAATCAGGCACCTCGTCTGCGCTCGGCACAGGCCCTGTCAAGACCTCTTGGAACGAGATTTCCACAAAAGAAACCTTGCTCCCGCCTGGTCACCAGATCAACAAAAGCGAACTGCTCTTCAGAAAAATCGAGGACAAAGAAATCGAGGCCCAACTCGCCAAGTTGGAGGCCACTAAAAAAATAAATGCCGCAACTGGGCAAAAAAATGAGATTATGCCACAAAAAGATACGATTGCCTATGATGACTTTGCCAAGCTCGATATGCGGGTAGGCACCATCGTCGAGGCCGAAAAGATGCCCAAGGCCGACAAACTGTTGGTCTTGAAAGTAGATACGGGGCTTGATACCCGAACCATTGTCTCAGGCATTGCTGAAAGCTTCAAACCCGAAGATATAGTGGGCAGGCAAGTGACCGTTCTGGTCAATCTCGCCCCCCGAAAATTGCGTGGCGTTGAGAGCCAGGGCATGATTTTGATGGCCGAAAGCGAGGACGGCAAGTTGGTATTTGTGAATCCTGATGAAAAAAAGATTTCAAACGGTAGCTGTATCAATTAAATAGATGGACTTCAGAATAAATAGGATACTATCGATGATTATCGATCATATTACAATGATTATTGTGATGTTTCCCATCGCCATTCTTGTTTTTTTTCTCCTCATTTTCCTTGTCAAGGATACGATTGAAATCATTTTCTTGGATATTCATGGCTATGCACTACTCTTTTCTATCTATGTAATTTATTTTTTAAAGGATAATTGGAAAGGGAAAAGCCTTGGAAAAAGAATAATAGGTCTACAAGTTGTTGATCGGAAAACCGATGAAACCGCCAGCTCGTTTCAGTGCTTTTTTAGAAACCTCTTTATTGTTCTATGGCCTTTAGAGGTTATCGTTACGCTCTTTAGTCCTAAAAGAAGAATAGGTGATTTATTTGCGAACACAAAAATTGTGGAAGCGGAAAAAGAATCTCCAAAAAGCTTATTGGGCGACATCAAAAACACCAAAGTAAACGTAATGCAGGTTTTTTTGATCACACTGGTCACCGTACCTTTTTGCTATCTTTTAGCGTATATAATGGTTTCCATTAATTCTTAGCCCGCTCTAACCGATCGTTGATGGTGATGCCCAGACCTTCTTCAGGCAATCGCTCGGCAATGATCATATCTAAACCAGCCGTGTCTAATTCATGTAGGGCATCGAACAGTTTTTGGGCAGCTTCCTCTAGATCTCTGGTCTTTGAAAGTGCTTTGACAATGGTTGCCCCTGGGTACGCATCCTTATAAAAGGATAGTACCCCTACTTTTTGGTTATCGATTTTCGACAACGCTTTTTCCACATCATTGGTCAGCACCAATGTTGTTCTGGGTGAATAGTGCTTGAACAGCATTCCCGGAGCTTCGGGTGCTTTCTCGTTCTCTAAACGTAATTTGACAGGCCCTACACATTGTTCAATGGCCTCTATGGTGATGCCCCCCTTTCTATAGACAACAGGTGTTTCGCCTTCAAACCCCACAATGGTCGATTCGAGGCCCACCGTACAGGGGCCACCATCTAAAACGGTCACGGCATCGCCAAAATAATCGGCCACATGTTGTGCCGAGGTGGGACTGACGCGTGTAAACGGATTGGCGCTCGGGGCCGCCAACGGAAAATTCAATCCCTTCAGTAATCGTAATGTCAGTTCATGGTTCGGCATACGAATGCCCACGGTTTCTTTGCCCGCCGTGATCAAATCGCTTACCGAGTCTTGTTTGGGCAATATCAAGGTGAGTGGGCCAGGCCAAAATTGCTCGGCCAGCTTTACCGCATTTCTGGGAAGTTCTTTGGTCAGGGAAGTCATTTGGTCGATACCATGCACGTGCACGATCAACGGATTGAAGCGCGGCCGGCCCTTGATCTCAAAAATTTTCTTCACTGCAGATTCGCTATATATATTGGCCGCAAGGCCATAGACCGTTTCAGTGGGTATGGCCACTGGCTGATCTTGTCGCAATAGCTCTCGGCAACGCTCCAAATCTGTGGTAATCACATTTTTCATCGGCAGCAAAGGTATGACAGCTTACCCAATGGGCAAGAATGCCTAATCGCCCATTTCATTGGAAAGCCCCATATTTGAAAAAAATTGCGATAGATTGCTGAAGATTGCCCATCACCCCATTTATTGCCACCCATTGCCCGAGAAACATCGATTTCCGATGATAAAATATGAGTTGTTGCCCGAACAACTGCTTCATGAGGGCACTTGTATCGGCGATAATTTCTATCGCCCAACATTACCGGATGATGACGATATTCTTGCAGCACACGATAGTGGGTACTACCAAAATCTGGTCAATTTAGCTCTCAAGCCCAGTGAGGTGCGAAAAATCGGTTTTCCGCTTTCTGATGCATTGGTACAGCGTGAGCGCATTATCGCTGATGGCACCATCAGAGGAAGTACGTTTGCCCTACGGCATGGTATCGCCATGAATATTGCTGGGGGCACGCACCATGCCTACAGCAATCGGGGCGAGGCCTTTTGTATGCTCAATGATCAGGCCATCGGGGCCAGGTATTTGCTGCGAACAGGCTTGGCCAAGAAAATATTGATCGTTGATCTAGATGTTCACCAAGGCAACGGCACCGCTGAGATTTTTCAGGATGATTCTGCCGTGTTTACTTTTTCAATGCATGGTCGGGGCAATTATCCCTTTAAAAAAGAATCGTCCGACCTGGACATACCCTTGGAAAAAGGCACTGATGACAAAACCTATCTTTCCATTCTAAAAGAAACGCTTCCTAAATTGATCGATCGTACAGCACCTGATTTTATCTTCTATCTCTGTGGCGTCGATGTATTGGCCACTGATAAATTGGGCACTTTGGGCATGAGTCTTGAAGGTTGTGCGGCCCGGGACCAATTTGTTTTGAAAATCTGCAAAATGAACGGAATCCCCGTTCAGTGCAGCATGGGCGGTGGTTATTCACAAGACATCAGAACCATTGTCGAAGCCCATGCCAACACGTTCAGGTCGGCACAGGAAATTTATTTTTAGCTTTACAGTTTCGTAACATACCATCCCTGATGAAAATTGTTTATCTGGCACTTTTTACATTGCTTTCGACAGCTATTTGCGCCCAAGGGCCTGAAAGCACAAAACAGAAGACCCTGTGGAACGATTTCACCTATGACATCGGCAATGTTTTTGGCGGTATGGGGCACTCGTACAGCAGGCCCTTTCACTGGAAAGGGAACGATTGGGCAAATTTTGGGTATCTCTCTGGGGGTACCCTTCTACTGGCCGCCATCGATGATGAATTTGACACTTGGGCAGACGGCTTTCGCGATGATGTGCCTGGTTTTATTACCGAGTACGGACACAAATACGGCAACCCGAACAACAATTATATGCTTACGGGAGGTGTCTATCTGGTCGGCCTGTTCACCAAAAATGAGAAACTCAGGCGAACCGGGGTATTATTGATTTCGTCGGCTACCGCAGGGGGACTTTTACAACAGGTCAGCAAACGAATCATCGGCCGGGCCAGACCCAGAAGTGGAGATTCTTCGAGCACCTTTGATCCCCTACATCTTGACAGGATCTTCAATTACGACTCCTTTCCCTCGGGGCATGCCATGTTGGCCTTCAGCAACGCCTATGTCATCGCCAAGCAATTTAAGAATCCGTGGATAAAGGCCGGATTGTACACTATTGGCTCGATTCCCGGTTTTGTAAGGGTCATCGACCGTTTTCACTGGATCTCTGATGTGGCCTTTAGCACGGTCTTGAGTATTTTCATCGTGGAGTCCATCGACCGGTACCTTGACAAAAAATACAGTGAAAAATACAATGCCGACACAAAAAAGCTGAGCTGGAACCTCACTTTTGGTCCAAATACCATGGGGTTTGTCGTTCAATTTTGAATTATCACAAATAAAGCTGAATTACCATATTCCCTTTTTGTAATTTTAGGGCATAAATATCAAAGCACCATGTTATCCAAAAAAGTCGAAAAAGCACTTAATAATCAAATTCGAATAGAAGCCGAATCATCTCAAGTCTATTTATCCATGGCCTCATGGGCCGAGGTAAAGGGTCTGGAAGGCGTGGCCGGATTCATGTACGGCCATTCAGATGAAGAGCGTATGCACATGCTCAAACTGGTCAAATACGTGAACGAACGGGGCGGTCATGCCATTATATCGGATTTAAAAGCTCCGGAAATCGATTTTGGCACTTTTCAAAAGATGTTTCAAAAACTCTATGACCATGAAATATTCGTTTCTCAGAGCATCAATGAACTTGTGCACATCACTCTAGAGGAAAAAGATTATGCCACGCACAACTTTTTACAGTGGTATGTCGCCGAGCAATTGGAAGAAGAGGCTTTGGCCCGAACGGTTTTAGATAAGATCAACCTCATCGGAAACGACAAGGGCGGTCTTTACCTCTTTGACCGTGATATACAGCAACTTACCGTTGAAAGTGCCGCCTCTGACACGCTTGGTGAATAATTGTTGACAACTACTTTATTTAGATTAATTTAAAATAACTATCTTTACCCATAGCAAGCATTGGTTGCATGGGCAAAATAAAGAAAGGAAAGAAAAAAGGGCTCAAGAAAAAGAAGAAAGCACTTCTTAAAGAGTTGGTGCCCGGCAATTGCAAGACCAGCTGCTGCAAGAAATATAAAAAGGGTGAGCAAAAACGCTGCAAACGCTGCCCCTGCTTTGATTTATTGAAAAAAGTGGCCTAATCGATCACCTTTGGTCGAATCAATTCTTTTTAAGGGATTTTTTGCCTGTTGTGGAAAAAGCCATTTCATCTTCCACTTCGCCATTGATCATGTAAAAAGAAGCCTTGCGGAAAAATTGGTCCCCATGCTGGCACTCAGACCCGCAAAAACGCAGATACTCACGGTAGGCATTGCCCTTGCTGTTCAAATAGATCTGATATGCCCGTGGATTTGTTTTCGATAAACGCTGCTCAAAAGCTTCTTGGTCGTTCCAGAAGTCAAGCTCATCTTCTATAGACATGGCAGGAAGTGATTGTTCGTAATGGGCATCTGCCTTTGCCAAAGCTGAATAAAAACTTTCATCTATGGCACGGTCATCCACTTGTGCCCATAGCCCGGCCGGAAGACACAGCAGAACGGCGATTTGGATGACAATGCGTTTCATAATCAAGCTTTGTTCATTAGACGACCAATAGGGTTTTTAGTTGCAATCATTTACCTTAAGTTATTGTTAAATTGCTGGTCTAAAAAAGAAAAGGGGCAAAATGCCCACTTTTATCGTTGTGCGCGAAAAACTTACTTGCCCAATAGCAGCAATTCATTGCAGCGTACCTCGGTGATATACCGTTTTTCACCGTCTTTGTTCTCATAAGAGCGATGGGTCAGTTTACCCTCTAGGGCCACTTGCTTGCCCTTGGTCAGGTAATTTTCAACGATCTCTGCCGTTTTGCCCCAGGCCACGATATTGTGCCATTGGGTCTCCTCTACCTTTTCGCCTTTGGCGTTTTTATAATATTCACTGGTGGCGATGGAAAACTTGGCGAGCTTGCTGCCGTTTTCCAAGGTTACGATTTCTGGGTCTTGCCCTAAGTTACCAATCAACTGTACTTTGTTTTTAAGTGCGTTCATCTTTCTGATTTTTATGGTTAAACAGTCAATGCCATCGAATGTCCCTCATCCGACAGGGCAAACATAGAACCAGTAAAAAGAAAGATTCGGTCAGGAATTATTTATTTTCGTTTGTAAACGTTTGTAGTCGTTTGAAAATGATTAAATCATTGATCTTCAAGATAGCAGTAATCTAAAACTTCTTCAGTTCGCCCGACTTCAACAGCCGTTTTGCGGTTCTCCAGAAATATTCAGAGGTAGGGTTGGGCTCCATGGCCTCGTCAGGTGATTCAAAATAAGAGGCCACCAATAGCTTTAAGAACTGCAGGGTGTCATTATCGCCCAAAAAATCTTCGTAGGCCATACTCCAGTCTTCAAACTCACGGGTATCGATCTTGCCATATGAAACCAATTCTACGGTATGGTGTCGATTATCTGACTTTATGCGATCGAACAGTTCAAGCACCTTGATTTGATTTCCCTCGAGATATTGTAAAAACTCTCCCTTATAGTAGATCAGACAGCCCGTAATATCGTTCTTGGCATTAAAATCACGTGCCTTTTCAAGCATTTCCGCTATTTCGATTTTTCGAAATGCCAGACTCGCAATCGATTTGTAGACCAAACAGAACATATATGGGCATTTTGACAAAAAAAGCTTAGAACCCTGTACTCTCTTAAAGATATGACATATTTGAATACAGTGGTCATAATGTTCATACCGAAGCAACAAAAATGTCATTGCACACCTTAGCTTCCTAACGAAAATGCTTATTTTTAGGCCTATTGAATTTGTGGTAATGCCGTATCAACTTATAGACAACATTGAAAAAAAACGGTATGAATTTCGCGTAGACGAACATACCCCCATAATCGAATACATCAAGACCAAAGACAAGATTTACCTTACCCATACCGAGGTGCCCAAAGGGTTGGAGGGAAAAGGCATTGGAAAGGAGCTGGTACGGCAAGCACTCGAAGACATCAAGGCCAAAGGGTTGACCCTTGTACCACTTTGTCCGTTCGTGGCCCTTTTCATTAAAAGGAACCCCGAGTACAAGGCCTTGGTGCTAAAGGGCATCAATATTGCATGATATGGAAAGAGAAATCGTAAAAGAATACAGTAAAGGTGATTTCACGGTCATCTGGAAACCCAAAAAATGCATCCATTCAGAAATCTGCTGGCGTACGCTTCCCGAAGTCTATGACCCAAAGGGAAAACCATGGATCAACCCAGAGAACGCCTCCGTTGAGGCATTGAAATCACAGATTGAAAAATGTCCTTCAGGGGCACTCACCTACTCGATAAAAGGAGAAACCGTTATGGAAGAACAAAAAGAGACCGAATGCACGGTCATTGAAAATGGGCCACTTCTGGTCAGCGGCATGTTAAAGGTGACCTTGGCCAATGGCACCATCGAAACCAAGAAAAGATCTACCGCTTTTTGCCGTTGTGGTGCATCGAACAACAAACCCTATTGCGACGGCACGCACAACAAAACCGGATTTAAAGGATAGCTAAGTGGAAAAGCACCGAAACCTTTCCGATATCGAGTTTTCAGCGCGCTTCGCCAATGCGACCTTGAGACCAGAACTCTTCACCCATGAGGCGCACCTGCGATTGGCATGGCTTTATATCAAAAATCATGGTTTAAAAACCGCTATTGATCTGGTCTGCACACAAATAAAACACTTTGCCGAATCAAACGGGGCCTTTGATAAGTTCAATAAGACATTGACCGTGGCCGCCATACGGGCCGTCTATCATTTTATGCTGAAGTCTGAATCAAGTACCTTTCATGGTTTCATCAACGAATTTCCGAGGCTGAAACACAATTTCAAAGCGTTGATGGCCGCGCACTACGGATTTGACATCTACCGTTCCCCAAAAGCAAAAAAAGAATATCTAGCACCTGACCTATTGCCCTTTGATTAATGTTTTGGGCCTTATGGGCTTTGTTCAGGTTTCGAGGGCATTCAAAAATTCTTCGACAGCGCGATAAAGATTCTCACCGGCCATGGCCATGGCCACATTCAAATCGGCAATACCCTTACTTACTTCAGAAACATGGGTCAAGCCCATTTTTTTTGCTTCATTTTCTGAAAGGGCAACGGCACCACAGAACGCTGCCACCGGAATATGCTGCTTTTGTGCCGATGCAATGACACCTCCTATGGTTTTCCCTGAAAGGGTTTGATCGTCCAACTTACCTTCTCCGGTAATGATCCAATCGGCATCTTTGATCTTGGCTTCGAAAGCTGCCATTTCTTTGACCAAATCGATCCCTGACAAGAGTTCAGCATTTAAAAAGGCTACGGCCCCTCCACCAAGTCCACCGGCAGCACCGGCACCGGGAATCTTCTGTAGATCGATCCCCATTTGTGAACGCACTATCGATGCAAAATGACGCAAACCGTCATCGAGTTCCTCAATTTCACTGGCCGAAGCCCCTTTCTGTTTGGCATACACCTTGGCAGCGCCATTTTCTCCATAGAAAGGATTATCGACATCACAGGCCACTTTCACCGAGATGCCCGAAAGTGATTTTTTGGGAGGGACTATGGCCACCACCTTGGCGAGGTTTTTTCCGATAGGGCTGAGGACTTTCCCGTCTTTGTCAAGAAAAGTATACCCTAAGGCTTGGGCCATGCCCATACCGCCATCATTGGTGGCACTGCCGCCTATCCCTAAAAAAATATGCTTTGCCCCTTTTTGAATGGCATCGGCAACTAGTTCACCAGTACCCAGCGTGGTCGTGAGCATACAATTCAACTCATGGGCCCCTAATAGTCGGTGACCTGATGCCTCAGCCATTTCGATAAAGGCCGTTTCTTTTTTACCTGAAAACAAGTAGTTGCACTCCATTGGCCGAAACAAGGGGTCGCTCACCGTACAACCGACAATCTCACCGCCTAGATACTGTTCGGCGACCTGAATGGTACCATCACCGCCATCGGCAAGGGGTACCTTTACAATTTCTGAACGGGGAAACCTTTCAGATACCGCTTTCTCGACAATGGTGCAAAATTCGGCCCCTGTCAATGAGCCTTTGAACTTATCGGGAGCGATGACAAACTTCATAACTAAAAGCAGCTGTTGTACCACGATAAAATACGGTTCTCATGGCTAAAAACAAAACCGTATTTTTGCTTTAAAACCTTACCATGAAAAATGTCTTTTTACTTCTTACACTGTTTGTTTTAGCCCCAACTGTTTTTTCACAGTCAAAAAATTTCTTGGATGTTCCCTATTTAGAGACCTCTGCAAGGGTCGATACCTTGGTGGCTCCCGATAAAATCTATCTGAGCATTACCATACAGGAAAAGGATTCGAAAGGAAGAAAATCTGTTGAAGAACAAGAGAACAAAATGGCCAAGAGCTTGACCGATCTGGGAATCGATGTAGACAAGCAATTGACCATTAAAAACTTGGCAAGCAATTATAAAAAGTACTTTTTAAGAAGTAAGGAGGTGCTTAAAAGCAAGCAATATTCCCTTTTGGTACATGATGGGTTAACCGCGGGAAAGGTCATGGCCGCCCTGGAAGATCTGGGCATAGCCAACACCTACCTTGAAAAGACCGAATATTCAAAAATGGATGAATTGGAGCTGGAACTCAAATCAAGGGCCGTCAAAAAGGCCAAGAAAAAAGCGGATGCCCTTACGGAGCCTTTGGGCCAAACCGTGGGCGTGGCCATACATATCGCCGACCATTCGCAGCCCTATTACCCCAGGTACAATCAGCCAAGAATGGAGATGGCAATGGCTAAAATGGATATGGCCGAACCTGAGCCTTTGGACATCGGTTTTGAAATGATCCGGGTAGAGGCCACCATAAATGTCAAGTTTGCCTTGTCTAATTAATGCCCTGTCATCCGTCTTCATACCAAAAGACATCATTATGAAAATTTTACCGTTTATTTTGTTATTGGGCCTTTCTTTCGGGCAAGCTCAAAACACCATACAATTGGCAGCGGGGCAGACTTCCCCCAAAGCCACTTTGAATCAGGTTTCTTGGCTAGTTGGCCATTGGCAGGGAGAGGCATTCGGCGGTATCGCTGAAGAAATTTGGAGTCCTCCCCTAGGTGAATCCATGATGTTCGTATTTCGATTGGTCAACGACGGCAAGGTTTCCTTTTATGAAAGCGGTCACATCAAACAGGTCGGGCCGACCCTTTTGATGCAATTGAAACACTTTCATGGAGATTTAAGAGGTTGGGAAGAAAAGGACGAAACCGTTGATTTCAAATTGGTAAAACTGGAAAAAAACAAAGTGTTCTTTGAAGGCCTCACCATTGAAAAGGTGACGGAAGATCGGGTCAAGTTTTATGTGCTCATTGAAGATGGCGATAAAATGGAAGAAATCGTTTTTAACTATGCCAGAGTGAGATAAGACAGGGGTGATCTTAGACTTCCATTTCAAAGTGTATGCTGCAATCTAAAAGCATCCTTTTGATTTCGGGTGCATCTCTACATAAACCGTGGGCATGAAAAATCATTATGCGTCCTTAATCCTGTCACTTGCACTTACTTTGGTTTCGTGTAATTCAGATGACAATTCGCCAACTTCAGATATTTGTGATTTTCTGGGCATTGTCAGCAACAGTCAATTCAATAACACGAATACTGACAACTATGTGATTCAAAGTGTTGATCTACAGGGAGATTGTTTGCAGATTGAAATAGCCAGCGGTGGTTGTGACGGGGATTCATGGAAGGTCAGGCTCATAGGAGCAGCCAATGTGGACGATTCCCTGCCGCCCATGCGCAGTATCATTCTAAGACTTGACAATCAAGAGTTGTGCGAGGCTTTTATCACGAAAACGTATTCTTTTGAACTGACACCTTTTCGAGATAGTGGCGACTCCATCCTACTTCGACTCGAAGGTTGGGAAGATCCCATTCTATATTCGTTCTAAGCGGTGCTCAGTCCAGTACCGAGAGTCCAGAATTGACCACCTTCTGTAGCTTGTCGGGGTTAGAATCCACTTTGGCCAACACCCGAATGCCATTGTAAAGGGCAAAGAGCATTAAGCCTACTTCTTGGGCATTTTTTGATGGGGAAAGTTCCCCAGTGTTGATTCCTTTTTGCACATAACCGATAAAGAGGTTTTCAACGGTCTCCTTGTTATCGAGAAGTGTCTGGAGCATCTTTTTATTTCCAGGAATCAGCTCTGTAGTGGTGTTCACCACAAAACAACCCTTACGGTTCTCATCGTTCACCGTTTCCTCAATGGCTTTGTCAAAGAGTTTTTTAAAGCCCATTTTGACCGATGGTTCGCCATCAAATAGCTGATGCAACCAGCCCCCCACGGCCTTTCGATAATGGGCAAAGGCCTTGTCGAACAGTTCTTCCTTTCCGCCAAAGGTATCGTACAGGCTAGCGCGGTTAATGCCCAAATGCAATACCAAATCTTGCATTGAAGTGGCGTGGAACCCTTTTTGCCAAAAGAGTTCCATCGCCTTGTTCAATATTTCTTCTTCACAAAATTGTTTGGGTCGTGGCATAATCTATCGTACCAAATGTATCCAAAAAACTACACTTGGGCGAAACCGCCATCAACGGGAATTTCAGCTCCCGTGATATAGCTACTGTCCGATGCGGCCAAAAACAATGCCGTAGTCGCCACCTCATCAGCGTTCCCAAATCGGCCCAGGCTCACCAACGAAGGAAAATTTGAGGCCATGGCATCAATATTCTCTTGGGGCACATTGTGCTTTCCATAGATCGGGGTATCAATCGGGCCAGGGGCAATGGCATTCACACGAATGCCCTTGGGGCCAAACTCTGCGGCCAAGGTTCGGGTCAATGAGCGCAACGCGGCTTTACTGGACGCATAGGCCGACATTCCTGCAAAACCTTTGATGTTCACCACAGAAGTGTTGAAAATAATGCTTGCCCCTTCGTTGAAGTGCTCGTTGGCCGCTTTGACCGTAAATAATGGGCCTCGTACATTAATGTCATATACCTCGTCAAAAATGGCTTCAGTCAACCCGTCAATGGTTTCCAAGCGAAAGATTCCAGCGTTCAGGAAGAGTACATCGATCTTGCCAAAGGCATCGACCGTAGTTTTTACCAGTTGCTCACTATCTGATACACTGGCGGCTTCTGCCTTTACCAAGAGATAATCCCCTGAAAGTTCAGGGGTAAGGGCGTCTAATTTTTCTTGGCTCCTACCGGTCAAAACGACTTTGGCCCCCTCTTGCAAAAAGAGCTTTGCCGTTTGTAGGCCCATGCCACTGGTGGCTCCGGTTATAATGGCCACTTTGTTTTCCAACTTTTTCATTTGATATACATATTTGGTTTAAATTTTTATTTTGGAACAATCATTCCAATACAAACATATTCATTTTAGAACGTTTGTTCCAAAACAAAATTCAACTTTAACAATATTTTAAAATTTTAGCGGCTGTTTCGTATCTTCCTCACTCAAAAATCCAACCTATGAAAACGCTACGATTGTTTCTGATCCTACTACTTGCCCTTCCCTTCTTTACCACTGCGCAACGAAGAAAAAAGAAGGAGACGAGCCCCGCCATTGTATTGAACGATTCTTTGTATTCTGGACTCAAATGGCGAAATATCGGTCCGTTTCGGGGTGGGCGCAGCGTGGCCTCCACCGGGGTCGTTGGCCAGCCCATGACCTATTACATGGGCACAACAGGCGGCGGTGTATGGAAAACCGTGGATGACGGCATTACTTGGAAAAATATTTCGGATGGCAAATTGAATACCGGAACGGTCGGTGCCATTGCGGTAGCAGAGAGCAATCCCAATCTTGTAGTGGTCGGTATGGGCGAACACGCCGCACGTGGTGTGATGACCTCTATGGGCGATGGGATCTACAAATCGACCGATGCAGGAAAAACATGGAAGCATATCGGTTTGGACGAAACCAGGCACATTTCTGATGTGATCGTCCATCCTACCGATCCAGATATTTTATTTGTAGCTGCCCAAGGGGCACAATATGGCCCTTCGCAACAGCGTGGCATTTATCGTTCAAAGAATGGGGGTGAAACCTGGGAACGCGTACTTTTTGTGGATTCAACCACAGGGGCTTCTTCCCTATCCATGGATATGAACAACCCCCTGATCCTTTATGCGGCAATGTGGCAGCACAGACGCTACTCCTGGACCATGGAATCGGGCGGGCCGTCTTCCGGCATCTACAAATCTACCGATGGGGGAAGCACATGGAAGCAGTTGAAAAAAGGACTTCCCAAAACATTCGGCAAAGCGGGCATTTCAGTATCACGGGCCAATTCAGAGCTGGTCTATGCCGTAATCGAGGCCGAAGGTGAAAAAGGCGGGGTGTACAAAAGTGTTGATGCGGGAAAAACGTGGAAACAGGTCAACAAAAATCGCATCAATATTGCCCGTTCATGGTACTATATGGAGATTTTTGCCGACCCCCAAGATGAAAATGTGGTCTATGTCTTGAACGCCCCAGTGACGAAATCCATCGATGGCGGTAAGACCTTTACCCCTCTGCCCACACCACATGGCGATAACCACCATTTATGGATCGACCCATATAACAATTCAAGAATGATCAACTCGAACGACGGGGGTGCCAATGTTTCAAACAACGGTGGAAAAAGTTGGAGCACCCAACAAAATCAAGCCACTTCCCAATTTTATCGGGTCATTACCGATAATTTGGTTCCCTATAATGTGTATGGAGGCCAGCAAGACAATTCGGCCATTGCCATTGCCAGCAGAACCAATGATGCCGGAATTGACTGGAAAGATTGGTATTCAGTGGCCGGTTGCGAGAGTGCGTATTTGGCCTTTGACCCCGATAACCCAGAAGTGGTCTATGGCGGTTGTTACCAAGGGATCATTGAAAAATGGATCAAAGCGTCACGCGAGGGCAAACCCATTAAGGCCTATCCTGAATTGGGTTTGGGCAAGGTGCCCAAGAACTTTAAATTTCGCTACAACTGGAATGCACCCATTATCAGCTCTCCCCATGACCGAAACACCATTTACCATGCGGGCAATGTGGTGTTCAAAACCACTGACGGAGGCCATAGTTGGCAAGCCATAAGCCCTGATCTGACCCGAAATGAAATCGAAAAACAAGGGCCAGGTGGTGGTCCCTATACCAACGAGGCCGCGGGTGGCGAAAACTACAATACACTAATGTATTTAGTCGAATCACCCCATGAAAAAGGTGTGCTGTATGCGGGCAGTGATGATGGGCTGGTGCACATTACCAAAGACGGTGGTGCCAATTGGGAAAACATTACCCCGCCCAACCTTGCCGAAGGTATTATCAATAGCATTGAGGTCTCGCCCCATGACCCCGCCACCGCCTATATCGCCGTGATGCGCTATAAGTTCTTGGATTTGAAACCCTACGTGTTCAAGACCACCGACTATGGCAAAACATGGACGAAGATCACCAACGGCATTACCGACAAGCATACTTTTGTGCGTGTGGTTCGTGAAGACAAAAAGAAAAAGGGATTGTTATACGCCGGTACCGAAACCGGACTCTATATTTCTTTGGACGATGGACAGAACTGGCAAAAGTTTCAGTTGAACCTGCCCGTGGTTCCCATCAACGATTTGATCATTCAAGACAATGATCTGGTAATAGCCACGGCCGGTCGATCGTTCTGGATCTTGGACGATGTAGGTGCCATACAGAACAGTTTCGATACAGCGGTGCAGCTAAAAATTGTGCAACCGAAACCAAGTTATCGCATTTTTGGTGGCAGTCCAGACAAACCTATTCCCGGTCTGGGGCAGAATCCGAAATCAGGGGTCACAATTGATTATTACCTTCCCAATAAACTGGACTCCATACCCTTGAAATTGGAGGTATTGCAAAACGGAAAAGTCATCAGAAGTTACACCAATCAAAAACCAAACGATTTTAAGTCTTGGCCCGGCGGCCCCCCAAAACCACAAGTACTTCCCTCAAAGAAAGGATACAATCGCTTTACTTGGGATTTTAGAAAAGAGGCCATCCCTACCATTGACAAAGTATTTGTGTTCGGGAATTATGCAGGTTCAAGGGTAGCTCCAGGCACTTATACCTTACGATTGAGTTTAGAGGGAGAAATCGTTGAAACCACCGCACAAGTGTTGGCAAACCCGAAAATAGAAGCCTCTCCGGCAGATTATACCGAGCAGCAGTCCGTACTGAACCAGATTGAAGCTACCCTAAAGACCATGCATACCGCCGTCAACCAAATGCGTTCGGCCAAGGGTCAATTAACCTCTTATAAAAACCTATTGAAAGACCGCGAAGATGTCAAAGAATTACTGGTCAAAGGAGATAGTTTGATGAAGCGGATCACCACATGGGAAGAACACCTTATTCAACCCAAACAGAAAACCTTTCAAGATGTGATCAACTTTCACAACCAACTCAA
This sequence comes from Muricauda sp. SCSIO 65647, assembly GCF_021534965.1. Taxonomy (NCBI): domain Bacteria; kingdom Pseudomonadati; phylum Bacteroidota; class Flavobacteriia; order Flavobacteriales; family Flavobacteriaceae; genus Allomuricauda; species Allomuricauda sp. SCSIO 65647. The sequence continues at coordinate 1,325,547 of NZ_CP091037.1, forward strand.
TGCCGACTTCATGCATTTAAAGGGCTTTGTAGATGTCGCCGAACCCAAGGTGACCCAAGGGGTAAAAGAGCGTTTAAAGGATTTATTGCAGGCGTGGCAAACGTATGAAAATGAAAAGAACGCCATTGTACAAACCGAAATGGCTGCTTATAACCAGCTGTACAAATCGTTGAACCTGCCGGCCCTAATTATGGACAACAACTGATGAGGGTTTTTGTTGCGGACAAAAAGTACGTCAAGGAAGATTTTAGAACCCAGCGTCTTGCCAAGGGAGATTATGAAAATTGCCACTTTGAAGACTGCCTGTTTCAAGAAGGGTTTTTAGACAATCAGAATTTTGTGGAATGTCGTTTCGTGAACTGTGATCTGACCAATGTCAACATTGCCAATACCCAATTCAACGATGTGGTTTTCGAAGCGTGCAAATTGATGGGGATACATTTTGAGACTTGTGACCCTTTACTTTTGACACTTCAATTCAAAAAGTGTAATCTTTCATTGGCTTCATTCTATGAAATGGACATGCCCAATACGCGTTTTGAAAACTGCAAGTTGCATCAGGTAGATTTTACCATGACCAAACTTATGGCGTGTCTATTTCCAGAATGCGATATGAAAGGTGCCCTATTTGAAGGCGCTGATCTTGGTCGGGCCGATTTTACTTCTGCGGTCAATTTCAACATAGACCCGACAAAAAACAACATTAAAAAGGCGATCTTCAGTCAAAGTGGCCTTATCGGTTTGTTGAAAAAGTACGATATTGCCGTTGAATAAGGGGTGATGGAAATAAGAAGGTGTTTAGAGTGCGGAACCGAAATTCGGGGGCGGATAGACAAAAAATTCTGTTCTGACCACTGCCGTAATGCATATAACAACAAACTGAACAAAGACAGCAAAAACCTGGTGCGCAACATCAACAACCGCCTTCGTAAGAATTATCGCATATTGAACAGTTTTGAGCTCAAGGATGGAAAGACCCGTACCACCAAGACCAGATTGATGGACAAAGGGTTTGACTTTGAGTATGTCACCAACCTATATACCACCAAAAAGGGAAGTATATATTACTTTGTTTATGACCTAGGGTATCTGCCGTTGGACAATGATTATTATATGATCGTGAAAAGGGAATAAAAAACCGCTTCATATTTTCATAGAAGCGGTTTCTCATCAAATCTCTTTTAGGTCTGCTATTTCCAGTTTGCGCCGCTGAGTTTCAGTGCGGCAATCACCACATCTTTACGGCTGATCTGACCTACCAACAAATCATCTTTCATGACCGGAAGCCTTCTTCGGTTGTGTCTGTCAAAAACTCCGGCAGCATCAAAGATGCTCATATCGTGTGGTATGGTCTCAACGTTCTTGGTCATGTAGCGTTCCACGCTCTTGTCAAGAATGGGTTGATTGAAATAGCGACTCTCAGAAATTTGCTTCATGCAGTCGGCCTCTGAAATGATGCCGACCAGAAAACCATTGTCATCCATCACAGGGCCACCAGAGATATGGTGCTTTGCAAAAGCTTCCATTACCTCTAGTATGGACTGATCTGGTGAGAAGGTCACCAATTTTCTCGTCATATAGTCCTCAACCAAAATAGGAGCATCATATCCTTTTTTGGGATCGACTTTTGCTCTAGCGCCTTGAAAACTCTTGATACCCATGTTAATTTGGTTTAAGGGTGATTAATAAAGTTAGTGAATTTTAGCGAAATATTTAAATTTTTCCGTCCAAATATGCAAACCCTTTATATTTTTATATTCTCAATGCCAACTATTGCCAAATGAAGTTTTCTAGAACCTTAAGCCTATTATTGCTTGTCTTGGCTGTTTTTTGGAGCTACAGATCCCTAATGCCAAATGATCGGGGAACATCGACGGTCACAGAAAACAGTTTTTCAGTGAATCGGGCATTGGAGCATGTGAAGAACATTTCAAAGAATCCTCATGCGGTGGGCTTTCCCGCGCATGAAACGGTGAGGCAATATATTCTTGCAGAATTAAAGAAAATGGGGCTCGAAACGTTCACCCAAGAAGGCTATACGGCTGGCGATTGGGGCAATTTGAGCAAAGCGACCAATATACTGGCCCGGATCAAAGGGTCAGAAAACGGAAAAGCCCTATTGCTGCTAACGCACTACGATAGTAGTCCGCACTCATCATTGGGCGCCAGTGATGCGGGCAGTGGGGTAGCCACCATTCTCGAAGGGGCAAGGGCGTTCATCAATACGGGCAAAACACCCAAGAACGATATCATTATCCTCATATCTGATGCGGAAGAATTGGGCCTTAATGGTGCCGATCTCTTTGTCCACCGGCATCCTTGGGCCAAAGATGTCGGACTGGTATTGAATTTTGAGGCCCGGGGCAGTGGCGGCCCCAGTTATATGCTTATTGAGACCAATCGGGGCAATGGTAGGTTGATCAAAGAGTTCGTTGCCGCAAATCCGAAGTACCCTGTGGCCAACTCACTTGCCTACAGTATCTATAAAATGCTTCCGAACGATACCGATTTGACCGTTTTTAGGGAGGATGCCGATATTGAAGGCTTTAACTTCGCATTTATCGACGACCATTATGACTATCATACCGTTTTGGACAGCTATGAGCGGTTAGATAGAACCTCGTTGGCCCATCAAGGCAGTTACCTAATGCCCCTGTTGGCACATTTTAGTGATGCCGATCTGGGCAATTTAAAAAGTCTTGATGACCATATCTATTTCAATGTTCCTTTTTTCGGACTGGTAACTTACCCGTTTGAATGGATTTGGCCCATGTTGGCCTTGGCCATATTATCGTTTATAGCGCTCTTGATATGGGGGTTCAAAAAGGGAACGCTCGACCTCAAGTCACTGGCAATCGGATTTGTGCCCTTGCTCATTGCACTGCTCTTCAATGGCTTGGTGGCACATTTTGGTTGGCCTGCCCTAAAATGGTGGTATCCTGGATTTCAAGACATGTTGCACGGATTCACCTACAATGGCCATACCTATATTTTTGTCTATGTCTTTTTGGCCTTGGCCATTTGTTTTTTGGCCTATCACAAGGCACGTAAAATAAGTACTGCCAATCTTTTGGTGGCTCCTATACTCGTATGGCTCATCATTTGTACCTTGGCCAGTGTCTATCTAAAGGGCGCCAGCTTTTTTGTAGTTCCGGTGTTTGGTCTTTTGGCCGGGTTATGGGTGCACATCAACCAAAAACGGCCCAACCCCTTTTTATTGGTCTTTTTGGCATTGCCCGCTATTTTCATCTTTGCCCCGTTTGTGAAGATGTTTCCCGTGGGTCTGGGATTAAAAATGATCGCCGCAAGCAGCCTTTTTGTGACGTTGATTTTTGCCCTCTCATTACCTTTTCTTGCTGAGCTGAAGAACAAAATGCGTTATGGACTTCTCTTTTTGCTGCTCTTTGCGGTCTTTTCGATTGCAGCCCACATCAACTCTGGATTTTCCGAAGAGAATCCAAAACCGAGCAGTTTGCTGTATGTGTATGACATTGACCAAGAAAGTGCCAAATGGGCCACTTATGACAAACAGCTGATCGAGTGGAATGCCCAGTTTTTGGGAGATGGCAAACAGCAGGTTCAAAAAGATCAGGCCAAGACCCTCGCCAGCAAGTATAGCACAGGGTTTACCTATACCGCCCCTGCGCCCGTCAAATCATTGCCCAATGCCGACATTGAAATAACCAAAGACACCGTTATTGCCGACCAACGACAAATAGAAGTATGTTTTATCCCTAAACGCCAAGTGAACCGTTTAGATGTCTTCACCAATGAAATTTCCATAAAACAGGCCAAGGTCAATAACATTGAGCTGTCAGAGCACTATCTGAAAAACAGACGAAACGGCAAATTCGTCACACATTTCATTTCGAACAACGATTACACAGAAATCGAATTGGCCATACCCAAAGATTCAATACTTGAACTGGTCTTCTATGAAGCCTCAAATGACTTGTTGGACAACCCACAGTTCACGGTACCTGTTAGACCAGAAAGCAGTATTCCCATGCCCTTTGTACTCAATGATGCCATCATGACCATCAAAACCCTGAGGTTTGAATAAATCTTTGGGTATTTTGGGCTGTGGATGGTTGGGTCTGCCTTTGGCAAAGCATCTAAAGGCCAAAGGATATTCGGTAAGGGGCACAACAACCTCACAGCAAAAAGTTGAAAAGCTTAACAGATCAGGCATCGATTCGTTTTTGGTGATGCTTCACGAAGACGGGGTTCAAGGTCAAATCGAGGCCTTTTTATCCGATATGGACATTTTGATCGTTAACGTGCCCCCAAAGCTTAGATCTAGTTCTAGCGGAAATTATGTTGACAAAATGAAGCACCTGGTCAAAAAGATAGGGGCATTTGGCATCAAGCACGTTCTTTTTGTTAGCAGCACATCGGTCTATGGCAATGTTACCGGTGAAATCACAGAAGATACCCTACCAAGACCCATAACCGAATCGGGCAGGCAGTTGTTGGATGTTGAATCATTTTTGATGACAAAAAAGACCTTTACGACCACTATTATTCGCTTTGGCGGACTCATAGGGCCAAATAGGCATCCTGTCAATTTCCTTTCTGGAAAGGTAGATTTAAAAAATGGGGGAGAATTGATCAATCTCATTCACCTCGACGATTGCATCTACATGATTAGCAGCATCATTGAAAAAGAATATTGGAATGAAGTGTTCAACGGAGTCTATCCATACCACCCAAATAAAGCGGATTACTACCATGATGAAGCTAAAAAGAAAGGATTACAACCACCATTGTACCGGGAAAAACCCTTGAAAAATTCGAAAAAGACAATAATTAACAAGAATTTTCTTAATAAAGGATTGCGTTTATACACCCCTATTGCTTCTTGATTCACCACACAAAAAACATCATTTACAACAATTAAGGTTTTTTTATGTTAATTATATCATTGAATTTCAGCAAGTTATGAATTAAGTGCTTACCTTTAAACTACTATTTATAAAAGGTATGGCCATGGAAACTTCAAGATTGACTACGAGAATCTTGATGGAAACGGAAAAATTGATCATGCAGAGTTGTGCTTCGGATACCTTCGACAAGAAGTCAACCGATTTGCACAAACTTATCATCAAGAAGCACTACAATGCTGCTGATGTTGCCATTGATTATGTTCGGCACCGCATCAATATGGATGTCATTATCAGCGAGGAAGACTACGACCCCAAAACGGTCAATCTTGCCCTTGCCACCGTGCCAGTGAACATTTTTTTCAAAAATCTATGTGACTTTTTGAAATCTTGCCTTGAAAAAGATGTCAAGAGCTTGGCATTCTATTCAAGAATATTGATGCAGTATACCAACAAGAATATGGCATTGCATGCCTTTTGAATTAACTTAAAAATTGTATGAAAAAGATGCGCTAGGCATCTTTTTTTGTTTTAAGGTTTAGCATTTTGTTTGGAATCCGTAGAAGAAAAATATGTAGTTTTGCCGCACTAAATCGAGATTCTTATGAAGAGATTTGCATTTACCACTATACTGATCTTCACTGGTTTTTGGGGTTGGTCACAAACCAACGAAGCCCTAAAAGTACATTACGAAAACTTTTACAATGAAATGCGGCTTCAAGGTGATGTCAATGGCATCATAAATGCTTTGACCCATTTGAACGTTATTGCACCCTCACAACAACGAAAAGATACGCTGGCCTATGTATATATGAACAACAATCAGCACATGCAGGCCCTAAACACGATAGGAATCGACAAAAATGAAAATGATTCCGATTTGGCGGTACAGGTAAAAGCGGTATCATTGAAAGCCTTAAACCAACCCAAAAGGGCTTTGGAGCAATTTGAGATCTTACATAAGCGCAACCAAAACCCCTATTTAGCCTATGAATTGGCAGACTTGAAAATACAAACTGGTGACAATCAGGGAGCTGCTGCCAATATTGAATATGGCATCGCCAATTCAAAAGATGATATGAAATACGCTTTTTTTGAACGCCAACAACCCTATGAGGTACCTTTAAAAGCGGCTTTTTACCACCTTCAAGGTCTCATGCAGTACAATATTGATAAAGACGATATTGACAAAGCCATTGCCTCAATAGATGAAGCTCTTAAGCTAGACCCCAACTTTAATTTGGCCAGCCTGAGCAAACAAGCCCTGCAATCACGTAAGTCACCTGCTGAAACTGAAGAATAGGCAACTTGTTTGCTTCTTGATCGTCAAGTACCTGCCAAGGTCTTCCGCTCAATGGTCAGATCAGGTCGTGGAATAACCAAACCTACCCTTCGTCTAGAATCAATTTTGAATCGAGCGGATTATTGACCAATATATTGAACTGGTTTCTATAGGCATTGTACGCCTTGAACATTTCTATAATGGATTCGGTGGCATCACGTCTTTCCAACGCTTGGGCACGTGCTTTCAGCAAAAACGTCCGCACGACTTTTTGGCGGCTTTTAACTTGTGCCCTGTTGAAGGTTTCTGGATACTCTGAAGCTGCCAATAGTTTTTCCTTTTCCAATAAATCGTCCAATGCCAAAATCAGGTCTTCATTATTTCTTGCCCGATAGAGAATATCAAAGCTTCTTGAAAAATTGCCAAATGCCTCCCATTGATCCAAAATGGCACTGGCTTTTGTATTGATTTCAATACGGGAGGGCATTCTTTGATGATTGAAAGTGCCCGAATCGGTCTGTTGCGCACTGGTCAAATCGCGCTTATCGTCCTTACAGGCCATAAGCGCCAAAAAAAGCAGTAAAATCACCCTAAATTTAAGCATAGGCGAATGTACAAATTTTAATAAAGGCATATCTTTATGCCCAACTGTTTCATATGGAAAAATCAATTCTCATTTTAGGTGCGTGCGGACAAATCGGTACCGAACTTACCCTTGAGCTACGAAGTAGATATGGAAATGAATGTGTAATCGCCAGTGATATTCGCCAAGGCGATGCCCAATTGATGGATTCGGGGCCTTTTGAACTGCTTGACGCAACCAATTATGAGGCCATTGAAGATGTGGTCATGCACTATGAAATAGAGGAAGTGTATCTCATGGCGGCCATGTTGAGTGCGACGGCAGAAAAATTTCCGATGCGGGCATGGAACCTCAATATGGGTTCGCTTTTCAATGTACTGAATTTAGGAAAAGAGCGAAAAATCGATAAGATATTCTGGCCTTCGAGCATAGCTGTTTTCGGTTCCAATAGCCCAAAAGAAAAAACTCCACAAAACACATTGATGGAACCCGCCACGGTATATGGCATCAGTAAACAGGCAGGCGAAAATTGGTGTGTATATTATTTCAAGAAATTTGGGGTCGATGTCAGAAGTGTACGCTACCCTGGTCTTATCAGTTGGAAAACCCTACCGGGAGGAGGCACGACCGACTATGCCGTAGAAATCTATCGAAAAGCTGCAGAACAGGGCAAGTATACCTGTTTTCTCAAAGAAGGCACCAAACTGCCCATGATGTACATGGATGATGCCATAAGGGCCACATTGCAACTTATGGATGCCGATGGTGATAAATTGACCATCCGCTCTTCCTATAATTTGGGCGCAATGAGTTTTGCCCCAGAAGAGATCGCTGAAAGCATCAAAAAGCATATTTCAGATTTTCAAATAACCTATCAGCCTGATTTCAGGCAAGAAATTGCTGATTCATGGCCCAGTAGCATTGATGATTCAAATGCCCGAAAAGATTGGAACTGGAATCCAGAATTCGATTTGGAAAAAACGACAGCTGAAATGCTGGAAAATCTGAGAAAGTAGTTGTACGATTACTCTTCTTCATCTTTTGGCGGCATCATATCGGGGTCAACGACAGCCTTCGGGTCATCATCTTCAAAATCAATGTAATCATCCTCATCGTAATTGGCCATTGTTCTTTCGAGCTTTGAACTGATCTTTACCAGATATTTTGTGTCATCGGTGAGTACCTCAACACACTCAACACGTTCACCCGCCGCATTTCTAAAGCTGATAATATCGTTGTCTCCATAGCCATCAGGGTACTCTTCGACCAGTAACTTCAGAACCTCTGGAGTCAGCTTTTTAAAATCGACAATGATTCTCTTGAGATTGTTCATTCAAATGCCAAATATTGATACTTAAAAATAGAACAAATTTCGAATCAATGCACGTGTCAAAATATTTTCATTGATTTCTTATATCAGACTTGCCACCGGTTTTTTCAAGTAATCGAATGTGCCGTATTTCAACCTGTTTATCAATAGGTTTAAGCATATCATAGATATTCAGGGCCACCAAACTGGCACCATGCACGGCCTCGACCTCTACCCCTGTTTTGTAAAAGGTCTTCACCGTGACCTTGATGATGATCTCCAGATCTTCAATGGCATATTCAACAGAAGCGAATTCAATCGGCAACGGATGGCAATCGGGCAACAATTCCGCTGTTTTCTTGATTCCCAAAAACCCAGCGGCCCTGCTCATTTCAAACACGTCGCCTTTGGGCACTTTTTTGTTTTCAATGGCTTTAACGGTTTCCACTGAACCAACTGTTACGATCGCCTGTGCAATAGCAGTTCTATGGGTATTTTGCTTATGTGTAATATCTACCATTTTCTAGGTGTTCACTTTCCATTGATAACTGTCATCTTCGAAAAGCTCCTTACCGAAAACCGGCACATGGGTTTTGATTTCCTCAACTATATGGTGCAGGGCCTCAAAAACTTCTTTTCTGTGGGGTGACGAAACAAACACAAACAAACAGATTTCGCCAACGGCAACCTTGCCCAAACTGTGGTAAATATGCATACAGGTCAAATCGAATTTTTCAAATGCCGCCTCTCTGATCTCATGAAATTTTTGGTTGGCCATACTTTCGTACGCTGTGTATTCGATGGCCGAAACGATTCTCCGATCAATTTCGTCGGCACGCACCTGTCCCAAAAAAATATCATGGGCACCTATCTGGGTCTTTGACTGGTGCTTGGCAATGGAGTTGGCAATAAAATCAGGGCCTATTGCTCCATCAACAAACACGTTTTTGATTTTCTTTTTCATTTAGGGAAAGTTTTCAACTAAGGTAATGAACTATTGTAAAACCTAATTTTTCAATGCGCCAAAAAACACTATTTTTGCCGTCCACAGGTTGGCCCCGTAGTTAAAGGGATAGAACGGAAGCCTGCCTGCGTACCGTAAAACAAAGGCCTCATAGTTCAAGGGATAGAATAGAAGCCTGCCTGCGTGCCGTAAAACAAAGGCCTCATAGTTCAAGGGATAGAATAGAAGTTTCCTAAACTTTAGATCCAGGTTCGAGTCCTGGTGAGGCCACTCCGGCAGGCAGGTTTCCTAAACTTTAGATCCAGGTTCGAGTCCTGGTGAGGCCACTTCGGCAGGCAGGTTTCCTAAACTTTAAATGCAAGTGATTCTTGCCGGGGCCACTCTCTTAGCTACAGCCTTTTCCCTTCCATTTTTGATCATATGTCTTTCATGCAAATTGGGCGCTTCTTGGCAAATGCCATTGGGTTGCCAACAATGTTGTTTTTTACAACTCCCCCTTTTTGACTTTGATAGGTAAACGAACCCTAGAAAGTTCTCCATAATGCCAACCCCTATAATTCCACACTAAAAATTATGTCTTGATTTATAGGGCGAGTCTTATACGGTATATGGCAACGCTACATTTGTTTCGCAAAATGGGTGACAGCCCTGTTCACCACCAAACAACGAAACAAATGAAGTGTCAATTTCGCTCTTTACTCTTTTGGGTCTTTGGTATCGCCATATCGATGCACACCCCATCGTATTGCCAAGAACTGGACTTGCAATCTTATATCGAATTGGTAAAAAAAGACAATATCGATTTGAAACAAAGTGCAAAACAGGTGCTCATAGCAAGGGAAGAAACCAAGATTGCCAAATCAGCACTACTGCCAGACGTAAATGTCAATGGGTTTTATCAACGTGACTTCAATAGAAATTTTCTCTTTATCAACGATTTTGATGGAAGTACGACACGGTTAAGAACCAACTTCAACAACAGTGTAAGTGCCAATGCCGCGCTGAACCAGACCCTTTTCGATCCCGCCATTTTTTCTGCTGCGAAAATTGCGAAGCTTGCTGAGGAAATCAGCGGGCTACATGACGAACACCTTCACAATGAGCTTATTGTACAGGCTTCCTCTTTGTATTGGCAGGCCATTTTTACCAAAGCAAGTGTCACCGTACTTGTTGAGAATTCGACCTTGGCAGAAGAGCAATTGGCCCAAATCAAGAAGCTGCACGGCAAGGGCACGGTAAGTGATTTACAGGTACAACAAGCCGAGGTCTTCTATAAAAAAACACTCCCCCCGCTTAAAAATGCCAAAAATCAATTTGGAAAATTGATGAACGACCTTAAAGTATTGGCCAACATACCCCTTACCGAACGTATTGTTCTCACCGATGATCTCGAAACCACGGACCTCAACAATGTCATCTATACCGATGAGGCAGATCTAGAGGGGCAGCCGAAGCTCAAAACCTTAAAAAAAGAGGTCGAGATCGCCGATAGGCAAATCAACCTCAATAAGAAATTTTGGTACCCCAAATTGAATCTGACCGCAGCATATAATTATGATGCCCTGGCCAATGATTTCAAATTCAGTGACAATGAAAACAAATTGTTCCTTGTGCAGCTGGGGGTCAGTGTACCCATTTTCTCAGGGGGTAGCAACAGGGCCAAAATTGCCAAGGCTTCCATTGAAAGGGAAACGGCAGAACTCGACCTTGTCAAAACGAAACAACATTTGCTCAATCAACTTCGAGCGGCCGAAAACAATTATAACAGTGCCATGGCCAATATTGAAACATATAGGCAGACCATATTGTTGAATGAGAGCGAACTGGAAATTTTCAAAAAGCAACTAAGCCTAGGTGTCGTCACCACCGTCGAATTCAAGGAAAGTCGATTGCGGCTCACGCAATCCAGATTAGAGCTGTTAAACTCATACCTGGATTTACATATAGCACACCTTCAAATTTTAAGGATCACGGGCCAAATAAACTAAATGCCATCCCAAAAAATAAAGTATCAAAAAATGAAGACAATAAAGCGTTTATCGATGTTAGCCATTTCGTGTTCCCTGTTTGTGGGCTGCTATTGGCCTGAAACCTCACAAGAAACCACTAGGGAAGAACCGATCAAGGTAAAGGCAATCACCCTAAAAAAGGAGCCATACAATGAAACAAAGGTCTATCATGGAGAACTGCAATTTTCCAAATCGGCGAGCTTTGTCGCACAACAGCCCGGAATAGTGACCAAGCTCAATGCCAGACCCGGTCAAAAAGTGCGACGGGGTGAGGTTGTTGCGGTATACCCACCATTAAACCACCAATTACAGATCGATCAGGCAAGGATAGAGCAGAACAAGATAGCCCAAGATTATACACGGCAACAAGAATTGTTTAAGGCTGGTGCCGTTTCAAAGGTATCTGTTGATACCTATAAAACCCAATTGGATGTTCTGGTCAAAACGACCCAGCAACTGCAAAATATGAACACCATTAGGGCACCTTTTTCAGGAATCATTACACAAGTGCCGGTCAAAATCGGTGAGGAAGTGGGCATGGGACAAGCCCTGTTCAGCATGGCGGAAACAGCTACCGTAGAGGTAAATTTTTACGTAACGCCACATGACATTGCCCATATCGCAATAGGGACAACAACCTATTTGACCCTCTCCCACAAAAAGATTGAAGGAAAAATCACAAAGACATCGATTCAAATGGATTCGAAACGAAAGGCATTTCTGGTTACCGCCTCATTTAAGAACGAAGGGGTATCCTTTACGGGCACCCACGTTGAAATTGAATTGGAAACCGGACCATCACTTTCGGGTATTTGGATTCCCGTGGAATCGTTAAAACAAATCGGAAACAGGCATTATGTATTCATTATCAAAGATGACAAGGCTATCGAAACCGACGTGAAAATAGGACAGCGAAACGAGACTTCCGTACAGATCACCGAAGGGCTGGAAGTAGGGCAGCGTTTGATCACCGCCGGTTCAGAAAAAGTGGAAAGAAATAGTCAGGTTTTAACCATTCAGTAAATAGAATAGTTATGAAAGTCACCAATTTCGCAGTCTCTAGGCCGGTAACCACATCAATGGTCTTTTTGGCGCTGTTGCTGTTCGGATTTATGTCGTATGTAAAACTACCGGTAAACCTGATGCCCGAGGTAAATCTTCCGGCCATGGTAATCGTTACGGACTATCCTGGAGCAACTCCCGGTGAAGTGGAGACCGAGATCACCAATCTACTTGAAAAAGAAGTGGCCACCATCAATGGGTTAAAACTCATGCAGTCTTACTCCATGCCCAATATGTCCATGATCATCGTTCAGTTTGAATTGGACAAAAACCAAGATAAGGCCATGGCCGAACTGCGCAACAAGATAGATCTGGTGGTTTCCTTTTTGCCCAAAGAGGCCAAATTGCCATTCGTTCGCAAACGATCCAAGCCCCTATTGGCCCCTTTTAGTATGAACAGTGGTTCTGTGGTCGATCTGATCATTACCGGAAATGTCGATGCCAACAAACTCTACCAGCTATCGAGACGGGAAATCAAGGACAAAATTTCGCGTATCGACGGGGTGACCAAAATTGAGTTCAACGGTGGAAAATTACGTGAAATTCATGTAGAGGTCGATAAGAACGGTCTATATGGTTTGGGCATGAACATTACAGCGGTCGCCACTCAATTAAAAGACAACAATGTAGATATGTCAGGAGGCGACATTGTAAGGGAAGACCGTGAATCTATCATAAAGACCGGGAGCAAATACAACTCTGTACAATCCGTCAAAAGCACCTACATCGCCACCCCTTATGGGGAAAAGAAGCTGACCGATTTTGCTGCGGTAAAAGACACCTTCCAACTCGCAAAAAAAGATGCTTTCTTTTACGATGGTATTGAAAAAAAGGAACTTAACAATATTGTGGGCATAAGCGTGCAGAAAAGCAGCACCGCAAATGCAGTGTCCATAGCCAAGGCGGTAAAGGAACTGGTCCCTGAAATTCAAAAAAACTTGCCTGAAGGGGTTACCCTGAGCTTGCCATTTGACTCTTCAGAATATATCGAAAGCTCGGTGAACGATGCCATGATGAACGTTATTCTCGGCATTATCGTCACGGGTCTGATCTTGTTTCTCTTTGTGAACAATATCAAGGCCACGGTAATCGTGAGCATCTCCATTCCCGTATCGCTCATTATCAATTTTTTGGCCATGAGGCTCTTTGATGGATCACTCAATATGCTGTCGTTGATGAGCTTTGCCGTAGCCATTGGCGCCTTGGTTTCCAACTCTATAGTGGTTTTGGAGAACATTCTTCGTCTCAAAAAAGAGGGTTTGCCCATAAAAGAGGCCTGCGTCACCGGTACCCAAGAAGTGTTTACGGCAGTATTGGCCTCGACAGGCACAAACTTGGTGGTGTTCTTGCCCATTGCATCCATGAACTCGATAGTCGGTGCATTTTTTAGGGAATACGCCCTGACCATTTCATTCGCGACCATTTTTTCACTTCTGGTCTCCATTACCTTAACCCCGATGCTCGCCTCGATTCTATTGAAGAACGATCCAAAACCCTCTAAATTCTCCAATTGGATCATCAAATCATTTGACAGGCTACAAGAACTCTATGAAAAGTCATTGCGAAGGTTGATGTCAAGAAAACGCAACCCTATCATCTTGTTTGCCGTGATGTTCTTCTTCTTTATCATGAGCATGGGGTTGTTGGGGGAAATCGGATTTGAGTTCGAGCCAGAATCAGACAACGGCGATTTGTTTGTAGAGCTTGAAATGCAACCGGGCACCTCAATCGAGAAGAACAGGGAATTGACCAAATTGGTCGAACAAAAGATCGCCACATATCCTGAAGTAAAGGCGGTATTGAGTATGTTGGGCAGTAAAAACTCCTTTACCACGGGCTCTAATTATACCAACATCTCACTGAAGCTCAACAAAAGTGTGGAACGCGAGCTGTCGAATGGCCAAATTGGCCAGAAACTACTAAATGACCTCAAAGAGATTCCTGAAATAAAACCTGTGGTGGCGACCACAAGTTCTGAAGAAAGTGGTGATCTGGGGTTCTCCTTAAAATCCAATGATGCCGCACAACTGTCCCGAGCAAATGATCAGGTCATGGACCTGTTGAAAGATGTGGAAGGTCTAATTTCATTTGAATCAAGTCTGCGAAATGGCCCACCCTTGCTTCAATTCAAGCCCAAGAAGCGTTTGTTGGCCGAATTGGGCATCTCGGTCAATGAACTGGCATTGGTCATTCGAAGTGCCATTACAGGTATCAAGGCGACGGTGATGAGTGAAAATGATGTGGAGTACAACATCAACATCAAGGTTCCCGTTTCCCAGGCCAACTCTGTCGAGGATATCAAGCAGCTCCCCCTTCACACCGCGACGGGCATGTTTACCGTGGGGCAGTTGGCCGAGGTGTCTTATGAAACCGCCCCTGCCCAAATACTCCATAAAGAAAAGTCAAAAACGGCAGAGTTCAGCGCTACATTGGCCCCCGGTTACATATTGGGAGATGTCAGGTCAACCATCGATTCAAAGCTTAACGAAATAAATCTGCCCTCTGGCGTAGATTTCCAATGGAGCGGCAACGTGGAGGAATTGGACAATACGGTGGCCGATATGACGATCACTTTTATATTGGCGCTGGTATTGATGTACATGTTGTTGGCCTCGCTCATGGAAAGTTTATGGCAGCCATTGGTCATTTTCACTACTGTTCCCATGGCGTTGATAGGGGTATTTGTGATCATGTATTTTGCCGGCACTACTATGAACATCATGTCTTTAATGGCCATCATTACCCTATTGGGCCTCGTGGTCAATGACGATATTTTGATCCACGACTATACTGAACAGTTGATGCACAAGAAAAAAATGGATATTCATAGTGCGACCATTCTTTCAGGAAAGACCAAAATGAAGGCCGTTATCATGACCACGGTCGCCATTATATTCGGTATGCTGCCCAATGCCATCGGTCTTGGGGATGCAGGAGCGGAATACAGAATACCCATGGCCATAGTCACCATTGGCGGAATGATCACCTCTACGGTGCTCACGCTGTATTTGATTCCCTCCCTGTTCTATGTCATTAGAAGTAGAAGGCAAAAAAAAGCAGATCATGAAACCCTCAAAAATTGAAATCGTAAAGTTCTCGGCCGTAATGATCGTTTTTTTGATAGGAATGGTCATTATGATCATCCATAAAGTGCAAAATACATGGATTTGGATCGGGTACATTAGCGTTTGGTGGTGGGCAGAAGTGAAAATAGCGAAGAACTTTCATCTAAAACTGTGGGTCTGGGTACTTATTTTGGCACTGATTCTGGCCATTGATGCCCTTGTGATTTTGTACTTCGTGTAATGATGGCAAGAGTGATCTATGTAAATCATCAAGGGAGCACTAGCGTCATCAAATCCATTTTTTATGCGCTATTCGTGCGGCTTAAGCAGTACGTAGCACAAAATCAATTCTATACAGAACGGGGTCAATGCCCCGTTTTTTTATGGCATTAAATGCTACATTTGCCCTATGGATGCTTTAAACATAGCCCCCTTATTAAGTCTCACCGTAGGGGTGTTTTTGTTTATTTTCATTTTATTCCGAAAATCGGGTCTGGGCAGGGATAAAAGGCTTCGCTATGTTTTGGCGGCACTGGTCTTTTATTTTGCATTTGTATCGTTTGACTACTACACTACCCTGAGCGAGCGTGGGAGCAATTGGTACTTTGGAATATCCTATATGTTCCATCATCTGGTAGGGTTTCTGTTCTATTACTTTATTGCCCTATTGATAAAATTGCCGGTAGCCTTTAAAAAATGGGTGTTCATCGTGAGCGGCATTACCCTGCTGAGATGGTTGTTCTTTTATCCCCTATTTGAATATGAAAATATAGATGAGTTCTTTACATTACTACAGACCTCAGAGTATGCCGAGTGGTTGTTCTTAGAATACCTCTTGGTCACCTTACTCAATATTTTCTTCTTCTTCTTGGCATTCTATCGGTTTAGAAAGGCGCCGATGGCATTGGTGCTTACCAAAGATGAAAAGCTCAAGTACAAATGGGCCAAATTGATACTGATCGCACTTGTTATTTTACAACTGGGCATGTTCATCAACCTTTTGGTAAACGGATATACCATGGACACCTATCAAATCTCCATGAAATTTGAATCGCTGTTGATCGCTATTTTCTTTTTCATTTTTGCCTATTCCATCATGCATTTTCCGGTATTTGCCTTTTCGGGCGACTTTGAAGATCTACCCGAAGAGACCAAAAAGAAATATGCAAAGTCTTCGTTGAAAGATTCGTCTGAACTCTTTGATCAAATAGGCGCCTTGGTAAGGGAAGAACAATTGTATCTGGATTTCGACTTGAAATTGAATACGTTATCTGAAAAGTTGGGAAGCTCCATCCATCATGTTTCGCAGGCAATCAATCAAAACTCGGGCATGAGTTTTCCTGATTTTATCAACGGTTTTCGAATTGAGGAAGCAAAAAAGCGACTGCTCATGCCAAAACCGGACACGATTTTTGCCATATCGCTCGATGTGGGGTTCAATAGTAAAGCGGCATTTTATACCGCCTTTAAAAAAGTGACCTCCCAAACCCCAACAGAATTTAAAAAGGCCTTCAAAAGTTAGCTCCAACAAAAATCACATCTATCGCAAAAGTGCCTTGCCTATGGTTTAAGGCATTTTTTATGTTCAGTATTATAGGGAGCGGCATTCTTGCAAATCGCGCAGGCTACTTTTGACCACAATTCACTAAAAGATAATAGTATGAAAGCTTTAAAAATAATGACTGCCTTGACGGTGGTATTGATGTCAATCACGAATTTGACCGCCCAAAACAATCCTTTGGCCGGAAAGTGGGAAGCGGAGTATGAAGAGAACAATGAGAAATCGTATGTAACCTATGAGTTCAGAAAAGAAAATGGAAAACTCACTTGTTATACCACCTACATCAAAGACGATAAAGGTCATGGTGAAAAACATGAATCATTGGCCATAAAAGACGTAACATTTGAAGGGGGAAAAGGCACGGGAACGTTCATATTTGCCCACGAGGGGAAAAACTATGAGGTCAGGGCCAAGCTTAAATTAAGCGATGGCAATACCTTGACCATAAGCTATTCGGCCTGGGGCTATTCAGATAGCGAAACTTGGAAACGGTTAAAATAGTTTTCAATGCTAAACGGACGGCAAATAGTCGACAAAGATAGAATCTGGAAAGGTATCAAAAAACGGCTCGATTCTGAAAGGGTGACCATACGGTCAGTGCTCTTGGAGTTCAAGTGGAAGCTTATCTTCATATTCTTTTTGATCTTGATAGAATCGGCTATCGAGCTGCTGATTCCTTTGTTCATTGGCTTTGCGATAGACAATGCCCTTGACGGAAGTTATACGGGTGCCATTCAGCTTGGTGTATTGGGTACGCTCATCATTCTGATCGGTGGGGGGCGCCGATTTTTCGATTCAAGAATCTATGCCAAGATATATCGAAGGCTGGGCAATGCAACGCTCTTGAGAATTGAAGAAAATCAGTCGTCGATCAAAACCGCAAGGTTGGGGATGATCAATGAGATTATCGAGTTTTTGGAAAATTCCCTTCCGGCGTTGATCTCCACTATTATTGGAATGGCAGGGGTGGTCATCATCATTGCGAGTCTTAATCTCAATGTATTTCTTGCAGGCCTTGTTGCCACATTTTTGGTCTTTCTCATTTATTTTTTGACCAGAAAAAGAACTACACATTTCAATAGCGTCTACAACAACGAGTTTGAAAAGCAAGTAGATATTATCACGACAAACGATGATACACTGTTGGCATCTCATCTAAAAAACATGATGAAATGGAATATTAAGCTATCTGACCTGGAAGTATTCAATTTTTCAATGTCATGGCTTGTCTTAATCGGGTTTTTGGTACTCTCCATAATTTTCTCGGCAAGCCTGGGCAATATGACATATGGAGCTTTGTTTTCGCTGATCATCTATGTTTTTCAATACATAGAAAGCGTAATCGCCTTACCAGCGTTTTACCAAAATTGGTTACGACTGAAAGAAATAAAGGAGCGGTTAGAAAAGCTGTGAGCATTCGAAGTGCATACCAAGCGTTGTCGAAGTGATCCTTGCCAGGGCCACGGGACGATTCTCAACGAGCGGCCTTTGGCGAGAAAATTTTATTGAGACTGCTTTTGGTCAGAGGTTTGTCAAAATATCCTGAAATCAGTGAATGTTGTTTTGCAATTGCCCTATCTTTTGAATTTACAAATGCAGACAGTACATAAATCTCAGGTTTTTTACGATCGCCGGTCAGCAGCTCGAGGTTCTCGATAAATGCCCATCCGTTCATATCGCCCATGACCAAATCTAGAAGAATGATATCAGGCAATTCTTCCTTTTCATCCAACAGATTGGCACAGACCCTTAATCCCTCTTCAGCACTCCCGCAAGCCACAATATTGAACTCCTTGTCGTACTGCTCAATACAATAACGGGTCGCAAATTGCGATACCAGATCATCGTCTATGATAAAAATCGTAGTCTGTTTCAAATACTAGAGTTTGGATGGAATGTATCATTCCACTTACAAAACTAACATCTTTCTAAAGACCTGTGAATCAAATTCGTTGTTTGTAAAGAATAAACCGCTCAATTGGGATAAACACGGCCAAAGGTGAAATTCTCTAGATATACCGCACAAAAATCAATGTGGTAAGCCCTTTTTCAAGTAACCGTAGGCAAAAGCCCCGAGCAATGCCCCAAAGATAACGATCAAAATTGGCCAATACCCTGCACCGGCCAATACGTACATCGGCCCCGGACATGCGCCGGCCAAAGCCCACCCTAGGCCAAAGAGGGTGCCACCAACTGCGTAACGAACAACCCCTTTCTCTTTGGGCATTATGATAATCTTTTCACCAAAAAACGATCTTACACCAGACTTTTTGACCCATTTGGTGAAAAGTACGCCCAATACCAAGGCCGAACCTATGATACCATACATATGTAGGGCGTCGAATTGAAACATTTCGTAAATACGAAACCAAGAAGCGGCTTCTGATTTGAACAAGACAATTCCGAAAAAAACACCGACCAAAAGAAATAATAAACTTTTCATGGCCTAAAAAATTAAGGGAAATAATACGTGTACCATTGCCAATCCGCCAGCAAAAAAACCGATTACGGCAATCAACGATGGCAATTGCAGATCACTCAAGCCCGAAATGGCATGGCCCGAGGTACAGCCTCCGGCATAACGGGCACCAAACCCCACCAAAAAACCACCTATAAGCAAAATGCCCCAAATCAAAGGTTCTGATAGCGCTTCGCCAGAAAAAAGTTCAGTAGGCAAATAGGCTTCACCAGCACTCTTGAAACCGAGCAGGTTCAATTTTTCAATACTAGTATCGCTTATGGCAACTTGGTGGTCAGATGATAGAAAATTAGCTCCGATAAAACCACCCAATACCGCTCCTACTACCACTAGCAGATTCCATCTCCGGGGTCGGGTATCTACCTTGAAATAATCGGCAAATTTTCCGGCACCGCTCAAAGAACAAAGGGTTTCGAGGTTTGATGACATACCAAAGCGTTTCCCCATCAGTATCAATAAGGCCATGGTCAATGCGATCAAAGGCCCAGAAACATACCAAGGCCAAGGGTTGTACAATGCTTCCATAGTTTTGTTTTTTACAAAAATGCACAAATAACCACAAGAAACATACCCTTGGCCCCAATCATTGGGCCCATACCTGACAAACAAGGTAAAAAGTCAGTCCTTTACTCCCAATTTCTTTAAAATATCTTCCATCAAGCACCATTTGGTGATGGACGATTGCAAGAGGTTGACCCCGACAAAAGCGGTGAACCATAACCAGTTTTGGTTTACATAGATGGCCAAAAGCAGGCTTATCAAAACAAAACTTCCGGCAATGGCGCGTATTACTCTATTTCTCATTAGTACAGATTATTCACGTTCATTAAATCGTTCTATGGGCATGCCGCTAACGTCAGAAACTTCTGTGGCCTTAAGATTTCCCAGTACTTTCTTGCGGTACTCCTCAACCGCATTGATCATGACTATTTTCACGGCTTATTCCTTAAAATTTTTGCGTTCCATCATATAATACACCAAGGGCACCACCAACAGGGTAAGTACGGTAGAGGCAATGGTACCGCCCATCAAAGAGATGGCCAAACCTTGAAAAATGGGATCGAACAAAATCACGAAGGCCCCAATGACCACCGTGCCCGCCGTCAACAGAATGGGGGTAGTTCTTACGGCACCGGCCTCTATGACCGCCTGTTTTAGGGCCGCCCCTTCGTTGACCCTAAGGTTGACAAAATCGATCAACAGCACCGAATTGCGAACCATGATCCCGGCCAGGGCAATCATACCAATAAATGAGGTAGCCGTAAAAAAGGCGCCCATTAGCCAATGACCCAGCACAATGCCCACCAACGACAAGGGTATGGCTGCCATCATAACCATGGGTGCCTTAAAGTTTTGGAACCAGCCCACGATTAACATATAGATGATGATGATGACCCCCAAAAAGGCAATGCCAAGGTCGCGGAAGACCTCTAGGGTAATCTGCCACTCCCCGTCCCACTTTACGGTAAAATCGTCTTGATATTGGGGCTGTTCCATATAGCGTTCGTTCATTTGGTGGCCCTGGGGCAGGGCAATTTCGTTGAGCTTGTCCGTCATTCCCAAAATGGCATAGACCGGACTTTCAAGCTCTCCGGCCATATCAGACATCACATAGACCACTCGCTTTTGGTTCTTGCGGTAAATACTCTTTGGCTTTATCCCTCTTTTCACCCGTACCAAATCACCTATGGGATAGAACTGTCCGCTTTGGGAGGTCACCTTAACCCCCAACAGGTCTTCCAAGCTGGAACGGTCTTTTTCTTCCGTCGTCAGTACCACCCCAATTTGATCATAGGCTTCGGTCTGGTACACATGGGCAACCGGGTTTTCTGAAAGCAGCATGTTCATGGTATGCACAATTTGCGTGGTGGTTACCCCATACAACATTGTTTTTTCCTTATCCACCACGAAATCGAATTGCTCTTGATCACTTTCCACCATCCAATCCACATCCACCACATCGGCGGTTTCGTTCAAGATGGTCTTTACCTTATCGGCCACTTTGATCTGTTCACCGTAATCTGGACCATAGACTTCAGCTACAATAGTGGACAATACCGGGGGACCAGGGGGCACTTCTACAATTTTCACATTGGCGTTATGCCGTTTGGCGATTTCCTGTATTGGGCCACGGAATTTTTTGGCAATGGCATGGCTTTGGGTACTGCGATCGTGCTTGTCAACCAAATTCACCTGAATATCGCCCATATTACTGCCTTGGCGCAAATCGTAGTGACGTACCAGTCCGTTAAAGGTAATGGGTGCCGATACTCCTATATAAGATTGATAATTGACCACTTCGCTTTGTTGTGACAGATAGGTGGCAATTTCTTTGGATACCACGGCCGTACGTTCCAAGGTGGTGCCCTCAGGCATGTCGATGACCACCTGAAATTCGTTCTTGTTGTCGAAAGGCAACATTTTTACAGCTACGGTCTTGGTAAAGAACAACGCTACCGAACCCAGCAACAACAACACCGTGATACCCAAGAACAGCCATCGTTTTTTACCATTTTCGATAAGCGGACGCTCAAAGCGATCGTACATTCGGTAGATAAAGGAATCTTGAATGGTCTTGGCCGCTTTTTTTCCCTGGCGCTTGTTTTCTTTTTCCCTTAAGAAAAGATATCCTAGGTAGGGTGTAATGGTAAGGGCCACAAAAAGGGACAGCAACATGGCTATGGAAGCCCCAATGGGCATGGGCGACATATACGGCCCCATTAGACCAGACACAAAGGCCATGGGCAGTACCGAAGCAATAACCGTTAAGGTGGCCAAAATGGTTGGATTGCCCACCTCATTGATTGCATAGAGGGCAGCATCTTTAAAGGGCAGATGCTTCATCTTAAAATGCCGGTGCATGTTCTCCGCAATGATAATGGAATCGTCAACTACGATTCCCGTAACGAACACCAAGGCAAAAAGAGTGATCCGGTTCAGGGTATAATCCAAGAGATAATAGCTCAAGAGCGTAAGTGCAAAGGTGATGGGCACGGAGAGGAAGACTACCAATCCACCTCGCCAACCCATGGCCAACATTACCACAAAGGTCACGGCAATAATGGCCCCGATCAGGTGCAATAACAGCTCTGAAACCTTTTGTGAAGCGGTTTCCCCATAGTTTCGGGTTACGGCCACCTGAACGCCATCGGTAAGCAAGGTTTTTTTAAGGTACTCCACTTTGTCCAAAACCATATCGGCAATTTTCATGGCATCGGCCCCTTTGCGCTTGGCAATGGAAATGGTCACTGCCGGATATTCCGAAGGATATTTTTCCATCTGTTCACCACTGGCCGCCCCATAACCGAAGGATACATATTTTTTGGGCAGTTCAGGGCCATCCAACACCCGGGCCACTTGCTTAAGGTACACCGGTTGGTCATTGTTGGTCCCTACCACCAATAGGTCCAAGTCGTTTTTGGTGCGAAGAAAATTTCCTGTGGTCACATGAAACTCGGTATCGTTGGCAGTAAAGCTGCCGGCATCCTTTTGGCTATGGTTAATCCTGATCATTTGGGCCACTCGCAAAAAGTCGAGTCCTAGTCCAGCTAAACGATCCTTGTCCATCACCACCCTGAATTGGCGGTCCCTGCCACCTATTTTTTTGGTGATGGATACATCGTTCACCTTTTCAATCTCATTGATCAGCTCGTCTGAAATTTGGCTCAGTTGGTAATCGTCGTACACCTCGCTCCAAACGGTAAGCCCCAACATGGGCACATCATCTATGGCCCGGGTCTTTACCAAGGGCATGGTCACGCCTTGGGGCATTTGGTCCATATGCTTGTTGATTTCGTCATACAAACGCACCAAGGAACGTTCAATATCCTCTCCCACATAAAACTGTACGATTACCATACCGGCTTCGTTCATGGAGGTGGAGTACACATATTCTACCCCTTTGATGTTAGAGATGATCTTCTCTAAGGGTTTGGTGATCCGCGATTCCACTTCGGTGGGATCTGCGCCGGGATAGCCCACAAAAATATCAGCCATGGGCACATCGATCTGCGGTTCTTCTTCACGGGGAATCAAAAATGAGCTATATACCCCGATGACCATAAACACGATCATTAATAGCACCGTCAATTTTGAGGTCAAAAACCCCTTTGCTATTTTTCCTGCTAGTCCTTCCTTCATGGCAACCACTTATTTGATGGTCAATTTGGCCCCGTTGTACAATTTGCCCTCAGCAGAAAGAATATAGGTTTCGCCAGCCACAAGACCGGAAAGGACCTCCACCTCTTCCCCAACGGTTTCACCCAATCGCAGCCATCGTAATATGGCGGTATCATTGGGGCCAAGGGTATAAATGCCGATAAGTTGGCCATGTTTCACCAGAGACGATTTGGGCACGCTTACCCTTGAACGCCCTAATGGTTCGCCTTCCACCTCAAAGGAAACGGTAGCGAACATACCGGATAGCAATTGCTCGGGCGGGTCGTTCAACGTCACTTTGGCGATATACTGCCCCCCTGAAAATTGGGCGGAGGGACTCAGCTCGGTGAGTTTTCCCCTAACCGTGGTATCCAAGGCCTTTACAAAAACCGAAGCTTGGGCCCCAACCTTTAGTTGATTGATCGACCCCTCGGCCACTTTGGCCTCTATTTCATAGGAACCTGGGGCCTCTAAGCTCACCAAGGGCATTCCTGGATTGGCCATGGCCCCTTCATCAATATGGGTGTTGGTGATCACACCACCAAAGGGTGCCCTGATATTGGCATAGACAAATTGCGCATCTACCTCTTTCCTCATTTGCTGTGCCGCCTGATAACGAGCCTTGGCCATTTCATAGCGGGAAGTCATGTCGTCCAATTCTTTTTGTGAGGCACTGTTCTGCCCAAATAGGTTCACAAAACGCTGATAGTCTTTTTCCGCATTCTGATAGGCCGCCTTTGCCTCAATAATCGAGGCATCTATCTGGGCCCTTTTGGCTTGCAGATCCGTATTCTTTATGGACAGTAAAAGTTGTCCCTTGTTCACCTTCTGGCCTACTTTAACGGGAATACGATCCACAAAGCCCATCATACGGGTACTTAGGGCAGCACTGTTGACCGCTGTTATCGGCCCACTCCCGGCATTGATATAGGCTTCAGTGGCCGTTCTTGCGCTGGCCACCTTTGCCGTTATGGGAGCTTGGGAAACTACTTGGGCAGCATCGCCTCCCCCACAGCCCATAAGCATTAGGCCAATTATGACCAAGGGCAAGCCCTTGTTAAGCAATGAAACTATTCTATTCATGGTCTTTATTATTCTTTGGTTAAAAATGATTGGTACGCCTTGGCGTAATTGTACTCGTATACGGTTTGGTAATAGGCCAATTCTTGTTGGACATACCGTGTTTCCGTCATCAACAGGTCTGTGGTTTTCTCCAAACCTTCCTTATACCGGTTAGTGCGTATCTGCAAGGTTTCCTCGGCCTGTTCCAACGCCAGTTCAGATGATGATAATTTGCTTTTGGCGTCGGCCAATAGGCGTTGGGCACGTTGCAGTTCCATAATACTCTTGGATCTGTATTCGGCCAACTGAAGTTCAGCCTTATCGGCCTCGGCCTTTCCTTTTTTGGTCTGTGCAAACCGCTGGGCCCCTTTAAAGATGTCCCAGCTTAGACTGGCGCCAAAAGTATAGCCCTCGGCATTGGTGCCAAAAACATCTTGATCGTAGAGCTCGTAGGAACCAAAAGCGTTCAAGCGTGGCAAAAAGGTCATTTTTTCGGCCCTATAGTTTGCCGTATGGGCCGCTGCCGCCTTTTGCATCGCCTTGATGTCTGCCCGGTTTTCCAAAGTTGCTGAACGTTCCTCCGTTTCGGTTGGGGTTGGCAGCAATTCGGCTTGGGGTTCATAGCCGGTACCAGGGTCGGCGTTCATCAAAAACCCTAGGTAGTCTGAGGCATTTTGCAAATTGCTCTTGGCCTGCCGTAGTTGATCGTTGACCTCCGAAGCCCTGACCTGGGCCATGAGCC
Source organism: Muricauda sp. SCSIO 65647 (assembly GCF_021534965.1). NCBI lineage: Bacteria > Pseudomonadati > Bacteroidota > Flavobacteriia > Flavobacteriales > Flavobacteriaceae > Allomuricauda > Allomuricauda sp. SCSIO 65647. Next base: position 1,350,706 of record NZ_CP091037.1, read on the forward strand.
AATCCGCTTTTTGAATGAGTCCCTGATCGTAATAATCCTTGGTCTGCTTTTTGTTGGCCTTGGCGGTTCGATCTGCCTTGGTGAGCACCGCGACCATCTTATAGGCCAATTGCAACTGCATATAGGCATTATGCGCCTCAAAATTGATGTACTCCTTGGTGCGCTTAAATTGCAGTTCCTTTGCCTCAAAAGTGGATTTGGCTGCCTTGCGCCTATAAAAACCATCCACATTGATCAGGGGTTGCTGAACGGAAACAATGGTGGCAAAGTTTTCAATGTTGTTGGGGTCATTGAGCAATTGCGGGTTAAAATCGGCCTGGGTAATCACCTCTTGGTTAAGCTTTGAACCGAAGGCGGTCAATGGGTTCGTAGTGGTAAAACCGGTATGGGAAATCGAAACATTGGGTAAAAACACCGCACTGCTCATCCCATAATCCGCCTTGGCGACATCTGCCTCCAGGCCGGAAATCCTTATATTGGTATTGGCCTCCTGCACCTTGGCCAACACCTCGTTCAACGAAATCAATCGATGTTCCTGGGCCACCGCCCCTTGCTGCAGCAAGGCACCCAAAAAGGCAATCGCTATTAACTTCTTCATGTTAAGATCACTATTTGCCCGTAAAATTAGAAGGGTGGCAAAAGCTGTGCAGTAACTTAGGTTACATTGACCATCGAGCCTTACGTAAAGGGCCATGCCCGAAACCCTTTTTAGGAAAAAACTGGAAAAAAAACACTTTGGCCCTGATCAGATTGAAATACTGGCATTGTTGAAAACTGCCGTTTCAAGACATAGCAGAACAGGGGTCCGGTCACCTTTTGTTACCGAACTGCAACACTGTTGGGAAAGTTTATTGTCACGATTTCTTACCGCTGTTCATCAAAGCCAATACGGCGACCACCAAAATGATAACGACCAAGGCAAAAACCCCGATCATTATGATACCGTTGTCCCAAGAAACCAGTGGCAATATTTGAAGTGCATTCATTGTCATCAGTTTTAGTATGCCAAATTTAAAATCACCCTATCATCCAAAATATGACAAATCTCAATTTTTGGGTTGCCCATTCTTTGTCAAAAAAAGCCACTCCGCAACAACGAAATGGCCTTTCTATCATCCAACCAATCAAAAACTAACTTTTGACCTTGCAAGTGCTTATACCAAACAATCGATAGAGCGGACAAAAACTAATAAAGGAAGTAATCACAAAAATACCTGCCAATGCCAATAGTACATATGCCAAAGTACCCTGCACTACCCCGGTAAAATATAAGACGCCCACTATAACGGCAACAATCAATCTAATGGTACGATCAAGTCCATTCATATTCTTTTTCATATCTATACATTTAACTATTCAACAACCGAAACCGCCACGGCCACCTATGCCGCTCAAATGGGGCAAACCAAAATCAGTTTATGCCATTTCTTCAGTCTCATTTTCAAATATAGCTACATTCTTACCTTACTTTTGGTAACCTTGGTTACACAATCTGCACATTTATTATCTTAGATTTGAATTGATTTGTGTACATGAAACGAAGGGACTTTTCGAAAAACCTGACATTGGCCGGAATGGCAAGCTTTCTTGGGGCACCAATCGTTTTTTCAAATAAACTGCCCGTTGGGTACATACCCTTAGGCCTACAAGACCCAGACCCTTTTAAACTATTCGATAAGGACAAAGAGATGGTCGTGCTCAACGACAAACCTTGGAATATCGAGGCAAAAGCCCATCTTTTGAACGATAAGGTAACGCCCAACAAGTATATGTTCATTCGTAACAACGGAAAGATTCCACAAGATATCGATGCTGCCAAATGGACATTAAAAATTGACGGGGAAGCCGTAAGCAATAAGAAAACATATACTTTGGCAGAACTGAAATCCAAATTTAAACATCACACCTATCAACTCACACTTGAATGTGGTGGAAATGGCCGCAGTGAATTTGACCCACCGGCAAAAGGGAACCAGTGGACGGTAGGTGCCGTCTCATGTGCCGAATGGACAGGGGTGCGTCTCAGGGATGTTCTCAAAGATGTCGGCATCACCAGCGACGCCGTTTATATCGGTTATCATGCGGCAGATACCCATCTCAGTGGCCATCCTACAAAAGAACCCATCTCCCGTGGTGTACCGATTCAAAAAGCGATGCAAGATGAAACGATCTTGGCCTTTCAGATGAATGGTGAAGATATTCCCTTGGTGCATGGCCATCCACTCAGGTTGGTATGTGGGGGATGGCCAGCCTCGGCTTCGGGCAAATGGGTAAATCGTTTGAGTGTTCGAGATCGTGTACACGACGGAGCCAAAATGGGTGGCACCTCGTATCGCGTGCCCTGCCATCCAGTGGCCCCAGGCAGCAAAATCGATGATGAAGATATGTGCATTATTGAATCGATGCCCGTAAAATCATTGATTACCTACCCGAAAAGTGGCGCCTTGCTCAAAACGGGAAAGCAGCTTCAGATCAATGGCCATGCATGGGCAGGCGAACTTGAGGTGTCAAAGATGGAATACTCAATAGATTTTGGCAGCACTTGGCACCCCTGTACGTTGCAAAAACCCGTCAACCGTTTGGCTTGGCAACATTTCAAGGCACTAGTGGAATTGCCCAAAAAGGGCTATTATGAAATTTGGGCCAAGGCAACCGATTCAAACGGTAAAAGTCAGCCAATGGTGTTACCGGGGTGGAATCCGAAAGGATATTTGAACAATGCCTGCCACCGCATTGCGGTCAAAGCGGTATGAGATGGGGAAAAGATTGAAAAAACAATTTGGCTCACTTGCAAAGGCCCTACTGGCCTTGGGTGCGTTAGTATTGTTGGCAATCATGTTTTTCTTTTTTATCGATACTTCTGACAACCTATCATCTGTGACAACATCAAAAGAAAAAATAGTTGAAATACCCGAAGAAGATTTCGATAAAATTGAAAATGGCATTCATGTGGCCACTGGTTTTGTGGAAGACGAGGGCATGCGTCTGGTCATTCAAAACTGTGTCGGTTGCCATTCGGCCAAATTGGTCACCCAAAACCGCTTGAGCGCTGAAGGTTGGCAAAGCACCATCAAATGGATGCAAGAAACCCAAAACCTATGGAGTCTTGGAGCGAATGAAGAAAAGATCATTGAGTACTTGGCCAAGAACTATGGCCCCGTTTCAAAGGGAAGACGAAAAAACCTGATCAATGCTGATTGGTATGAATTGAAATAACAATGATGGCCATTCTGAGCAAATTCCGATAAGAATTGGAATGGGGTAGGAATCTGAATAGTTGGGATTTCCCTTCACCCACAAGTTCGCCCACCCGAAATGATCAAAAACCAAAACTAATGAACGACTATTGGGAAGCATTGTCAAACGGATTTTTAGGTACTCTGCAATGGACATGGAAATCCATCATCTTTGAGGTGCCTTGGTATACCAACTATTTCTGGGGATTGATTCTCATTTCACTCGTGGTTTGGCTTCTGGAAATCTTTTTTCCTTGGCGTAAAGACCAGTCCATTTTCAGAAAGGACTTTTGGCTCGATGCTTTCTATATGTTCTTTAACTTCTTCATTTTTGCCATTGTCATCAATGGTATCTACAAGGTATTGGAGATACTGTTTGCCGACTTTGGCATTACGGCCAAGAGTTTGGCACTTGTTGACATTTCTTCTTGGGTGATGGGGTTACAATTGCTCGTCTTTTTTATCGTACTTGATTTTGTACAATGGTTCACACATATTTGCCTACATAAATTTTCTGTGCTTTGGCGGTTTCACCAAGTGCACCACAGCGTAAAAGAAATGGGCTTTGCAGCCCATCTGCGCTATCACTGGATGGAAAACATTCTCTACAAGCCCCTCAAGGTCTTCGGCGTGATGCTATTGGGCGGTTTTGAACCTGAACATGCCTATGTGGTGCATTTTATAGCCATCGCCATTGGCCATTTGAACCATGCCAATGTAAAACTGAGCTATGGCCCCTTAAAATACGTGTTCAACAATCCTGTGATGCACCTCTATCACCATTCTTATGAACTGCCAAAAGGAAAATTCGGGGTGAATTTTGGCATAAGCCTCAGTCTTTGGGATTACCTATTTAAGACAAACTATATACCGGAAGATAGTGGCAAGATTCCGCTCGGTTACCCCGGTGATGAGAAGATGCCCCGAGGTTTTTGGAAACAGTTGGTCTATGGCTTTGGAAAAAAATAAGATCTTATAGCGATTAGTTTTTTACCCAATCGGTGTATCCGCCAGCGTAATCATAGATTTTTTCAAACCCTTTTTCTTTGAGCATTTTGGCGGCTCGTGCACTACGACCGCCCATTTTACAATAGAGATAAACAGGTTCGTCTTTATTCAGGCCGGTCAGCTGCTCTTCAAAATGTAGCGGGTCCTTGATATCGAAGTTTACCGCATCATCGATATGCCCCACTTGATATTCTTCAGGTGTTCGCACATCGACTAGCTGTACATCCTTACCGATGACCTTAGATTTCATGGTTGCCTTATCGATGACCGAAATGGCAGATTCGTCCTGTGATTTGCAAGATATGCCCAAAAAAAGCAATAGACCACAAACGATTGAGGGTCTCATAGTTTTGAGATTCTACCAGTGGCACAGCTTACGAATGATTTTGCCTTTGACATGAGGCTATTTTCATCATCGACGGGCGGATATCCCAAGTCTTTCAGCCTCTGCTCGACCAATGTTCGCTGGTGCTCATCTTCATGGTTGAAGATCACCTTGCTTTCTTCTTCATCAACCTGAACATCACTTATATGTTCAATTTTTGATAAGCGGTTGGTGATAGTGGCGGCACAGCCGCCACATTTTAAGTTTTGTATGCTAATTGAAGAGGTCATCAACTTGAGGTTTTTGTGGTTGGACAAACAAAATCGGTCACGGGAATACCGGTTTTTTTGATATGGGCAAATCCTCCAGCTACATCTACCAAGTTATGAATGCCCCTACTTTTAAGAATAGAGGCAGCGATCATGCTTCGGTAGCCTCCGGCACAATGCACATAGAATGTCTTGTCAGTGGGAAATTCTGCCAAGTGATCGTTGAGATAATCCAACGGGGTTAAATGTGCACCCTCTACATGCTCGGCATTATACTCGTTTTCTTTTCTGACATCGAACACTGGTGCTTTTTCGGCCACGTATGGCTCAAATGCCGCTGCAGTGATGCTCTTTACAGAATCTGCTTCCTTACCGGCAGCTTTCCAAGCTTCGAGCCCACCTTCCAAATAACCAATGGTGCCGTCAAAACCTACTCTTGACAGACGGGTAATGGTCTCTTCTTCTTTTCCTTTGGGAGCAATCAATAAAATGGGTTGCTTGACATCGGCGATTAAGGCCCCGACCCAAGGGGCAAAACTGCCGTTCAAACCTATAAAAATCGAACGGGGCACATGTGCTTTGGCAAAATCGTCTTGATGGCGTACATCAAGTACTACCGCTCCGGTTTCATTGGCCGCCGCTTCAAAGGCATCAGGTGACATGGCGATATTGCCCCTGTCAAGTACCTCATCAATGTCATCATAACCTTCTTTGTTCATTTTTACGTTCAACGGAAAATATTGCGGTGGTGGCAACAAGCCTTCGGTGACCTCATCAACAAACTCTTCTTTGGTCATATTTGCCCTGAGCGCATAGTTCATTTTTTTCTGGTTGCCCAACGTATCGACCGTTTCTTTCATCATATTTTTTCCGCAAGCAGAACCGGCACCATGGGCTGGATATACGATTACATCATCTGCCAACGGCATAATTTTCTCACGAAGACTTTCATATAAGACCCCGGCCAGTTCTTCTTTGGTCATATCGGCCGCTTTTTGTGCCAAATCGGGTCGGCCCACATCACCCAAAAAAAGTGTGTCACCACTAAAAATGGCATGATCTTTACCATTCTCATCACGCAATAGATAGGTGGTACTTTCCATCGTATGGCCCGGAGTATGCAGAACAACAAAGGTGAGCTTGCCCAATTTGAACTCTTGCCCATCTTCACCGATTATGGCTTCAAAGCTAGGGTTGGCATTGGGTCCGTAGATGATGGAAGCTCCCGTCTCTTTGGACAAGGTAATATGACCGCTTACAAAATCAGCGTGAAAATGGGTCTCGAAAATGTACTTGATCTTGGCATTATCGCGATGGGCCCTTTCAAGATAGGGTTTTACTTCACGGAGCGGGTCTATGATGGCCACCTCACCTTCACTCTCAATATAATAGGCCCCTTGGGCCAAACATCCTGTGTATATCTGTTCAATAGTCATAATCAATAAATTTCTTCAAAAGTACAAGGTATTTTTAAGGTACAATGCTACTTAAGTTACAAAACGTGAGCCTTTCGATTGTTCAGATACTTTTGATTGCATTGGGGTCTTCGCTTTGGCGTTTTGACAGTAGTCGAGCGCTTCAATGGTTCTTACGAAGAGTTTTTGAATCCCAATTTCATTGGCCAATCCACTCCCAAATAGAATATCACGGGTCGGCCCTATGGCGCCCGCAACCAAAAGTTCGATCTTTCTTTTCTTGAAATCATCCAACACCTGTCTTAGCATGTTTATTGCGGTGCTGTCAATATAGTTGATCGACTCTGCATTGAGAATGACATATCTCAGTTCAGGTCCTTTTAAAGCAATGTTCTTGTGCAGCTGTTTTTTGAAATACTCCTTATTGGCGAAATAGAGCTGTCCGTCAAATCGAAGCAACAAGGTATCTTCATATACTTCAATGTCTTCAGCAAAACGATCGACATTTTTAAAATACTCCGTATCCTTGATCTTTCCCAAAACGGCTATATGGGGCTTCGATGTTCTATACACCAATAAAACAAGTGAAAACAGTACTCCGAGTACTATACCTTCCATAATGCCAACGGCAAGTGTAATCAAGAAAGTGACCATCAACAATATAAACTCGTCTTTTCTGGATCTATAGAGTTTTACCGCATATTTTATATCGATCAGGCTATAGACGGCAACCAAAATGATGGCCGCCAGTACGGTATTGGGCAGGTATCTAAAGACCGGTGTCAAAAAAAGTAAGATCAACCCGACCACCAGGGCACTTATCATGGCCGATATGCCCGTTTTTGCTCCAGCCTTGACATTGACCGCCGTTCGAGAAAAGCCGGCCGTCGTTGAATATGATTGAAAGAACGAACCGATAAGGTTGGCCGTGCCCAGGGCCAATAGTTCTTGGTTTGGTCGCAACGTTTCCCTGTTTTCTTTACCACCCATGGCCTTTGCTATGGAAATGGCTTCCACAAATGACAAAAAGGCCAATGTCATGGCTATGGGAAAAAGGTTCCAGATCTGCTCTCCCTCAACGGCAGGAACCTTGAACGAGGGCAGCCCTTGGGGAATGTCTCCCACAATCTTTACTCCTAAATCACCTAAATTCAAAAAATAAATGGCCAAGATCGAAATGGCCACTGCAATGAACGCTGCCGGTAGCTTCTTGCTCAATTGTTGCAATAGTACAATTACGGCGATGGCCCCGAGGCCTATGGTCAATGTCAACAAGTGCACCTGATCTAGATGTGCCAAGGTATCTCGAAGCAGGTAGCGTATGCGGCCACCTGTTTCCACTTCCAATCCCAACAGATGGTGTATTTGGCTCATGCCGATGATAATGGCAGCGGCCGAGGTGAATCCGCCAATGACAGGTTCAGAGAGAAAATTGGCCAGAAAGCCCATTCGAAGAAAACCAAAGGCCAATTGAATTACCCCAACGAAAAGGGCCAAGAAAATGGCCATGGCAATATATTGCTCAATGCCGGAAAGGGCCAAAGCCCCTAGGCCCGAGGCCACAACAAGTGAGTCGATGGCCACTGCCCCGATCGAAAGTTTTCCGCTGGTGCCCATTACCGCATAGACCAGCTGTGGCAATAGGGCTGCGTAAAGCCCAAAAACAGGGGGCAGCCCTGCTATCATGGCATAGGCCATACCTTGGGGCACCAATAGGATCCCAATGGTAAACCCTGCCGATATATCTCCGGCCAGATATGATCTTTTATATCTGGGCAGCCATTCGAATATGGGAAAATAGCGTTTCAACATGATGGCCAATGGGCAGGCAAAGTTACCAATCAATTACCAGATAAGGTGTAACCTTGGTCACACAGCTTCAAAGATCTATGGTCTCAATATGGTTTCGGTGCAGTTTGACCTTACCCAATTTTTCCAATCGTTTCAATAATCTGGAAATGACCACCCGGGAACTATGTAGGTCATAGGCGATTTCTTGATGTGTATTTTGAATGGTATTGGATTGATTGATCCGCACCTTCTCCTTTAAATATTCCATGAGCCTTTGGTCCATGTTCATAAAGGCAATGCTGTCGATTGTGGAAAGCATCTCGTTCAAACGGTTATGGTAACTTTCAAAAACAAAGTTCCGCCAAGAACGGAATTTGGAAATCCACTCCTCCATTTTACGAATGGGCACCATGACCAACGAAACATCGGTCTCTGCAATGGCCCTGATCTCGCTTTTGGTATCTCCCAAGCAGCAGGCCATGGTCATGCTACAGGTATCTCCACGTTCTAAATAATACAGCAAAAGCTCATCACCTTCATCATCTTCGCGCAAGATCTTGATCACGCCAGAGATCAACAAGGGCATTCCCTTGATATACTCTCCTATTTCCATGATTTTTTGCCCTTCTTGAAATTGCAGCGGAACGCCTACTTCTTCAATTTCGTCCAATAAGGGAAGCTCAAAGAGGTGGTGAAAACTTTCTTTCAATGTAGTAGTCATGCCCCTAAATTATGAAAGCAATGAAGAAAGTGCAAGGCTATGACAAACGCAAGGGCATTTTTGTCAAACGCTTTCCTGTCAAGCGGAATACTGCATTGGCCACAGCCGCACCAATGGGGCCCAACGGCGGTTCCCCGACAGGGCCTGGTCTATCGATTCCCTGCAAAAGCACCACATCGATTTCTTTCGGTGCATGTTTCATGAGCGCCATTTCATAAGGCCCGTATATGATGGGCCTCAATTCTCCTTCTTCGACGAACATCTGTTCATGCATAGCGGCACTCATCCCCATAATGACGCAACCTTCGCACTGCGCCCTTACTTGATCGGGATTAACGGCGATTCCTGGGTCAAGGGCGACCGTTACGCTGTGAACCACAATTTCATTGTCTTCGATGGAAACTTCAGCTACTTGGGCACAAGGGGTTCCGGCATCAATGGAAGCGGCCAAGCCCATGGCCCTTTCGTTGGTCACCTCTTCTGTATACCCTGCTTTTTCCACAGCGGCCGTAATCGTGGCCTTCAAACGTTTGCCCATTTCATCATCGGCTATGCTGGCCATACGAAAATCAGCTGCATTTTTTCCTGCTTTGTGAGCCATATGATCTATAAAGCTTTCAATGGCAAACGTATTGGCCAACAGTCCCAAGCTTCGCCACCAACTAGTGGCAAAGGGCAATGGCACATGCCAGTATACGGCCCTGTGGTTGGGCACATTGGTGTATTGTACGAATCCACCTCTAATGCTTCCAATGTCGGCCCCCAAAATAGTGGGCACAAAATTGGGTATGAGTACCGAATTGTTGCCTACGTCACCGCTCACAAAGTGGTGCTCCAAATTTTGCAAATGCCCCTCAGCGTTTAATCTTCCCTTGACCACATGATGGGTGGGTGGTCGAAACATGTCATGTTGAAATTCTTCTTTTCTGGTGAAGAAATATTTGACCGGTTTCCCCACTGCCTTTGACATCACCGCTGCCTGGACCGCATGTGGGGTATGCAGCCTTCGCCCAAAGCCACCTCCCAGATAGGTGGGTATTACGTTCACATTTTCCTCATCAAAGCCAAGTCTTTCGGCTACCTCTTTTCGGGTAATGCCTATGACTTGGGTAGAGATGGTGATCGTCGCCTTATCATCTTCAACCGAGGCCAGTACACCGTTGGGCTCAATTTGGGCATGGGCACCTATCGGGCTACGGAATTCCAGTACTTCTACCCCGTCATCATTCTCTTCAATGGCATCACCCTCTTTTTGAATAATGGTGGATTTGCCATTTCCGACAGTCATCATTGATTCTATGTCGGCCGTTGTTAAATTATTGGGGGCGTCCCATTCTATTGAAATGGCATTTTTGGCGTTCTCTGCCTGTTGGTAGGTATCTGCCACGACCCCAACAAAATCGACCTCTTCAACAACAGCGATCACCCCGGGCATTTCTGCGACTTTTGAGGTATCGGCACTGACAAATGTAGCCCCGATCTTTGTGGGCCTTACCACTGCCCCATAGAGCATATTGGGCGCAGAAGCATCCATACCAAACATGGGCGTGCCAAAAACCTTATCTTTCAAATCAATACGGGGAATGGGTTTCCCCACAAATTTGTAGCTGCTTGTCGGTTTTAATTTCGGAACGTCTACCTCGGGCCACTCTGTTACGCCTTCAGCGACCTCGGCATATGTCAATGATTTTCCATCGGCGGAAACCATTCCTTCCTTGACCGTAACACTGCCCATATCCACTCCCAATTTCACCGCTGCCTGCGCCTTGATCATTTCACGCATGGTTGCTGCCAGTTCGCGTAGCGGTTGCCATAGACCTGAAACGGAAGTGCTGCCCCCGGTACTCATGCCATCAATGTTTCCTGTAGCAGTGGCTGCATGAACAACTTCTACCATATCTAGGGGCACCTCAAGCTCATCTGCGGCCATTTGTGCCAAACTGGTAAAAGTGCCTTGCCCCATCTCTACTTTTGGCGAATGCAGCAATACCGTGTTGTTTTTCAATAGTTCAAACCAGACCATGGGGTTTTTGGTCTCGCCCATATAAGACATTTCCATCGTATTCGCCATCTCCAATATGCTGCGTCGAATAGGGTTTCTAAAGATATATGCCCCTACTGCCAATACTCCGGCCGTGCCAAGTCCGCCCCTTACCAAAAACTTGCGCCTAGATATTTTCTTTTTCCCTGCCATGGCCTAAGAATTTTGGGTTTCCGTTTCCATATTTTCCGAACTGAGCTCAGCGGCCCTTTTAATGGCCTTTCTCATGCGATAATAGGTGCCACATCGGCACACATTGATAATATTGTTGTCGATATCTTCGTCTGTGGGATCGGGCACTTTTTTTAAAAGCGCTGCGGTCGCCATTATAAAGCCCGGCTGGCAATAGCCACATTGTGGTACCACTTCCTCGATCCACGCTTGTTGTACCGGGTGCGGATTTTCTTCATTGCCCAGACCTTCAATAGTGGTGATTTCTTTTCCTTCTGCAAACTTTACGGCATAAGAACATGAGCGCACGGCTTCTCCATCTACATGCAAGGTGCATGCCCCACAAGCCGCCTTGCCACAACCGAATTTTGTGCCCTTTAGGTTCAAGATATCGCGTACCACCCATAATAAGGGAGTATCGACATCGGTAATTTTCACGGTATGGGACTCACCGTTGACTTTAAATGATATGCTCATGATCTCTTTTTTATTTGGATGGGATTTTGTGTCCTTCTTCAAACCACTTTTTGACCGCCTCTCGATATTCCTCCAACGGAACGGGCGGCAGTTCCCTCTGATTCCCTTCAGCATCAACTCCGGGTGTCCAAGCCCAAAGTACCAATTCATGTTCTGTCAAATGGTGCAGGGTTTCTTCGGGTGTTCGCCCACCATTTCGCTGTGGGTCCATCATCGATTCGGCAATTTCAAACCTGTCTAACCCTTCCCAACGCATAGAATGGGGTGCCAATGACCATTCCGGTGCCCCGGGCACCCCTGAATACGGATTGTTCTCGGTCTGATGGCAAGTGGTACAATTTGTTGCCTGGTATCCTAAATTGTGCTCTCCCCGTTCAATTCCAAAATAATGGGGGTGACTATCATCACCCTGCTTGGGAACATTATCGCTAGGATGGCAGTTCACACAACGTTCATGGGTCAGCACATCCATCATCTTGTGAAAAGCCTCTTCAGAAGATAGATCGGTGTCTTCATCAGTGGGCACTTCAATGTAGATGGAAGTAGTTGGTCGACCGGTAGTGGCCAGAAGTAGGGCCGCCGCCAAAAACAGTGACGAGAAGAGGATTGATTGTGCTTTCATTACAAAAAGTGAGCGCTTACTTATATTGTATATTTAAAAATATGGAATTTTTATCTCCCAGTCAAGAAATATCAGATCCAAGTTAGAGAAAAATCAAAGAACAACACTTAAATAATTGATTATTAAATATTTAAATAATAAAATGGTTTGAAGCCATAAAGGAAAGTTAAAATTTATAATTGCTTTGTGGATTTCAGAAATGCTATTTAAATTTGCAGTGATTACTCACTTTTATGACGGAAAAGCAGGAAAAAATACTCAGTTCGGCTCTTGAGCTCTTTGCGAATGAAGGGTACAATGTGGTTTCCACAAGCAAAATAGCAAAACATGCCAAGGTGTCTGAAGGATTGATTTTTCGTCATTTCAAGAGTAAACAAGGACTTTTGGATGCCATTATGCAACAAGCATTTGAAAGGGCAGCTGCGCTGTACGCCCCAATTATCATAGAGCAAGATCCAAAAAAAGTATTGTCGTTGGCCATTAACCTTCTTTTCGAAGGCGATGTAGAGAAGTACCACTTTTGGAAACTACAGTTCAAACTAAAATGGGAATTGGAAATCTCGGGTAAGGAGAAAACACAGCCCTTGACAGATAAATTGGCTTGGGCCTTTAAAGAGTTGGGATATGAAGACCCCAAAAAGGAAGCAGATGTGTTACAGCATCTTTTGGAAAGTATATTGAGCGGAATTGTCAAAGATGGCATTGATACACAAAAACATCTCCAAACATTTCTTCTGGATAAATATCAAGTTTAAAAAAATTTAATTCAAATAAAAAGTAAGTACTCACATATTATGAAAAATGTAGCATTGATCACAGGAGCTTCAAGCGGAATTGGAAAAGAATTGGCACGAATTCATGCTGAGCAAGGCGGTGATTTGGTCATCGTGGCCCGTAGCAAAGAAAAACTGGAAGCTTTAAAATCAGAACTGGAATCGAATCATGGCGTACAGGTAAAGATCATCGCCAAAGACCTAACGGTCAGTAATGCCCCAAGAGAAATCTACGACGAGGTCAGCAATACGGGAATCGAGGTCGAATATCTGATCAACAATGCCGGTTTTGGAGGGCGCGGTAAATTCTATGAACGATCTTGGGAACAAGATCTGGCCATGATCGATCTGAACGTAGTGGCCCTGACCGCTCTGACCCGCCATTTTTTGCCCGGTTTTGTTTCGAGAAACCAGGGCAGAATCTTGAATGTATCGTCAACGGCCAGTTTCATGCCAGGCCCATTACAGGCCGTTTACTACGCGACCAAAGCCTATGTCACCTTTTTTGGCAACGCCATTGCCGAAGAACTGCACGACACCAATATCACCGTCACCACCTTGATGCCAGGCGCCACCGAGACAGAGTTTGCCAAGGTATCGGGTATGGACAAGACCGATCTTTTTGACAAGACCGTCAGCGCCAGAAGCGTGGCCAAAGATGGTTATGACGGCATGTTGAACGGAAAGCTCGATGTGGTTTCCGGGCTCAGGACAAACCAAAAATTAATGATGAAAATGATTCCTTTCATGCCCAAGAAAATGTTGTTGAAACAGATTCGAAAGCTACAAGAGGCAAATTAGTGTTTTAAAACGTTCAAAATATCGATTGCGGCCTCTGATATTTTTGTGCCCGGACCGTAAATGCCGACCGCTCCGGCGTCATACAAAAACGGGTAATCTTGTTTCGGAATCACCCCTCCTACGATGACCAAAATATCTTCGCGGCCCAGTTCTTTCAATGCTTCGATCACTTTAGGAACCAAGGTCTTATGGCCGGCCGCCAATGACGACACCCCAATGACGTGCACATCGTTTTCAACAGCCTGCTGGGCCGCCTCTTTAGGCGTTTGGAACAACGGGCCGATATCAACATCAAAGCCCAAGTCGGCATAGGCCGTGGCCACTACCTTTGCCCCACGGTCATGCCCATCTTGCCCCATCTTGGCAATCATGATGCGCGGTCTTCTACCCTCTTGTTCCGCTATTTGGTCAGAGAGTTTTCTCGCCTTTTCAAAAAGTGGGTCTTCTTTCAATTCTTTTGCGTACACACCTGTAAATGATTTTATTTCTGCTTCATGGCGGCCAAAGGCTTTTTCCATCGCATCACTGATTTCACCCAAAGTGGCCCTGGCCCGGGCCGCTTCGACCGACAATGCCAATAGATTATCGCCCTTGCCCCCTAACTTGGCCTTAGCCGCCTCTGCAATGGATTGCAGGCATGAAGCTACTCTTTTTTCGTCTCTTTCAGCTTTCACCTTTTCGATTCTTGCAACCTGTTGCTGCCGCACCCGCTGATTATCGACCTCCAATATCTGAAGGTCATCTTCTTCTTCCAACACATATTTGTTGACGCCGACGATCACTTCTTTTCCTCCATCGATTCGAGCTTGCTTTTTGGCAGCGGCCTGCTCAATTCGCATCTTGGGTATGCCCGCCTCTATCGCCTTTGTCATGCCCCCCAGCTCTTCGACCTCTTGAAGAAGATTCCAGGCTTCCGCCGCAAGCTGTTCGGTCAATGATTCTACATAATGGCTGCCCGCCCAAGGATCTACCGTACGGGTAATATGGGTTTCTTCCTGTAAATATAATTGCGTGTTTCGGGCAATACGGGCCGAAAAGTCGGTAGGCAGCGCTATGGCCTCATCCAATGCATTGGTATGCAGGCTTTGGGTACCACCAAAGGCTGCCGCGGCCGCCTCGATCGTGGTTCTGGCCACATTGTTGAAGGGATCTTGCTCGGTAAGGCTCCATCCACTGGTCTGACAATGCGTTCGCAATGCCATAGATTTTGCGTTCTGGGGATCAAACTGTTTCACCAGCTTGGCCCACAACATTCGACCAGCACGCATTTTGGCGATTTCCATGAAATGGTTCATCCCAATTCCCCAGAAAAAGGAAAGTCTTGGGGCAAATTCATCTATTTTGAGTCCTGCCCTCAGCCCCGTTCTGATATATTCCAATCCGTCGGCCAAGGTATACGCCAACTCAATCGCTGCTGTTGCACCAGCCTCGTGCATATGATATCCTGAGATACTGATACTGTTGAAACGGGGCATATACTTGCTGGTGTATTCAAAAATATCGGCAATAATTTGGATGGAAGGTGTAGGAGGATAGATATAGGTATTACGCACCATGAACTCCTTTAAGATATCATTCTGGATGGTACCCGCCAACTGTTCGGGTTTTACACCCTGTTCTTCGGCCGCAACAATATAAAAGGCCATCACTGGCAGCACCGCTCCGTTCATGGTCATCGAAACCGACATTTTATCAAGTGGTATGCCATCAAACAGGATCTTCATGTCTTCAACACTATCGATGGCCACACCAGCCTTGCCCACATCACCCACCACGCGTTCATGATCACTGTCATAACCACGGTGGGTCGGTAAATCAAAAGCTACCGATAATCCCTTTTGTCCCGCTTCAAGATTGCGTCGATAAAATGCATTGCTTTCTTCAGCCGTAGAGAACCCGGCATACTGCCTAATGGTCCACGGGCGTCTTACATACATGGTCGAGTACGGCCCACGCAGATAGGGCGGGATACCGGCAACAAAATCTTGGTGTTCTTCTTTTTGGGGACCCCTGACCTCTGTAGGTCGGTCTGAAACCAATTCTAAATGCTGGACGTTTTTTCTTTTCATAAGATGTAGTTAAAAGGCATGTTCAACCTATAAACATAAAAGCACGGCAAGATAGCCTTGTTTTCTAGTACAAAATATGACTTTTGTTTGTATTTCAAATATACGGGGCACCGATTTTCTCCCCTTGTTAAATGGTCTGATTTTGAATACAAACTGAAGGCATTTCACCAACTTTCAATACTTTTTTGGCTTTTTGAGCCTATATTATCAACACTTCGGTATATTTAAAGCAATTATTTGGTCATGAAGCTGCACTTACTCAACAGAAGTAGTTCAAACGAATCATCGTTTACCGTTACCCGCAACCGCCATCCGTATTTTTTGAAAATATGGCATTACCATCCTGAGCTCGAATTGGTGCTTATCGAAAAAAGCAGCGGCACCCGGTTTATCGGTGACAGTATTCAAAAATTTGAAGCTGGTGAGGTAGTGCTACTGGGTAAGAACCTGCCCCATATGTGGCTCAATGACGAAGTGTATATCAAAAGTGGCAACTTAATAGCCGAGGCCATTGCCATTCATTTCAATGAAGACTTTTTTGGGGCGTCTTTTTTTGAACGCCCCGAATTTGCAAAGATTTCCAAGCTTATAAAAAGAGCCGATAGAGGTTTGAAATTCAACAAGGTTGATGAAGACCTAAAAAACATGATCAGGAAGTTGCTCAAAAAAGATTCTTTCTCTAGAGCGATTGCCCTTCTTGAAATATTGCACCGATTGGCTTCCCATAAAAACCATGAATCCTTATCAAGTCTAGGGTATATCAATTCATTTGTTGCCGAAGAGAATGACCGTTTGCACAAAATTCATGAATACGTATTCAACAATTTCAAAAAGGTCATCAATGCCAATGAAGTTGCCCAAGAAATTGGCATGAATGCTTCGGCCTTCAGTCGCTTTTTTAAAAAAAATCACCGTAAGACCTTTACCAAATACCTGAATGAGATCAGAGTGGGTTATGCTTGCAAGCTACTGCTCGAAAGTCAAAGCAAAATTACCGCAATTGCCTACGAGTCTGGTTTCAACAATATTTCAAACTTCAATCGTCAGTTCAAGGCTTGCAAACAGATGACCCCAAAAGAGTATATTAAATATCATAGAACTATATAAAAATTGCCCCCAGAGGCAAAAAAAGTACCATAATTGGTCAGTAATACAATGGTCTTCGGCAGGCATATCATTTAGTTTTGAAGATACC
The DNA here is from genome assembly GCF_021534965.1 of Muricauda sp. SCSIO 65647. Taxonomy (NCBI): domain Bacteria; kingdom Pseudomonadati; phylum Bacteroidota; class Flavobacteriia; order Flavobacteriales; family Flavobacteriaceae; genus Allomuricauda; species Allomuricauda sp. SCSIO 65647. The sequence continues at coordinate 1,367,620 of NZ_CP091037.1, forward strand.
ATTCATCACTTTTTCAAATGCACACCCTAGTAGCCATTGAGGTCAAGGACATTCGGTTTCCGACAAGTAGTTCGCTTGATGGCTCTGATGCCATGAACCCCGACCCTGATTATTCCGCAGCCTACGCTATTTTAAAAACCGACCACCCCGATGGTCTGGAAGGGCATGGGTTGACATTTACTATCGGCAGGGGAAATGAATTATGTGCCGCAGCCATAAAAGCAATGTCACACCTGGTCATTGGCAAAACCCTTGACAGTTTTACACAAGACATGGGAGCTTTTTATAGAATGGTCACCGGTGACAGCCAGTTGCGGTGGTTGGGGCCAGAAAAAGGAGTGATCCATCTAGCTACAGGAGCCTTGGTAAATGCCATATGGGATCTTTACGCAAAGGTCGAGAACAAGCCCCTTTGGAAGCTCTTGGCAGACATGACCCCCGAACAACTGGTGACCTGTATTGATTTCTCCTATATCACTGATGCCATCACATACGAAGAGGCCCTTTCAATTCTAAAAAAACAAGAGGCCGCCAAGCAAGAACGTATCGACCAGCTCTTGCAAAATGGTTATCCGGCCTATACCACCTCGGCCGGTTGGCTAGGCTATTCAGACGAAAAAATAAAACGCCTGTGCCGTAAGGCCAAAGAAGAAGGGTTCACCCATATGAAAATGAAGGTCGGGGCCAATTTAAAAGATGATATGCGCAGGGCGGCATTGATCAGGGAAGAAATAGGCAATGACCTGAAATTGATGATGGACGCCAACCAAAAATGGGATGTGGACGAGGCCATTTCAAATATTGAATCGCTAAAAAAATTCAATCCTTGGTGGATAGAAGAGCCCACGAGCCCCGATGACATCTTGGGCCATGCCAAAATCGCCAAAGCAATTTCACCCGTTAAGGTCGCCACAGGTGAGCATTGCCAAAACAGGGTCATTTTCAAACAATTCATGCAAGCGAATGCCATGCACTTCTGCCAAATCGATAGCTGCAGGGTAGGTGGGGTCAATGAAAACCTGGCCATTATGTTGATGGCCGCAAAATTTGATATTCCCGTGTGCCCACATGCCGGTGGGGTAGGCCTCTGTGAATATGTACAGCACCTTTCGATGGTCGATTTTATCTGTATCAGTGGCAGCATGCAAAATAGGGTCATCGAATATGTAGATCACCTTCACGAACATTTTCTAGAGCCCGTGGTCATCAAAAATGGAGCCTATATGCCCCCAAGTGCCCCCGGTTATAGTATTGAAATGAAAGCGACCTCCCTGAAGGAATATTCGTTTCCAAATGGAAAAGCATGGCGAAAACAACCAAAACCTGAAATGTTATGAAACCCAACTTCAAGCTTGTCGTTATCCTTATGCTTTTTTGTATTCTGGTTTCTGGCCAAGGGCAAAAAGACTATACCCCAACCAAAGAAAACATTGAGGCCAGAAAGTGGTTTCAAGATGCCAAATTTGGCCTGTTTGTCCATTGGGGCATTTATAGCGTTCTTGGTGATGGCGAATGGGTGATGAACAACCAGAACATACCGATAGACATGTATGAAAAATTGCCCTCTTTCTTCAATCCCATAGGGTATAATGCCGAAGAATGGGTGAAAATGGCAAAGGATGCGGGCATGAAGTATATTACCATCACCAGCCGTCACCACGATGGTTTTTCGATGTTCGACACCCAAGCCAATGATTATGATATTGTGACTGCCACTCCCTATAAAAAAGATGTCTTGAAAACATTGGCCGAAGCATGCAGAAAAGAAAACATCAAACTGTTCTTCTATTATTCGCTGCTCGACTGGCACCACGATGACTATTTTCCCCGCGGCAGAACCGGAAAAGGGATAGCGGGAAGGGCTGAAACAGGAAACTGGGACAACTATATCGCTTTTATGAAAACCCAATTGACAGAACTGTTGACCAACTATGGTGAAATTGGTGGTATTTGGTTCGATGGGCATTGGGACCAAATGGGCTGGGACGGCAAAAAATATGGCAGACTCAAGGTCGATTGGCACTATGACGAGCTGTACAAACTCATACACGACCTACAACCACAGGCCCTAATAGGCAATAACCATCACTTGGCACCCATTGAGGGCGAAGATTTTCAAATGTTCGAAAAAGACCTCCCGGGCAAGAATACCACAGGTTGGGGCACTGATGCTTCCGATATCGGCAATCTGCCGTTCGAAGTGTGTGAGACCATCAACGGGTCATGGGGCTTCAATCTTCAAGACCAAAAACACAAATCTGAAAAAGAACTCGTTCAATACGTTGTAAAGGCTGCAGGCTATGGTAGCAATCTATTGCTAAATGTCGGGCCGATGCCCAATGGAAAAATACAGGAAGAACACCAAAAATCCCTCAAGGCAATGGGCGAATGGATGCGCAAAAACGGTGAGACCATCTATGGTACCCGTAGTGGACCGATTCCACCTTCCGAAAAAATGGCCTCCACCCAAAAAGGGAAAAAGGTATATCTGCACCTGCTTGATGAGAATGAAAATGTGGTTTTCTTGAAAGGGTACAGTCCAAAAATAAAGAGTATAAAACGCTACGATGACGGCGCTCGCGTATCGTATGAAAGAACAAAGTATGGTCTTTTGCTCGATGTGCCGAAAGACGAAAGAAATACTATCGATACCATTGTTGAAATAACCTTGCAATAAATGACTTCATTTGATTACAGCGGAAAAACGGTGATCGTGACCGGTGGTGGCAGCGGTATCGGAAAGGCATTGTCAAAACGGTTTGCCCTTGGTGGAGCCAAGGTATACATATTGGAATTCAAGCAAGAAAATGGGCGGCAGGTTGAAAAAGAGATCAATGATGAAGGAGGAACCGCCCATTATTACCATTGCGATGTAGCTGACCACGAACAGGTAAAAAAAGTCGTTGGGGCGATTATTTTAGAAAGTCAAATCGATATCTTGGTCAACAATGCCGGCATTGCCCACATCGGCAACATTGAAGCGACCACTGAAAACGATATGGACAAGCTCTACCAAGTGAACATCAAGGGAATCTATAATTGCATACACGCCTGTATCAGCAATATGAAACAGCAGGGGCACGGCATCATATTGAACATGGCTTCGATAGCTTCCTCGGTCGGAATTTCAGACCGGTTCGCCTATTCGATGACCAAAGGTGCGGCGTTGACCATGACCTATTCCGTGGCCAAAGATTATGTCGATTTCGGCATTCGCTGCAATAGTATTTCCCCGGCACGCGTGCACACCCCCTTTGTTGATGGCTTTCTCAATAAAAACTATCCGGGAAAGGAAAAGGAAATGTTCGAAAAACTGTCAAAGACACAACCGATCGGGCGCATGGCCACCCCCGACGAAGTGGCCCATCTGGCCCTATATCTATGTTCTGATGAAGCTGCTTTCATCACGGGCACTGACTTTCCTATAGATGGTGGATTTATAAAATTGAACGGTTAAACCAAATCAAATGAAAAAAAACAGTTTAAAAACCAAACTGCCCTACCTGTCTTTTCTATTGTTTCTGTTTGTGGTAGACATGGTCATGGCCCAGGCGATCTATGAAGACGAACGCTATGTACCTGAAACCGATCAATTGGTGCTGAAAAAACTGGACCAATGGCAAGATCTCAAATTCGGGTTGTTGATGCACTGGGGCCCATACAGTCAATGGGGCATTGTAGAATCATGGTCTATCTGCCCTGAAGAATACGGCTGGTGTGAGCGCAAAAAGGGCTCTAATCCCAACAACTATTTTGAGTATGTAAAAGAGTATGAAAACTTGCAGACCACTTTTGACCCAGTGAAGTTCAATCCTGAAAAATGGGCAAAAGCAGCCAAAAAAGCGGGCATGAAATACGTGGTCTTCACCACCAAGCACCATGACGGCTTCAGCATGTTCGATTCAAAATACACCGATTACAAGAGTACCGGCCCCAAGACCCCGTTCAACAAAAATCCCAGAGCCAATATCACCAAAGAGATTTTTGATGCCTTTAGGGGTGAAGGCTTATGGACTGGCGCCTATTTTTCAAAACCCGATTGGCACAGTCCCTATTATTGGGATCCCTACTACCCTCCGAGAGATAGAAACGTGAACTACGAACCAGAGGCAAACCCAGAAAAGTGGAACAAATTTGTTGAGTTCACCCATAACCAGATTCTCGAATTGCTCACAGATTATGGCAAAGTCGATATTCTTTGGTTAGATGGGGGTTGGGTCGCCAAAACACCAAAATCGCAGATTACCAGTTGGTACGATGCCCAACTTAAGAATAATGATAATGGCTATCTCAAACATAGAATAGTGAACCAAGACATCCGTATGGATGAATTGGTAACCAAAGCAAGGGAAAAACAACCAGGGCTCATCGTGGTCGATAGGGCCGTGCACGGCAAAAACCAAAACTATCTCACTCCTGAAAATCGAGTGCCCGAAAAACCGTTGCCCTACCCTTGGGAGTCTTGTATCATTGCCGGAGGAGGTTGGTCATACACGTTCAATGCCAATTATATGAGCACCAACAAAGCCGTCCACACCTTGGTCGACATTGTCGCCAAAGGGGGCAATTTGCTGCTGAACATCGCCCCAAGCCCTGAAGGGGAATTGGACGAGGAGGCCTATCGACTACTTGAGGGCATTGGTGACTGGATGAATGTCAACGGCGAGGCCATTTACGGCACCGAAGCGATGGCCCCGTACAAATATGGGAATGTCTGTGTCACCTCAACACCTGATGGAAACATTTATTTGATCTACTTGATGGATGAAGAAGAAACATCACTTCCATCGACCGTAGCATTTGAAGGGCTACCCATCAAAAAGGGAAACAAGGCATCGATTTTAGGTGTCGATGGAAACATCAAATGGGCCAAAAATGACGAACGGTTGACATTTGAAATACCTGATTCGGCCAAAAGGAAACTACAGGGCACACCAGCATTTGTCATCAAAATAAAATAGGGCAATCGAATGAAACTGATACGGTTCGGAACAATAGGAAAAGAAAAGCCAGGGGTGCTGCTTTCAAATGGCAAGCGAGTGGATGTTTCAGACTTTACTCACGATTATGATGAACTTTTTTTCGCAAGTGATGGTATTTCAAAGCTGAGAAGCTGGTTGGGCAAAAATACGGAAAAGTGTCCTGTAATCGAAAACAGTGTACGCTTGGGACCCCCAATAAGGAGGCCTTCAAAAATAGTCTGCGTGGGGCTGAACTACGCCAAGCATGCCAGCGAAAGTGGCATGGCCATCCCCAAAGAGCCCGTATTGTTCTTCAAGGCCACTTCGGCCATTGTAGGGCCAAACGATGATGTGATCATTCCTAAAGAAAGTCAAAAAACCGATTGGGAAGTCGAACTGGCCATTGTCATGGGCAAAAAAACCAACTACGTTGATGAGAAAACCGCGATGAAACACGTTGCCGGTTATGTGCTGCACAATGATTACAGTGAGCGTACATTTCAATTGGAACGTGAAGGCCAATGGGTAAAGGGAAAAAGTTGTGACACCTTTGCGCCCTTAGGCCCCTATTTGGTCACCAAAGATGAAGTCAAAGACCCGCATAGTCTAGACCTATGGCTGAAAGTGAACGGAGAGACCATGCAGCATAGCAACACTTCAGATTTTGTGTTCGGTATTCCGAAACTGGTCAGTTATATAAGTCAGTTCATGACACTGCTGCCCGGTGACATTATATCAACGGGAACCCCTTTTGGTGTTGGCCTCGGCCTAAACCCTCCCCGTTACTTGAGACCGGGCGATGTGGTCGAATTGGGCATCGATGGGCTTGGAAGCTCAAAACAACATATCAAAGCCTTTGGGGAAAAATGAGAATCGACGCCCACCAACATTTTTGGACATACGACCCAAAAGCACATTCATGGATCAGCTCATCCATGAAAGCCATCCGAAAAGATTTCATGCCGTGCAACTTGGCCAAAATACTCAAGTACAACCAAATTGATGGTTGTGTGGCAGTACAGGCCGAACAATCAGAAGAAGAGACCGATTTTTTGCTGAAATGTGCCGAAGAACACCCGTTCATCAAAGGCGTGGTCGGCTGGTTGGATCTATGTGCCGATGATATTGAAACAGCTTTGGAGAAGTATTCTAAAAATCCGTTTCTCAAAGGGCTTCGACATATCGTACAAGACGAGCCCGATGATTATTATATGCTAAGGCCCGATTTTCGAAATGGCATTTCACAGCTCGCCAAATACGGTTTGACATACGATATCTTGATTTACCCCCGACAATTGCCCACTGCACTCGAATTGGTCAAAAAATTTCCGAAACAACGATTCATCATTGACCATATGGCCAAACCCAAAATAAATGGTGTTGTCGAAAAATATTGGGCCCACTACATGAAAGAATTGGGCAAACGCAAAAATGTATTTTGCAAAGTTTCAGGTCTGGTTACCGAGACATCTTGGGGCAAATGGCGTGTACGTGACTTTTATCCTTACCTTGACGTAGTCTTTGACTCTTTTGACATTGACAGGATCGTATTTGGCTCTGATTGGCCCGTATGCCTGCTGTCTGGCAAATACCATGAAGTATTGTCAATAGTGTTGAAATATGTGTCGAGATTTCCGAAAGAAGCACAAGACAAAATCATAGGGTTGAACGCCATATCATTTTATAACTTGACCGAAACACCATAAATAACCTAATGCTTGTTTTGTAATGAAAAGCCAGAGATACATCCGAAAACACCTAATGTTCTTATGCTGGTTTTTGTGTGGATTGACCGCCCTATCGCAAGATCCGGGCAAACAAGAAAAAGACCTTGCAGAGTCAAAAATGCAATGGTTCAAAGATGCCAAGCTGGGTGTTTTTATCCATTGGGGCCTATATGCGGTCAATGGCATCGATGAGTCTTGGTCGTTCTACAATGGTTACATCTCGCACGACGACTACCTAAAGCAGACAAGAGGTTTCTCTGCAAAAAATTATGACCCGTCGGCATGGGCCGATCTTATCAAAAAGAGCGGTGCCAAATACTCGGTCATCACCGCCAAGCACCATGATGGTTTTGCGCTGTGGAATACCCAATTCGGTGATTTGAACGCCGTTAAAAGCGCTGCCGCCAAGCGTGACGTGATCACTCCTTTTGTCAAGGCCTTGCGAAGAAACAATCTAAAAGTGGGCATTTACTTTTCGCTTCCCGATTGGTCGTATACTGATTATACCCATTTTACCAGAGATTCCATCCGATATAAAATTGAAGACCGGCCCCAACGATGGAACACTTTTCTCAACTATTATCAAGGACAATTAAAGGAACTTTCCGAAAATTACAATCCCGATCTATGGTGGTTCGATGGTGATTGGGAGCACACTTCAGAAGAATGGCAGGCACCAAAGGTTCGCCAGTTGTTATTGGACAACAATCCAAAGACCATTCTCAATTCAAGGCTTCAAGGATACGGCGACTATTCGACTCCCGAACAGGGCATGCCCATCACCCGGCCAAAGGATAAGTATTGGGAATTGTGCATGACGATGAACAATTCATGGGGGTATCAAAAAAACGATCACGATTACAAGACCACAGATCAAATTATCGGAATTTTCGCGGATGTCATTTCGAACGGAGGAAACTTATTGCTTGACATTGGCCCGAAAGCCGACGGCTCAATACCTGAAGAGCAAGTCAACATATTGGAAGAGCTGGGCAAATGGACCAGCAAACACAAAGAAGCAATTTATGGTACTGTTGCGGGCATCCCCAAAGAGCATTTTTATGGTCCTACCACACTGTCAAAAAACCGAAAAATACTGTATCTTTTTGTCAAGGGCGATCCTAAGGGAGAAATCGTGGTTCGAGGATTGAAGAACAAAATCAATCGTATCTGGGTAGTCGGCGAAGGCACCAAATTATCACATGAAGTGGTGGGCAAGGTCTATTGGAGCCATTACCCTGGCATTACCTATATTCAGGTACCCGAACATGTATTGGACAAGCAGATGACGGTGCTTGCCCTATTGTTGAACGATGAGGTAGATCTTTATCGTGAAGATGGAGCCGTAATAGAGAGCAATTAACATGCGATCCTTAGCTCAAAAATATTGGATTTTAAGTAGCTGCATCTTGTTTCTAAGCTGTCAAACGCAAGAGAAAAAGACAATAGATCGCCCCAATATTGTGCTTTTTCTGGTCGATGACATGGGATGGCAAGATACCTCGGTGCCTTTCTGGAACCAAAAGACCCCTTTCAATGACCGTTACCATACCCCAAATATGGAGCGCCTTGCCGCAGAAGGCATGAAATTTACCCAAGCCTATGCCACGCCGGTATGTTCACCCACCCGTATCAGTCTGATGACCGGCATGAACGCCGCACACCACCGAGTCACCAATTGGACACTACGTAAAGATGCGCTCCAGCCAATGGAAAAAAATCATCTGACACTACGCTTTCCAGAATGGAATGTCAATGGTATGAGCCCTGTGGCCGGCGACCCTAAGGCCGTTCACGCTACACCGCTTCCAAAACTCTTGCAAACCGCAGGCTATTTTACCATTCATACCGGAAAGGCCCATTTCGGTGCAATCGGCACACCGGGCGAAAACCCCTTGAACCTAGGTTTTAATGTGAACATTGCCGGCCATGCGGCCGGTGCGCCAGAGAGCTATCTCGGTATGGAAAATTTTGGTAACGGTAAAAAAGGTAAAGCGGTGTGGGCCGTACCCAGACTTGAAAAATACCATGGCAACGATATATATCTCACAGAGGCCCTGACCCGTGAAGCCTTGACCCATTTAGATTCCGTGGCCGGGCGAAAACCCTTTTTTCTCTATATGTCGCACTATGCCGTACATACCCCCATTATGGGCGACAAAAGATTTTTGCAAAAATACCTGAATAAGAATCTAGATTCGACCGAAGCAAAATATGCTTCCATGATAGAGGGTATGGACAAAAGCTTAGGTGATATCATGGATTATCTAGAGGAAAAAAAGTTGGCCGACAACACCGTCATCCTCTTCATGTCTGACAATGGTGGCCTGAGCGCCGTTGCACGCGGTGGCGAACCCCATACCCACAATAAACCTTTGGCCAGTGGCAAGGGATCTATTTATGAGGGTGGCATCAGAGAGCCCATGTTGGTCAAATGGCCGGGCGTAACAAAACCCTCATCGATCACCGACCACCAAATCATTATCGAAGACTTTTTTCCTACCCTTGTAGAAATGGCCAATATCACCAATGCCCGCACAGTGCAAAAGATCGATGGCCAGAGCTTTGTGTCCGTTTTAAAAGGACATCCTTCAAAAGATCAGCGCCCCCTATTTTGGCACTACCCAAATGAATGGGGACCAAATGGGCCGGGCATCGGTGCCCATAGCGCGGTGCGGTTGAGTGATTTTAAGCTTATCTATTTTCATGAAGATCAGAAAATAGAACTATACAATATCACAAATGATATCGGTGAGACAGAAAACTTGGCCGACCAAAGACCTGAAAAAGCAAATGAGCTCGCCATCATATTGAGCAATCATCTAAAAGCGGTTAACGCTCAAATGCCAAGCCACAAAAAAACGGGAAAAAAAGTACCCTGGCCCAATGAAATTATAAACGATGACATCTAAACCCCTTTTCATTTTTCTGTTCTTCAGCAGTTTCGCCATCAGTTTTTCATTTTCGCAAAACGATCAAAAAGACTGGTTGATCGATCCAAGCGGCTATACCGCCGAAATTAAAAAAGAAGACGGCAATCTAATTCTGACCAACGGATTGGTTCTTCGAAAAATACAGCTTCACCCAAACGCTGCTACTGTCGAATACAAAAATCTAGTTTCAGAAGAAACCATGCTACGCAGTATCAAGCCAGAGGCCGAAGTAACCATCAACGATAGCACCTATGCCGTTGGAGGGCTCCATGGCCTAAAAGAACATGGGTATCTAAAAAATGAATGGTTGGCAAAACTCAAGGCCAGACCAAATGATTTTCAATACATATCACATGAAATCAAAACCATATCACCAAACTTAAAATGGAACAATAGCAAACGTTATCATACGGCCGAAGAAGAACATGCTAAAGGCAAAGAGCTCGTATTGACTTTTGAACATTCAGATCCAGCGCTCAACGGGGTCACCGTCAATGTGCATTATGAAATCTTTGATGGGCTGCCCTTGATCACCAAATGGATTACCGTAATGAACAACGGCCCGAATACGATAACCCTGAACCGCTTTAAAAGCGAGCTATTGGCCTTCCCCGAAACTGAAAATCCGGTCGAAACCCCCCATCATTGGAGACGGCCCAACATGCATGTTGAGAGCAACTATGCCTTTGGTGGGTTCACAGCAGGTGAATCATCGGTCACTACCTTTTGGGAGTCCGACCCAGAATACACCTCACAGGTAAATTGGAAAATGGAAACGCCCTGTCTGCTGGTAAGCAAATTGCCCGTTGGCCCTGAAATTGATGTGACACCAGATGGGGTGTTCGAATCGTTCAAAACCTATGAACTGCTTTTGGGCAACACGGCAGATAGGGAACGTAATTCGCTAGCGCAACGCAAGATGTACCGAACATTGGCTCCATGGATCACTGAAAACCCCATTTTCATGCACCTGACCACCACAGATGACGAAAAGGTGCTATCGGCCATCGACCAGTGTGTTGAAACAGGTTATGAGATGGTCATTTTAAGCTTCGGCAGTGGCTTGAACATGGAAGACACCACGGCCGTAAACATTCAAAAATTCAAACGCCTCGCTGACTACGCCCATACAAAAGGGATCGAACTCGGTGGGTATTCACTTTTTTCGAGCAGAAGCATTGATGAGACCATAGATGTGATCAATATAGAAACAGGCAAGCCAGGCGGCACCAAATTTGGAAATGCCCCTTGTTTGGCCAGCGAATGGGGAAAGAGTTATTTAGAAAAGTTGAAGTACTTTCTAAAAGAGACCGGTTTTGACCTATTGGAACATGATGGGCCATACCCCGGCGATCACTGTGCCTCGACTTCGCACAAATACCATAAGGGATATGAAGACTCTCAATGGGTGCAATGGAACATGACCAAAGATTTTTATAACTGGCTTCGCCAAGAGGGCATTTACCTCAATGCCCCCGATTTCTATTTTCTAGAGGGGTCGAACAAATGTGGCATTGGCTATCGAGAAGTAAATTGGTCATTGCCCCGTGACCAACAGATCGTTCTCGGCCGACAGAATATTTATGACGGTACTTGGGAAAAAGCCCCATCGATGGCCTGGACATTCGTACCACTGACAGAGTATCACGGGGGAGGCGCCGCCGCCACCCTAGAACCCCTTGAAGAACATCTTGATGCATATGAGGCCCATATGGCACAAAACTACGGCTCGGGCGTGCAGGCATGCTATCGCGGGCCGAGACTCTACGATACTGAAAAGACCAAAAAACTGGTAATCGACCAGATTAATCATTACAAGAAATACCGAGAAATTTTAAATGCTGACATCATACATCTCAGAAGGCCTGACGGAAGGTCATGGGACGGATTCATGCATGTGAGCCCCCATCTTGAAGAAAAAGGATTTCTCATGCTTTTCAATCCGACGGATGAACCCATAAAAGAAACCATAGAAATCCCCATGTACTATACAGGTCTTACGAATACGGTGAACATTTCGCAAGAAGGCAGTACTGAAAAGACCTATTCCATCAATCGTAATTTTTACACAACCTTAGAAATCGAAATAACCCCAAACCATTATACCTGGTATTTGTTGAAATGAAAAGAAAGAATATTTGGTACGGCGCCATAGCGATACTGTTGGCTTTTTCGTCTTGTGGCAAAGTAGCGCCCCCAGAGCCCGTTGGCCCGCTGCCCTCTGAGCGACAGCTTGCATGGCATGAACTGCAGTATTACGCCTTTGTGCACTTCAATATGAACACCTTTACCGATACGGAATGGGGCACAGGTGCTGAATCACCAAGCCAGTTCAATCCTACCCAATTAGATACCCGTCAATGGGCAAAAGTAGCAAAGGAAGCCGGCATGAAAGGTATCATTCTCACGGCCAAGCACCATGATGGGTTCTGTCTGTGGCCCACCGAGACCACCGAACATTCTGTAAAAAATTCCCCTTGGAAAAACGGCAAGGGTGATGTAGTACAAGAATTGAGGGAAGCGTGTGATGAACACGGATTGAAATTGGGGCTCTATCTCTCACCATGGGACCGTAACAACGAACACTACGGAAACCCCGAATACGTGAAAATCTTTCATGAACAGCTTCGAGAACTATTGACCGACTACGGTGAACTGTTCGAAGTATGGTTCGATGGAGCCAATGGCGGGTCAGGTTTTTATGGGGGTGCCAACGAGACCCGTAAAATCGATAACAAAACCTATTACGAATGGGAAAAGACCACCGCCATGGTTCGCGAACTACAGCCCAATGCGGTAATATTCAGCGATGGTGGCCCCGATATTCGCTGGGTCGGCAATGAAGAAGGCTGGGCCAATGAGACAAACTGGAGCATCATGAGAAGAGATGAGATCCATCCCGGTTGGCCTCGGTACGTAGAATTGCGTTCAGGGCATGAAAATGGCACCCATTGGTTGCCCGCAGAGGTAAATACCTCAATACGGCCCGGTTGGTATTACCATCCCCGAGAAGACCACCAGGTAAAATCATTGCCAAGACTGGTACGCACCTACTACGAATCAATAGGAAGAAACGGAAATTTCTTGTTGAACCTGCCCGTTGATGCCCGAGGACTTGTTCATGAAAAGGATGTCGAACAATTGGTGGCCCTTAAAAAACAGATCGATCGCGATTTTGCCCACGAGCTGGCACAAAGCCAACAAATCCAGGCCTCAGATGTACGGGGCAACAGTAAAAGCTATAATGCCGAAAAGGCCATCGATGGCAACAAAGACACCTATTGGGCCACTGATGATGATATAACCTCGGCATCCATTACCCTCAAATTCAATGAACCTACCGAAGTAAACCGCATCTTGCTGCAAGAGTACATTCCCCTGGGGCAACGGGTAAAAAGATTTGCGGTTGCCGCCGAAGTGGATGGCGATTGGAAGACGCTACACGAACAAACGACCATAGGGTATAAGCGCATTCTGCGATTTAACACCACGAAGACTTCCAAGATAAAGGTCGACATCATCGAATCAAAAGGCCCGATCACGCTATCGAACCTTGAGTTGTACCATGCCCCCAACTTATTGGTCGAACCCACGATCTCAAGAAACCGAGAGGGAATGGTATCGCTCTCAGTGCCCGATGAAAAAGTCGATATCCACTATACCTTGGATGGAAACCCCCCTACCCCGTCCTCAAAAAAATACCAACAGCCTTTCATGGCCCCAATGCCCGTTACGATAAAGGCGCTGGCCGTCAATCCTGTCAATGGCAAGCAAACCTCCATTGCAAGTGGTTATTTTGACATTCCCAAAAAAGATTGGAACGTGGTATCAGCGACCAAAGAAAACGATACTATTGTGGAACATCTTATGGATGAAGACCCCAACACATTTTGGGCTACCAAAAAAAGGGAAGTCACCATAGACCTAGGCCAAGCACATGAATTGAAGGGTTTTACCTATTGGCCCAACCAAGAACGTTATCCGTTCGGCATCATTACCCACTATGAGTTTTTGGTGAGCATTGACAACAAAGACTGGAAATCGGTCGCTACCGGCGAGTTCGGTAACATCGCCAATAATAGAATCGAACAAAAGATTACTTTTAATAGAACCAAGGGCCGATACATCAAACTACGTGCCTTGAGAACAAATGGTACCGATCCACGTGTATCATTCGCTGAAATTGGAGTGTTGACCGCAAATTGAATATATGGATCTAGGACTTAAAGACAAGGTAATTCTGGTTACCGGCGGGGATAAAGGGATCGGCAATGGCATTTGCCATGTGCTGGCTGACGAAGATGCCATTCCTGTTGTCATCGGTCGCAAAGAAAAGGATGTGTTGAACGCTGTCGAGGCAATCAAAACAAAAGGGGGCAAAGCCTTCTTCGCCCTTGCCGAACTGACCGACCCTGACCAATGTAGGGCCGCCATTGAAAAAACGATTCAAGAATATGGCAAAATCGACGGATTGGTCAACAACGCAGGGGTCAATGACGGTGTGGGCCTTGAGCAAGGAAACTATCAAGCATTTAAACGCTCGGTTGAGCGCAATGTCGGGCATTATTATGTGATGGCGCACCATGCCCTGCCCGAACTGAAAAAAAGTAAGGGCAGTATCGTAAACATAGGTTCAAAGACCGCTGTAACGGGGCAAGGGGGCACTTCGGGCTATGCCGCGGCCAATGGTGCCAGAAACGCACTCACCCGTGAATGGGCCGTTGAACTGCTTCCCTATTCGATACGGGTCAATGCGGTCATCGTTGCCGAATGTTATACCCCCTTGTACGAACGATGGGTCAAGACTTTTGACCATCCACAGGAAAAACTAAATGAAATCGAAAATAAAATTCCATTGGAAAACCGAATGACCACAACCGAAGAAATCGCGAACACCGTAGCTTTTTTACTATCGCCAAAATCGAGCCATACCACGGGACAGCTCATTTATGTTGATGGGGGCTATACCCATCTCGACAGGGCACTGCAACCATCAAAAAGTTGATACTATGACCAGACCAAAAGTTGTATCAAAAGAAGTCCTGTTCCCGTTTATTCTAATCACTACCCTTTTTGCACTTTGGGGCTTTGCCAATGCGGTCACAGACCCTATGGTACAGGCCTTCAAAAAGGTTTTGGAACTTTCAAATTCACAGGCTGCCTGGGTACAGATGGCATTTTATGGCGGCTATTTTTGTATGGCCCTGCCCGCTGCCTTGTTCGTAAGAAAATATTCGTACAAGGTCGGGGTCTTGATCGGGTTGGCACTATATGCGGCCGGTGCCTTGTTGTTCTACCCAGCTGCCATTACCGAACAATTCTGGTTTTTCTGTCTAGGACTCTATATTCTAACGTTCGGACTGGCCTTTTTAGAGACCACCGCAAATCCGTATATCTTGGCGATGGGCGCTAAGGAAACGGCCACGCAACGCCTGAACCTTGCCCAAGTCTTTAATCCCATCGGGCTGCTGCTCGGCTTGCTCGTGGCACAACAATTCGTGCTCAAAAAACTACAGTCTGACGACATCACTGATTATTTTGCCCTGGATATGGCAAAAAAAGCCATGATACGCACTTCTGACCTTATGGTCATACGTGACCCATATGTGGTATTGGGATTGGTGATATTGGCCGTTTTTGTTTTGATCTTGGTCAACAAAATGCCCCAAGCCAAGGGTGACGGTAAAATTCCGCCTTTTGGTGAAACCGTCAAAGCGCTCAGACAAAAACCCAAATATGTGTTCGGGGTAGTGGCCCAGATATTCTATGTGGGAGCACAGATCATGTGCTGGACCTATATATACCAATATGCAGAAGCCATTGATATGCCCAGTGACATAGCGGCCAATTATCAATTTGCAGCCTTTGTACTGTTTTTGGCAGGAAGGGCCATCGGCACCTATTTATTGCGATTTATCGACCCGGGGAAACTGTTGATGTGGTTTGCCCTGTTGGCCGGTGTTTGTGTTTTGGGAACCATTTTTGGCAATGGACATCCCGGGCTTTACAGTTTGGTGGGCATATCGTTCTTCATGTCACTGATGTTTCCGACCATATACGGCATCTCCCTGAACGGTTTGAACGAAGACGAGGCCAAACTCGGCGCGGCAGGCCTTGTGATGGCCATAGTGGGTGGAGCATTGATGCCCAAATTACAGGGTATGATAATTGACTTGGGCGGCAATGGTGTAGATGATGTACTGTTGGTGGGGGTTCCCGAAGTTAATTTTTCATTTGTCTTGCCATTGTGCTGTTTTGTCTATATCGCTTGGTTCGGATTTAGTGTCTTCAAAAAATTTCGGTATTGAACAAGATGAAAAACATGAAAAGGTATTGCTGGGCATTGGATCTGGTCAACGACGAAGAAAAAATTGAGGAATATGAGGCCCATCACAAAAGTGTGTGGCCCGAAATCATTAAAAGCATCAGGGACACCGGAATCGTAGGAATGGAAATTCATCGAATCGAAAACCGCCTGTTCATGATCATGGAGGTCGATGACACCTTTTCTTTTGAACGAAAGCGATCGATAGATTCTAAAAATCCTAAAGTTCGAGAGTGGGAAACCTTGATGTGGCAGTACCAACAAGCCCTGCCCACCGCCAAACCCGGTGAAAAATGGCTGTTGATGAAAAAGATTTTCGAGCTTTAAAACCATGCGCAACCAAAAAGAAATAGTGTTCGATTCACGATACCCTTCGGTCGATGACCTACGAACAAAGGCACAAAAGCAGATACCCAGATTTGCCTTTGAATATATAGATGGAGGCTGCAACGAAGAAATCAACCTACATAAAAACACCCGAGAGATCAGGGAAGTGGAGTTGGTGCCGAGCTATTTAAATAGCTATAAAGGTGCCAATCTAAAGACCGAACTTTTTGGGCATACTTATGATGCCCCCTTTGGCATTGCCCCAGTGGGCCTACAAGGGTTGATGTGGCCCAATGCTGCCGAAATCTTGGCCAAGGCAGCTTACCGGCACAACATTCCCTTTGTGTTGAGCACGGTGACCACCTCAAGTATTGAGCGTATCGGTGAACTGACCGAGGGCAGGGCATGGTTTCAATTGTATCATCCTACGGAAGAAGAACTGCGCAATGACTTGATTCGAAGGGCCGAAGCAGCGGGTTGTCCGGTACTGGTGCTGTTATGTGATACCCCTACTTTCGGATTCCGTCCAAAGGAAATAAGGAACGGCCTTTCAATGCCCCCAAAAATGACTCTTTCGAACCTATTGCAAATCTTTGGCAAACCTCGATGGGCGTTTGAAACCTTGAAACATGGCCAACCCGGTTTCGAAGTGCTTAAGCCCTATATGTCAAAAAATCTCAATTTAAAACAGCTGGGGCTTTTTATGGACCAAACCTTCAGCAAGCGTATGGATGTCGACAAAATAGCTCCTATTCGTGACCTTTGGAAAGGTAAATTGGTACTCAAGGGCGTAGTCACCGAACACGATACCGAAAAAGCCGTTCAACTGGGTCTCGACGGCATCATCGTTTCTAACCACGGTGGCCGTCAGTTAGATGCCGGTGAATCGGCCATCAAGCCCCTCACCCGAATCGCCAAAAACCATGGGGACAAGATTACCGTGATGATGGACAGTGGCCTACGTTCAGGCCCAGACATTGCCCGAACCCTGGGCAGTGGTGCACAATTCACCTTTTTGGGGCGGGCCTTCATGTACGGAGTGGCCGCATTGGGAAAATTAGGGGGCGAGCATACCATTTCATTGCTCAAAACACAATTAAAGCAGGTAATGGAACAGATTGGCTGTGGGGAGATACACGAATTTCCAACCTTCAGAAAAGTTGATGATCAAGGTAAATGAAAAGTTTGCCAAGACCCTTCAATATGTTTCCATGAAACTTGGCCCGCAATTTCTTTATCACTGACCCAGTCTTTTAAAACACAGAAAAACGGTAACTTGTAATTGAACTTATGCACTTGGTTCGCAAATAGAATTTGAATGGTATGATCGCTGTTATTGGTCTGAAGTGTCCCTTTCCTGTTTTGACCGAACTTACCCTACATCAATATGTTTTGGCAGGCGGCAAAAAGCTATTGTTCACCTACATGTTACTGCTGCCCCTTACCATTTTCCCTCAGCAACATGATAGTGCGGCACTTCACGCCACCATGGCTGAAAAAATATACCTTCAATTGGGTCCGAAGGTGTATGCCACCGATCAGACCATATGGTTCAAAGCCGTAGTAATCGATACCGAAAATCATATCCCTACCGAACTTAGCAAAATTCTCTATGTCGATCTGATCGCGCCCAATGAACAAATCATGGCCCATAAAGTGGTTAAATTGGACCAAGGTACCGGCAGTGGTTTTTTCGAACTGCAAGATAGTTATATGCCGGGCCGCTATTTGATCAGGGCCTATACCCAATGGAATCGCAATTTTGGAACTGATTTCATGTTCAAGACATACGTTGAGGTTCTAGCGGCATCAAGTAATGATAATAAAACCATTGTTGGCCCTATCAGCGTCGTTGAAAAGAGTGAAGGTCGATTATTTTTGAGCGGGCAACTTTCATCACTTCGGCCAAAGAGTCTAGGGCACACTTCCCAGAAAGAGACCAAGATGTACGTAAACTGGGCGCATGGAAAAGATACCATTGGTGTCAAACGAAATGATGGTGGTGTTTCCCCATTTGAATTTGAAATTCCCAAAAACATTGATTGGATCAATGTTTCAGTTGACGATGAAGATGGTCTTCGTAAAACAGAAACGGTCATCATCAACGATTCTAAACTCAATGTTCGATTCTTTCCCGAAAGCGGTAAAATGGTCAACGGATTCAGAAACAAGATCGGCTTTAAGGCGGTAGGTTTCGATGGCAAGGGCAAAAGGGTCAAGGGGGTGGTTTTCGATAATAAGGGCAATAAGGTGACCACTTTTGATAGCAATGATCTAGGAATGGGCTTTTTTTTCTTGGAAGCCGCTATCGGTACAACCTACCATGCGAAAATCTTGTCTGGAGACAATCTATTCAGGGATGGGGCCTATGCCCTGCCGGAAACCTTTTCAAAAGGAAGCATCCTTGCTGTGGCCAGAACCGATAATAAGATCAGGATCAAGGTATTCTCAAATGAACTTAAAGATTCCGTTTCGGTAAAGGTCAGCTGTAGGGGAAAAGATTATTATTCAGTCGATGGGTCATTGCAGAAAGAACGCTTGGTTTTTGAACTGGCTTCCAACAGCTTACCGGAGGGAATCATCGCCTTTACACTCATGAACGGGAACAAGGTACCTGTGGCCGAACGGCTGTACTTCAATGAACATGGAACGCAAAATTCGGGGGGCAAATTGGCCATTGACAAGTCTGAATATGCCACACGAGAGCAGACCAAACTTGACATTGACGAGTCAAAATCGATTGAAGAAACCGCTGATGTCAATGGTTCGGTACTGGTTATGAACAGCGACCTATACCAGGCAGAAAGCCAAAACATACGTTCTTATTTTCTTTTGAGTTCAGAACTTTTGGGCAAAATCGAAAATCCGGGGTATTACTTTAGCGAGGAAAATCAAAGGCGTTCGCACGATCTGGATGCACTGTTGCTGACCCAAGGGCACACGTACAAATATCCCATAAAGAGAAACGGAGCCTCCTTCTTTTGGCCAGAACGCGGGCTGTCCGTCAAAGGAAGAATACGGGCCACCGGTTCAAAAAAAGAAGCGGTGAAAGCTATCGGACTGGTGTTGACCGTTTTTGACAAAGAGCCATCCATCTATTTGCAACAGACCGATAGTCTGGGCAGGTTTGATTTCTTGTTGGATGACACCTATGGAAATCGCAAACGGATATTGCTCCAAACCAACCATCTTAAAAACAAAAAAGGAAACATCGACATTTCATTGGAAACCCATAGCCCTCCTAAAATCGTTTACGAACATAGGCCAGTGGCACAACAAACACATCCTGTGATAAAAGCGGCGGACTTGGCCCACCAATGGCGAAGAAAAACAGCGGCCTCATTTGATTCGCTCTACAATGTCACCCAACTCGAAGAAGTGGTTGTCGAAGGGTATCGATTGACCCCCGAGCGTCAAAAAATTTATGGGGGTTATGGGGAACCAGACGTGATCATTCGTGGAGAAACCCTTTTGAAAAAAGAAAAAGATTGGTCGTATGGCCTATTCAGCATTCTAATGGCAAGTTATCCCGATCAAATTGAAATCGAACGGTTTTCAGATGGGTTCATGTTGGCCCATATAGTGGCGGGCGGTGAACCGACCCTATTACTGGTAGACGGCCGGTTGCTACAAAAACACGAATATGCATTTGTGCCCCAAATGTCTCCCGAAATCGTTGAGAGTGTCGAACTGATCAAATATGCCAAATTCTTCAAGAACAAGTACCTCACCGTTTTTCCTGATGCAGACCCATTTTATTCACCAGATGTAGGCCACGCTATTTCCATATTTACCAAAGGTGGGGTAGGAATACGGGGTTCGGCAAAGCCCATACCCGGAACACTGGATACCACAATCAACGTATTGTCTCCCACAAAAGAGTTCCCGGTTCCCCAATATGGCCAAGATGGGGCCGCCAATGACCAAAAACCTGATTTGAGACCCTTGATCTATTGGAATCCCGATATAAGAACCGACCAGCACCATAAGGCTTCGATTGAATTTTATAATGGCGATGTAGCGGGCGACCATACCATAATCGTTGAAACCATTTCTGAAGATGGCCGAATCGGGCATGAAGAAAAAGAATATACTATAATCGAAAGGTCGAACCGGTAGTAGCCTTAAATCTGTCGAGTTGAATCAATTACCAGATGTTTAGCTTCTTGGCCCGATGTTCATTTTTGGTCATGTTCACCTTTCAGCGCCTCAAAAGTTTTGATCATTTCCGCCAGTTTTTCAGGATGTGATTGGGCAAGATCATATTGCTGCCCAAGGTCGTCTTTTAAATTGTAGAGCTGGTATTCGGTTGAATTTCCCAGTTCTATCCCTACATTTTTGTTGATGGCCACTCCATGGTACGGAGGTATCATCAGCCAGTTTCCACTTCTCAGGGCGGTTCTTGAAGTTGCTTCCAGCACTAAATTGTCTCTTCCTTTGTCACTGGTGCCCAATAGGGCATTCAATACATTCTTGCTGTCAGAAATGTTCACTTCTTCCATCCCGATCAACTTGGCGATAGATGCCAATAGATCCATCTGGCAGACCATGGCATCTGATACCCCAGGTTGAATGGTACCGTTCCAATAGGTGATAAAGGGTACCCTGGTGCCTGCTTCGAACAGACTATATTTGCCACCGCGCAAACCACCACTGGGGTCGTGGTTTCCTACTTTTTCTACCGCCTCGTCATAATAGCCATCATTTAAAACAGGGCCATTGTCACTTGATAGAATCACCAAGGTATTGTCTAGAATACCCTCCTCTTTTAAGGTTTTCATGAACTCGCCAACACACCAATCGGCCTCCACAATGACATCGCCCCTTGGACCCATTCCTGATTTTCCGACAAATCTCGCATGTGGTGTTCTTGGCACATGGGGCTGTTGTAGGGCATAGTACAAAAAGAAAGGTTGGTCTTTATGGGTTTTGACATAGGCTTGTGCCTTTTTCAAAAAGTTGTCGGCCATATCGACATCACTCCATTTGGCAGCTTCACCACCTTTCATGTAGCCGATTCTTGGTATGCCATTGACGATACTGTTGTTATGGCCATGGTGCCATTTCATGGTCAGTAGCCCCGGATGCGTGATGGCCGTGGGCTCTCCTTCAAAATTGTGGGCATAATCGACTTCAATGGGATCGTTGGGATCCAGGTTTTCAACCCGGCCATTCTTTATGTATACCGTAGGAACCCGGTCTTGTGTAGCGGCCAAAATATACGATTCATCAAAACCGACCTCATTGGGCCCTGGTGAAATGCGCTGGTTCCAATTCACCTGACCATCGCCCAGCCCTAAATGCCATTTGCCCACTATTGCGGTATGGTATCCTTGCTTTTTGAGCAATTTGGGAAGTGTCTGTTGTTCGGTCGAAATCAATAGGGGGGCGGTACCTGACAGTATCTTGGCGTTTTTGTTCCTCCAAGGATAAACCCCGGTCAACAAGGCATATCTACTGGGGGTGCAGGTAGCTGAAGAAGCGTACCCGTTGGTAAATTTGATCCCTCCATGGGCCAGGGCATCCATGTTCGGCGTTTGAATCTCGGTGGCACCGTAAGCACCCACATCGCCATAGCCAAGATCATCGAGGTAGATAATGACAATGTTCGGTTTCTTTATTGTGTCGTAGTCAGATTCCGCTTTGGCCGTACTTTCTTTTGCCTTGTTTTTACAGCCAATACTGACCGTTAACATCAAAAGTATCAAGATAAAGTTCTGTGCCTTTTTCATTTGTCCATACATGTGGTTCAACCCCTCATTCAGAGCCCAAGGGTTTTCCTTCAAAATCGATTTCTTTTTCGAAGGGCCGTAAAATCTGATCTACAAGAATACTGACGGTTCTTCTGTTCAGCTCATTTTCTTTTGAAAGTGGTTGATCAATGTGCCACTTTTTCCAATTGTTCTCAATGTAATTGACATCGTATTCTTTATCAATGACCGAAAAGACCCCCTCCAAAAATTTCAAGGTAGCCCCCTTTCCCGAGGCTGTGATTTTGTCAGCCTTCGGATAATAATCCAGAAGCCCTTGTTTCAGTTCATGTTCTGAAACGATGCGGCCAGGGTAAAACCAAGTCTCGTTCGCCCATTTGTATGGCACTCCATATCCTTTCAATATCCCGGTCGCGCCGATACGCTGCATTGCCGCAAACGCCGCGTCATCTGTAGAAACATCGATAAAGGGCATCAGGTACGCCTTGCTTGCCAATAAGCTGTTCTGCACATCACGCACCGAAACCCCGCTCGTGTTCTGCTTTTTTTGCACGGCAGTTGCCGCCATGGCACCGGCAGCTTGGCCAATACCCAAAACCACAGGTTGTAATCGGGTAGTACCGTTCACAATATTCGATACGCTGATGTTCTTATCGGCCACCAAAAAGTTCCCTGCTTTTTCGGGGATCATGGCCCCCATGGGTATCGTATAGCTGGGCACCTTGATGTTGATAAAATCGATTTCTGGTGCCGCCTCGTTTTTATCATGGTGATGGTCGATGGGGTAATCGCCTATGGCGACCCCCGTTCTGTAGAAAGTAAAATCATAGGGCCGTTCTAAATGATCAACGGTCAAAAACACCTTGCCCTTGGCCCTTCGGCCCTCTCTGTGATAGGGTATCATGGGATAACCATCTTTTGTGGGAAACTCATCGGCTAGCCGCAAATGGGCAAAGCCCAAATCGTTCTGAATATAATAGATGAACCCCTGTGTGAACGCTTTGGCCTTTTCAATCTCTTTTTCAACCTCTTCTTCTGATAGGTTGGGCCAATCAATGTAGAAATCATTTCCACAGTTTGGCCAATTGATCATGTACTTACCATTAGGCAACTTTCCGTAGTTCAGCATCTGTTGGCAGTCTGAAACCGACCCGAACATCTCACCGCCCTCACGCTTGCAGGCACATTCGAAAGCTTTTGGGTCATAATCTCTCGGCTTTTTCACCAAGCCTTTTTTTCTGTGCGTCTCCAGATTTTTTGAAACATCCTCTAAAATTGCCACATAGGTCAAATCTTGAATGATAGCATTGGCCTTTTCTGGGGCTTCTTTTTCGGCCGTGTCAGACTTTGCATCCATTCCAAGTCTAAATTCCGCTTCGACCATGGGCAGCAATTCACCTGTTTCTGTGGCATCGATCAAAACTTTTGCGGTGGTACTATACTTTTTTCCGTTCTTGTCATAAACGACCTTCCAACCTTCACCCTCTTTTTCAACGGTTTGGTATGCTGCACTGAACTGAACATCTAAACCATCGATATCGGCCATCTCTTTTAAAATCTTGTCGCCTACCGATGGCTCGAACAGGGTATGGCTTACCCAACCTGTGGCCAAGGCCTTAGCACCCCCATAATGGTCGCGCAACCGCTGCCTGAACTCACCCCAGATACCGGAGGGTAGGTTGTGGTTACCGTCAATGGCCGAAACCCCTGCCGAGGTCAACATGCCCCCCAACCATGTGGTGCGCTCAAGAACCTGCACCTTTACACCGCTTCGTGCCGCTTGAATGCCCGCGGCCGTGCCCCCTGCGCCACCGCCAATAATCAAGACATCGACTTGTTGTTGGCCAGTGGCCAAGAACATCAAAAACAGTGCGGGCAAAAGGCTAAAATATCGGCTCATCACATTAGAGTTTTGGATACGTTTTTTCAAAAAATAATTCATGGTCTTTCAATCCTTCATAAAAGAAGAACACCTCGCTCTCAAGACCATACTTCCGGTTGGTCTTGATCATCTCTTGCAAGAATGTCCGAGACGGTACATACCCATCGACTTTCAACAACACCCCCGGTACAAACGGAACCGTACTGTCTTTGGGCATGAACTGTAAATTCGATTGCAAGGTTGATTCATAGGCCTTGATGTCATATCGATAGACCTGCGGAATGATGGTATCGACCCACCCTTTTTCTACCCAAGTGGGCCAATTCTGAAGGTACTCTTCTTTGCTCCACGGAAAGATACTGGGCGCCATGGTCACCAACACCTGCTGATCGATCGCCTTGACTGTCTTATAAAGCCTTTCTGCAAACTCATCAAGCTTGCCGGCCCGCCAATCGACCCAATCGGAATCTTTGTAATCTTTCGGTGGGGAAACCCCGTCATGTTCTTTTTTATACCATTCTACGGTAAAGGGATCGTACCCTGCCGTAGAGGGATTCGCTGGCAATCGGTCATCGCCCTGAATACCGTCAATATCATAGTTTTCAACCACCTCTGCAATGAGCGATAAGAGAAAATTCTGTACTTCGGGGTGAAAGGCGTTCATCCATTGAAAGCCATTCTTTGAAACCAGATTTCCTTGATTGTCAATTGCCCGCCAATTTGGCTTTGCCCGTAAAATATGTCCGCCATCAGCTTCTTGGTAACTGCTCGAAAAACCGAACTCGAACCAAGCATGAACCTTCAACCCCTCGGCATGTGCCGTTTGTATGAGTTCTTCCAAAATATCACGGTCGGCAAATCTTGGTGCTACTTCTTTACCGAACGTTTTTTGCATCACCACGCTCGGGTAGAGTGTATGGCCCCGGTTCCAAACCACTACATAGATTTGCTCAAACCCGTAGGTCTTGCAGCGTTGTACCACTTCTTCAATCCCCTCTTTGCTGTCTAACGCCTTGCTGGCCACATCGGTGAGCCAGACCCCTTTTTGGGATTGTGCACCACCAAGCAAGGTGGTTAAAACGGCAAGCCATAAAAAAAATCTTTGGGCGATCATTTTTCAAGTGTTTTCCAAATCTGCAACAAGGCCCTTGGTACATGAAAGCACCCTTTCCATTTACCTCCCTTTAACTTCATGAACACTTCGCCTTGACGGTTCAAGTATCCGTACCATTCCCCTCCATTTTTGGTATCCCTAAAATGGCTCCAAGTATACTCATGTACTTTTTCAAACCAATTTTTTGCCTTTGGGCTTTGGGTCAAGGCATAGGTTTTGGCTAAGGCCACCAAGGTCTCGAGATGCACCCACCACAGTTTTTGGTCCCATTCCAATTGTTGGGGCGGATGGCCTTTTGCATCCAAAAAATAGAAAATACCACCATACCGATCGTCCCATCCTTGTTCAAGTTGTTGAAACATGATCTGCCCCGCTTTATCGATCAGATGCGTATCGTTGTTGCGATGGCCCAAATCCATCAAGAACCACATGGCCTCGATGGCATGCCCGGGGTTCAACAGCCTGCCCTCAAAGCTATCGACCAATCCGCCATCGATACCCACGTTCTCATAGACCAGCCCTGACTTCTCTTCGTAGAAGCTGTTGAGGATCAGATCGGCAATGTCATTGGTCAACGTTTCTACTTGATCGTTTTTTAAGAGGTGTTCGAGTTCTAATGAAAGGTTGCAGAGAATCATGGGCAGCGCAAAATTCTGTAGCTCACGGGTGCCTGGGTACAACTTATTGTATTGCCCCTTCGGGTCGTCTTTTCGCCTTAAAATGTTCTCAAAGGTATCGATCGCGATTCGGGCGTACCTGTCATCGGGTTCTAACCGGTAGTAGGCCCCAAAAGCCATGGCCGCAAAGCAGTCTGAGAAAATATTATAGGGCTGCACCAAAGGTTGCCCTTGCCGGTTTAGCGAAAAATACCAATTGCCGTGTTCATCCCTGCCGTGTTTTTCTAAAAAATCAATGCCGTTTTTGGCAATGGCCCTCCAAGCAATTTTTTGCTCGATTTCACTGAAGAGTACGGAAAACATCCATGCTTGACGGGCTTGCAGCCAAATAAATTTATCCGTATCATATACTTTTCCGTTCTGATCCAAACAGGTGAAATAACCCCCGTGTGTTTCATCAATAGCGTTGCGCTCCCAAAAAGGGATGACCTCGTTCAGAAGTTCTTGCCTGTATATTTCAGCGTAGTGGTTCACGTTATCTTCTAATATCTTGTTCAGGTCAGGTCGAAATGCTCCATATAGCGATGATATAGGTGCCCAGCCTGTAGATATGCCGACTGCGGACTCATAAAATGCGAAAATTCAAAAGTAATGGCCTTTTCGCAACCTACTTTTTGGGCCGCCTTCAGCTTCAGCAACAGTTTTTCAAATTTGATGGGCATGAACTTGATGGGCATATCCCTATCGAACGATTCGATGTTCGTCCAAGAGGTCAGGTCATGCTTGTCTGCCAGTTCTTTGTTTATTCGCAGATAGTCTTCGAGCTCGTGGTAATCGACATGACCATCTTGAAAGGCAACGATATCGATAGCTCCTTTGATACCGTCAAAAATCTCGTTCCATTCGTGCCGATGTTCTTCCAAAGAGACCGCATTCGGTTTCTTGAGTGTGCTATCAGCGGCCAAGACCGCTTTTTTTCCATCGATCCATGGTGAGATGAAAACGGGCAGTCCGCCGCTCACATTTTTGCACTCTTTGCCAAGACGGGCAATCGTGTCAATGGCCCCTTTGGTTTTTCTGCTCAGCTCTAAACCCAAATACCAACCCTTGAACGATGCATGGTGGCCGTATTGTTGATAGGCTTCTTCAATGACAAAAAGGTTATCGTCAAGTTCTCGTGCCATATCGCCCGTTTGCCAGTATTCTCCACTATCGTAGGTACCGAAATAGAATTCCATACCATGCTTGTCCGCCAGCTCCAAAAACAATGCTACCAAATCAATGGGCGGCTCATAGCACCCTCTTTTGTTCATCAGGTATTTTGATGGGTATGACAAGAACCGTTGATAGCCTGAACGGATCAAGACCACCGTTTTAATGCCCATTTTGGCCATATGGCCGAAATCGGCCTCCCACTCTTTTCTGCCCCAGTTTTGATGGGGAATGTCATGGCTGATCTCATCTAAAAAAGTACCGCTTATCAATAGTGGGTCTTGTGGCATTAGGAAACATTTTTAAGGTTGTTCCACCAATATTTTTTCAAAAAATAACTCGTTAAGATCAAAACAGCGCACCAAATGATCATTTCCGTGTTTTCGCGTAACATGAAGTAGATCGGGATCACCACTTGGGCCATTTGCCAAATGATGCCGATGACGATATTGAAACTATCCCTTTTAAAATCTTTATTGGGCAGAAAGGAAGGGTCTTCTGCCATGACCTCCCTTTTGATGGGGCCCCAAAGACCCCAAGGTCTGGTCTTTCGATAAAAATCCTTTACCTGTTGCCTATTGGGCAAGGGTTCGAGGTAAGTGCCGATGATACATCCTAAAAGCGAAAACAATAGAATGATGGGGAACACGAAAATATCGACATATTCAGAAAAAAAGAACAGTTTGACCGTAGAAGCGACAAGACCGAACAACATGCCCCAAAAATAGCCGTGACCCGTAAACCGCCACCAAACCCATTTCAACACATTGGCCGCCACATAGCCCCCATAGAGTGCAGAACTCAACCACAGGATCAGTTCGTTCAGCGAACTGGCGTTAAAGCCAAAAATGATGCCCACCACTACCAAAAGCAAAGACGACAGAATGCTATAGTTCACCAATCGCCTGTCTGATGCCCCCGGATTGATATATTTTTTATAGATGTCGTTGACTATGTAGGCGGGCGCTGAATTGACGAAAGCCGCAAAGGTGCCCATAAAAGCGGCCAGAAACCCTGCGAGCATAAGGCCTTTCAAACCTACGGGCAGAAACTTGTTGATCGCCATCGGCAGCACCTGTTCAAAATCAATGGTATCGCCCATGGCCATGAGCTCGGGACCCAAAAAGACCAGAGCCAAGACGGTAAAACCGATGATCATGAAGTAGCGGGGCACAAAGAGCACGCAAATTGTTAAAAAACTCATCTTGGCAGCATCCGCAGGGTTTTTGGCCGCCAAAATCCGCTGCATGTCGTAGCTGGGAACAGGGCCTGCCGTAGAGGCCAAAATTCCTTTCAGTACCATCAACACGAACAACAGACCGAACAGGTCGAAACCATCTTTGGCAATTTTATTGTTGACCTGCGGAAAGGCGCTGTTGCTCCAATCAAGGTTGAGGTTCCATCCGAAGAAAAGGTCTTTCCAACCATTGGGCACGATTTTATCGATCTCGCCCGCATCGACCATATTGTAGGCAATAATGCCCACACCGATACAGGCTATGGTCATGACAAAAAACTGCATCACCTCTGTGGCCACCACACTGTGCATACCGCCCTTGATGGTGTAAAGTGAAGTGAGGCCGCACACGATCAGGGCATAGCTCTTGGCCGATGAGACCTGATAGCCTAGAAAATCAAATGCCAAATCCCAAGGTAAAATAGACGTACAGTACTTGCCGATGCCCTCAAAAAAATAGGCGATGAACCCCAATACACTAATGACCGCAAAGATGACAATGATGATATGTGACAACTTGGCCCCTTTGCCGTCACCAAAGCGAAAGGTTATCCATTCGGCTCCCGTCATGACACTTGAGCGGCGCATCCAAATGGCTAGGTATACGAATACGAACACTTGGTTCCACACGGGCCAAAGCCATGGTAACCAGGCACTTTTTAGTCCGTATACAAAAAGGATGCCCACTGTCCACATGGTACCCGAGATATCGAACATGCCCGAGGCATTGCTCAACCCCAAATAGTACCAGGGCAATTGGTTGCCCCCCAAGAAATACGATTCCAGGTTTTTCGAGGCGCGTTTTGAAAGATAGAAGCCAAGCCCCAATACCCCAACGACATAGGCGGCTACTATGGCGATGTCCCAAAAGGAAAGCGTCATACGGTTGGTTTTTGTTTTTCAGCGCCATCTATTGTATATAATTAGAGGGCAGCATAAAATATTCTACTGGTTTTTCTCTTTTGACATCACCTTTATACCGGTCTACAAACTCGCCGTCGGGATTTGTCGCTCACAAAATATAAAAACTTGCCAAGCCTACCTAACATTGGTCTGACAACCAAAAAATGCTTGACAAGATCAAAAACCTGATTGAAGATTTTGGACCCAAAAATGAAAACAGTCGTTTTCATCTATTTTATTGCTATTTTGGGTGCATAGAGCTACATTTTGCCTCTACATAAATAATTTGAAGGCAAGCGAAAAAATTAGAACTAAATCGAACTCAATACAATGCTTCAAAAAATAATAGCATCCAGCCCGAAAGAAGTTGATTTGACCAATGAAGGGCATTCACTAAAAATCACCGAAACGGTGGAATCACTCTTAGAAACGTACAGTATTTCTGAGCTAGAGAAAATAGAAGACCAGTTGATCGGCAAAAATGATGCTTCACTCGTTTTTATTTTGCTTGCCCTGAAAATTGCAAAGTCGAAACTATTGGTGTCAAAAACAACAGAACCGCTGTTGATCTCAGTGGTCTTCGCTGTCTATAAAGAACACAATAGAATCTTAAAAAACAGTGAACATCCGCATGGAGAAGATTTTCTTATAAAGAAAGTAAAACAACTGCAATGGCTGTTTGAAAACCAACCACTGATTACATGGGAGTTAATCATTGTAGATGACGGTTGTCCAGAACAAAGTGGAAAAATAGCACAAGACATCATCGACAAGAATGCATTGAATGACCAAGCCCGGGTTTTATTCTTGGCTGACGCTATCGAACAAAAACACCCGATTGCAAAACCAATGAATTCAACGAAAGACAGTCAGAAAGGGGGTTCAATAGTGTATGGCATGTGGAATGCGGTTCAACAAAAAAAGGTAAAGAACCAAATAGTCATCTATACAGATGCCGACCTTTCCACACATTTGGGGCAACTTATGCTTTTGGTCGAACCTTTATTGAATGAAAATAAATTGGCCGCCATTGGTTCACGGAGAGAAAAAAATTCAGTCGTTATAAAAAAGGGAGCAAGAAACAATCGGGGCAAGCTATTTATTTATCTATGGAAGAGATTGATCCCTAATTTAGGCAATATAGTCGATACCCAATGCGGGTTCAAGGCATTTAAGGCTGATGTTATTCCGTATATCATCGATGACCTTATAGAAAAAAAGTTTGCCTTTGACATAGAATTACTGCTTAAAACGGCACTGTACAAAAAAGGGGCAATAACCAAAGTTGCCATTGCATGGATAGATAGTGAAGAGGCATCGACCACGACAGATCTTCAACCTTATCTCCCCATGTTAAAAGCAATAGCAATGATGAACAAAAGGTATTTCCCAAAAGAGGGACAACCTAACGAATTTGCATCCTTTATCGATTCACTTACAGAAGAAGAATTTAAAAATATATTGAACAATATCCCTCCAGATATCATAAACAGAAATCCCGATGAATTCACCGCTTATGACAAAGTAAGGGTTGAAGATTTTTTAAGTTAGGAATCATATCCGAGACTATTGGCGATAATTCATGAAAAGGAGCAAAAATGAAACTTGAACTCTATCAAATAGATGCATTTACCGATAAGACATTCGGAGGTAATCCGGCTTGTGTCGTTCCCTTAAATGATTGGTTGCCTGATGAAATATTATTAAAAATTGCTAAAGAAAATGCGGTGGCAGAAACAGCATTTTTTGTTGAAAGAAGTGATAAAATACATTTACGCTGGTTTACGCCAGAAATTGAAATGGATTTATGTGGGCATGCAACACTTGCGACTGCCCATTGCTTAAAGTCGATTTTAAACTATCCAAAAGACAAAATGGTCTTTGAGACACAGAGTGGGGATTTAACCGTGTCCGTAAAAAACGATCTATATCATTTAGACTTCCCATCACGTATGCCCATTTCAGCTGAGCTACCTGATATAATTAGAAAATCACTAAATATAGAACCGAAGGAAGTTTACAGATCAAGAGACTATATGTTGGTCTACGACACGGAGCAAGAGATTGAGAACATCAAGGTTGACAGACAAGTATTTGACCAAATAAATCTTGATCCAGATGGGGTAATCGTAACAGCAAAAGGAGAAAGTTGTGATTTTGTTTCAAGATTTTTTACACCACAAGCGTCGATTTTGGAAGACCCGGTAACCGGTTCAGCACATTGCTCATTAATTCCATTTTGGTCATCAAGGCTTGGGAAGAACAAGTTAGATGCAGTACAACTCTCAGATAGGGTCGGGAAACTATATTGCCAAAACAAAAAAGACAGGGTAATAATAAGTGGAAAAGCAAAAACTTATTCGATCGGAAACTTATGGACAGAATAAAACTATCGCCAACAGAGGCCATAATTTATACGCTCAATGGGCTGGCAGGCACCAGCCCATTAATCCCCTGATATTACACACTGATAAAGGATTAAATAGTAGTGAAGAAAATACAATCATTAAAAACAATTGACCAACAAAACAATGAAGCATACATTTCTCTTCTTTAGTTGCATAGGTGTTTTATTATGTTCATGTAATGTTGACATAAAAAAAGAAAACACTTCAAAACCACCGACCAAGAACACAAAAAAAATAGAATTGGACATCAAAGAGGCTAACCGGCTTACTGAATTACCGCTTGGCTGTATTCAAAATCCACTTCCCTATAAGTCAGGATTGGTATTGGCAAAGGAAAGCGATTTGGCAATGCCCGTGGATCACCATCCTGCTTTCTATGGTTGCTTTGACTGGCATTCTGCGGTACATGGTCATTGGTCATTGGTCTATTTGTTAAAAAACTTCCCTGACCTAGCCAAAAAAGAAGAAGCGATCAGAATGCTTGACGAAAATCTTACCGCTCAAAACATCGAGAAAGAAGTGGCTTATTTCTCATTGAATCGAGAAAGCAAGTCTTTCGAAAGATTATATGGCTGGGCTTGGCTGCTCAAACTTCAAGAAGAGCTGTTCACTTGGGATAATCCCTTAGCTCAAAAGTGGTACAATAACCTAAAACCGTTAGAAGATTACATTTCAAATGCCTACATAGAATATCTTCCAAAATTGGTCTACCCCATTAGGGTGGGTACGCATACCAACACTGCTTTTGGAATCAGTTTTGCCTATGACTACGCACAAACAGTAGGAAATAATGCTTTGGCCAACGCAATCAAAGAAGCCGCAATTCGATTCTATAGCAATGACAAAGATTGCCCAATAAATTGGGAACCCAGTGGACATGATTTCCTCTCACCTTGTTTGCAAGAAATTGACATTATGCGCAAAGTGCTTTCTGAGGAAGAATTTGAAAAATGGTCCAAAGCGTTTTTGCCTTCTTTATTCAATCAAAACCTTTCTCTCAGTCCTGGAAAAGTAAAAGATCGTTCTGATGGTCATCTAGTTCATTTAGATGGAGTGAATTTCTCAAGAGCTTGGTGTCTCTACCCATTGAAAGACAATGTCAATGCTTACAATTTAGCAAACGAACATTTAGATTACTCACTTTCCAAAATCACGGATGGAGATTATGCAGGGCAACATTGGCTGGGCTCATTTGCATTGTATGCCTTCAAAACGAAAATCGAAGCACAGCAATAAACCAACGCTAAAATCCCGTAACTTAGGTCATAAGAACCATAAGCCATCAAAAAATAACCAACCCACAAAAAAATGGACCGAAAAAGTAGTTATCTGCCAGTTTTAATGTTGTTGACCCTATTGTTTTCCTGTAAAAACCAAACAGTGGACATTGAGAAAGAAAGGCAAAATGCCGTTGAGGAATACATCGCTAAATCAGAAACCGATCGACAACAAAAGTTAGCTGTAATCGAGAAATTTTATGGCGTATTTGCAACAGGAGATATGTCGGTCTTACCAGAAATTTTGGCCGAAAACTATACCCAATACCCAGCAGACCCAGGCCAGACACCTGACATTGAAGGATTCATCAAACATGCCCAAGACTTTGAAAATATGTTTTCCGATCTAAAAGGCAAGCCTTCCCATATCTTGGTCGATAACGATCTGGTCTTTGTACGAAGTGAATTGAAAGTGACACACTCTGGCAAGGCCTTTGATATACCTGCAACCAACCGACGCATCAAGATTACCGCTTTTGATCTGCACCATTTCAATGAAGAAGGAAAAATTGACAAAACCTGGCATTTAGAAGATTTTTGGGGAGCATATTCGCAAATAAGCGCTGAATGACGGTTTGCGGCCCTACTCGCTCGCTGCTCCGCAGATACCTTCACAGCTACATCATGGCCGAGCCCATTACCTCCAATTTGAAAAATGAATTCGAAAATATCCCGGATATTTTTGACGGGTTACCTCTAGAAAAACGAAAAGCGTTTTGGCTTTTTTAAGACATATGACTTAGGTCATATTAAAAAAATGAGATTTTCGTAATTTAGTTTTTGCGCATGATACGTTTGGCTTCCATAGTGCTTTCAATACTCATACTTTCGCATAGCATTGGCTTTGATGTGGATGAGTTGCTCAAATTGGACGAGCTTATGGAACATGCCCAATTTCATTCCTCGAAATATGGCGACAATTTCATTGTTTTCTTATCAAAGCACTATGGAGAATTGCAAGATGAGCACAGCCAAGAACATCAAGATGAAAAAAAAGAACATGAACAACTCCCTTTTAACAACACATCATGTTCGCACGTGTTCACGGCCTTTGTTTTGAACAAGATCTACAGTCCGCTTTCAAAATCAGAGCAGGCCGTCAATACCTCTTCCAATTTCTTTTACACAGAACCTTTTTCCCTATTTGAAAAGGCCACTATTCTTCAACCTCCCAGACAAGCATAATCTTCTTCTGATACGAGTCATTTTTTAACAAGCTATTGCTGCTGCATAGCTTTAAAACTTTCTATCTAAAGATCATGCTCTCCAATATTATAAAATTCAGTATTGCAAACAAGTTCATCGTCCTTTTGCTAACGGTCTTTATTGTGGTCTTCGGGCTATACTCACTGACCCAAATACCGATTGGGGCGGTACCCGATGTAACCAACAACCAAGTGCAGGTAATCACTACCTCTCGAAATCTATCTACCCAAGACATGGAGCAGTTCATCACCTACCCCATTGAGCTCGAAATGGCCAATTTGCCCGGAGTGGTGGAAATTCGCTCTGTGTCAAAGTTCGGTCTTTCGGTGGTGACCATTGTTTTTGAAGAGAAAATGGGCACCTATCTGCCCAGACAACTTATAGCCGAAAAAATAAAATCGGCGTCGCAAAAAATCCCTGAAGGCTTTGGCACCCCAGAAATAGGCCCCATAACCACTGGGCTCGGTGAAATTTATCAATATG
This sequence comes from Muricauda sp. SCSIO 65647, assembly GCF_021534965.1. Lineage (NCBI taxonomy): Bacteria > Pseudomonadati > Bacteroidota > Flavobacteriia > Flavobacteriales > Flavobacteriaceae > Allomuricauda > Allomuricauda sp. SCSIO 65647. The sequence continues at coordinate 1,401,943 of NZ_CP091037.1, forward strand.
TGCTCGACACCAAACCTGGCTATGAAGATACCTATTCGGCCATGGATCTACGCACCATACAAGATTGGATCGTCAAACGTCAACTTTCAGGGATTCCCGGGGTGATCGAGGTAAACACTTGGGGAGGATATTTAAAGCAGTACGAAGTCGCTATCAACACCGAGCAGTTAAATGCCATGAATATTACGACCGGCGATGTATTCACTGCATTGCAAAAGAACAACAGTGTAGCCGGTGGCGGTTATATTGAAAAGGTGAATCAGGCCTATTTTATCCGTGGGGAAGGAATGGTCTCATCGCTTGAAGATATCAAAAACATTGTGGTACAGAACAAGAATGGGCTGCCCATATATGTAAAGGACATTGCAGAGGTCGGATTTGGCAGTGCCACCCGCTTTGGTGCCATTACCGGAAATGGGGAGGGCGAAAAGGTTTTGGGCCAGGTAATGATGTTGAAAGACGGCAATTCAAAAAAGGTAATCAAAGAAGTCAAAGATCGGGTGGCGTCTATTTCTAAATCGCTGCCCGAAGGGGTATATGTCAATGCCTTTTTAGACCGCAGCGTATTGATTGGCAAAACGACCTTTACGGTGGTCGAAAACCTCATCTTGGGCTGTTTGATCGTAATCTTTGTGGTGGTCTTATTGCTCGGAAACTTACGTTCTGGACTTGTCGTGGCGTCAGTCATTCCACTCTCTTTGCTATTTGCCCTGTCATTGATGTATCTGTTCGGGGTAGATGCCAATCTAATGAGCTTGGGAGCCATTGATTTTGGGATCATCATTGATGGTGCCGTGATCATAGTGGAGTTCATTTCTTTTCAGATCACAAAGAAAAGTGCCCAACTTGAAGCCCTAACAACGCCTGGGCAGAAAGGCTACTTAAACGAGCTTACCTACAGCGGGGCCTCCAAAATGATGAACACCGCCATTTTTGGGCAGCTCATCATTCTTATCGTGTTTATTCCCATCCTTTCATTGAGCGGAGTCGAAGGCAAAATGTTCAAACCAATGGCACTTACCTTCAGTTTTGCCCTTATTGGGGCGATGATCTTCTGTTTGACCTATGTGCCCGTGGCAGCCTCCCTATTCTTGAGACCCTCAAAACCTTCTGATAAAAATATATCGGTTCGTATCATGGGCTTTTTGAATTACCTGTACGACCCCGTTATTAGATGGGCATTGGCCAACAAAAAAAAGGTCTTGGGAACAGCGGTGGCACTTCTCGCCTTTGCACTTTTTCTTTTTACCACCATAGGCGGTGAATTCATCCCTACTCTTGACGAGGGTGATTTTGTGATACAACCTGTACTGAAAACGGGAACTTCTCTTAGCAATACCATTGAGACCACTACCAAGATCGAAAGGATCCTAATCGATCAATTTCCTGAAGTTGACCAAGTAGTAAGTCGAATTGGCGCTGCAGAAGTGCCCACAGATCCCATGTCAATGGAAGAAAGCGATGTGATCATTACGCTGAAACCAAAGAAAGAATGGGTTTCGGCAAAAAGTAAGGATGAACTGGCAAATAAGTTCAAAGAGGCATTGGCCGTGATTCCAGGTATGGAGGTCGAATTCACACAACCCATTGAAATGCGTTTCAATGAATTGATTACCGGGGTACGGGCCGATATTGCCATAAAGATATTCGGAGAAGATCTTGACATTCTGAACGAGAAGGCGAATGAAGTAAGAAGTGTCATTGAGAACGTTGAAGGTGCTGCAGATATAACCGTTGAAAAAATAGCGGGGCTACCCCAAATGACCGTTCATTTTAAAAGGTCGAAGATTGCACGCTATGGTCTCAACATTGCCGATCTCAACGACTTGGTTTCAATGGGATTCGCTGGCACAACCCTAGGCAGTGTATTCGAGGGCGAAAAACGATTTGATCTGGTACTTCGTTTCAACAAAGACAACCGTAAAGATATTTCCAACCTGCAGAACATGTATGTCGATATCCCATCAGGGGGAAAAATACCGTTGAGCGAACTGGCCGATATCCGCTATACAGAAGGCGCTGCCAAAATATCACGTGACGATACAAACCGAAGAATCGTAATCGGGGTCAATGTGCGTGACCGTGACCTGCAATCTGTTGTAAGTGATATACAAAAGCTGGTCGAAACCAAGGTATCACTACCTGTGGGCTATTCCATCACCTATGGAGGGCAATTTGAAAATCTGCAAAGTGCCAAAAACCGGTTGAAAGTGGCCGTACCGCTTGCCCTGTTCTTAATTTTTGTTCTGCTCTATTTTACTTTCAACTCTATAAAAGAAGCCTTGATCATCTATTCTGCAATTCCGCTATCGGCCGTAGGGGGCGTATTGTTTTTATGGATACGCGATATGCCCTTCAGTATTTCTGCGGGCATTGGTTTTATTGCATTGTTTGGCATTGCAGTACTCAATGGCATCGTCTTGATCGAGCACTTCAAAGAACTAAAACAACAACAAAATGAAAGCGAAAAAGAGAAACTCATTGTAAAAGCCTCTAAAAGTAGATTACGTGCCGTTCTATTGACGGCTTCTGCCGCAGCACTGGGATTTTTGCCAATGGCCATCTCTACCAGTGCCGGTGCAGAGGTTCAGCGACCCTTGGCAACAGTGGTCATCGGCGGACTTGTATCCTCTACCCTGCTCACTTTGGTGGTACTGCCCGTCTTGTATTCAATTTTTTACAATGTTGGGATGAGGTTCGAACTAAAGAGAACAAAAAAAAGAGGGGCTTTGCTTACCATCATCTTGGCATTGCTCATGTCATCGCAAAGCGTTGCACAGCAGCCCATGAATTTTGAAGAGTTGCGTACGCTGGCCCTTGAAAACAATGCGGGGCTTAAAGCTGCTTCACTTAAGGTGAAGGAGGCCGATGCCCAGATCGGAAGTGCCTTCAGTTTTGATAAGACCGAAATCTATTATAGTTATGACGAGAACAATCTTGCCCTAAACGATCGAGCTATAGGCGTCTTTGGCGTTCAGCAAGACTTCTTGTTCCCCACACGGTATTTTGCCATGAAAAAAGTGAACGCGGCCAACTATGAAATGGAGAGCAGTTCGTATGAGATCAGAAAGCAGTTATTGGAACGGGACGTTGCATCGGCATACCATCAATTGCAGTACGAAAGGGAAAAAGAAAAGGTATACCAATATTTGGATAGCTTGTTCAGAAAATTCGCCCATAATGCAAAGCGAAGGTTTGAACTCGGTGAAACCAACTATTTGGAGAAAATTACCGCACAGGCCAAACAGAAAGAGTTGTTGACCAAATATCGACAAGCTCAGGAAGATGTGGTTTTGGCCTATGAAAAACTGCAAAAAATAGTACAGGGCGATTCGGTCATATCAGTGGCAACGATACCTCTTGAAAAGCTGCAACTGCGAAGCTCCAGTATCCAGAACAATGTAGGAATTGGCTACCATGAAAATAGAATATCGCTCTTTAGTGCCAAAAGCGGCCTTGAACAACAACAACTGTTGCCCGACATAAGCCTTGATTATTTTCAAGGCAGTAATTCTGGCCTGAACACCAATTTGAGAGGATATCAATTGGGTTTAAAGATTCCCCTGCTGTTTAGTGGGAATCTAGCGAGAATAAAGGCAGCGAAAATCGCAGAGGATATCATTCGTGAAGAAACCAATGACTACAAATCACGATTGGAAGGAAAAAGACGTCAATTAATGGGTCAACTTAAAAAACAGCAAGAGGCCCTTTCATATTATGAAGATGAAGGGAAAGGCCTGGCCGATCAAATTTTAAAAACAGCGACCTTAGGTTATCAAAGTGGAGAGATTGACTTTTTTCAATACATCCAAAGTCTAGAGAGTGCGTATGGCATTACCCTTGCCCATTTAGAGAGTTTAAATGCCTATAACCAAACGGTGATCGCCATTAATTATTTAATTCTATAAAAATCAACACTATGAAACGATTAGTCCATATACTACCCCTTTTGGCATTGACCCTTTTGTACTTTGGCTGCCAAAATAATGGGAAGAAAGGAGAAAACTCAGATGATGGGACCACGACCTCAATAGGTAATGTGCCTATAATCGTTACCAAGGCACAGTTTGAAGGTGGACCGATGCAATTGGGTGGATTTGAGGAAAAACAATTTCCCAAAATGGTTCAAACTTCTGGATGGCTGGATGTTCCGCCGCAGAGCCGGGCCGTTGTAAGTGCTTATTCGGGAGGATACATCAAAGATGCGCCCTTATTGATTGGTGACAAGGTAAAAAAGGGGCAGGCGTTGATCACTTTAGAGAATCCTGAGTTCATACAGTTGCAACAAGATTATTTAGAGACGGCCGAACAATTGAACTACTTACGATCTGAATACAGTCGCCAAAAAACCCTGGTGGCTGAAAAAGTCACCTCGCAGAAGAGCTTTTTGAAAGCGGAAAGTAGTTTTAAGCAAACTTTGGCAAAATACGACGGTCTTCGTAAACAGTTAGAAATGCTGAACATTAGCCCGACCGCTGTGGAAAAGGGCAAAATCACTTCTGTGGTAACGCTTTATTCCCCTATAGATGGCAGTGTCACCAAGGTCAATATTGGCAAAGGGATGTACGTGGCCCCCACCGATGCCATTATGGAAATCATGAATGCCGACCACATTCATTTAGAATTGGAGGTTTTCGAGAAGGACATCATGAAAATAAAGAAGAACCAACCTATCTTTTTTAAAATTCCGGAAATCTCTGAAGAGGCTTTCAAGGCCCAAGTTTATTTGGTCGGTACATCAATAGGCGAGAAAAACCGAACCATAAAGGTGCACGGACATTTGAACGACGAGGCAGAACATAATTTTACCGTTGGCATGTTCGTTGAAGCCCGAATTGTTGTTGATAGCACTACTTCTAGGGCCTTGCCTGACGAAGCGATTGTTTCCGTTGAAGGCAAATCTTACGTGCTTTTGAGGATTGCCAGTGAAAATGATGGTTATGCATTTAAGAAGGAAGAAGTAATGGTCGGGGAATCGTATAATGGTTTTTCTGAGCTTAAAAACAGTGACCAATTTAAGGAAACGGACCGTTTTTTGATAAAAGGGGCATTTAATCTAATTAGGGAGGAATAAGTAATCATAGAAGTCTACGAACAGGCTTGACGAGTGCCGACAATGTGTATAGCTCATTGCGCCTGCCAGTCGGCAGACAAGGCTCGGAAATTCCAGCCTGATTGGTTAACTTAGGGCTACGGCGGAAAGAATCCTACGGATTTTTCCGCAACGAAGCCATACACTAGACCATTGGCAAACACTTAAAACAGGACAATGAGCGTACTAAAAGATTTACCTGAGCTAATAAAAGCTGAGGTCATCACACAAGAGACCGCAAACAGAATTCAGGATTACTATAAAAACAAAAGCAGTTCATCAACTAACAGACTTTTTATTGTTTTTGGAATTTTAGGTGCAATACTGGTGGGGCTTGGTATCATCTTGATTATTGCTCATAACTGGGATGAACTTTCACGATCGACCAAAACACTATTTGCATTTCTACCATTGCTTATTGGACAAATACTCTGTGGCTTTGTATTACTAAAAAAACAGCATAGCGTTGCATGGAGAGAAAGTGGAACAGTTTTCTTATTTTTCTCAATTGGGGCATGTATATCACTTATAAGTCAGATTTACAACATACCAGGAAATTTAAGTTCGTTTCTCCTTACATGGATGCTCCTTTGCCTTCCTCTGATATATGTGATGAAATCTTCTATTTCATCGTTGCTATATCTAATCGGAATAACTTATTATGTAGCAGAAACCAACTATTGGTCATATCCATCAAATGAATCATACCTATATTGGTTGCTACTACTGATGGCCTTGCCGCATTACTACTTTTTGTACAAGAAAAAACCTGAAAGCAATTTTATGGTTTTCCATAATTGGATAATCCCATTATCACTGGTTATATCGCTTGGAACAGTGGCAAAAAACACAAACGAATTAATGTTTATAGCCTATTTCAACCTTTTTGGGTTACTCTATCTAATAGGAAATTTGGAGTTTTTCACCCAACAAAAATCAAGAAATAACGGTTATAGATTATTGGGTTCGCTTGGTACCATCGTGCTGTTATTGATACTGAGTTTTGATTGGTTTTGGGAAGATTTGAGAAGAGCGGATTTTCAGTTCGATGAGATAATTTCAGCACCTGAATTTTTGGCCTCTGCTATTACGTTAATATTGGCAGGAGTTCTTTTTTATTTACAACATAAGAATAAAGCCTTGAGAGACGTCAAACCCATAGCTCCAATTTTCATTCTATTTATTGCAACATTCATTTTAGGACTTACCTCCCCTTACTCGGTAGTACTTATCAATATTTATGTTCTTGCAATAGGAATCTTGACTATTAGGGATGGTGCAAAGCAAGACCACTTAGGAATATTGAACTACGGTCTGCTGATCATTACGGTATTAGTGATATGCAGGTTTTTTGATACAGACTTGAGTTTTGTCATTCGAGGTATTTTATTCGTATCGGTTGGTGCAGGATTTTTTGCTGCAAATTATTGGATGCTCAAAAAAAGAAAGGTAAATGAATAGTAAAAAAATAGTATTGACTGCATTTGTTCTTGTTGCTTTGGTGCAACTGTTTGTTCCTGCCAAAATGATATGGGACAAAGAAGATGTTCTAGACACAGGAATAGAGTTCAAATTTAAGACCGCACCTGTTGACCCAAATGACCCTTTCAGAGGAAAATATATCACTCTGACTTATGATGAAAACAGTATCACAGTTACTAACGAAGAGGATTGGGTGACCGGAGAATCAATTTATGTCAGTCTAACAACCGATAATTCTGGGTTTGCCAAAATAACGTCAGTTTCAAAAAACAAGCCAGCCAACAACGAAAATTTTGTTAGGGCCAAAGTGGGGTCCGTATTGGGAAATGGTTCGAATCAGTTGATTATAGTCTACCCTTTTGACAGATATTATATGGAAGAATCAAAAGCCTATGATGCAGAACTAACATACAGAATGTCACAACAAGATACAAGCAAAATTACCTATGCCTTGGTCAGCGTTAAAAATGGTGAGGCTGTATTAAAAGACGTTCTGATTGACGGAACTTCAATAAGAGAAATAGTTAAAGTAAATCAGCGGAAAAAAAAGGAATAAGAACATTTGCCAACAGGGTGCATAAATCATTGCGACCAATCAGCACCCTACAATTCATACACGAGACCGTTGTATGCAATAAAACAACTTCAATGAAGAACCTTTATATCATCAATTTTTCAGTTTTGCTCTTAGCCTTAATAAGCTGTAATAAGAACTTGAACGTGACAACGGAAATTCTTAGGGAAACAGAAAAATCTCGATTAAATTCTCTTGTTGAAGCAGATATGAAAACAGCCAGAGCCATTCATGCCGATGATTTCCAGCTAATCACCCCAAGTGGACGTACTTTCACCAAAGAACAGTATTTAGAAGGGATTTCGTCGGGTAATTTAGACTATAAAATCTTTAGACCAGAGTCGGAAATTAAAGTAAAAATCCATAAGAAATCTGCAATTATTAGATACATATCCACTATCGAAATAACTGTGGGTGACAATTACTATCCACCAGAAAAATTTTGGCATACAGATACCAATGAATTTCGAGATGGGCGATGGCAAGTTGTTTGGTCTCAAGCAACCACAATAGTTGATGATAAATAATACGGCATACAACAAGGCCTATAATTTATAGCTGTGCTGTTGGTTAAGACAAGGAACAATTCTTACTTTTAATACGGCTAGATTTCATACGGACAATTTCCTGACTTCGACTTCGCTCAGCCAACAGAAAAGTCCGTAACTAATCATACACATGACCGTTGTAGCCAATTTTGAAAATCCCCAATAACGGGTATTGAAGAGTATTCTAAAAAAGAATTACTTGTTTTCATCTAATTTAAAAAATAATAACGATGAGAACATTAATTACAACTTTATTAATTATCGGGCTTTCCTTTACAGAAATGTATGGTCAAAGCGAAGTTCCTGTTGGAACAATACTTATTTGGTCTGGCCCCTCAAGCACCATACCCAATGGATGGAAAATATGCGATGGTGATTATTTATTGGTAACGGCGTATCCAGAATTGCACAAAGTAGTCCAAGACTATTGGGGGCCTTATAGAGAAAGTAATAGTGGACACGCTATTTCTTATAAATTACCTGACCTAAGAGGAATTTTTATAAGGGGAGTAAATGACGCTAGAAACGACTCCTTTGAAGATAAGGATAAAGATAAAAGAGAAAGTACCAAAGGTACTCCGAATGAAGTGGGAAGCTTTCAGAGACACGCTATACAAACCCATTCACATAGAATCGGAGAAGGAACCTCAGACAAGCAAGCCAACTCCCAGAGAGAGAGAACGAGATTTGCAGATTTTTACAAGGAAAAAAATGGAACACCTCATACCACCAGCGACCCGATTTCAGCAAATCTTTCATCCGAAACGCGTCCAAATAATGCTTATGTCCATTATATTATCAAAGCTGAATAAAAATAAAAACTGGCTACAACAACAAGGTGTATAGCCCATTGCGGTTGATTTTCCTAAACGAAAATTCAACCGCATTTGCTATCTTGGTGTTATGGCGGAAAAGTCGGTTGGACGTTTTCCACAACGAAGCCATACACGAACCGTTAGCTACAATATGAAAATTTGGATTTGATTCGTTTTTGGTGTAATTTTACACCAAATTATTTCAGGCATGGCTAGACAAAGTATTTCTTTCACAGAACCCAACGATAAGTGGCTGAAATCCCAAGTGGAAAATCAGGAGTATTCAAGCAAAAGCGAATTGGTCAATGACCTTGTACGCCAGGCAAGAAAACAGCAAGCACAGATTGACTGGATAAGGACAAAGTTGGAAAAAGCTGAAAAAAGTGGATTTACCAACTATGGAAAGCATGAGATTTTAAAACAGTCAAAAGCAGTGCTGAGTGGCTGATTATAGACTCAGCAATGAAGCCAAAAATGACCTAATACGAATCCATCAATACGGAGTCAAAAACTTCGGCCTTTCGCAGGCCGATAAGTATTTCGAAACATTTTTCCAATACTTCGAAATAATAGCTGAACAACCTTACACTTTCGAATCCGTCGACTATTTAAAAAATGGATATCGCCGTTGTGTTTGCGGTGTTGACAGTATATTCTATAGAATAAATGGAGAAGTTGTTGAGATTATGGCAATAATCGGGAGACAGGACTTAGACAACATACTCTGAAAATGAACAATACTGTTGCTAACATTGGCTATAATTCGCCAACCCGACAGGGTCGTTCTTTTCAAAAAACCCGAATTCAAATACAAGTAGCTTACGGAAACTTCGTTTAAAAGGGTCAAAGATCTCTTATCTTAGTTCTGCCCATAGGTAGCTATATAGATCATAATCTATATTTCTACGTTGCCAACAATATGAAAAAACTTCTTTTTGGACTCATTTTAATGTCTTTAGTAAGCTGTAATTCACGGAACACTAATTTTAATGAACTTAAAAACTGTTTAAATGAAGAAGATATTTCTGTTCTAGAGAAAGGACTTATGGATTTTGAATCTAGACTTGCAGAGAAATATGAAGGACTTGACAAAGAAGAAGGTTACATTCAATTCTTAAACGACTTCATTGGCAATGAAATTTCACCTGATTTTTTTCTTAATCCCAAATCAAAGACAATCAGGACTGAAGTAAAAGAAATTGGGATTTGGCAATTGTCCGAGGAATCAGACGAAGGAATGGAGGCCGAAATTAGACTTGATGGTTCTCAACCTGAAAAAAGCGCTGGAATCTTAACGTTGCGAAATGAATTTCAAAATTGCCTAATTACAAAAGTTTCAAACGACGGCATTAAAAACTTCCTATACCTAAGGACAAAAGTGCCTAATCTAAGTTGGGGGTTTACCACCAAATACATCCATGACGGAATTAATGAAAAGGACCTGAAGAATAAAATGAATCGACTGGCCATGGCTTATGGTATTTACTACGAGTTCGCATTGAATCTGGAAAAATAAAATACTGTTGCCAACATTGGCTATAATTCAGCGTGGCTTTAGAACAAAAAATAAAAGTAATCTATGACTTAAGCTTGATCTCTTTGCGGAATAGTCCTTCGGACGATTCCACGCCGAAATCATAGCCGAGACCGTTGTAGCACATTTAAATTATGCGTCCAATAGATGAAATAATATCAGAAATTGAATCATACGAAAGTGATGATGGTAATTGGCTGCGATTGGACGAATTAGTGACTGAATTGTGGGAAAGCGGAAATCCTGAAAACGGAATTGACGCAATGTTTAAAATCTTTGAAAACAACCCTACCGATGATGGTGCTGGAGTTTTCTGGTCAATACTACACGGATTGGAAACACTGGAATATGAACAGAAACTCTATGATTCTTTGATGGAAAAACCGTCTCATATGACAATTGCAATGTTGAAACGAATTGAAAATACCGAATCTGAAACTATTGCAGGAAAATCGATTTCAGAATTGAAAGACCTCATAAAGAATAACCCAAAAACTAAAACGGAATTACTTGACGAAATATGAGAAGCCTGATAATCGGATTTATCTGTTTTTCCTTGATTTGTTGTTCGAATCGTAAAAGCAAAAAGGAAATCGATGGAAATATTGATTTAGAAAAAGTAATAATGAAAGAAATTGACCTTAAAAATTGGACTGACACGCCTCACGTGGTTGGACGTCTGGCAACCGAATCAGATGTCAATTCAGGTGCTGCCACTTTTGTAATCGATGGACAGGGACAGGAACACAAGCCATTGGATATTAGGATTCCGTCTTTGGCCTTTCACGTAGATGTGGACACAAAAGAAAAAACCCCAGTTGTTGTAATTCAAGGTGAACAAGTTGGAGAGCAAAAAGTTGTGGGAATTAAATACTTGGATGGTTCCGACGGAGTTTGTACGCTTGGGGAATTGGAATTTGTAAGTAGTCCCTCAGAATTTGAAAATTAAAAATCCGTGCTACAACGTGGGCTTTAATTCATTGCGGCTTTCTTGCTAACTTTAAACCTATTAAACATTATCCCGATAGCTATCTGCAGGCTGGATTTCATTTTGACTAAATGAGAAAAATCGCATTTTTAATATTGGCACTAGTAGTATTTAAGAGTTTTGGTCAGCAGAACTCGGACTATGTGATTTTGACATTCATATCAGAAGATAAAGGAGGGCGACATCCAGCCAGCACGCATCATTGGATTGTAAAAACTGACTCAATTAATGAAGTAGGATCCAGAATGCCGACATTTCCGACTTATTTAAATATGGAATATTCAAATGACTGCTTAACGAGATGTTGTGAGAATAAAAAAATAGATTTACTAACAAGTACCACTAACACGAACTTTGACTATCCCAAAAAGCATTTTGAGCAATCAAAATCCCTTTTACAATTAGTTAGTGAAAACAGGCAGTTTTTGCAAAAAATAACTATTACGTGGTCGGACAAAAAAATAAAAAGGATTATCAAAGTTTATGGAACACCAATAAGCGGACAATTTTGTGAATGCGAAATTTACGGACTTGCGCTAAAGTTTGCGGATGGACGAAAAAAAGTTCTGATACCAAATAGTATTTATACCCTGGTTGACGGATTTTGGAATACGGATAAAGGTAAATTTGTTAAGTTTTATGACTTTTCAAAAATAGATCCTCAAAACACGCTTTAAATAAAAAACGTATGCCAACATTGGCTATAATTCAGCATGGCTGAAGAACCAAATATGAAACTAAGCAATAAATACGGCTGATTTCTGGATGAACCGATTTTCCATATTCCTGGTTATTATAATTTTTACATTTGGATGTAAAGAAAAAAATTCTGGAAAAGAAAAAGCTGAATCTAAAAATAGTCTTCGAAACACCGAAAGGAAAAGTGATTTCCACCCTCTTATTGATTTGATTTTGGACAGAGTCCATCCTGATGAAGTGGAGAGGTATAACTTAGAGATATTGATTGACTCTAGCTTAATTCCGAGATTGACAAATTTCCCTCCTGATTTTGACAAGCGACTGAACGACTCTATAAAAATTAAACTGCTAAAATCTTTCAAAAACAGAATTAGTGCTTTTGAGTTGGACACAAGTAAACTAAATCCAAAAAGCAGAACCCTACTGGAACAGCAAGTGGACAAAGTGTATAAAATCCGAATTGTATTCAATGGATTTTTAGAAATAAAAGAAGATGGTTTAGCTGCTACCACAATTGGATTTTATTACAGTCCTAAAGGCGGATGGGAGGAAATTGTGATTTTTGAAAAAAAGGATGGGATTTGGAATATCTCAAACCGAATAGAAACAGTGAATTATTAAAAAATAGTGGCTAACACGGTGTATAATTAATTGCGGGCGGATTTCCCAAAATAGAAATCCTTTGCAATCAATTATCTTTAGTCTTAGGCGGACAATTTCCTGACTTCGACTTCGCTCAGCCAACAGGAAATGTCCGTAACTAATCATACACAAGACTGTTGTAGGCAATTGAATCACATTGATTTTGAAATAAGTTGGAAATAACAATAGACAAATACTCAAAAAAGAACGAAGGCGATTTTGAGCGTCTATGGGTTTCATGGCTTGCTAATTCTATGGGGTTAACACCCCAAAAGGAGGATTTAGATGAAGTACGAAATCCAGAAGTAAACTACATAGAAGGTGGCGGGATGGCTTTTTATGCAAATGTCAATGGCCAATGTGTCGGGGTTGTTGCAGTCAAGAGATTGAACGAGACCGAATATGAATTTTGTAAACTCGTGGTTAACGAAAGAGCCCGCGGTCAAGGATTAGGTAAAAGATTGGTTCAACGTTGCATTGACTTTGTCAAGGAAGTAAAAGGCAGCGCACTATATCTTCAAAGTTTCCACAAATTAGACATAGCTGTAAATATGTATAAGAGAATGGGATTTGTAGATTGTGTGGCACCAAGAGGAATGCTGGTTGTTGAACGAACCGAAATAATAATGAAAAAGAAAATCTAAAATTCCCTTCGTCTTCCACTTCGACTGCCCCTTCGACTGCGCTCAGGGTGACAGCTCAGGGTAAACTTCTCGGCCCGCTTTTTCCATGAAAAAAGCCACCCACTTTCGTGGATGGCTTCGGTCTCGCTTCGCTCCCCCAGCTGGAATCCCTTCGTCAAGCTCAGGGTAAACTTCTCGCCCAGCTTTCCCAACGAAAAAAGCCACCCACTTTCGTGGATGGCTTCGGTCTCGCTTCGCTCCCCCAGCTGGACTCGAACCAGCGACACCCTGATTAACAGTCAGGTGCTCTAACCAACTGAGCTATGGAGGAATATCAATACGTTTTTCGCCCGACTATTTCGTCAAAGGCGGGTGCAAATATAGCAGTTTCTATAAATCACCACAAACAAAAAATCCAGTTTTTTATTTCGCTATGGCCTTATAAATGTCATTGCCATTGGCGAAGAGCAAGAGGGCGATCAAGAGAAAAAATCCGACCATTTGGGCATACTCCAAGAACTTATCGCTCGGTTTTCTGCCCGACACCATTTCGTACAACAAGAACATCACGTGACCCCCATCCAAAGCAGGGATCGGCAGAATGTTCATAAACGCCAAGATAATCGATATCAAAGCGGTGGTCGACCAAAAAGCGGCCCAGTCCCAAGTATCGGGAAACATATTGCCGATCGCGGCAAAACCGCCCACCCCTTTGTAAGCCCCCGTGGAAGGGTTGAAAATCTTCTTCAACTGCTTCACATAGCTCGTCAAAATATCGACTCCCTTATCGATGCCCGCAGGAACCGACTCAAGCAATGAATAGGTCTTGGTCTCGACCTTCAAGATTCCCTTTTCCTGCAATTTCTCAAACGACATGGCCCCGGGCATTACTCCCACGGTTGCGCTGTCACTTATAATCACCGGAATATTGGCCCGCTCACCATTTTCACGAACGACCCCCAATGCTATTTGTTGGCCCTTATACTTTTCCAACAAGGGCTTGGCCTGATCAAAATAGGTTATCGGATCATTGCCGATCTGTACCACTTCATCACCCTTTTCAAGTCCTGAACCATAATTGGCAGATTCTTTGGGCACTTTGCCGATCACAAAGGGTATTCGGTAGTTCAAGAAGCGTACCTTGTCTTCATCTTCCAACAGTGTGGCAATGAAATCGACCGGCATTTCTTTCTCTATGACCCTGCCATCACGCTCAATTCTAATGGTACTGCCATTGATCAGGTCAATGAAAACACTGTTGAACGTCTCTACCGGTTTGTCATCGATGGCCAATATTTTATCGCCCGTTTGAATACCTGCCTTGTCGCCGATATTCTTTTCCATGACCCATACCCCATCTTTAAGACTGTTCATGGGTATATATTGGTCGCCATAGGTATAGGCCATTCCGATATAGATAATGACGGCCAAAACAAAGTTTACGGTCACGCCCCCCAGCATAATGATCAACCGCTGCCATGCCGGTTTGCTCCGAAACTCCCAAGGTTTGGGTTCTTCTTTCATGGCTTCGGTATCCATGCTCTCATCGATCATGCCCGAAATCTTTACATAGCCCCCAAGGGGAAGCCATCCGATACCATATACGGTCTCACCGACTTTTTTCTTGAACAGGGCAAACTTCACATCAAAAAAGAGAAAGAATTTCTCTACCCGGGTCTTGAATATCTTGGCAGGTATGAAGTGGCCTAATTCATGAAGAATAATCAATATGGAAAGACTCAGAAAAAACTGAATGACCTTAACTGCTATGGGGCTCATCTATCGTTCATTAACTACAAGCACGCAAAAGTACATTTTTGCATCGTCTTAAAAAAACGAGCTTATACACATCATTCCATTTTAAGAAAGATTTAGTACCGAATGGCATTTTTCTTTTGATTAATCACTACTGCAAGCGTAATTTTGCAGACATCGTGCGCAGGTTTTTTGCAAAATATCGGTTTTTTGGGATTGTCTTTTCGATTTTGTCGGCCATTATCATCTATTTGATGTACACGGCACTGAATCCGAAAGAAAGATTACCCATTTACCAGCCTTCAATGGTGAATCCTGAACTGGTCGATAGCACCCTTCACTACAAGAAAAAGTACCATACGGTTGCTGATTTTCGACTTGTCAACCAAAATGGGGATACCATCACCGAACAGCACTATGAAGATAAAATCTACGTGGCCGACTTCTTCTTCACCACTTGCCCGACCATCTGCCCCATTATGACCAAAAACATGGGTGAGATACAAAAAAATATTTTGGATGACGATGAGGTGATGTTACTCTCACATTCGGTCACCCCAAAAATCGATTCGGTGGCCCAATTGAAAAAATATGCATTGGAGAAAGGCGTTTTAGATGAAAAATGGAACCTGGTAACGGGTGATAAAAAACAAATCTACCAACTAGCGCGAAAATCATACTTTGCCGTTCAAAATGATGGCGACGGAGGCCCTTTTGATATGATCCATACCGAGAATTTCATTTTAGTGGACAAAGAGCGCCGCATTCGCGGCTTCTACGATGGCACCAACACTGAAGAGGTGGCACAACTGTTAAAGGATATTGAGATTTTAAAGACTTCCTATCAAGATTAAGGCAGGTTTCTAGCCGTTCTTTGGTTTTTTCCTTATTTTTGCTTACTTAAAATCATTCTAAATAGTATTTTGTTGACCATTGCCGATTTGAAAGAGGGCCAAGTGGGTATTATCAAAGAATTTATCAATGACAATATTCCCGTTAAATTGATGGAATTGGGGTGCCTGCCCGGAAACAGCGTCGAACTGGTACAAATCGCCCCCCTAAAAGACCCGCTGTACATCAATGTCAACGGCAGTCATATCGCCATTAGAAGAATACAGGCCAAAGAAATTCAGCTTGAACTTATCGAAGACACCCAACGGCCATGAGCAAGAGCATCAACGTGGCCCTTATCGGCAATCCGAATACAGGCAAGACATCGGTCTTCAACCAACTCACCGGACTCAACCAAAAAGTAGGCAATTACCCCGGCATTACGGTCGAGAAAAAAGAAGGTATCTGCAAACTGCCCCAAGGTGTCAAGGCCCATATTCTAGACTTACCCGGCACCTACAGTCTGAACACCACATCACTCGATGAAAGTGTGGTGGTCGAGCTTCTGCTCAACAAAAATGATAAAGATTATCCCGATGTTGCCGTAGTGATAAGCGATGTTGAAAATCTTAAGCGAAACCTTTTCTTGTTCACCCAAATCAAAGATTTGAAGATTCCGACCATTTTGGTCATCAACATGTCAGATAGAATGTCGCGTAAGGGCATTTCTTTGGATGTAGCGTTGCTGGAGCAACGCTTGAATACCAAAATAGCCTTGGTCAGCACCCGAAAAAAAGAAGGTGTCGACCACATCAAAACGTTGATCGCCGATTACAAGAATCTTTCAACAGAACCCAATCTCAATGCCTCTGTCATCGATACCGAATATTTTGGCCGATTGCAAAAAACGTTTCCGAAAGAAAACCTGTATAAACTTTGGTTGGTCATCACCCAAGACGTGAACTTCATGCCGCTGGAAAAAAAGCGTATCGAAGACTCCTCTTCCTTCAACACAAAATCAAAGAGCGAGTTAAAACAGCTACAACACAGGGAAACCGTTCTACGGTATCAATTTATCAATGGCATACTCAAAGAAACCTACAAGGTCGACCTTCAGGCGGCCAAGGGGCTTCGGGCCACTTTAGACAAGGTGTTGACCCACAAAGTCTTTGGTTATTTTATCTTCTTCGCCCTTTTGTTATTGATCTTTCAAGCCATCTTTGATTGGAGCACCTACCCCATGGACTTCATCGATGCCCAATTTGCTGCTGCCAGTGATTGGATAAAGAATACTTTGCCCGCGGGAGTTTTGACCAATTTGTTGGCCGAGGGCATTTTGGCCGGCATTGGGGGCATCGTCATTTTCATTCCCCAAATCGCTTTTCTGTTTCTCTTTATTTCACTGTTGGAAGAAACGGGCTATATGAGTCGTGTGGTCTTTTTGATGGATCGATTGATGCGCCCCTTTGGCTTAAGCGGTAAAAGTGTGGTACCCTTGATCTCAGGTACGGCATGTGCCATACCGGCCGTGATGGCGACCCGAACCATCGAAAATTGGAAAGAACGCCTCATCACCATATTGGTCACCCCGTTCACGACTTGTTCGGCACGACTGCCCGTATATCTCATTCTGATCTCTTTGGTCATACCCAAGGGCCGTTTTTTGGGGTTGGGCTATCAGGCCCTGACACTTATGTTGCTCTATATTCTCGGATTTGTGATGGCCATTCTATCGGCCATGGTATTGAACAAGATCATGAAAATCAGGTCTCGTTCACTCTTCATGGTCGAGATGCCCACGTATCGTTTGCCCCTGCTCAAAAACGTTGCCTTTACCGTGGTCGAAAAAACCAAGAGCTTTGTTCTAGGTGCTGGGAAAATTATTTTGGCCATCTCGATAGTACTCTGGTTTTTGGGATCCAACGGACTTTCTGAAGAATTCAAGAATGCAGAGGGTATCGTAAAACAACGCATCGAAGACCAAGGTCTGTCACAATACAGTCATTCGTACATAGAACGAAAACTGGAAGAATACAAACAGTCAACTCCTGTGAGTGTCACCCATACCAATAGTGCCATAAGCTTAAAGGCCATGCAGGATTCGATACGTATAAAAACAGAAAGCCTTAGGGAAAGGGCCATAGAGCAAGAGATAGCGAGCCATAGGTTAGAGCATTCTTTCATTGGCCATATGGGCAAATCCATTCAGCCTTTGGTACAACCTTTGGGCTATGATTGGAAAATCGGTATCGCCATCTTGACCTCATTTGCCGCACGAGAGGTTTTTGTGGGTACCTTGGCGACCATTTACAGTGTGGGCAGCGATGAAGAAGAGACCATCAAAAGCCGAATGGCCGCCGAACTTGACGATGTCGGCGAACCGCTATTTGATTTAGCCTCGGGCATTTCTTTGATGCTTTTCTATGCCTTTGCCATGCAGTGCATGAGTACCTTGGCCATAGTCAAACGTGAGACCAATTCTTGGAAATGGCCCATGCTTCAACTGGTCTTTATGAGCAGTTTTGCGTACCTTGCGGCATTGGTTGCCTATCAAATTCTCAAATAACCCATGGAAACAACACAGCAAATCATCGCATATTTGGTTTTGGCCATCGCCGTGGGGTATCTGGCCAAGAAATTTCTGTTGCCAAAATCACTGTTTGCCCCTTCAAAAAAAGATGCCGGCAAAAACTGCGGAGGTACCGATTGTGGCTGTCACTGACCCAAGTCATTCTTTTCTTTCCTGTATCCTAATTTCTCCGCTCCAAATAAAAATTCAGCTTCTCTTGTAACCTTTTGTAATTTTCTGACTATATAAAGTGAACACCACCTAAAGACAACACTGTTGAACAAAAAAACAGATGAGCTATTGATGCAAGAAGTTGCGCAGGGCAATCTCGAGATGCTTCGAATACTTTTTGACAGACATCATTTGCACGTGTTCAACTTTTTGTACAAAATGAGCGGTGACAAAATGCTGAGCGAAGACCTGACACAAGATGTGTTCTATAAAGTCATCAAGTATCGGTCTTCTTATAAAAACGGAAGGTTTCTATCTTGGTTGTTCACCATCGCTAGAAACAGTTTAAAGACCCATTTCACTCGTAACAAAGAAATGCATACCGATCTAGAGCAGTTGGCAGACCAGACCATCGAGGAAAAAAATGATGAGGCACATTCACAATTGCATCTAGCTTTAAGCAAGTTGGAAACTTCAGATAGGGAAGTTATCATCTTGAACAGGTTTCACGAGATACGGTACCAAGAATTGGCCGAAATCATGGGCAGCACCACAGGTGCCATGAAGACCAAGGTCAGTAGGGCCATGAAAAAATTGAAAAATATCTATTTGGAAAGCATTTGAAAAATGGACAAGGATAATATGACAGATTTGATTCAAGACTATTTTGACAAGTCACTTGATCGCGAAAAATTGAACGAGTTCGAAGAGCATCTCAAGAATTCACCTTCGTTCAAAAAAGAAGTGGAAGAATACCGGTTGTTGTTCGATGCTTTTGAAAAAGAAACCGACATCATTCCTCCAGACAGCTTGAAGACAAACTTTTTGAGCATGCTCGAAGACGAAAAAAACAAACAAGGAAAGGTTGTGGGCATGAAGAGGCAGCCAATAAATTGGTTTGCCGCCACATTGAAAATCGCCGCTGGTATCGCATTGCTCGTTTCCGCATTCTTTTTTGGGAAATATTCAGAGAAAAACGTCTTGAAAAATGAATTCGCAATTATGCAGGAGGAGACCACAAAATTAAAGCAAACCGCCATGATATCCCTTTTAGAGAACCAATCGGCAAGCAAGCGTATTCAAGGGGTACACTACATCGATGATTTGATCGATCCAGATGAAGCCATCATAAGTGCCCTGGCAGATAGAATGCTGAACGATGAAAACACCAATGTTCGGCTGTCGGCAATGGAAGCGCTCACGAATTTTAAAAATTCAGAAACAGTAAAGAACGCATTCATAGAAGCTTTGAAAACAGAGAAAGACCCAAGTATTCAAATTGCCATCATTCAGGCATTGGTTCATATACAAGAAAAAAAGGCCATTGAACCCATGCAAAAATTGCTGGAACAAGAAGACACCCAACCCTTTATCAAAAACGAAATCAAAATAGCATTACCAAAAATCACATAAACATCAAAAAACGAAAATCATGAAAAAAGTAACTTTTCTTCTAATCGCAGTGGCCGCATGCGCCATTGCATCTGCCCAAACTGATTACTCGAAATCACTGAACGGTATCGAATGGGTGAAAATCGAATCTAAATCAGATATTACCTTGAAAACCTACAATGCCAACGAACTGCTGATAAAAGGCAGTGGCAGCTCAAAAGTATCTGAAAAGGCCAAAGGGCTAAAACTGGTCGGTGAAGGCGGCAACGACAACACAGATGTCGGGTTCTACGTGGTACAAGACGGAAACACCTTGTTGGTTAAAAACCTGAGAAAGTCAGAGGGTGCTGAAATTTTCCTTCCCGAGACCCAGAACGTTTCGGTAAAAAGCACCTGGAGCGGCGATATAGAAATTGAAGGATTTTCCGGTGAAGTCGAAGCTGATGCACAACTCAACGGCAGCATTGAAATCACAGGTGTAAACGGCCCCGTTACCGCAAATGCCCTCAATGGGGAAATTGAGGTTGAATTTGGCACCGTCAAACAAAATACCCCCATCTCCATCCATACCACGAACGGTGCCATCGATGTTTCCCTACCTGGAGACACACCGGCCGACTTGACCTTAAGCACAATGCACGGAGACATTTACACCAACTTCGATATCAAGAGAGAAGAAAAGGATGGTCTGAAATCGGTATCGAGCAAGAAGGTAAAAGCGACCGTCAACAACGGAGGGGTCAATATTTCTTTAAAGTCCATCAACGGAAATATCTATTTAAGAAAGCAATAATCTACCCCAAAGCAAAGTCAAATCATCAAAAAAACGAACAGTCATGAAAAACGTAATGCCCTTTTTAATGATGGCCCTTCTCGGGCTATCGCTCAACGCCCAAAAAACCATTGAAAAAAACATCGATTATACCGATCAGATCATTGATGTAGAAGTAAAATTTGCCTCTAATATCGAAGTGAAGACCTGGGACAAACGCACCCTTTATTTTAAGGCAGACATCAGCACAAAAGATGGAAAGTATTTAGAATTGTATACCCTCAATGTCAAAGAAAGTAAGGGTTTCATCAGCATTAGCTCTGATACCAAAGCTATTTTTAAGGCATTTCATGACGAATGGAAAAGCAATCATTCCAATGAAAAAAGATACTATCACACATCAGATATGTACGAGTTTGACTATGTGCTCTATGTACCCAAAAATGCCACCTTTACCGTGACCAGCATTAATGGTGACCTAAGGGCAGATGTTGTAGAAGGAGATTTCACCGCCGATCTGATCAATGGAAACATCGATATCAAAAAGTATAATGGCAATCTTGACCTGAAAACCATTAACGGTGAAATCGATCTCTTTCTTTCCAATTCACGATTGACAGCAGAGACCATACACGGTCAGATCTATGCCGATGAAAAATTAGAGCTCAAGGTGACCGATCGTTACGTCGGACAAAAAGTAGAGGGTAGTTTTGATGCTGCATCGAACCGGCTCCGCTTGAATACCATCAATGGAAACATGTACTTAAGGCTTTGATGAATGAAAGCTGTTTTTTGTCTGGCACCAGCAATTGTTTTGATGATGGTTTCTTGCCAAAAAAAACAAAGCGCCATTGAAAAATCTTCGGGGAAAGATTCATTGACACTCATCAAAATGATTTCAGAACGTGAAGCAGCCATGATCAAAAAAGATATGAATTTGGCGATGTCACAGTTCACTGAAGATGCAACCTGGATCAATTCACAAGGCTACTTTTTTGAGGGCAAAAGCGAGGTGAAAAAATTTCACGATATGTTATCTGAAAACGATTCCCTTGATTATTACTATGAAGCCGGCAAACCGAAGGTACGGGTTTTAGACCCCAACAATGCGCTTGCATATTACTCTTGGAAAATGTTTTGGTTTCGAAAGCAAAATGCGGCGGACACGCTGATCAGGGAAATAGGGCTAATGACCTTGCACGCCCAAAAACAAAACGAAAAATGGAAATGGATGGCGGTGACCAACCAACATACACCTTGGTTCTATGATGAAATAAAACCAGAGAAAATCGAATAGCGATATAAGGCATTTCCATAACAAAAGGGAAAAACGATAGGCCGCCCGCAAACGCAATCAACAAAACAGTCTTGCGAGTCCCAAGAAATTAAAGTTCGATGCTTATCTCATAGTCAGAGCTGACCAAGAAGGCGCATTCCTTGAAATTTGGTGGACCAAAAGTTTTCATTTTGGCATTCGAAAAGGCTACTTTTTCTTTGGGTATGCCCAACCAATTGGTATCTAGTATATTGTTTCCGTTCTCGTCATAAAAAATGGCCAGGGCATACTCCCCTTTTGGTAGGTTCTTAATCGATAGACGGGTAATCCCTTTCTTGGCGGCGATACTGTCGCATTTGAATACGTGGTCAAACTTCAAAAAACCTTCCTCAGAGTCATAGACCGCCACACTGATCTTTCCTTTGGAAGAGGGCACGCCGTGTACCTCAACAGAAATCTCGTTCTGTGAAAACAGCAGGGCCGGAAATAACATGATCAAAAGAAAAAGGTGTTTCATTTTTCAAATGGTTTCAGTACAAAGATGCAAACTCAATTTTTACCAAAAAAGTATACGTTCAAATGTATATTGTTGGATGTCGCAAAAGCTCGCTTTACTCTTCTGGATCGATGGCCAACTTCAAGGTTTCATAAAGCTCTGCCGTTTCAAGGCTGTCGGTAAAATTGAGAAAAAGCTTGAGCGAGTCATGGTGCACTATTCTGATTTTTTGTTGCCTCAGATCATCGACGAACACATACACCCTTGATTCCGTCAACGAATCTTTGAACACCCCTTTTTCACGGGCCAACCATGAAAAACCGTTATGGCGTTCCATTTCAGGTATTCTCTTGACGAATGAAATACTGTCCATTTCTGAAAGGGGTAGCTGTTGCCGATAGATCCCTGAGTATATTTTGAACTTGCCTTCTTCGATGCTAGAGTAGTTTTTGTAATGGATCACAAAGGCTGCCATACAGAAAATGATGGTCAGTACGATCAAAAGATTCCAAAACCAATGCTTTTTTCTACTTTTTGTCATCTGGCTCCTTATCCGTCCGATACTTATCAAACCATGCTACCGTATGGGCAATCTTGGTGATCAGATTACTGGGTCGGTTCGCGATGCCATGACTGGCACCTGGAATCTCGACCAAAACAGTTTCTTTTTTCCTCAATTTTAGCGCATGGTACAACTGCTTGGCTTCACTGGGCGGTGTTCGTAAATCGTTCATGCCCACCATGACCATTGTTGGGGTCTCTATATTTCCAACAAGGGAAATCGGCGAAAATTTCCAGTAGTGCTCGACGTTCTCCCAAGGTTGACCTTCATAGCGTGAATTGGCGTACCCGAAATAATTATCGGCCACCAAGGTCTTGCTAATCCAGTTCATCACCGGTTTAGCAACGACCGCAGCTTCAAAACGGTCGTTCTTGCCAATCATCCAAGCGGTCATGATACCGCCGGCACTTCCTCCAGTCACGAATAGCTGATCTTCATGGGCAATGCCTTTCTCAATACAATGATCTACCCCATCCATCACATCATTGTAGTCTTCTCCAGGATAGTTTCTGTACAAAAGGTTACCAAACGCTTCGCCATAGCTGGTACTGCCCCTTGCATTGGGGTAAAACACAATATATCCGGCAGAAGCATATAGCTGCATTTCAATGGAAAAACGATCGCCATAGTTCAAAATCGGTCCCCCATGATTTTCCACCATAAATGGATACTTTTTGGAGGCATCATAATTGGGCGGATAAACCACCCACCCCTGTAGGTCACGATTATCGACACTTGATGTATACCAAACCTCTTCTACTTTGCCCAGCGTTCTATACTTCAACAAACCGCTATTTAAATTGGTCATTTTTCTAGGGCTTTTCGTTTTTGGGCCCAAAAGGGCCAATTCAGCAGGATGCGCAGGTGTAGCATAGGTATAGGCAACCGTACCGTTCTTCGACACACTGTACGATCCACTGCCATAAGGCCTCCCAAGAGTGGTTCCTCCACGATTATCGGCCAGTTTGGTCACCTTGCCAGATAGGGTAATATAACCAACCTTTCCATTTCCCTTATCGTCGTAGTTAAAATAGAGTCCGTTTCCTTTGGCATCCCATTGAATGCTGGAAATACTTCTATCCAAATCATCTGAAATACTCCTTTTACCGGTTCCATCACTGTTCATGATATGAAGTTTTCTGACCTGATACGCCTGTTTTTTATCGCCATACCCCAAATAGGCGATCGACTTTCCGTCTGGTGAAACCTGCGGATCATAATCTGGTCCGTCCCTTTCGGTCAAGGCCTCGATTTCTCCACTTTCTATAGCTACGGCATATATTTCACTATTGCGAAAACGGTATTCCCAATCTTTGAGCCTATTGGCCGAAAAATAGATTTTATCCCCTGCTGGCGCCCATGATAACGTGCCCCGATGATGCCAATCACCTGAGGTGATCTGCCTTGGTGCCCCACCATCTGAAGGCATCACAAAAATATGGTTGAAGCCCGGTTTGATATAACCACGGCCATCCGCTTCATGGTAGACCCGATCCGTAATTCGCGGTGCATCGGCCCATTTTGCCCCTTTTGGGGCCTTGGGCATTTTGGCAATGACAGGAGCTTTGGCCGCTACATTCATTGAAAATGCGATTTGGCGTCCGTCTGGTGACCACGTCAATGCACTTGGCCCAAAAGGTAGTTGTGTCAGTTTTGCCAATTTCCCCGACCCTAGCCAGTACATGTATATTTCAGAACCTTCATCCGTTGTACTGGTAAAGGCAACCCTATCTCCCGAAGGTGACCATCTTGGGCCGCTTTCATCGACTTCCCTTGAGGTCAGCTTTTGGTGTTCACTGCCATCTGCCTTAAGCAGCCATAGATTGCCCTTGGCACGATCCCCCATGACATCGAAGCCCATTCGGCGATAGACCACCCACTCACCATTGGGAGACACTTGGGGATCTGAGACATATTGCAGGTCAAAAATGTCGAGATATGAAAAATCGGGGTTTTGGGCATTGGAAAACTGCATTAAAATGATGAAGCAGAGCAACGAAAAAAGGGTACGCATGATTATGTATTTTGAAGTCTTTAAAGGTAATGGAAACCATCGATTTCAACAACCATTCGCCAATCGTCAAAAATTGGGTCATATCTTGTTATATTTATGGGAAATCACCCATTTTCATGATCAAATTCTTCCGAAAGATCCGTCGGTCATTAATTGCCCAAAACAAGTTTCCAAAATACCTGCTCTATGCCGTTGGCGAAATCATTTTGGTGGTCATCGGCATTCTTATCGCTTTACAGATCAACAACTATAGCGAGTACCAAAAAGAGCGCAAAAAAGAATGGGTATTGCTTTCAAATCTTTCTCAAGAAGTGCAATTGGATATGCTACAAATAGAAAACAACACCAGACTGACCACAGAAAGGCTCAAACGGCTCGATAGCCTGGTACAACTCTTAAGAGCACCCGACAGCATCAATGCCCTACAATTCATTCGGCAGTCATATGAATTTGTTTTCGACCAATACTTCAAAAGCAATAGCGGTATTTTTGATGAAGCCGTTTCTTCTGGCAAGATGAGCTATATTCAAAATGAACCCTTGCGGCAGCGTATTTTTAACTATTACCGCAACGTCAAGGAGTCTTATATCGATGGTACTGCACGACAGATCACTGATGAGTTCATCACCCCGCTTTTGATAGAACACGTATATCTCAACCAAGAAGGGTTTACCATGTTGGGAATGGATGTGGAGGATATTTCCATAATAGAAGAATTGAATGTGTACCAACTCACCAAAAACAAAGACTATTGGAAAATGGTACTGATGAAATTTGGCGCAAACCAAGAACAAATACTCCGCTGGAAAGGTACTCGACAAAGGGCCGAGGAGTTAAAGCAACAAATTGACCTAGAGCTGAAAAAACTGAACCAATGATTAAATTCTTTTGAAGTATCCGTTGATAAGCAGATAAATTTAAATAATGTTGAACTTTAAGAACAAAAACATATTGGTCACCGGCGCCTCTCGAGGCATAGGCAAGGCCACCGCTCTGGCCTTTGCCGAAAAAGGGGCCAAGGTCGGACTCAATTTTAGAAGCAATATGGAAGAAGCCCAGAATACGTTGAACGCGTTATCGGGTGAAGGGCATCAACTTTTTCAAAAAGACATAGCCCAAAACGAAAATTGCCAAACGCTCATTGAAGAGTTCATCAAAACTTTCGGGCGGTTAGATGTGCTGGTCAACAATGCGGGCATCTTTGTACCCCATAAGATCGATGAAATCGAATTCGAAGAATGGAGAACCATTTGGCAAGGCACTTTTGAGACCAATCTATTCGCAGTAGCCGATCTTTGCTATTGGGCAGCACGGGCCATGATGAAAACAGGTGGTGGTAGTATCGTGAATGTTTCTTCAAGAGGGGCCTTTCGTGGCGAACCAAATGCCCCTGCCTACGGGGCCAGTAAAGCAGCCTTGAATGCCATGAGCCAATCACTGGCCAAAAAATTGGCTGCACATAACATCGCTGTGGGCGTGGTTGCCCCAGGCTTTACCGATACCGATATGGGCGCCCATGCCCTTAGCCCAGAAGAAAGGGATCGTCTTATGGCAGAATCGCCCCTCAAGCGTATGGCGAAACCCGAAGAGGTGGCCCATGCCATAGTGTTCTTGGCCTCTGAAGGCGCGAAATATTCCTCTGGCACCATCGTAGACGTGAATGGGGCGAGTTATTTGAGGAGTTAACGGTCATTAGGTCTTGGACGAAAACTACACATATGGTTTTTTGAGTGCCGTGCACATCATGGCCGGCCTCCACGGCGTATTTTTGGCCGCCATTCTGCTTTTTAAAAAAAGCCTTGCATCCAAAAGCAATGGATTTTTAGCCTTGGCACTCCTTGCCGTATCCATTATCGTTTGCTATGACTTTTTTTACTATTCCTATGAAGAGGAGCAACTGCCGTTGCTCGTTCAATATGCACCCATTTATATAAGAACTGCAATTCCGATCGGGCTTTACTTCTTTGTTCGTTTCCTAATTGATCCCTTGGGTCAATTGAAGAAATGGGAGCGATTATGGTACGTCCCCATCGTTTTGGAGCTGGTTATCGAGTTGGCCTATATCCCTGTCAATCTTTTTTTAAATGATGCTTTCATTGCTCCCGCGGAATATCTGTTGTTGATCACAGAAGAATCCATAGGTTTGATCGCTGGTATAATCTTCCCCTGTTTCGCTATCCACAAGATCAACCTCTATCAAAAATTTCTACTTGACAATTATTCCTCCATTTCAGGAAAAAGCTTGCGCTGGTTGCGAAACCTTATTGCCATTGTTTTAGTAATTATGATCATCTGGCTTTTCAGCCATATCCAGTTTATTCTTGGATATGAAAATGAAGGCACCTACACCTTTGTTTCTTTGGGAATGATTCTTTTTCTTTTCTGGATGGGCTACTTTGTCATTTTACAATATCCGCTGTTCAAAGTGGTTCCTTACCAAAAAACAAAGGAGGTCTTGGGCCCTTCAAAAAAGTTGTCACCGAAAACCGATGAATACCATCAAAACCTCTTAAAACTAATGGAAGAAGAATCTGTGTATACCGATACGGAACTAACCCTTTCCGGTTTAGCGGAAAAACTAGCGATAAGTCCGGGGTATCTCTCCCAAATCATCAATGATAAAGAAAATAAGAACTTCTTTGAATTTGTAAATCAGTATCGAATAGAGGCAGTAAAAAGAAAATTGATGAATTCAGATTACAATCAATACAGCATTATGGGCATTGCCTTGGAAAGTGGATTCAATTCAAAATCTACATTTAATTCGTTGTTCAAAAAATACACCGGACAGACCCCGTCCTCCTTCAAAAAATCATTTCAAACTTCAATTTGATTAAAAGTTAGTCCGAAATACCACAATTTTAAACTCGTTGGACGTTTCAAAATAAGGTTTCTCCATTTTTGTTTTGTAATCAGTAAAACAAAAAATTATGGATCGTAGAGAATTTGTCGCTGCCTGTAGCCTATTCGGTATTTCCCTTCCTTTCCAATCTTTCCTTCAAGCCTGCTCAGAAGATGATGAAGCCACCATTGCAGCTGGAAATTTTGATGGATCGGTTTTGATAATTGGAGCTGGCGCGGCCGGAATGGCCACGGCCTATTTACTGCAACAACAAGGTATCGACTATCAACTATTGGAAGCCGACACTTCGTATGGTGGTCGCTTTCGCACCAATAATTCATTCACTGATTTTCCTATTCCCCTAGGGGCAGAATGGCTACACGTTTCCGAATCGGTTTTTGCTGATACCGTAAATGACGAATCAATTCAAATTCCAAAAATCACCCAACGTTATGTGGCGGCTGATACCTATGGACTTTTTAGCAATGGAACTTTAACCGTTACCGAATTGGGCAATAGTGCCAATATGTTTATCGACCAAAAGTTTATCAATTACTCATGGTTCGATTTTTTCGAGGAATACATCGTTCCCAGTATCCGAAACCAGATGCAGTTCAACACCCAAATCGCTTCCATTGATTATTCGGGCGACAAGGTCGTTGCCAGTGACACCAATGGCAATCAGTACGAAGCGGATAAACTGGTGCTGACCGTCCCCTTAAAATTGTTACAATTGGGCCAGGTCGATTTCAATCCGGCATTGCCCAATAACAAACAAAGAACCATAGCCGATGCCACTATTTGGAGCGGTATCAAAATCTTCTTGAAGTTTTCAGAACAGTTCTATCCTACTTTTTTAGAGTTTGATGACAGTGAAACCAGTGAGGGCCAGCGCATGTATTACGATGTGGCCTACGGGCAAAATTCAGCTGACAACGTTTTAGGGCTTTTTTCAGTTGGAAAACAGGCCGAAGTCTATCAAGGTTTTAGTGGAGATGCCCTAAGGGATTATGTGCTGAATGAGTTGGATGAGGTTTTTGATGGAAAAGCATCGGAAACCTTTCAAGATATCTTGGTGCAAAACTGGAACGAACAACCTTTTGCCCGAGCCGCTTATTTAGAGGACAACGCTTCCAGCTCCATTTCACGAACAATGGCCACATCGGTAAACGGCAAACTTTACTTCGCCGGTTGTTCCTATACCCAAGAAGACGATTGGAGTTCGGTACATACCGCTGCACGTTCGGCCCGGGATGCCGTTCGTGAACTGCTACAGTAGTTGGTATCACCGATCAAGCTTCGTATCTTAGAAATGGAATCCTTGTAAATGAGCATCGACCATAACGAAGATATCGTACACGGCAAATCAGGTTTATTCAAACGTTTCGAAAAATACCTCGGTGAATTTGTCTATGGCGGCATCGATGGCTGTGTGACCACCTTTGCCGTGGTCTCAGGCTCTGTTGGTGCGGGATTGGACAGCTCGATCATCATCATTCTTGGGTTCGCCAATTTGTTGGCTGATGGGTTTGCCATGTCGATAGGGGCCTATCTTTCGACCAAATCTGAACAAGACAATTACAATAAGCACAAACAGGTAGAATATTGGGAAGTGGACAACCTCCCTGAAATGGAAAAAGAGGAAATTCGCGAAATCTATGCCGCCAAGGGTTTTAAAGGGGAGTTACTGGAGCAAGTGGTGAACATAATTACAAGTAATAAAGAAGTTTGGGTAAACACCATGATGAAAGAAGAATTGCAGATGATAAAAGAAGAGCGCTCACCCTTTTGGATCGGGGCCACCACCTATATGTCATTCATTTTAATAGGTCTGATTCCACTTTTCATCTATGTGGTAGATTACATTTCTCCATTACATCAGAACTTGTTTGTCATCTCATCTGTTTTAACGGCACTCGGTTTTATTGTCATCGGATGGTTAAAGACCTACGTCAACCAGACCTCTGTTCTAAAGGGAATTCTAGAAACCCTTATCTTGGGTGGAATTGCTGCGGTCGTCGCCTATTTTGTCGGGGACTTTTTAGAACAATTAATCGTTGGATAACCTATGAAAGCGGCCACCGTTTCCCAGCTAAAAAAAGAACTGCAATACCGAAATCAAGAAGAATTGCTGGAACTTTGCCTTCGGCTTTCCAAATTTAAAAAGGAAAACAAAGAACTGCTCACCTATTTGCTCTTTGAGGCCGACAATGAAGCGGGGTATATTGAAACCGTTAAGGAAGAAGTTGACGGGCTTTTTTCAGAAATCAATACCAATAGTTATTTCTACATCAAAAAAAGTGTCAGGAAAATATTGAGAATACTCAAAAAGTACATTCGCTATTCTGGCAACAAAGCCACGGAAGTTGAACTTCTGTTGTACTTCTGCCAAAAGCTGAGTGAATTTAGGCCCGCCATAAGAAGAAATACCACTCTGACCAATTTATATGAGCGGCAATTACTGTTCATCGAAAAGAAGATAATGCTGCTCCATGAAGATCTGCAATATGATTATGGTGCGGTTTTGCATGAATTGAGAACATGAATGCCATAGCACACTACCATACCCTCGAAGCCTATTGTAGGGCCATAAATATTGCACCCCCAAAGTGGTCTGGTTTTGATATTCGAAGCTTTGGCGAAAATATGAAATCGGTAAAACATAAAATGCCCCCGTTCAAGCATGAATTCTATGCCATTGCCCTTAAATTGGACGGCAGCGGGTATGCCAAAACCGGAAATTATAGCACCGAGAAGTTGAAGGCCACCGTTTTTTTCAATTCTCCCTATCAAATACTGCAATGGGACATCGCACCAGACTGGAATGGTTATTACATTATTTTTTCAGAAGAGTTCTATCGCAACCCACCCAATAAAAACCGAATTACAGAACGCTTCCCCTATTTATTATCCGATAAAACGTTGCCATTGTCTATCACTACCGAAGAAACACAGGTCTTGGAGAAACTGTTTCAAGACATGCTGTTTGAATTCGTAGCAGAACAGAAACAAAGTCAAGAAATCATACGTTTCTATATAAACATCTTGCTCTTGAAAGTAGGGCGTTTGTTCGAATCACAATCAAAAGGTCTGACCATTGATCGCGAGCAGCGCAATAACGATATCAAAACGGTCAGTCGCTTTAAAACAATCATGGAGTTGGCATTTCAGCCAGATAAGACCTACGGTACATCACATCCTCATCAAGTACGCTTTTACGCAGATAAAGTGAATTTGCACCCCAATCATTTCAATGCGGTCATAAAACGTATTACCGACAAATCGGCATCTGAACATATCTACGGGCACATATTGTCGTTGGCCAAATCAAAACTTTTGAATTCGACCACTTCGGTCAAAGAGATTGCCTATGAACTCTATTATTCTTACCCGAACCATTTTGGCAATTTCTTTAAAACCCGAACCGGAATGACCCCTTCCGAATTTCGAAAAGCCCATTCGTAGCGGAACCATACCCTCTTTTTTGACCCTTTCTTTGAATTCTGTACCTAATGCTATGAATTCTATAGGATGTAGGCTGCATCTACTCTTTAGCTTTGTGGCATCAAATTAAAAAATCAGGTAGGCATGAAAAATTTACTAATGATACTGGTCCTCTTCACATTGGGCTGTAAAACGAACTCGAACGAAAATCAAATAACCATGGAAACGAAAATTGAGGAACCCTCCATTGAACAAGAACAAAAAGCCATAAAAGGTGTGCTCTTGCAACTTTTTAGTGCAACTGACAACCGAAATTGGGATGGCGTAAAAGCCACGATGAACGATTCTGTGTACGCAGACTACAGTGCACTTGGGGGTGAGGCCGCTTTTAAAACCCCAGACGAAATTTTGAACGGCTGGAAACAGCTATTGCCCGGGTTTGAACGCACTGTACATCAACCCCACAATTTTGCCATTTGGGTTGCGGGCAATCGTGCCACGGCCACTTTAGATGCAATTGCCACCCATTTTCTGGAAGATGATTTCTGGACCGTTTTTGTTGGTTACGATACGGAGTTTATCAAACAAAATGGCCAATGGAAACTGGCTCGAATCGATTTAAGCCTGTATGACCAGACCGGAAATGGACAATTGCCCCAGATGGCCATGGAACATGTGAAAAATGGAACCATCCCCCCTTTGGTCGAAGCAAAAAATGTAGCCTCCATTGAAAAATTCTTTACTTCTTTGGAAGAACAAGACCTAGAAGGTGTACTTTCTTCATTAGACGAAAATGTGGTACAAGAAATGCCGTTTGCGCCAAAAAACTTTCCAAAATCCTTAGTGGGTCTAAAGGCCATGCGTAACCAATATACTGGCGTCATGGACTACACCCAAAAATATGACCGTGAATATTTTGGTACTGCCAACCCCAATGTGATCATTGCCAAATTCAATGGTACCATCACAACCGGGGAAGGCAAACCGTATAACAACTCCTATGTCGGAATCTACACGATTTCCGAAAATGGAAAAATCAAAAAGTTTATCGAGCATTTTAATCCAGATATCCTGCTTAACGGATGGCCCGGACTGCAACCGGAAATCTATTCGGTACATGCGGCCGGTGCAAGAACTGACAGTGGTGTTACCCAAGAAAAAGTAGCCTTTAGCAGTAATGGGGTGCTCTTAAAAGGACATTTATTTCTACCTCCCAACTTTGATGGTGGCAAAAAGTACCCGACCGCCATTGTTACGGGCAGTTGGACCAGTGTCAAAGAGCAAATGCCCGATGAATACGCCAGTCTTTTGGCAAAAGATGGTTTTATTACCCTGACCTTTGACTTTACGGGCTTTGGAGAAAGTGAGGGCCAGCCAAGGTTTTTGGAAGATTATCATCTAAAGATCACCGATATCAAAGCGGCAGTCGATTATCTGTCACAGCACCCGAATGTCGATATTGAAAACGTAACAGGCCTTGGGGTATGTGCAAGTTCTGGCTATATGGCCCATGCCACCGCCCAAGACGAACGCATCAAGAAATTGGTTCTGGTAGCACCATGGTTGCACAATGCAGAAATTGCCAGAATGATCTACGACATGCGCCCCGGAGGAACCGATGGCCTTTTGCAGGCAGCCAAAGAGGCCAAAATCAACTATGCAGAAACCGGGGTTATGGAATACGTGCTAGCGGCCAGTGAACTAGATCCGCTAAGTGCGATGTATGTTCCCGAAAACGCCTTTGATTACTACCTCAACCCATCAAAAGCGGCCGGCCCCAAATACGCCAACCTATTTGCGGTAAGCAGTTGGGAACCTTGGCTGACCTTTGACGGCATTTCGGCCGGCAAAGAGATAGAACAACCCGTATTCATTGTTCATAGTGAAAGTGGTGCCGTTCCGCAGGGCGCAAAAGAATTCTATGAACTCCTCAAAGGTGAGAAGCAAATTAAATGGCTGAACGATTTTGATCAACAACAACTGTACTTTGAAGCAGATGCCGTAAACACCGCAATAGGTGAAGTTGTTGCTTACTTGAAAAAGTAAATTTACAGCCGCTGTAAAAGCGCTGGTCCACTGAAAATGTAGTACCTTTTCAGTGGACTTTTCTTTTGTACGTTTCGAGACAAGATAATGGATGATGGCCATAAAACATTTCTTTTTGTCAATCTTGTTTTTCTTGGGTCAGTTCACAAGCTTGGCCCAAGTAAAGATCACGCTGTCCAATACGGCAAAAGATAATGTCATCAACGCCAGTACGGGAATAGTATTGGTGCGCACCGGAAAGGAGTTGTATGGTATAAGTCCTGAAAGCAAGA
Organism: Muricauda sp. SCSIO 65647; assembly: GCF_021534965.1. Lineage (NCBI taxonomy): Bacteria > Pseudomonadati > Bacteroidota > Flavobacteriia > Flavobacteriales > Flavobacteriaceae > Allomuricauda > Allomuricauda sp. SCSIO 65647. The sequence continues at coordinate 1,435,382 of NZ_CP091037.1, forward strand.
CCATCATCTGGAAAAACGAATCACTCGGAAAAGTGGATCTTGATTCCTATTATGGGATTCCCTTTACGCCCTTGGCCATTTTTGAGGGCAAACCTGTGGTAAATTCCAAACTACTTTCGAACACCGTCAATGCCAAGGGCACCTCTCGAATAATGATGAACGTTACCACAGGAAAGGTACTTTTCGATTCTGAGAAGGTCGGATTTAAGTCTGTAAACCGTACCCTATTGATTCCTGGACAAAAGGCCATTCTTGTAGATGGCATCAAGGACAAAAAACTAGCGGTTGCCCTTTTTGACCATAAAGACCAAAAAATGCGCTGGCAGAACGATTTGACCAACGCTACATTTTTCAAAAACCTTAAGGGGACCCTTTTTCAGAAGGAAAAAATTCTGTTGGACAAAAACCAAAATGTTTTTTGGTTACGAAACAACCACTTGTTGAATATGAATGGCACCACTGGTGAAATTATCTATCAAAAGGAAAATATTGAATCAATAGCGATCGATCCAAAAAAAGAAGTGGTCTACCTGTTTACCCGGGCAAACGAAGGGGAAAAATTAATGCGGTTTACAGAGGTCATGGCTTATTCCACTAATGGCATGAAACCCTTATGGAAAAAGGCAGCCAGAATCAGGGGGGCGATCAAGGAGATGGTTTTCGATGGCTCCAAGCTCGTCGCGGTCACCTCTACCGGGTTCAATATTCTTCATGAAAGCGGTCAGAAACAATGGGCCGAAATGGAGGCGCTGCCATTGATCAAAAAAATTGTGCCCGTTGAAACAGGATTTTTAGTGATTCAAGAAAAATTCTTGTCACATATTGATGAGAAGGGCAAAAAAAAATGGCAGAAGCCCATTAAAATTTCCCTTTCCAATGATGAAAGGCCCGTACATCTTTTTGAAAAAGGGTCTGAAGCACTATATATAACCCCATCTAGGGCCAACAAGATCAACATCACAAATGGAGAAAAGCATTGGGATGACATTATTCTTAGTGATGCGGACTTTCTGTCAAGAAATTTGAAACTGAAGGTGCCGCCCTATCGCATTTGGCACGACAGCATTAGGGCACAGTTTGCCGTTTATAGTAAAAATGATCTCTATCTGCTTAACCATGAGAGCAAAACGACCCCAACCCCTGTTCATTCCTTTGATTTCGGAAGGTTCCTTCCCAATATCAAGATGGGGGAGTTTGGGTATTTTTTAGACCATGACAACAAGTACTTCCTATTTGACGGTAAAGGTCATTTGGTCTATGAAAAAAACTATCCTTCCAATACTAAATCTTCCATTTTTGGCGAAACCTTTTATTACCTAAAAAGGGGGTTAGGGGCCTACAGGGCAGCGACCAATTTCATTTACAGTCAAGCCGTGGAAAATGTTGGCAGCGCGGTCGCTTCAGGAAATTTGGGTTTTCTAACCGGTTTTGGTTCCAGTATTTATGGCTCTTATCAGGTCTACCAGAACCCTGAAAGAATCATTTCAAATTTAGACGAACTCGGCTTCAGTTCAGGTTTGGAAACCGTTTTCAAAAGAATTCAGAAAGGGAAAGAAAGTAAAAACGCTATTTTGATCGTTGCGCCCAATGAAGATGAAACGGTGGCCGTTATTCGATTGGATATTCCCTCTGGCAAAGAGGAGAAATTAAAACAGTTAGATAGAGATGCTTCATTTGTAATCGATCAAGTTGAAAATATCATTTATAGTTTTGATAAAAAAGAAATTACCATAGAGCGGCTATAGCTAAGATGTTACAGCCCAACTTTCAATGGTCATAGGTACAAGTCCATTGTGACAAAATGAATAAATTGAGCATTCTTTTAACAAAAGACCACTTTAGTAATTTTCATGCCCAGACAAACAATATGTTTGGCGCGATATAAGACCGGCCATGGCCTCGAACCAAATACATCAATACGAAGAGCTATATCCGTCCGAGGATTTGGAAGACTTTGTTTCCCTGTATTTTAAATCGAAGAATCTTTCTGATGCCCCAGAAAAGATGACCATTTGCCCAGATGGTTACTTTAAATTGATCGTTCAGCTGAAAGAAGATAACATCATCGCTTATTTTCTTACCGGTCTTTGGGTCAACGAAGTGGAAATAACACTTCCTCCCCAGGTGACCACCTATGGCATAAAGTTCAAAATAATAGCCGCTGAGTACATTCTAAAAAGGGAAATACAATCCATTCTCAACACGGTGGAACAGTTGGGTACTGATTACTTGGGCATAGATTCCCTCAAGTTTGGTTCTTTACGGAACGTGGCCGAGCAATTCGAGAAAATCTTAAAGAAGAGACTTCCGCCGAAAGAACAAATTCTGGGCAACCGCCTAAGATTAAGTCAATTTCTTTATAGCAATTACAAAGATATTCAGGCCAACGAAGTGGCCGACCAAATCTACTGGTCACATCGACAGATCAATCGCTACATGAACAAGTATGTCGGAACCACCCTTAAAAAGTATCTCAATGTACAAAAGTGCTACCGTGCCTATCTACAGATACGGGAAGGTGAATTCTTTCCTGAAAAGGGCTTCTTTGATCAGGCCCATTTTATACGCGAGGTCAAAAAGCATACGGGCCATACCCCTACTTCATTGTACCAGGGCAAAAATGACCAATTTATACAATTGAACAATATAGGCAAGCTCTAAGTTTGGCAAAAACTTAGCCATGCGCCATTTGAAGCAGGAAATCTATTTTCCCATTATCGTCGGCATCCATTTTATTTTTTGGGCCATTGACCTCTATTTTTACGAGGGCTCCTTCAAGGAAACATCGTCGGATACGATGTTCTTTGGCGAGCTTACCAATGTGAGCTGGAAAAATCCGCATCGTATTTTGGGTGAGGTATTCTCTTCTTGGGTAGTCACGGTCTTTGCTTTCAACTTTTTGATGGCCACTCGTGCCCGCTGGGTCGAAAATCTTTTCGGCGGGCTTGACAAGATGTACCTGATCCATAGAAGATCTGGAATCATAGCCGTATTTCTTTTGCTTGCCCATTTTGTGGTGGTGCCAAGAGCCGCAGAATTCAACCCCGGAAAACCCCTTGGGTTTTATGCCCTAATTTTAATCCTTATCGGGGTGTTGCTTTCCGCAGCACCCATATTCAAAAGAAAGATTCCCTACCATAAATGGGTGAACTTTCACAAGCTTATGGGCATCTTTTACGTGATGGGCGTAATTCACGGTATTTTGGTGGACAGCCTCATCAAAGAACTGCCCATTACAAGGGTCTATGTTTTTGGTATGGCCTTTATCGGTATTATGGCTTGGTTCTACCGGGCATTTCTGTTCAGGGCCTTCAACAAAAAAATGGACTACACGGTAACATCAGTTCAAGACTTGGGCAGTGATATTGTGGAAATCGAAATGGTTCCCGAAAACAAAAAATTGGCTTTCAAGGCGGGCCAATTCGCTTTTTTCACCTTTCCCGCGATCAGCAAAAGAGAGCAGCACCCCTTTACCATCAGTAGTCATCCGAATGAAGACAACCTAAAAGTTACCATCAAGGGATTGGGAGATTACACAAATGGCCTGGCCGACAAGCTATCAATAGGTGACAAGGCAAAAGTGGAAGGGCCATACGGTAAGTTTTCCACGGCATATTCAAAAGAACGTGAACAGGTATGGGTAGCCGGTGGAATAGGTATCACACCCTTTTTATCCTTGATCAAAGACTACTATACCCAAAAGGTCACCCTTTTTTGGTGTGTCTCAGATGAGAACGAGGCGCCTTTTGAACATGAACTAAAAATTGCCGCTGAAAAGAACCCCTTGCTAGAGTTTGTGCTGTGGGAATCAAAAAAACGGGGACATATCAATGTAGATGATATGAGCATCAGAAAACCAAAAGAGAAATCGTATTTCATCTGTGGCCCCGAAGCCTTGAAAAAGAACATTGCCAAACAGCTCAGACTAGAAGGGGTGAAACAGCAACACATTCATGATGAAGAATTTGCCTTTAGATAAAACAACTATTCATATGGAAAATCAAAAAAATCATCAATACACGACGCTCATGAAAAATATCGCATTTTTATTCGTATTGTTCTTATTTTCAGGATGCAAACAAGGAGAAAAAAAGGAGCCGGATGGCTCACAAATGGAAAATAAAGCTTCCAACGAAAAACCATTTGTTCGCACACAGAATTATGCAGTGGTATTCAATTGGGCGACCCAAGATGAAAAGCTCGTAATGGAGAATACCGTACCGCAGTCTGACCAATTATTGGCCCTATGGAAAGACAGCACCGTAGAGAACGTATATTACGATGCCAAGGCACAGTATGACAAGTTTTCGTATTTCCCAAACATCACCTTTACCCTGAAAGCTGAAGATAAAACGGCAGCAAAGGCCATTTTAAATGATTTGGTGATGGTGAAGAAAGGCATAGCCACCTATACCATACACCCTGTTGGCACTTTATGGCTCAAAAGAGATGCTAAGAAAATTGAACAAAGGGGCCTGACCAGTTCATATGTCGCTGTTTGGAACACGAACAAGAAACCCGACATGGATATCACGAAAAAACAAAATGACGCCGTACTGGAACTTTACAACGAAGGGGCCATCGAAAACGTCTATTTTGATATTGAAGGCACCCAAAAACAAAACCAAAAGACCGATTTTGTGTTTTTTGTCAATGCCGATTCAGAAGAAGGGGCAAAGGCCATCATAGACGATCTGCCATTTGTGAAAGAACAAATTGCCTCTTACCAACTCTATCCTGTGGGGATATTTTGGATGGGACTGAACGAAGAGTGATCAATAATGCCTTTTCTTCTGAGGGCTGGTTCATGTATTGGCTTTTCACATGTCAAGGTCGCATCAAAGTGCTACCCCAGCCCCACATCTAGGGTCATCATGATGATAAAACCGCCGATAAAACCCATCGTGGCGATATCGGTATATTTGTCTTGTTGGGTTTCGGGGATGACCTCTTCAACGACCACAAAGATCATGGCCCCAGCAGCAAAAGCCAGGGCATAGGGCAAAATGGGCTCAAAGGTCAGTACGGCCCAAGCCCCCAATACCCCTGCTATGGGTTCTACAATGGCAGAGGCCTGACCATACATCCAACTTTTTCTACGGCTTAAACCATGTCTTCGCATCGGTACTGCTACGGCAAAGCCCTCTGGAAAGTTTTGCAGTCCGATCCCCAGGGCCAAGGCCACAGCACCTCCAATAGTGGCCCCTTCAAAGCCTGAAGCCACTCCCCCGAACAAAACACCTACCGCCAAGCCTTCGGGAATATTGTGAAGGGTTATGGCCAGAACAAGTAATGTGGTACGGTGCCATGGGGTCTTTACCCCTTCGGCCTCGTCTATTTTAAAGTTGATATGTAAATGCGGAAGTACCTTGTCTAACCCATAAATAAACAAGGCGCCCAATAAAAACCCTACCGCCGCGGGAATTACCTTTACAAAGCCCTCACCTTCACTCATTTCTATGCCTGGGGCCAGCAGGCTCCAAAAACTGGCAGCTACCATCACCCCACCGGTAAAACCCAACATACCGTCCATCAGGGCACGTTTGGGGCTTTTGAACAAAAAGACCAGCCCCGCTCCGGCAGCGGTCAACCCCCATGTAAACAAAGTGGCATATAAAGCGGCCAGAATAGGGTTGATACTTTCAAAATAAGTAATTACGTGTTCCATCTATTATTCTTTTTTAACATAAAGATTGGTAGCGATTTGATTGGAAATATGCAATTCGCGGTCATCAATCTTGATAATCAGGGAATCATCAAAGTCTTCTTTTTCGAGTATTTCTAGCGTATCTCCCAGGGCAATGTCATTTTTGTCAAGAAATCTGAGAAATACCGATGATGTATCTTTCACCCCTACACAAATTCCAGTGGCCCCAATGGGCAACTCGCTCAAGGGCTGTTTGTTCCGTTCTTGAAATTCGCCGCTTTTGGTCGGGATGGGATCACCGTGCGGATCGTATTTCGGAAACTCCAAGAGTTCATCAATCTTATCGATGAGTTTCTCGCTTTTGATATGCTCTAACTGCTCGGCGACCTCATGTACCTCATCCCATGTAAAATCTAATTTTTTGACTAAAAAGACCTCCCAAAGACGATGCTTGCGTATAATGGAAAGTGCCGTTTTTATCCCGAGATCGGTCAAATTGACCCCTTGGTATTTCTTATAATGGACCAATTCTTTTTCAGCCAGCTTTTTGGCCATGTCAGTCACAGACGAAGGTTTGGTATCCATCTCATCGGCAATGGCATTGGTGGAAATCAACTTTGTGCTGTTGCCCCCCAAATGAAAAATGGTCTTGATATAGTTCTCTTCAGCCCGTGTCAAGAAAAATATTTTACTCAAAGATACCTTTTATTTTTATTAGTCAAAACATATTTTTAGATTTGTCTAAATATTTTATTTATGATATATCCCCATTTCTTTTTTTACATCTATATTTTAAGTTATTTTTGTTTAGACTAATTATAAATAACCATTTTTGAAAAAGCTCTTTTTTTTCCTATCCGTAACCTCTTTCCATTTTCTCGTAGCACAGACCGTTTCGGTCTCGGGAACCGTGACCTCAAATAAGGAACCCGTGCCTTTTGCCAGCGTCTATGTCAAAGGAGGCAGTGAAGGCACAACTGCCGATATAGATGGCAAATATCAATTACAGTTGCCGGTGGGGGTGGTTACCCTAACAGCCCAGGCGCAAGGGTATCGTACGCAAAACAAGAATTTAACCTTGGTCAGGGGTTTGCCCTTGACCGCTGATTTCACACTCTTGGAAGATGCGTTGGGTTTGGAAGAAGTGGTGGTCAGCGCCACCCGAAATCGCGTGGAACGGAGAAGTGCCCCTGTGGTCGTATCTTCTTTGAAACCCAGATTATTGACCGCCACTCAATCTATTACGGTAGCAGAAGGTCTCAACTTCACGCCTGGTGTTCGTGTAGAAACCAATTGCCAAAACTGTGGGTTTACCCAGGTGCGATTGAATGGTCTGGACGGGGCCTATACACAAATATTACTCAACAGCCGGCCCATCTTTACCTCACTGCTTGGCGTCTACGGGCTGGAACAGATCCCGACCAACATCATTGAACGGGTAGAGGTGGTACGTAGTGGAGGTTCTGCTTTATACGGCTCCAATGCCATAGCGGGAACCGTCAATATCATTACCAAAGATCCCATTTTGAACACTTGGGAAATAGGCAGCAATCTGGCCATTGTCGGGGGCGATGCCCTTGATAGAATCTTAAATTTCAATAGTTCAATTGTTGCCGACGACCTTAATAGTGGTGTCACCCTTTTTGGTGCCTACAGAAATCGCGAGTCTTACGATGCCAATGATGATGGGTTTACCGAACTGGTAGAGTTGCGCAATACCACCGTTGGGGCCAAGGCTTTTTTAAAGCCAACCGATAGAAGTCGTATTTCAGTGAACCTAAATGCAATTCGCGAGTATCGAAGAGGTGGCGACCGATTAGATCTGGCCCCCCAATTTACCGACATTACTGAAGAATTGGACCACGATACCTTTATCGGTGGTGTCGATTACGAATTGAACAGCAAAGATGGTACGCAACAAATGCAGATCTATACGTCGGCCTCTTATACCAATCGTGATAGTTATTATGGCGGATTGGGAGGTGGGAGAACTAGACAAGACAGCCTATTGGCCAACGGTGCATTCGGAACGACAAAAGACCTTGCTTGGGTGAACGGCTTGCAATTGACCAAGACCTTTAAGAACAACGATGTGTTAACCGCCGGTGCGGAATATAACATCAATGACACCGAAGATATGGTTCTAGGCTACAATCGGATCGTTGACCAAAACGTGAATATCTTGGGTGGTTATGCCCAATATGAATGGAAGCCTTCAGACAACTTTTCTGCGCTATTGGGTGCCCGATTAGACAATGTTACCGTGAAAGGAGATTATTCTGTGAGCGGTATTGCAAGGGATTTGGATTTAAGCCAAACAGCCCTCTCCCCCAGAATTACCCTATCTTATAAACTCTCGGAAGAATGGCGCCTTCGTGGAGGGTATGCCCGTGGTTTTCGTGCCCCGCAAACCTTCAACGAAGACCTTCACATTTCTAGTGTGGGCGGTGAACCACAGTTCGTCATATTGTCAGATGACCTGGATACGGAATTCTCAAATGCATTTACCGGTTCTTTAAACTATTCAAAAACTAGAGATCTATTACAATTTGATTTTCTTTTGGAAGGATTCTTCACTATTTTGGAAGATCCTTTCACATTGGTCAGTACCGGTGCTGTTTTAGAAAATGGCTCCATTTTAGAGGAGGTCAGAAATGGAGAAGGGGCCCGTGTTTATGGCTCAAACTTTGAATTGGGCATTTCACCAAACCCTGAATGGCGTTTTCAATTGGGCGGTACTTTGCAGAAAACCGAATGGAATGAACCTCAACTGCTTTTTGAAAGCGATGGAACACCTGGGGAAAGTGATATCATTATTGATGAATTCGTTCGCGTGCCCAACTTTTATGGCTATTTGAACACAACTTGGATTCAAAGTGAAAAATTCAATGTGGATATTACGGGCACGTATACCGGCAATATGACCATACCCAGGGTCATCAGCGATACCGGGTTTTTAGAGCTGAATGATTCGGGTTCATTTTTTGATATGAACATTAAGTTGGAAACGCATTTTGACTTTAGCGACTCTTTTATGGTCACACTTTCTGGTGGAGTAACCAATATTTTTAATAGTTTTCAAGATGATTTTGATGTCGGTCCAGGACGGGATTCCGATTACATCTATGGTCCTGATACCCCACGTGCTTTCTTTTTTGGCCTAAAATTTGGAAAGCTTCATTAAAACAAGACCTGTTTTGAAAAACAGTTTGCCAAATACCATAAGATCCCGTTTCCTTTTAGGAATCTTACTTTTATTGGCACCTCTTTTTTTGCCAACTGAGATTTCGGCCCAAGAAAAAGAAATTCAATGGCTCAGTTTTGAACAACTGGAAGATTCTTTGAACGTAAAGCCCAAAAAGGTATTTATTACTTTTTATGCCGACTGGTGTACCTATTGCAAAAAAATGGACCACGCCGCATTTAAGGATTCAAAGGTGATTTCGAAGTTACATGCTGAATACTATGCCGTTAAGATGAATGCAGAAACCACCGATTCGATTCAATTTGATGGCAAGTTATTTACAAACAAACAGCTTGGCAAGACCAGAAATCCGACCCATGAGATTCCCCTGCTTTTGGCCTCACGTGAAAACCGTCCGTTTTCACTTCCGGCAATGGTATTGCTCGATGAAAAATTTGAGATAAGCGATAGGTATTTTGAGTATCTCTCCCCGAAACAACTTCATAATATCTTGAAACAGTAAGACCAAACCTTTTTGTACTTTCGAACGGTAATTAAAAAATACAATTTCGATGTCATTCGATACCGTTCAGGAAGACAAAATAGAATACGCCAACTTTTGGACACGTTTTGGCGCCTATTTTTTAGACATTTTGATCATAGCCCCAATCTCTCTGGGCCTTAACTATATTAACTTTCTGCATTTCAAAAGTTTTTGGGTCTATCTTCTCATCACAATTTTAGGATTGCTGTACAAACCCTATTTTGAATATAAGTATGGCGCCACCTTTGGAAAAATGGCCACGAATCTAAAAGTAACGGATTACAGTTTCAATCAAATTGATTTTCAAAGATCGATCATCAGAAGCCTGATCTTTATCCTTCCCTCGACAATTCTTATCCCTATACAGTATATGGCCTACCATAACCCAGCGCTCATGGATATCAACAGCTTTTGGGAGTTTAGCACTTTGGTGGCCCAAACCTATCCTGCCCAAAATGTGTTCAGCTGCTTGAGCACTGTTCTAGTCATTACCGATTTAATCGTGTTGCTCGCCGATGATATGAAAAAACAGCGCTCACTGCACGATCGTATTGCCAAAACCTATGTTATTAAATCAAAATAGACATTGACATGTCTTCCTACGACCATATCATCATAGGTGCCGGTGCTTCAGGCCTTTTACTGGCCGATGCCCTGGGCAGGGATGATTTCTTCAACGACAAAAAGATTTTGTTGTTGGATAAAGACACCAAACGAAAAAACGACCGCACTTGGTGTTTTTGGGAAAAAGGCGAAGGTGCTTTTGATGCCATAGTACATAAAACTTGGCCGAAGATTTATTTTGCCGGAAAGGAAACCGCCCTTCACCAAGCCATCGCCCCTTACCAATACAAGATGCTTCGAGGAGTGGACTTTTACCATCACTATTTGGAAAAAATCAAGGGATACGCAAATGTTACATTCCGCAATGATGAGATTCTATCAGTAGAAGAAACAGCAGAATCGGTGCGGGTAAACGGCAAGAACGAAAGCTATTTGGGCAAGGTCGTATTCGATAGTCGTTTCGATTATAAAAAATTGAAGGAGCAGCAAAAATATCCGGTTTTACAGCAGCACTTTTTAGGATGGTTTGTCAAGACAGAACGACCTGTCTTTCATATTGATGAGGCCACTTTCATGGACTTCTCCATACCCCAAAAGGGAAATACCCGGTTCATGTACGTACTTCCTTTCTCTGAAACGGAAGCCTTGGTCGAATACACGCTTTTTTCAGAGAACGTGCTGCCAAGAGAAGAATATGAAGCGGCAATTGCGACCTATCTCGACGAATTGAAAACTGGCCCGTATGAAATAATTGAGGTAGAGCAAGGTAACATTCCCATGAGCTCTTATGCCTTTTGGTCAGAAAGCACCAACAAGGTCATTAAGATTGGTATAGCAGGGGGTTGGGCGAAGCCCAGTACGGGTTATGCCTTTTACAACTCCGCCAAAAAAGTCGAAAAATTGGTCAACTATCTGAAGAGGGGCAAATCCGTTTCCGAATTCCAAAGAAAAAACCGTTTCTGGTTCTATGATCTTTTACTGCTTGATATTCTGTCTCGCAACAACAGCTTAGGGCAGAAAATTTTTGAATCCCTCTTCAAAAAAAGAAATCCACAATTGATTCTTAAATTTCTAGGCGAGGACACTTCGCTTTTTGAAGATGTCAAAATTATCATGGCCTGCCCAAAGCGGCCATTTCTTGGGGCACTGGTAAAAAGATTGTTTTAAAAAGTACGCTGCATGAGATTATTGCCAAAATCTTCAAACACTTTCTTGTTTTCTTCATCGGCCTTTATCTTCGCCAATGACTCAAAAGCTATTTCGGTATAGTTTTCAATTTTCCTTTTTATGGCATTGACGGCACCGCTTCTTTCAAAAATGGCCTTGGCCTTTTGTACCTTTTCAGTTGGGTCTTCAGGCTGAAGGGCATACAGATCGACCAAGGTTTTGCGGTCGGCCTCAGAAGCATGTCGGTACGCCTCTATGTAGAGAAAAGTCTTTTTGTTCTCAATGATATCACCCCCCACTTGTTTCCCGAAGGTTTCTGGGTTGCCAAAGGCATCGAGATAATCATCTTGCAACTGAAAGGCAATGCCCAGATTTCGTCCGAACTCATAGATCAGTTCTTGCTCTTCGTCTGGGGCGCTTGCTACGATTGCTCCCATTTTAAGTGCCGCAGCTATCAAAACCGCTGTTTTGTATTCAATCATTTTAAGGTACTCCCCTATCGCAACATCATTGCGGGTCTCAAAATCGATATCGTATTGTTGCCCTTCACATACTTCTATCGCCGTTTTAGAGAACAGGTTGAGCAACGCTTTAAAAGTGTCTCCTTCATAACCCTCTAGACATTGATAGGCTGATATGAGCATGGCATCTCCCGAGAGTATACCGGTATTGACATTCCATTTTTCGTGAACCGTGGGCTGGCCACGGCGCAAAGGGGCATCATCCATGATATCATCATGCACCAAAGAAAAATTGTGAAATACTTCAATGGCCATTGCAGCATCCATGGCTTTCTTGTGATCACCGCCGAACAAATCGGCGGCCATTAAGGTTAGAATGGGACGAAGGCGCTTACCTCCCAGACCCATAATGTAAACAACGGGGTCATATAGATTCTCCGGTTTTTTTGAAACTATCTTTTTGCCCAGATATTCGGTGAATTCTTCACGATAAAACTCTAAGGACTGCATGCTATCAATTTTGGTTAAAAATACACCCATTGTTACAAATGACATATACCGGCGTCAAATCAATACCGTCATCATCATTCAAAATGCAATGGTTTTGAAAACCATCGTCTATAAGAATGAAAGCTGGCGCCAATTGCCGTGAAATGACCACAGAACAAGAAAACCGTAAAAGACTGGCAGACTTTTTCACCGATGAGTACCAATCGCTCAAAGGGTACGTGCGATCAAGGATCGATAGCACGGCCGAAAGCGATGCGGAAGACATTGTTCAAGATGTGGCCCTGAAGCTGTTCTCAAGGTCGAGTCCGTCACCAATTGACAATATTGCCGGCTTTGTGTACCGTTCGGTCCGAAACAAAATAATCGATGTTATGCGCACCAAAAAAGAAAGATTATATGATGACTCGGCACTAGAAGACCTGTGGACAGAATTTGCAGGGCTTTTTTACGGTAAAGATGAGGTCGAATATCCTGAGCCACTGATAAAAAAGTTGAAGCAGGTGGTAACCGAACTCAAACCTGATTATCGAGACATCATATTGGCGGTCGATTTTGAAGGGTACAGCTATCGCGAAATCGCCGAACAAACGGGAATTTCACAGGGCACCCTAATGTCTCGAAGACATAGGGCCATGTCGATATTGCTCAGAAACTTGGAAAACGAAAAAAAAGATAAAAATTAAAACTATGGAACATAAAAATCACATTGAAAAAAGAATAGAAAGAAAGGCTGAATATTACGTGACCAAGGCCATTAAAATCTTCTTTATGATCATTTTGGCCATACTATTTTTCTTGCTGTTCGGCTATGTGGTCATGTGGTTGTGGAATTGGCTGATGCCCGATCTATTCGGACTCGCCACTATTACCTATTGGCAAGCTTTTGGACTACTGGTTCTATCAAAAATATTTTTTGGCTTTGGATCGGGCGGCCCTGGAAAAAGTGGCTCTGGTAGAAGAAAATCAAAAAGAAGGTTCAGCTCAGAAAAATGTGGTCCTATGAGAAGAGATTTTTCTGAATGGAAACTCTATGACAGATTTTGGAAAGAAGAAGGTGAGCAAGCGTTTAAAGCATATGTTGATAGAACCCGAGAAAATGAAAGAAAAGATTCAGAAGCTTAAAAAAAGCCCCACTCCCTTCAGTGGGTTTAACCATAATCTTAAGAAAAAAACAAATGTTCGGTCCGATCACATCTTGTTTTTACGTCTAAACAGAAGAGGTTTGCCCTAAAATTAGTAATGCGTTAAAAAAATGTAAAACTTTGGAAACTTTTACGGTTTTTATAGTTTCCTGTTTTATTTTTGGCGCCCACATGAGAGAAGAAATTTTGCATAAAGCTACTGAACTGTTCTTGAACTTAGGTTTCAAAAGTGTGACGATGGATGACTTGGCCAATGAAATGGGCATCTCAAAAAAAACCATTTACAGTCACTTTGAGAATAAGACCAAATTGGTAGAGGAAGCCACGATGAACCTTTTTTGGTCAATCTCTGACGGGATAGACCAAATAATAGCCCTCAAGAAAAACCCAATTGAAGAGTTGTACGAAATCAAAAAATTCGTCATGATTCGACTGAAGAATGAGAAGGCCTCTACACTATATCAGTTACGGAAGTACTATCCCAGACTTTTTGAAACGCTCAAGAAAAGAGAGATCGAGGTAATGCATGAATGCTTGATCGATAACATTAGAAGGGGAATGGAATTTGGTATCTACCGAAAAAATCTGAATGTACAGTTTGTGGCGCGTATCTATTTTTCAGGTGCGATAAGCTTGGGTGATCAAGACCTTTTCCCCGTATCCAAGTTCACAAGAATAGAACTGGAAGACTATTTTTTAGAATACCATCTACGGGGCATTGTTACCCCAAAGGGACGAAAAATATTGAACGAAATCATCAATTCAAACCAAGATTAAATGCGAACAATCATCAAAACGGGATTATTTATTTTGCTTGGTGCCATTTCATTGAGTGCCCAGGAAACAAAAACTTCCTTTTCGTTGGATGAGGCCATTGCCTATGCACTGGAGCACAACTACCAATCCATTAACGCCAGCAGGGACCTGATAGATGCACAAAAGCAAAAGTGGGAGACCATCGCCACTGGTTTGCCCCAAATCGACGGCACCGTTTCCTATCAGAACCAAATAAAGCAGCAATTGGCCCAGGTGCCATCAGACTTTATTCCAGGTGCAGAACCCGGGGGCTTCGTCGAAGTCGCCTTTGGCCAACCCCAAACGGCCTTAGCATCGGCCACGCTGACCCAGCAGATCTTTGATGGCTCATATATAGTAGGGGTGCAAGCGACCAAGGCCTTTATACAGTATAGCAAGAACAACAAAGAGAAGACCGATTTGGATGTCAGACGATCGGTAGTCGAAGCTTATGGCAATGTATTGTTGGCCGAAGAGAGCGTGGCCATCTTTGAAAAGAACAAGGCCACCTTGGAGAAAAATTTATATGAGACCAAAAAGATTTTTGAAAACGGTCTAGGTGATGAAGAAAGTGTTGACCAATTACAGATTACCCTTTCTTCGGTAGACAACCAATTGAAGAACGCAAGGCGATTGGAAAAAATCACACTGCAAATGCTCAACTTAATGATGGGCATTCCATTGGACAATGCAACGGAACTGACCGAAAACCTTGATGTACTTACCCAAAGGAAAATAGATTACGGTCTATTGGATAACCAGCTTGTAATGGAAAACAATATTGATTACAAAACGGTCTTTAACCTAAACGAGCAACGCTTTTACGAATTGAAATTGGCCAAAAGCAGGGCGTTGCCCACCTTAAACGCCTTTATCAATTATGGGGGCAACTCTTTTAGTGACCAGTTCAACTTTTTGGATCAGGGACAGCGATGGTTTGGGTTTTCTACATTTGGGGTTGATTTGAACATTCCCATTTTCAGTTCTTTGGGAAGAAGCGCCAGTACCCAACGGGCAAAAATTGCCTATGAAAAGGCAAAGACCCAATTGACCGAAGCCGAAGAACAGATTCGACTTCAGTTTGAGAATGCAAAAAGCGATTATATCCTAGCCATTGAAGAATATCAGACCTCAAAAGACAATCTGGCATTGGCAGAACGTATAGAAAATAAAAACCAGACAAAATATTCTGAAGGTCTGGCCACCAGTTTTGAATTGAGACAGGCACAGACCCAATTGTATTCCACCCAACAAGAATACCTACAATCCATGGTGGATGTCATTAACAGAAAAACAGCATTGGAAATTATATTAAACAAGTAAAATCAATCAAAATGAAAAAAATTGTTTCACTGATAGTAATTGCACTGGTCATTATTTCATGTGGCGGCGGCGACTCAGGTTCGGTCGGGGATGTTATTGCCAGTAATGACCTGGAGGCCATACGACAGAAACGATCCAGTATTTCACAAGAACTAAAAGCCTTGGAAGATCAAGTGCGGCTATTGGATTCGGCCATAGCGGGATTGGATGAAAATGCCAAGCTTCCCTTGGTAACGGCCATGATCGTTCAACCCCAAGAATTTCACCACTATCTGGAACTTCAAGGAGACGTAATGACCGATCAGAACGTCTTGGTATATCCTGAAATATCTGGAACCTTATACCGCATTTACGTTAAGGAAGGGCAGCGTGTTTCGAAGGGACAATTATTGGCTTCTATTGATGATGGTGGCCTATCTAGCCAGTTAGCGCAATTGAAAACGCAAGAAGCATTGGCAAAGACCACTTTTGAGCGACAAAAAAGATTGTGGGATCAAAACATTGGGTCTGAGATTCAATATCTTCAAGCAAAAGCGCAATATGAAGCACAGCAGAGTGCGGTAAAACAATTGGAAAGCCAAGTAGGCAAATCGTCCATTAGGGCCCCTTTCTCTGGAATCGTTGACGATATCATCAAAGATCAGGGCACCGTTGTTGCTCCTGGGTCGGGTTCAGAAGTGTTTCGGATTGTCAATCTTTCAGATATGTATGTAGAGGTTGAAGTTCCTGAGGCGCACCTGGCAAACGTTACTCCCGGCAAACCTGTTGAAATATATTTTCCGGTACTGGGCAGTAGTGTATCTTCCAAAATAAGACAGACCGGTAATTTTATCAATCCTGGCAATCGTTCGTTTAGCGTTGAAATACCTGTTCCCAATAATGATGGAGCCATAAAGCCCAATCTAACGGCAATTGCCAAAATCAATGATTACAGCAATGCAGAAGCCATTTTGATCCCCCAAAGCGTTGTTTCTGAAAATGCGATCGGAGAGCAGTACGTATACGTTGTGGCTGAAAATGGTTCTGAAAGCGAAAGAATTTCCAAAAAGGCCATCATACAACTGGGCAAGACCCAAGGTGACTTTGTGGAGGTACTGTCAGGTCTTTCCAATGGCGACAACATTATCATAGAAGGTGCCAGAAGCGTTCGGGACAACCAAAAAGTAAAAATCTTAAATACGTCTGTAGTCGATAGTGAGTAGCCCTTAAGTTGCAGTTTTAAGAAGCAACTGCATTTTAAGAGAACGATTTAAAAATCAAATCAAAATACCATGGAAGAACCAAAATTTGCTTTTGAGGATTTAAAGGTCTACCGAAAATCATTGGATTTTATTGATATGGTTTATGATTTGACCGATTCTTTCCCCAAAGAAGAAATTTATAAACTCACATCACAATATACACGGGCAGCAACATCTATTGCTTTTAACATTGCAGAAGGTTCTGGTGATACTGATGCACAGTTTAATCGCTTCCTTCAAATCGCACTTAATTCTTTGAAAGAATGTCTGGTATGCACCACGATAGCACTTAGAAGAGAATATATTGACAACACCACAAACAAAAACTTAAGAGAAAAAATGGTTGAATTGTCTAAAATGATAACCGGTTTGCAGAAATATCTAAAAATAGCCCAATCAAAGACTAACATCAACCGACTAAAAACTACAGACTAATGGAAAAAGCCAAAAAGAACGCCAATAAAGAGTTCAGACTGTCATCTTGGGCCATAGATAACCCCTCGGTTATTTATGTGATGATCGCTATTTTCTTGTCCATTGGAATATCATCTTATTTTTCGATGCCGCGCGAAGAGTTTCCCGAAGCGGTTGAGACAAAAATCTATGTGAGTACCATCTATCCGGGCAATACCGCAGAAGATATGGAGCGTCTTATCACCGACCCTCTGGAAGAGCGCCTTAAAAATGTGAGCAACTTTGTTGAGATGACCTCTACATCTCAAGAAGATTATTCAATGGTCGTGGTCGAATTTGACGAAAATATCACTGTCGAAACGGCAAAACAAGAGGTGAAAGATGAGGTAGATGCAGAAAAAGCCGGTGAAGATTGGCCCATTTTCAACGGGGCCAAGGTAGAACCCAATGTTTTTGACCTCAATTTGGCCGAATCTTTTCCCATTCTAAATGTGAATTTGAAAGGAGATTATCCGGTTGAAAAACTCAAAGAGTATGCCGAATACCTTGAGGATGAGATTGAAAACCTAGACGAGATCAAGCAAGTTGATATTAGGGGCGCACAAGAAAAAGAGGTTGAGGTAGCGGTTGACATCAATAAAATGATGGCCGCCAAAATCAATTTTGACGATATCATTCAAGCCATAAACAACGGTAACATGACCATGTCTGCCGGTAATCTGATCACCAGTGGCCAGCGAAGAACCATTCGTATCACGGGTGAGATCGAAGAACCATCAGAACTCAACGACTTTGTGGTGAAATCTGAAGATGGCACGGTATATCTTAAGGATATCGCCAAAATAACCTTTTCAGAAGAAGATAAGAATACCTATGCCCGAGAGATGGGCGAAAGCGTGGTAATGCTCGATATCAAAAAAAGGTCTGGCAAGAACGATGTTATCGCCACTGAAAAGATCCGGGATATCGTTGCTGAGGCACAGATGGGTGCGTTACCCGAGGATCTAGAAATAACGTTTGCCAATGACAGTAGTAGCAGAACCCTGAACCAAGTTGACGATCTGGTCAACAACATCATCTTTGGTATCATCTTGGTCGTTACCGTTTTAATGTTCTTTTTAGGATTTAGAAATGCCCTTTTTGTAGGTTTTGCGATACCCATGTCAATGTTTATGTCGTTCATGATCTTGTCGGCATTGGGCTATACCCTAAACACCATGATTCTCTTCGGACTGATCATGGGCCTTGGTATGCTGGTCGATAACGGTGTTGTGGTGGTAGAAAACGTCTACCGTCTAATGGAGAAAGAGGGCATGACGCGTAAGGAAGCCGCTAAAAAAGGGATTGGTGAAATTGCCATACCCATTATTATATCTACGGCCACCACTGTTGCCGCTTTTGTACCCCTGGGTATGTGGCCGGGCATTATGGGCGAGTTCATGATCTATTTTCCGATAACCCTTTCTGTGGTACTGGGATCATCATTGTTCGTGGCCATTTTTATGAACTCTATGTTGGTATCTCAGTTTATGGAGGTTGGGGAAAAGGAACTGACCCGAAAACAACTGATTCGTCTTAGCTTGATCTTGTGTGGGTTTGGCTTGTTCATATTCTTCGTAGGCGGTACCATAAGAGGTCTGGGAACCCTGATGATCGTTGTGGCCGGATTGTTCTGGATCTACAAGTACTTTCTAAAGAAATGGGCGTTAAATTTTCAGAAGAACGTGCTTACCCGATTTGAAAACCTATATGAAAAACAACTTAAGGGAGCACTTAAAGGCAGAAATGTCTATTGGTATTTTGGGGTGACCATGCTCTTGTTGTTTGCCGCATTTGCAACATTTGGGGGTTCTATTGGAAGTCAACGTACCAAAGTGGAATTTTTCCCTGACAACACCCCAAAAGAAATTTATGTGTACATCGAATATCCCCAAGGAACCGATATTGAGAAAACCAATGTGCTGACCAAAGACATTGAAGAACGCATATATGCCATTGCCAGGGATGAACAATACTACCGTAATGGAGAAAACCTCTTGTTGGATACAGGGGTTTCACAAGTGGGCAAAGGAGCTGAAAACCCGTTTACCGAGGCAGGTTCGGCGGCAGATATGCCCCATCGCGGCAAAATAACACTGTCAATGCAAGAATTTAAGTTGAGGCAAGGTCTTGATACCGAACAGTTACGTTTGCGCATTCAAAACGCCTTGGCCGAGGTATACCCCGGGGTAACCATTTCTGTGGAGAAAGATGCCGTTGGTCCGCCGGCAGGATATCCTGTAAACATTGAGCTGATCGGTCAGAACTACGATACGCTGATCAGTGTGGCAGAACGCATGCGCACCTTTATCAATTCAAAAAGCATCGATGGTATGGAAGGCCTAAAAGTCGATGTCAATAAAAGTAGCCCTGGCATGGAAGTGATCGTAGATCGACAAAAAGCTGGCGAACTTGGGGTATCGGTCGGTCAAGTTGGGCAGCAATTGCGGCGTTCTTTGTTCGGTGATAAGGCCGGGGTCTATAAAAAAGATGGTGAAGATTACGATATCAATGTGCGTTTTAATGAAGACCTGCGCTACAATACCAGTGCCTTGTTCAATCAGAATATGATTTTTAGGGATCAGGCTAGTGGACAAATCAAAGAAATTCCCATTTCGGCAGTGGCCACCCGAAAGAATACCTCTTCCTTTAATGCCATAAAGCACATTAATGGTGAACGGGTGGTTACCGTATACTCTGGACTAAAGCCCGGTGGAAATGCAAATATCATAGTTGACCAAATCAAAAAAGAGATGGAAAACTTTAAAGGTATGCCCCCCGGCGTAAAAATTGACTATACAGGTGAGCTTGAGGAGCAGGCAAAGCAACAGGCATTTTTAATGGGCGCCTTTTTCGCCGGGCTTGGGCTGATCATGCTTATTCTCATTTTCCAGTTTGGGGGTGTCTCAAAACCTGCCATTATCATGATGGCCATTTTCTTGAGTTTCATCGGGGTCTTTGGAGGGCTAGTGGCAACAGGGTGGCCGTTTGTCATCATGATGACCATGATGGGTATCATTTCCTTGGCGGGAATTGTGGTAAACAACGGAGTGGTGCTATTGGACTATACCCAAATATTGATCGATCGTAAAAAAGTGGCATTGGGTATTTCTGATGATGAGCTATTGACACTTGAAGAAGTTTCCGAAACCATCATAAAAGGAGGTAAAGCCAGGTTAAGGCCCGTTATACTCACGGCGATCACAACCGTACTGGGGCTTATACCACTTGCCACGGGATTGAACATCAATTTCATAACACTTTTCGGCCGTTTTGATGCCCAGGTCTATGTTGGTGGTGACAATGTGATTTTCTGGGGGCCTTTGGCATGGACAGTTATCTTTGGCCTGATCATGGCCACGTTTCTTACCTTGATCATCGTTCCCGTTCTGTTCAATATCGTTTACCGGATAAAAATCAGAATTCGCGGAAGTCACAAAAGCAAAGAGGAAAAGAAAGAGAAATTAGACATAGCAGCATAAAAAAATCCCGGCAGATCTGCCGGGATTTTTATTTTCTTCGAGCAAGCCCTTATTCAATAATAGCCACCCCTTCAGCATCTTTCAACTGAACAACGCTGGTAATCCTGTTATCGGTAAAATTAACTTCTTTGAGCATTTTTCCTTCCCAAAAAAGCCATTTGCCCGAACGCTTGCCCTCTTTATATTTTCCCATGGCTATTTTATTGCCGGTTTCATCGAACATGGTCCATTCGCCATGTAGTTTTCCATCTAAGAAATAACCCTTTTGGGCAACTTCACCGTTCTCATGAAAATATGTTGCCTTTACCTTTTCTCCTTCTTGCTTAAAAACAGGTTCGGTATCTTGTGCATACATATAAGCTGAAAACATAACCGCTACGAGTAATATTGCTTTCTTCATAATATATGGATTTTGTATTGTCTTTGTTTACTTTAACGTTACAAATATACATATTATTTTACATTAAATATATTTTTATGTAACAATTATTTTACATTAAATTTACATTAAACTCATATATAATTGTTTTACAGTCACTTATGAATATTAATTAAGAGTGTCTTTCTCGATTACTATGTATGAATGGTCAAAAAAACCGTATGAACGGTATTTTGCCAGCCTATAGATTTTCTTTTCGGTTTCAATTGGGTAACTCATTACCTTTGCACATCATAAAAACCGAGCATGTACAGAAGCCATACTTGCGGTGAACTGAGGGCATCGCACATTGATTCAGAAGTAAGTTTAAGCGGATGGGTACACAAGGTACGCGATAAGGGCTTTGTGGTCTGGGTCGATCTTCGTGACCGCTATGGCATCACCCAATTGGTCTTTGATGAAGAGCGTACCCCCACCGATCTACTTGAAACGGCCCGTGCCCTAGGCAGGGAAACCGTGATCAAGGCTACGGGCAAGGTAATCGAGCGCGCCTCAAAGAACCCAAATATCAACACAGGTGAGATAGAGCTTTTGGTCAGTGAACTACATATTCTCAATCCGGCATTATTGCCTCCGTTCACCATTGAAAATGATACCGATGGCGGGGAAGACCTCCGTATGAAATACCGTTATCTCGATATTCGAAGAAATGCTGTCAAGAACAACCTCATCTTTCGCCATAGCGTGACCATGGAGGTTCGAAAATACCTATCAGATCAAGGTTTTATTGAGGTCGAGACCCCATATTTGATAAAATCGACTCCTGAAGGGGCACGTGATTTTGTGGTCCCCAGTCGTATGAACGAAGGGCAGTTCTATGCCTTGCCCCAGTCACCACAGACTTTTAAACAACTATTGATGGTCGGTGGCATGGACAGGTATTTTCAGATAGTGAAATGTTTTCGCGATGAAGACCTACGGGCCGACCGACAGCCTGAGTTTACACAAATAGATTGCGAAATGGCCTTTGTGGAACAAGAAGATGTGCTGACCGCCTTTGAGGGGCTGACAAAGCATTTGTTGAAAGAGATCAAAGGGGTTGAAATCGATACGTTTCCACGTATGACCTACGATGAGGCCATGCAGCGCTATGGCAACGACAAGCCAGACATTCGCTTCGCGATGGAGTTTGCCGAACTCAACGAAATGACCCAACATAAAGATTTCAATGTCTTTAATTCCGCTGAACTGGTTGTGGGCATTGCCGTGCCCGATGCCGCTTCCTATACAAGAAAGGAAATCGATGCTTTGACCGATTGGGTCAAACGGCCTCAGATTGGGGCCAAAGGCATGGTCTATGTCAAATGTAACGAAGACGGCACCTTTAAATCATCGGTCGACAAATTTTATGATCAAGATGATCTGGCAGCATGGGCACGACTGACAGGGGCCGCTGCCGGAGACCTGATTCTTGTGCTTTCAGGAAATACCGATGAAACACGAACACAGCTCAGTGCCCTAAGAATGGAAATGGCCGAACGTTTGGGGTTGAGAAAGGCAGATGAATTTGCCCCTCTTTGGGTCGTAGACTTTCCTTTATTGGAACTGGATAAGGAAACAGGCCATTACCATGCCATGCACCACCCCTTCACCTCGCCCAAACCGGGCCAATTGAAATTATTGGACACTGACCCTAGTGCCGTTCGTGCCAATGCTTATGATTTGGTGCTCAACGGAAATGAGATTGGTGGGGGTTCGATTCGTATCCATGATAGAAAGACCCAAGAAGTTATGTTCAGGCACCTTGGTTTTAGCCCAGAGGAAGCGAAGGCCCAATTCGGGTTCTTAATGGAGGCCTTTCAGTATGGCGCACCCCCGCACGGTGGAATTGCATTTGGATTGGATAGACTAGTGGCCATTTTAGGCGGACAGGAAACCATTCGCGATTTTATCGCCTTCCCAAAAAACAATAGCGGCAGGGATGTCATGATCGATGCGCCGGCACCGATCGATGAAGAGCAATTGAAAGAATTGCATTTGAAGTTGGATCTATAAGAGACAAATTAAGACCGCTCCACTGCTAGACCTCGGGCATAGAATAGGGTTGCTTTTATTCTGACCATGCCCTGCTTTGTCATTCCGATTCTTTTGAATGTCCAACGTAAAAATCTCCCTGCCAAAGATTAGACCTGTCAAGTTTCGAAAACCTGTCAGTTCTATAATCGTTAACTATCGGTACCTTTGTTCTTGGTTATAAAAGGCAGAAATTATGCCCGAGCTGAAGCTCCTTCTCAAAAGATTTCTTAAATGGCGATATAAAAACATCTCCAACAAAACCTTTGTACAGCTTTTGAGCGTAGTGGTGGGGTTATTGGCAGGATTGGCGGCAGTGTTTCTAAAAAATGTGACCTACTTCATTGAATCATTACTGGAGAAGGGTATTATATTTTCTGAAAACCAGTTATACTTTGTCTTACCCGTCATCGGCTTGGCACTGGTCTATCTCTACGTGAAATTCGTACACAAAGAAAAATTGGAGCATGCCATTTCATCCATTCTTTTTGCATTGTCAAGAAAACGTGGGCTGCTCTCGACCAAACAGATTTATACCCCCTTGATAACGGCCCCACTGACCGTTGGTTTTGGTGGGTCGGTAGGTTTGTTGGGGCCTGCAGTGGCCGCTGGCTCGGCGCTCAGTTCGGCCATGGGCCGATTGGTTCATGTAGATGCCAAGACCCGTTCATTATTGATCGCCTGTGCTTCAACAGGTGCCATTGCCTCTATCTTTCAATCGCCCATTGCTGCCATCATTTTTGCCGTAGAGGTATTCAGCCTTGACTTGACCATGCTTTCTGTGCTACCCTTGTTGCTTGCTTCCATTTCTGGAGTGCTTACCTCCTATTTTTTCTTGGGCAACGAGGTGCTTTTCAGTTTTTCACTTGCCGAAGGCTTCGACCTCAACGATACTTTGTTCTATCTGTTACTGGGCATAGGCACGGGCATGGCCTCGATTTATTTTACCAGAATGTATTTCGGTATCTTAAAATTGTTCAGGCCTTTCCGAAGTCCGAAATACAAATTATTGGTCGGGGGTATCGCCATTGGCATTATGTTGTACTTCATTCCACCGCTTTACGGTGAAGGTTTTGGCTTCATTAATAACTTGCTCGAAGGAGACCACCTTAAAGCCTTGGGAAGTACTCCATTTGATAGATTCGCCGATAGTATTTGGGTCGTCATTGCCTTACTGTTCGGCATTACCATTTTTAAGGCCATAGCGATGACCACCACCTTTGCCGCCGGAGGTGCCGGGGGTGTCTTTATCCCTACCATGGTCATGGGCAGCGCGTTGGGCAACGTGGTCGCCAAAGTCATCAACAATATCGGGTTTGGTTTTCAGGTCTCTGAGTCGAACTTTACCCTGATCGGCATGGCAGGTCTGATTGCCGGGGTGATACACGCCCCCTTGACCGCTATTTTCTTGATTGCCGAAATCACGGGAGGATACCAGCTTTTTGTACCCCTAATGATAACAGCCTCGATTTCGTATCTTATAACCAGAAATACGTTGGATTATACCATCTACACCAAAGACTTGGCCCGACAAGGGGCTTTGCTGACACATAACAAAGACCAAGCCGTCTTGACATTGATGAAGCTCGATGATGTCATCGAAAGAAACTTCAAATCGGTAAACCCAGAGATGACCTTGGGCCAAATGTTGCATGATGCCGTATCAAAATCGTCGCGGAATCTATTTCCGGTGTTGGATGGGGAAAAGAAACTCGTGGGCATTGTATTGCTCGATGATATCCGTGAATTAATGTTCAATGCAGAACTCTATGAGACCACCAAGGTCAGAAACCTAATGCAAACACCCCCAGAGCAAATCTTTTATGGGCAAGACAGTATGAAAACAGTGATGCAAAAATTTCAAAACAGCAGTGCGTGGAATTTGCCCGTTATTAAAGACGGCAAATATGATGGTTTTGTCTCAAAATCAAAACTTTTGACGACCTATAGAAGAGAATTGATAAATTTCACCAAAGAATAATGAAGCTGCGACATTTCATCGTACTGATAGTATTGGCCGCGGTCAGCTCAATTGTTTATGGGTTCACTATTAAGGCCGACAACCCCAAAGAGGCTGACAAATATATCGGAATGGGCACTGTTGGCCTTTTTCTGATTGCCATGCCCCTTTTTCTGATCAAGGAAAGTAAGGGGAAAAAAATGAAAGATTATATGCTGACCAAAGAAAACATTGACAAAATGAAAATGAAAGATAGGCAGAAGCCTGAAAATCAATAATTTTATATAGATTTAAACTATTTGGTGCTTTTGGGCGCCCAAAATAGAGTACTTTCGCATTTTAACATTTATTTTTTATCAATGACTGGAACAGTTAAATTTTTTAATGACTCAAAAGGTTACGGATTCATTACCAATGACGAGACAGGTAAGGACATTTTTGTTCACGTGACCTCTTTGAACGGAGTTGAGCTCAACGAAGGAGACAAAGTAGAATACCAAGAAGAAGAAGGAAGAAAAGGAATGGTTGCTGCACAAGTGCAAGTAATCGGATAACAATATTTTATTTTGGAATTGATTGAATCCCGGCATGACACCGGGATTTTTTTATTGCCCTTCCAAAAAAAGAGGCTTAATTCAAATTTCGTTTTTGAATAAAGAAACGCTTCAACATATCTGAAGCCTCATCTTCAAGTACCCCGCCCTTTACTTCTGTTTTGGGATGCAGGGTAGTTCCCATTACATTGAAACCCCTTTCTAAATCTGCCGCTCCGTATACAATCTTCGAAATTTGGCTCCAGTATAGGGCCCCTGCACACATTTGGCATGGCTCCAATGTTACATAAAGGGTACAACCATGTAGATATTTTCCTCCCAAAAAATTAGAGGCCGCGGTAATCGCTTGCATCTCGGCATGAGCGGTCACATCATGCAATTGTTCGGTCAAATTGTGCGCACGCCCAATGATACGATTGTTGATGACCACCACCGCACCCACGGGCACCTCTCCGTTTCGATAGGCGGTTTCGGCCTCTTGCAAGGCCTTTTTCATAAAATACGTGTCATCAAAAGGGTTTATCAATTTTGCCAAAGTCATTCGATTTAGGGGCAAAACTAGTAATCTTCACTTAAATCGTGTTGACGATTATGGTATTTTTGCATTTTCTGCAGCTTGAAAAAAATATTGCCACATATCGACACCCCACTGTATTTGAGAACACTTGAAGAAGGTTCATTGCCCCAATTGGCCAATGAATTACGTCAATTCATCATCAATATCGTTTCAACAAAAGAAGGGCATTTGGGAGCCAGTTTGGGGGTTGTTGAGCTGACCATTGCCTTGCACTATGTTTTTGATACCCCCAACGACAAACTGATATGGGATGTCGGCCACCAGGCATATGGCCACAAGATTTTGACGGGCAGACAAAATAATTTCGAGACCAATCGCCAACTAGGGGGTATCAGCGGTTTTCCAAAACACGGCGAAAGTGAATTTGATGCCTTTGGAACTGGGCATAGTTCTACCTCGATCTCAGCTATTCTGGGCATGGCCATCGCAGCAAAGTTAAAAGGTGACCTAGACAGAAGCCATATCGCGGTCATTGGTGATGCCTCCATAGCAAGCGGCATGGCTTTCGAAGGTTTGAACCATTTGGGCGAAACGGATGCCAATGTACTTATTGTACTCAATGACAATACCATTGGCATAGACCCTAGCGTAGGTGCCCTTAAAAAATACTTGACCAATGTAAAAGCAGGCACGGCCAAAGAAGAAAACCTTTTTGAATGCCTTAACCTAAACTATTCAGGACCCATTGACGGACATGACCTGGCCGCTCTGATCACCGAACTAAACCGCTTGAAAAATGTCAAGGGGCCAAGATTGCTGCACGTCATCACAACTAAAGGGAAGGGACTGAAAATAGCCGAAGAAGACCAGGTAACCTACCATGCCCCCGGCAGATTTGATGCCCAAACAGGTGAGCGGCCAAAAAATACATTGGGCAAGGCGCCTCCCAAATTTCAAGATGTCTTTGGGCATACATTGGTCGAACTGGCCAAAAAAAATGAAAAAATAGTGGGCATTACACCAGCCATGCCTACTGGTAGTTCGTTGAAGTTCATGATGGAAGAAATTCCTGAAAGGGCCTTTGATGTGGGTATTGCCGAACAACACGCCGTCACCTTGGCAGCCGGTATGGCCATAGACGGGCTGGTTCCCTTCTGCAATATCTACTCCACTTTTTTGCAACGGGCCTATGATCAGGTAATACACGATGTGGCCTTACAAGACTTACCTGTCATTTTTTGTCTCGACCGGGCAGGTCTGGTAGGCCAAGATGGCCCCACCCACCACGGGGTATTTGATTTGGCCTATTTGAGATGCATCCCCAATATGGTGATATTTTCTCCGATGAACGAAATGGAGCTTCGCAATATCATGTATACCGCCCAAAAAGGACTCGATCATCCGATAGCCATTAGGTATCCGAGGGGCAGGGGCATCACACAAAAGTGGAAACAACCTTTTGAAGCTATTGAAATCGGTACTTCAAGAGAGCTCAAAAAAGGCAAGGAAACCGCCATTCTCTCTATCGGCCCCATTGGCAATGTTGCCGCAAAAATTATTGAAACCTCAAACCTGCAACAAAAGATAGGGCATTATGACATGCGTTTCGTAAAACCATTGGATATTGAAATGCTCGATTATATCTTTGCCCATTATAACCATATCGTGACCTTGGAAGACGGCTGTAAAACTGGTGGATTTGGAAGTGCAATTCTTGAATACGCCAACCAGAAGGCGTATAAAAACCCTGTGAAAATTTTTGGCATTGAAGATGAGTTTATCGAACATGGCACCGTAGAAGAGCTACATAAGATAGCTGGCATAGATATTGATGCAATTTTGACTTTCATAGCACAACCCAACCATGATGCACATTAAAAAAATCTCCCTATTTCTTTTTTTCATTATTACCGTCACCTGTTATGGTCAAGACTCCATTCCCGCACAGACTACCGACAGTTTAGATTGGAACGTCACCGTTATCAGATTGGCCCAAGAACAGATCAATATCATACCACGGGGAGTTAGGCGCATAAGTCCGGTGATTTCTTTTAACAAGGTAAAGGCCCTTGACAAAAAACCAAAGAAATTTGTTCCGCCCCTTTTCTGGAAAAAAGAGAACTTACTCAATATCAACCTCAACGAAGTTGCTTTTGTAAATTGGAATGCCGGGGGAAACAATTCCATTTCGGCACTGGGCAATCTAAGTTTTACGAGAAACTACAAGTATAGATATCTTACTTGGGACAACGAGCTTCGGTTTCGCTACGGCATCAATGTGCAAGAGGGAAGGTCTATTCAAAAAACCGATGATCTCATTCGGCTTTCATCAACATTTGGTTTCAGAAAAGACACCATCACGAGCTGGTTCTATTCCGTTAAGGTGAATTTCAACACCCAGTTTTCCAACGGTTTTAAATATCCTGATACCTCAACACCCATATCCCGGTTCATGGCACCCGGGTATCTTTTTCTTGGGGCCGGAACCACCTACGCCCCTGATACAAAAAAACTGAACCTCTACATTTCGCCACTTACCTATAAGGCTACATTTGTATTGGACCAAGACTTATCAGACCAGGGAGCTTTCGGTGTTGAAAAGGGAAAAAATATTTTTGCCGAACTTGGGTTTTTGGTAACCAACACCTGGGAAGATGAAATCTTCAAAAACATATTCATCAACCATCGCTTGAATGTTTACACCGACTATCTCAAGAGTTTTGGCAACATTGATTTCGATTGGGAGCTGAACTTCAAATTAAAGGTCAATGAATATATCAATGCCGATATCGGTACCCATCTCATCTACGATGACGACATTAAATTTGATGAGGAAATCGCAGATGATGGCACGGTGCTGAACCGAGGTGTGCCAAGGGTTCAATTCAAACAATTACTGGGCATTGGCCTGGCCTACGCTTTCTAGATCTGCCTGCCCATGATCTTATTGTGCAGGTTTACCGCCTCACTGTCAGAAAGGCTTGCCACAAAACAGCTTGCCGTCAACAACAGTTCATAAGCCGGTGCTTTATCTACCTTGATCGGGCCGTTGAATGAACGCAACAAAAGACGGTCATAATTACTCGCACGGTTTTCTTTGTGATTAAAAAGGGCAGTGGTGAAAACATTGAGAATATCAGAAATGATCTTATATCCTGCCAACTCTTTATCGATGACCTCGTTCGATCGATATACCTTATCGATGCTCAAGGTAATGATATCGTCAATCTGGGGTTTATAAATGCTTTTGTCCATCAAAGCCACTGAAAAATCACCGTGCAGGATAGCTTCTTGGTTTTCGGTAAAGATCCGTATGGCGTCATTGATCAGTGTATTGATAGAGAGTGCCCTCAAATAACTCAAACGATCGCTCATCAGTGTCATTTGGTTATACTTTTGGGTATTGATGTGTTCTTTAACCAGTTTTATCAAATATTCGAGAGCAAAATCCTCAGAAATCAAACCTAGATTGATACCATCTTCAAAATCAATGATGGTATAGCAGATGTCATCGGCGGCTTCTACCAAATAGGTGAGCGGATGTCTATAAAAACTAGGTTCAGCGGTATCGTTCTTTCTTTTCAGACCGAGTTCATCGGCAATTTCAAAGAAAAAATCCTTGTCGGCCTGAAAAACCCCGAACTTTTTATCGGCAATGTGCTTTGTGGGCTTTACGGGAAGCGACTCTTTTGGGTATTTCATAAAAGCACCCAAAGTGGCATAGCTCAAACGCAGCCCCCCCGGTACTCCATCCCGAGATTCTGTCAGCAATTTGAATCCGTTGGCGTTGCCCTCAAAATCGACTAAATCTTGGTACTCTTTTTCGGTAAGCTGTGATTGGTATTTTTGACCATCGCCCGTTTTGAAAAAAGCCCCTATCGCTTTTTCGCCACTATGCCCGAAAGGCGGATTTCCAATATCATGAGCCAATGAAGCCGCGGCAACTATGGCACCAAAATCATTGAACCGATACCCGTGAACCTCTTGCAATGAGGGATGTTCTCTTAAAATCTCTTTGCCCGCGATACGACCAAGGCTTCTTCCTACAACAGATACTTCCAGACTATGGGTCAGACGGGTATGAACAAAGGCTTTTCGAACACCAGAACTAATGGGCAAGGGCATGACCTGGGTCTTATCCTGTAAACCTCTAAAGGCCGATGAAAAGATGATTCGGTCGTAATCAACCTCAAAGCCCAATCGAGTCTCATCTTGTTCGTTACGCAAGCGTTTATGGGTGTCACCCTGTCTTTTGAGCGATAAGAGTTTTTCCCAATTCATACAATCTCAAAATTTGCCCGAAGATACATTTTTTAAGCTGTAGAATCATTGAAGTAATAATCAACATCAACAGGTAACGTTGGCTCATTCAACATGTTCATTAATAACTTAAAACTAACCTTAATTTAACATTGACATGCTTTCTTTGCAGCTTTAAAATGAAAGAATTGATGTATCGTTTACTCGTCGCCATTGCCTTACTTTTTTCAGTTATGGTCTCAGCACAAGACTCTGGATCGATAGCAGGAAAGATCATGGATAGCGAACTGAAAGACGAACCATTGTCGTTCGTGAACATTTCGCTCAAAGACACTGGTTTCAAAACGCAATCAAATTTGCACGGCAATTTTGAAATCACTGAAGTAGCACCTGGAAGTTATACGATGGTCATTGGTTTTTTGGGCTACGATACCCTGGAGTTTCCGGTGGAAATAAAGAAAAACGGGGTGACGAGAATAGAAAAAAATCTAGTTGCCAAATCTGTTGCCCTACCACCGCTTACACTTTCCGATACTGAAACGGCCAGTTATTCAGAACCTATCACTGCATCGCAAAAAGGGAATTGATCTCTTTGCCTTCCCGTTTCCAAAGAATGTACTTTTAGCAGCACTTTTTTGTATTATATCATGCCCAAAGCGTTGTTTTCATAACTTTATTTTAACGTACCTAAAAAATTATAATGGCATTTTTGCCTTATTTGATTCTCAATGGGGGAAAACATTTACATCTTTATGGTGGTGGCCCTTGCTCTTTTGGCCATTACAGATTTAGTGGTCGGGGTCAGTAACGATGCGGTAAACTTTTTAAATTCAGCAATAGGCTCCAAGGCCATTTCGTTTCGCACCATCATGATCGTGGCCAGTCTTGGCATAGCGTTCGGTGCCATGTCATCAAGTGGTATGATGGAAGTGGCCCGAAAGGGAATTTTTAATCCGGGAGAATTCGTATTTGCCGAAATCATGATCATCTTCATGGCAGTCATGATTACCGATATTCTTCTGCTTGACTTTTTCAACACATTGGGCATGCCCACTTCAACAACGGTCTCAATCGTTTTTGAATTGTTGGGGGCAGCTGTTGCCATTTCTTTGGTGAAAATCATAGCTATTGACGGTACTTTTTCTGATTTGGGAGCCTTCATCAACACAGAAAAAGCCACTGAAATTATATTGGGAATTTTATTGTCAGTATTCATTGCCTTTACCATTGGGGCAATTGTACAGTTCATCTCAAGACTATTGATTTCTTTTGATTTCAAGTCAAATCCTAAATGGGTAGAAGCTACTTTTGGAGGTCTTGCCATTACGGCCATAATCTATTTTATATTGGTCAAGGGTCTTAAGAGTGCCGATTTATTCAATGGGAAGCTGACTGCTTTCATTGCAGAGCATACGAATCTCTTCATTTTTGAAAATATTGTGGGGTGGACCATTATCTCCTATTTGTTTTCCCGCTTTTTGAAATGGAACATCTATACCCTGATCATTATACTCGGAACATTCGCGTTGGCCATGGCTTTCGCAGGCAACGACCTGGTTAATTTCATAGGTGTGCCCATTGCGGCGCTGCAATCTTTTGAAAATTGGCAAACTTCTGGTATTGAAGCAAGTAAATTCAATATGCAAGGGCTCTCTGCAGCAGTTCAAACCCCAACCCTTTTATTGTTGGCCTCTGGGGTAATAATGGTCATTACACTTTGGTTTTCTTCAAAGGCAAAAAGTGTTGTAAAAACAAGTGTTGATTTGGCACGTCAAGATGAAGGTGACGAACGTTTTCAACCCAATTTTCTGTCAAGGCAAATCGTGAAGTTTTCGATTACTGCATCAGATAGCATAGCAAGTGTACTGCCCCCAAAATTACAGCGCTATGCTGACTCACGTTTCGAAATGCCAAAAGCATATGTGCCAAAAAGCAAAGCGCAAGATCTTCCTGCTTTTGATTTGGTACGGGCAGCGGTTAATCTAATGGTCGCAAGTGTGCTTATTTCCATCGCCACCTCTATGAAACTGCCCTTATCAACAACATATGTAACCTTCATGGTAGCCATGGGCACATCACTAGCTGACAAAGCTTGGGGGGCAGAAAGTGCCGTATATCGGGTTGCAGGGGTTTTGAACGTAATCGGAGGGTGGTTTTTTACTGCTTTCAGTGCGTTCACAGCGGCCGCAATTATAGCCCTTATCTTACATTTTGGTGGAACTATTGCCTTAATTGCATTACTTGCAATGGCCGCTATCTTATTACTTCGAAATTATTTATCCCACAACAGAAAATCTAAAGAGCTAAAAGCCGAGGACGGTCTTAGAAGGGCAGAGAGCAGTTCAATTCAAGGGGTCATTCACGAAAGTGCTGAAAACGTGGCCAAAATGATTAAGCGAAGTAACAAGCTCTACACAAAGGCCATCAATGGCTTAGCACGGCATGACCTCGACCAACTAAGAAAAAATAAAAAGGGAATCAATAAATTATCGAATGAAATTGAAGACCTTAAAAACAATATTTTCTACTTCATCAAAAACTTGGATGAATCAAGTGTCGGCGGGGCCAGTAATTTCTATATCAATCTGTTGGGCATTCTTCAAGATATTTCGCAATCACTTGAATACGTGGCAAAACTCAGCCATACCCATGTGAACAACAACCATAAAAAACTCAAGTACAATCAAATCAAAGAATTGAAAGAGCTTGACTATGCAATAGAAAACCTTCTGCAAGAAACAAGTGATGCGTTTGAATCGCGTTCTTTTGAATCGATTGGCAATATGTTAAAGCAAAAAGAAGGCCTGTTCAAGATGGTTTCTGAAAAAATTGAGAGACAGGTTGCCCGTACCCGAACAGAAGAATCAAGTCCTAAAAATACGACCCTGTACTTCTCTTTGCTGACAGAGACCAAAGATGTGATCAAAGCCTTGATGAAATTGTTGGAACTCTATTACGTAGAGCACGACAGCACGGTAGAGCCCGCCCGAATCGATAAATAACCGTACTTTCAAGGTCTAATTTTTCGACCCATGAGAATCTTTCTTTTTATTTCGATGGCACTGGTTCTGAACCCCATTTTTGCGCAGAACCTTACTGGCCCTGAACTACTTGAAAAGGCCATCGAATATCATGATCCCGAAGGGTATTGGCCTACTTTTCAAGCAGATTTTCAAGTCGTTATGAAAACTCCGA
Source organism: Muricauda sp. SCSIO 65647 (assembly GCF_021534965.1). Lineage (NCBI taxonomy): Bacteria > Pseudomonadati > Bacteroidota > Flavobacteriia > Flavobacteriales > Flavobacteriaceae > Allomuricauda > Allomuricauda sp. SCSIO 65647. The sequence goes on from NZ_CP091037.1 coordinate 1,468,833, forward strand.
ATTCATCTGATCGCACAAGCGTCATTTCTCTTGATGTACCAAAAGGCCGCTTCTCTTTAGATGTGAAAAAAGATGATGTCTTCTATCGATATGAGCTACAGGGTGGCGACTGTACAATCACTCTAAACGGAAATGTCGAAATTTCGGAAGAAAACCGTAAAGAACATCATTTGAATTGTGAAAGGGCACAGCTATACAAAAACTATTACACCTACCTCTACGGTCTTCCCATGAAACTCAAAGACCCTGGCACGATCGTTCACCAAAACGTAGAACGTAAGCGTTTTAAAGACAAAGAATATTTGGCGCTCAAAGTCGAATACGACCAAGAAGTGGGCGATGATGTCTGGTACTTTTATTTTGACCCCACCACTTACGCCATGGAGGTGTACCAATTCTTTCATGACGAATCAAAAAATGACGGGGAGTATATTCTTTTGGAAAATGTTCAAGAAATCAACGGTATAAAAATGCCAAAGGTCAGGGCGTGGTATTACAACAAGGACGATACGTATTTGGGTACCGATATTTTAACCGCCCTCGAGCCATGAACTTTGTGGTCATCTGTAAAAATTCATCTCGTCCACATACTTCCAAACTGGCTGGGGCAATAACGGACGCACATTTTTGCCTGCCTTGTGCTGCTTTCTGATAAAAGTGGATGATATTTCCATGATGGGTGCGTTCACCCTATGTATCTTCGGATGGTCATTGAATCGGTGTTCGGCCTTACCCTCTGAAATTCGTGGATACACATAGATTTCGTGGTTCTCTAATATCACCTCATAATTTTTCCACTTGTGGAAGCTTTTAAGGTTGTCTTCACCCATCAACAGACAAAAAGCATATCCACTCTCATATTTATCGATGAGGTGCGCCAAGGTATTGACGGTATAGTTCGGCTGTGATAGGTCAAATTCAATTTTGCTTGCCTTCAGTTTTGGATATTCTTGTATGGCCTCAAAGACCATTTGGTATCGATGGTGGTTATCTAATAGCGATTTTTTGACCTTAAACGGACTTTGGGGGGTTATCACAAACCAAACCTCATCGAGGTCAGAGAATTCTACCATGTGGTTGGCAATGACAAGATGCCCAATATGGGGCGGATTGAAAGTCCCGAAATACAGGCCGATCTTTTTCATTCTTCTTCTTGCGAATCTTGAATTTGAGCTCCAACATAATCTATCACCAGCTTATGTGCCTCTTTTAGGGCAGTGTCAAGATCATAGTTTTTGATAATTTCATCGAACTGTGGTGCCGTGGCCAATTCTACCGAAGCCTTGGCAATGCGCATATTGATTTTATCATCGTCTTCGGTACTCCGTTTTTTCAAACGAATCTTGAGCTCATCGACACTTGGGGGTTTTACAAAAACGGCCAATGTTCGCTCGGGAAATTTTCTTTTGATGCGAAGACCCCCTGCTACGTCTATATCAAAGATCACATTCTTACCCTCAGCCCACAAACGTTCCACTTCACTATTCAAAGTACCGTAGAAACAGTCACGATAGACTTCTTCCCATTCTAAAAAATCACCGTTTTTGATGTGCTGTTTAAACTCAGAAACCGACATGAAATAGTAATGCTTGCCCTGTTTTTCTTTGCCACGACGTGGTCGTGAGGTCGCAGATACCGAAAAGGCCAGATTAAGCTCAGGTTGCTTTAACAAATATCTTACGATAGTTGTTTTGCCACTCCCTGAAGGGGCAGAGAAAATGATGAGCCTACCTCCTTTGCTCATAGCACATTGAGCATTTGTTCCTTGATCTTTTCAAGTTCGTCTTTCATCTGCACCACTACTTGTTGCATCGGGGCATAATTGGCCTTTGAACCTATTGTATTGATTTCACGGCCGATCTCTTGCGCGATGAATCCCAGTTTTTTACCATTGCTTTCCTGTGAATCCATGGTCTTTTGAAAATAGGCCAAATGGTTTGCCAAACGCACTTTTTCTTCGGTGATATCGTACTTTTCTAGATAATAGACCAGTTCTTGTTCAAAACGGTTCCCGTCTACTTCGGCCTTTAGATCGGCCACCGCTTTTTCCAGACGCTCGCGAAGCAGGTTCAAACGTACTGGGTCAAGTTTTTCAACTTGTTGTAAAAGGTCTTGTATTTCTTTGATACGGACATTAAAATCATCTTCGAGTACCTTGCCCTCTTCGGTTCTAAAAGCATTGATCTTCTCTAGGGCATGGGTCAACGCTTGTTGAATGGCATCAAATTCGGTCTCATCGATATCGCTCTTGTCGGTCTTAAGGGCATCGGGCATTCTGAGCGCCATTTCAAGTAATTTCATATCATCTCCAGCAGCAATATTGCGCAGTTGGTCCATATATTTCTTGACTACGCCTTTGTTGATATCGGCCGTGGTTTCTTCACCTGTGATCTCAACATTTAGATTCAAGTCGACCTTGCCTCTCACGAGAGATTCTGATATGGCTTTTCGTAACTCCAATTCTTTTTCTCGATATGCCTGTGGAAGGCGCGCATTGATATCAAGGTTTTTGCTGTTCAGTGATTTTAGCTCAACCGTAATTTTTTTTGATGGAAGCTGTAGCACGTGCTTTCCAAAACCGGTCATGGATTGAATCATACAGAAAATTTAGGCAAAGGTAGCTTAAAATTAATACTGTTTTAGCAAGGAAAACTTTGAGCGGCGGCACTAGAGCTCCCTTACCCAAATGTTTCGGTAGCTTACCCGACTGTTATCACCATGGTCTTGTAATCGAATCGGTCCTTTGCCATGTGGTGGATTTTTCGGCCAGCCAATATAGGGGGTGGTGCCCTTCAACTCAGCATGGTGTTGCACCAACACACCATTGTGCAATACGGTTATGGTGCCCGATTTTATCTTTTGGCCCTCATCGTTGAAATTGGGCGCATGGTAAATGATGTCATACGTGTTCCACTCACCACTGGGCTTCGATGCCATTGCCAATGGAACGTATTGTTTGTAAATCGCCGCTACTTGACCGTTGACATAGGTGTCATTGTCATTGTTGTCCAACACTTGAACCTCGTACAGATTGTTCAAAAACACTCCACTATTGCCACGGCTTTGCCCCTTACCCTCTATCTCGGCCGGTGAACGCCATTCGATATGCAGTTGTATGTCGCCAAAGTTTCGCTTTGTTTGAATATCGCCTGTTTTATCTTTCACGGTCATGCTACCATCACCGTTCAAATGCCAGACCACCTCGGTACTGTCATTGGTCATCGACCATTCATCAAAACCACTACCGTCGAACAATACTATGGCGTCGCTGGGTACACTGTTTTCATCAATGGTCACTTTTGGTGGAACAGGTTCATAGACCTCCGTTTCTTCTGGTTTGGTCGGTTCTTCCCCTAGATATTCTTCATGGATGATTACAGAAGGGTTAGCAGTTATTGTTGGCTCTTCCTGTTTTTTCTGTTGACAGCCGATAATGACGATCATAACCAACAGCCCTAGACCTATTCGAACCATGTTTATAACTGCTTGATCTTAATATTTCGATAGGCAACGACATCATGATGGTCTTGCAGCCCGATCTTCCCTGTCTTGTAGCTACCAAAACCTTCCCAGTCGGCAAATTTTGAGTTGGCGACCATTTTGTCCCATTCTTCGCCATGCACCGGAAATTCAACTATCGTTTCACCATTCATCACCACACTGCCCTGATTTGTATTATGGTTGATGGTCAAAACGACCTTGTTCCATTCGCCAGCAGGTTTGACCACATTTTTTGAAGGGGCCACCATATCGTAAAGGGCCCCGGCCTGATGGGTCGTGCCGTTTTTGGCGTCAGGATGGCGTTCATCATCCAACACCTGTATTTCCGGTCCGGTTTGATAGGGTTGACCGAACTTTTCATCTTCATGTACGCCCCAGAAAATACCACTGTTGCCTCCTTCTGAGACTTTCCATTCCAATGATAGCACAAAATTGGTGTACTCGTCATCGGTTACAATATTATAGCTTGCCCCCTCTGGTCGTTCTTTTGGGGGGTAGAACACCATGGCTCCATCTTCCAGTTTCCATTGCTCTCCGATTTCACCGCCCCCGTAAAGGTGCCAGCGATCGAACGAAGTGCCATCAAAAAGAATCTGCCATTGCTCTTGTGAGGTGTTTTGGGCCATTTCGGTCATTTCTTCTTCGGTTTTGGGTTCTTCTTTTTCCTTTTGTTTACAGCTAAGTGAAAACAGTATCAAAAGTATCAGTGCATAACGTGTCATATTCCCAGTATTTTTTTGAGTTGTTCTTTATCTATTTCTGCCCCGGCGAAATCATCGAAGGTCTTTTGTGTAGCTTCTATGATATGGTCTTGAATGAACTTGGCCCCTTCGCGTGCCCCTTGTTCGGGGCTCTTGATGCAGCATTCCCACTCCATTACCGCCCAGACGTCACAGCCGTATTGGGTCAGTTTTGAGAAGATGGTCTTAAAGTCTATCTGTCCGTCACCAAGCGAACGGTACCTGCCGGCACGATCGCCCCAGTCATTATACCCGCCAAAAGCTCCTTTTTTGCCGGTGGGGTTGAACTCTGAATCCTTTACATGAAACGATCTGATAAATTCATGATAATGATCGATATAGGCGATATAATCGAGTTGTTGTAACACAAAATGGCTCGGATCATATAGAATGTTTACCCGTTTGTGGTTGCCGGTGGCCTCCAAAAAGCGTTCAAAGGTATCACCATCGTGCAAATCTTCTCCCGGATGGATCTCGTAGCATACATCGACCCCCTCTTGGTCAAAATGGTCAAGAATTGGTTTCCATCGTTTCGCCAATTCTTCAAAGCCCATTTCTACCAGACCCGCTGGCCGTTGCGGCCATGGGTGGGCTGTATGCCAAAGTAGCGCTCCCGAAAAGGTGGCGTGGGCCTTAATTCCTAATCTTCGACTGGCCGTGCCCGCCTTTTTGACCGTTTCAATTGCCCATTCGGTACGTGCTGTCGGCTTTCCTTTCAGATTATCGGGCGCAAAATTGTCGAACATGATGTCGTAGGCCGGGTGTACCGCCACCAACTGCCCTTGTAGATGGGTCGATAGTTCGGTGATCTCAAGGCCATATGAATTGATCTTTCCTTTGAGTTCATCACAATAATCTTGGCTTTCGGCCGCTTTGTCAAGGTCGATGAGGAATTTCTCCCAAGTGGGGATTTGAATTCCCTTATACCCCAATCCAGAGGCCCATTCACACATTCCCTCCAAAGTGTTAAACGGTGGTTGGTCATCGACAAACTGGGCCAAAAAAACAGCAGGTCCTTTAATGGTTTTCATATTGCTATTTGTAATTGTTATTCAAAAGTTTTAGGAATTAAGAGCTATATTTAAGAAATAAATATGGCCACTCAACAAAATTCTTGACGAGTCATAAATATAGTGATTCGCAAAGAATTAAAACAATCGATTATGAACCAAAAAACAGTCTATGATGCCATAGTGGTGGGCACTGGCATCAGTGGCGGTTGGGCCGCAAAAGAACTTTGCGAAAATGGCCTAAAGACCCTCGTACTCGATAGGGGCCGTATGGTCAAGCATGTTGAGGATTATAAAACCATGAATGATGACCCTTGGGATTATCCATTTAAGGGCGAATTGACACGCGAAGAAAAAAAGAAATACCCCAAACAGCTTCGGGTCGGGTGGGCACCGCGAGATGATGTCAAGCATTTTTTCGTGAACGATCTCGAACACCCTTACCAAGAAACCAAGCGCTTTGATTGGATTCGTGGCTATCAAGTGGGCGGTCGATCCCTGACTTGGGGGCGACAGAGCTATCGTTGGAGCGATATCGACTTTGAGGCCAATCGCAAAGAGGGTATCGCTGTTGATTGGCCCGTTCGTTACGCCGACATAGCCCCATGGTACGATAAGGTCGAACAATATATCGGCGTCAGCGGTCAAAATTTGGGACTAAGGCAATTGCCAGATGGAAAATTTCAACCCCCGATGGAGCTCAATTGTGTTGAAAAAGAACTTCAAAATGCGATGGAGACCCAATTTGACGATGGCAGGTTATTGACCATAGGCCGAGCGGCTCATATTACCGAAAACACTACCGAATTTAAAGGTCGTGGCCCTTGTCAATATCGTAATCGGTGCTGGCGTGGCTGCCCCTTTGGGGGGTATTTTAGCAGCAATTCGTCTACCTTACCGGCCGCAGAGCGAACGGGAAACATGACCCTCAGGCCCAATTCGATCGTTTACGAAGTCGTCTACAACGAGAATACCAAAAGGGCATCGGGGGTAAAGGTCATTGATACCGAAACCCATGAAAAACTGGAATTCAAAGGAAAAATTGTTTTCCTCTGTGCTTCTGCCATGGCCTCGGTCGGTATATTGTTGCAATCGAAATCAAAAAGGTTTCCCGAAGGCATGGGGAACAACCACGATCAACTGGGCCGTAACATCATGGACCACCACTACAAACTCGGTGCCTCAGCCAAGGTCGATGGCCATTTGAACAGTTATTATAAAGGACGAAGACCCAATGGCTTCTACATTCCACGTTTCGTCAACCTTGACGGGAAGACAAAACGTGACGGCTTTTTACGCGGATTCGGATACCAAGGTGGTGCCAGCCGTCAGAACTGGGCCGAAATGGTGGCCGAAATGGGCTACGGAAAAACCTTAAAAGAAACCTTGCTGAAACCGGGCGGTTGGCAAATAGGTATGACCGGTTTTGGCGAAATGCTGCCCTATCATGACAACCGCGTTACCTTGAGCAGTGATAAAAAAGACCAGTGGGGGCTGCCACAACTCGACTTCGATGTAGAATTCAAAGAAAACGAATATCGTATGCGAGAAGCCATCGTAAAAGAAGCCAAAGCCATTTTTAAAGCGGCTGGGTTCAGACAAGTGGCCACATTTGATGAAACCACGGGCCCTGGCCTGGGCATTCATGAGATGGGCGGTGCCCGAATGGGCAGTAGTTACAAGACCTCGGTAGTAAACAAATACAACCAAGTGCACGATGTACCGAACGTTTATGTGACCGATGGCGCCTTTATGACCTCGGCAAGCTGTGTGAACCCATCATTGACCTATATGGCATTCACCGCTAGGGCGGCCCATCATGCTGCAGAACAGTTTAAATTGGGCAAATTTGCGTCCGCTTAAAGATTTTATTTTACAATTGTCAAAAAAATTAATTTTATTGACGCTCATTTCATAATATTGTTTTGAATACCAACTTTCTATGGAAAATGCTTCAGCCCGAAGTCTATGGGGCGATTTTTTAGATGCCCACTTAGAATTTGCCAACGAAGATGCCCCCAGGGTGGTGCATTTTTGTGACAATGAAAAAGATGCCAACAAATGTGCCGATCTGGTATGCAAAGATATCAAGCGGGCCACATCACACTCATTGTTGGGGCTTCAGCTACGGGGCGAGCCCTTACCCCAAATTGGTGATTTTGTAGTGGTCACCGATTGGTCTGGCAAGGCCAAATGCCTCATCAGAACCACCTCGGTAAAGTTGTTGCCGTATTTCGCCATACATGCTGAACATGCGCGACTCGAGGGCGAGGGAGACAAAAGCCTTGACTATTGGCGAAAAGTACATTGGGACTATTATACCCGTGAACTCGAACCCTTCGGGCGCGTGCCCAGAGAAAGCATGATCATTGTATTTGAGCGGTTTGAGAGAGTTTTTAAAAGATGATAAAAAAGGCCACATGATGTGGCCTTTTTTATTTGTGTCATTTTTTCAATCTAGCTAATCCATTTCTACCCATACATTGCCCTGTTTGTGCGAGGCAACCGTGTTTTCGATGAAGTTCATGCCACGTACACCGTCTCGCATGGTGGGAAATTCGCCGTCATTATATTTTTCGCCCCTAATGGCCTTGGCCGCCCCTTTATAGATGTTGGCCATGGCGTCGAAAATACCTTCAGGGTGCCCTGGCGGTAGTTTTGTACCATCTAAAGACAGTTCTGAATTATAGGCATGGCCAGGTTTATAAATTTGGGTAGGCTCTGTATCGCTCATTCTATATAGAAAATTGGGCCGCTCTTGCTCCCATCTAAAGGCGCCTTTTTCTCCATAGATCGCGATGGCCAATCCGTTTTCCTCGCCTGTGGCAACCTGACTTGACCTGATTACCCCTTTCACATGTTCATTCATTCGAATAAGCACGGTGCCATCGACATCCATTTGGTTGTCATCATAGAGATAATTGAAATCACATAGCAATGACTTGACTTTGAGTCCGGTGGTAAACTCGACCATATTAAAGGCATGAACCCCTATATCTCCCATACATGAGCTGATCCCTGCTTTTTTGGGATCTAATCGCCAAACCGATGAGCGCTTTTCCTTATCGTGGATGATCGGATTGATCCAGCCTTGATAATATCGGGCATCGACCTTGTGTATTTTGCCCAACTCGCCAGCTTTAATCATCTCTCTCATTTGACGCACCATAGGGTAGCCCGTATAGGTATGGGTGAGGGCAAAGACCTTTCCAGACTTTTTGTGGGCCTCTTGAAGAATTTTTGCCTCTTCATAATTCATGGTCATCGGCTTTTCACAGATAACGTGAAACCCATTGTCAAGCAGTTTTTTGGCCATCGGAAAATGGAGAAAGTTGGGTGTCTGTACCGAACAGACCTGCATACGCTCATCTTCGGGCAGTTTCAATTCTTCTTCAATGAGTGTATCAAAATCTTTATAGATTCTGTTCAGCGGAATATCGATTTCCTTGGCAAAATCTAAACTCTCTTGGTGTTCAGGGCTGAACACGGCCCCGACAATCTCATAGTTATCGTTTATAAAGGCCGCAATGCGGTGCAACACCCCGATAAGGGAATCGCCCCCTCCTCCCAAAATTCCTAATCTGATCTTTTTTGGCATTTTCTATTTGTTTTATGCTTCTACGTTTTTAGATTTTCTCTTTTTCATATAGATGTTCAATATGATGAACAAAACGATCAATATGGCAGGCAACACAGACATGATTTTCAGCGCCTCGTTGGCACTGGCATTGTCGATGATATTGCCCATAATGGGAAGTACCACCGAAACCGAAAGCATTCCGGCGCCCCCCATAATAGACAACCCCAGCGCACCGCTTTCAGGTATGTATTCTGCCACAAACGAAATCATGGTCGGCCAGAAAAAGGTAATGCCCACGGCGAAAACGGCCGCTGCAAAGAAGGTCATCGGCCCACTGGTGATGGTCAATAGCCAAAGTCCCAAAAAGGCGAAAACGGCTGAAAACAACAACATCCCCTCAGGTTTTAAGCGGTGAACCACTTGCCCTGCAAAGGCACGCCCAATGGCCATGATACCGTTGATAAAGGCCAGCACCAAAAGGGGCACTGCAACGGTAGATTTCAATAACGACTCGATTCTTTGGTTGGTACCCAATTCTGTGGCCGCGGTCAAAAACATGCAGATAACCATAAAAAGGAACAATGGTTTTGTTATACTAGACCACATTTTACCGGTACTCACCCCCATTTTCACACGTTCTGTAACAGGAAATTGTTGACCCAAAAACATAACCCCATATACCAAAAGGGGAACGAACAGTGTGCCGACCATTATTTGCCAATCAAGCCCCATGACATCCATTACCAGCCAGCCCACTATTGAGCCTACCACTATGCCCCCTGGGAACCATACATGAAAACGGTTCAACATTTTGGTTTTGTTGTTTGGGTACATCGATGCGATCATCGGGTTCAAAGATGCTTCGACCATACCGTTGCCGATGCCCACAAAAAGTGTGGCCAAAAACAACGAGGTCTGATCGCGGGCCAAAATGGTCCAAACGATGCCTATGGCATGAGTGATGAAGGCGATCCATGTAATTTTTTTGATTCCGAGTGAATCGACCAAAGGGCCGCCTATGATCATGGCCAAAGTGAAACCCCAGAACGCCGGTGTGAAAGCCCAACCTATCTGCTCTAGTGTGAGACCGACACCTTCAGGGCCAAAAACGGTTTCGAGTCGCGCGCGGATGGCAAAGGTCATGGCAGTGACCAGAAGGGCCACACATGAGGCGATAAACAATCGATTTTTATTGATATTTTCCATATTGTTGGTTGTTAAAGATTATGTTTTATAGGATACTTCTTCATTTTTGAACAGAATAGCAAATAAAATCAACACCACCAAGGCAAAGCCAGAGGGATACACCCAAATACTTTTCCAATCATGGGAACCGTTTTCTATCAGAAAGGCATCGGTAATCTTGCCCGCGATCCAGAAACCGATCAACATACCGACCCCATAGGTGGCCAAAGTGATCAATCCCTGCGCAGCACTTTTATATTTCTCGCCCGCTTTGGTGTCGGTATAAATCTGTCCCGACACAAAGAAAAAGTCATAGCATATGCCGTGCAGCGCGATACCGATGATTAACATAAAGGCCAAATCGCCAGCATTGCCGTAAGCGAACAAAAGATATCGAACCGTCCAGGCCAGCATCCCTACCATAATGGTCTTCTTGAAGCCAAACTTGGTAAAAAAATAGGGTAACAGCAACATGAAAAGTACTTCAGATGCCTGGCCAATGGTCATTTTTCCCGTGGGATTGTTCATTCCAATCTCTGATAAAAACGGATTGGCATTCTGATAGTAAAAGGCCAAGGGTATGCATATTAAAACAGACGAGATAAAGAACACCAAGAAGTTCTTGTCTTTTAGAAGTTTCAAGGCATCCAACCCTAAAATTCCGGAAATGCTCACTTTTTCACCCTTCTTGATTCGAGGGGGGGTTTGGGGCAATGTAAAGCTGAACAATCCTAGAATTGCAGAGGCGACCGCCACCATCAGAAAGGTATTTCGAAGCATCCCCGATTGAATTCCGTTCGAAGAATCCCAAAAAAACACAAAGCTGATGATAAGCCCGGCCACGATCCACCCAATGGTGCCGAACACCCTTACAAAGGCAAATTCTTTAGAGGGGTCTTTCATCTGATTGAACGATACCGAATTGACCAACGCCAACGTGGGCATGTACACTATCATATACACTAGCACATAAGGGTAAAATACGGCGAAGTCGGCGGCCTGGTACATCTGGTACATCAAAATGGCCCCCAATAGGTGCAAGACCCCCAGAATTCGTTCTGCGTTGAAATAGCGGTCTGCTATCAACCCGATAATAAACGGTGCGATTATCGCCCCCCATGATTGGGTAGAGAATGCCTGTGCTATTTCACCCCCGGTCGCATTGAGGTTGTTTCCCAAAAAAGTGCCCAATGTCACAAACCAGCCTCCCCAAATAAAAAATTCGAGGAACATCATGAATGAAAGCTGAAACTTTGTCTTGGTGCTCATTTGGCTTGTCAGCGTCTATAAAAAATATAGTCTAAGGCCTTGGGTTCTATGTTGTTTGCCCTAAAATCCATCAACATCTGGCCCCTATGGTGGGTCGAATGGTTTACAATATGAAAGAGAATATCTTTTAGATCATTAGCAAATGTTCGCCCTTCGGTGGTTTCATATTCTACCCGCTTTTCAAAATCTTCGGTATTGGTGATGATTTCGAAAGATGTTCGCTGATTGTCGTAATGAATATCTTGCCAATCGGTCATCGAGTGTTCTTGCCATACCCCAAACTCATGGGGTTTCTTAAGCAAGCGATGATTCCAGATGTGGTGGGTGTTCAATATATGGTTAAAAAGTGTTGCACTCTTTTCGGGAACTTTTTTCATTGCAGCACATTCTTCGATCAGTTTGCGATTGCAATAGAAGTTATAGTCGAACAGTTGGTTAAAAAGTGCTTTCATATAAGTGGTGACAGAATACTAAGCCGGTTTTTTTGCTGCATTCAACAAGAGGTTCTTCGTAGCCAAGATCCCTTCTTCCTCGCTCAACTCGTTGCCCTCATATTCAACCCCGATATAACCGGTATAGCCTGCCTCTTTTACAATCTTCAACATACGTCCATAATCAATCTTTGTCTCGTTGCCCTCTTCATCAAAATCGTATGACTTTGCACTGACCGCTTTGGCATAGGGCATCAATTCTTCGACTCCCCTGTATTTGTCGTACTCTTCCAAACACTTTGATTCGTAGTATGAGCCATCTTCACGTTTGATGCAGAAATTGCCAAAATCGGGCAGGGTACCGCAGTTGGGCATATTCACTTTTTTCATCACCTCGGCCAACCAAGCGGCATTTGATGAGGGTCCGCCGTGGTTTTCGACAATGATATTGATGTTCTTGTCTTTGGCATAATTGGCCAATTGCGTCAGCCCATCAACAGAGGTCTCTACCCACTCTTCTGGATCCATACTGCCCTGTAGGTTGACCCTTATGGAATGGCAACCCATGGCAGCCGCGGCATCGACCCATTTATGGTGGCTTTCAACCGCGGCCTTGCGCTCTGCGGCATCGGCGGCGGCCAAAGCGCCTTGGCCATCGACCATTATCAATAGGTTTTTTAGCCCGTGCTTTTCACTTTCGGCATTGCTCTTATCGACAAATTCTTTCATGGCCGCTTCAGAAAAATTATCCTTTTCCAAAGTAGGATAGTACAATCCGCTTACGTATTCCAATCCTTCAAAGCCCCAAGCCTTGGCCTTCTCGGCAAAGGTGTAGGGATCGACCCCATCGTTACGGATCATTTTATTGATGGACCATTGCGCCAAAGAAAGTTTGAAAAAAGGCTCAACGACCGTCTTCATGGTAACCTCTTCTTCGGTTTCTTCTTCTTTTTTGTTGGTATTCTTGCAGGCATAGATTCCTATAAGTGAAAGCCCTACACCTACCTTGGCACTATTGCCGATGAAATGTCTTCTTTTCATAATCAATTAACTAAAATTCGGACTGTTAAAAAATCGAAATCCACTACAACGTTATAGTGCGGAATTCTCAATAAACCTAAGGATTAAATGTAGAAAATTAATTTAATATTTAATACATTTAGAAGATAAACAGGTCAGAATACATGAGCAAATTTTATTACAACGAAGAACAAGATTCGTATGACGCCATTGTGGTCGGTACTGGCATCAGTGGCGGTTGGGCAGCCAAAGAGCTTTGTGAAAACGGACTGAAAACCTTGGTGCTCGAAAGGGGCAGAATGGTCAAGCACCGTGACGATTACACGACGGCCCATATGGATACCTGGGATTTTCCCCATGCCAGGCAACCTACTCAAGAAGACCTTAAAAAACAGGAAAAACAAAGCAGGACAGGTTATACGACCCGGGCCGATTCAAAACATTGGTTCGTCAATGACCTGGAGCACCCCTACAATGAAACCAAGCGTTTCGATTGGATGCGAGGTTACCATGTCGGTGGACGTTCGATCATGTGGGGCCGACATAGTTACCGTTGGAGCGACCTTGACTTCGAAGCCAACAAAAAAGATGGTATGGGGGTAGATTGGCCCGTTAGGTACAAAGATATAGCGCCTTGGTACGTACATGTTGAAAAATATGTAGGTATTTCGGGCGAACCCTTGGGACTACCGCAATTGCCCGATAGCGTGTTTGAGCCGATGATGGAGTTGAATTGTGTCGAGCAGCATGTACGCGAAAAAGTTGCAGAGTACTTTGACGGTAGGGTCATCACCGCTGGCCGTATAGCACATATAAACAGCGACAAGCGTTTTGAAGGAGATGGAAGAATCCGTTGCCAGTTTAGAAACCGTTGCATTCGCGGGTGTCCGTTCGGGGCCTATTTCAGTAGTCTCTCATCTACCTTGCCCGCAGCAGAAGCAACTGGCAACATGACCTTAAGGCCAGATTCTATCGTACACCAAGTAATCTATGACCCCGACACTAAAAAAGCAACCGGTGTAAAGGTGATCGACAGGGTAACAAAAGAAGAATTTGAATTCAGGGCCAAGGTGATATTTCTATGTGCCTCTGCCATTGCCTCTACGGCCATTTTGATGCAGTCGAAGTCTGATAGGTTTCCTGATGGAATGGGGAACGACTCCGATCAATTGGGCCGAAACATCATGGACCACCATCTCGGTGTCGGTGCCTCGGGCAAATTCGATGGTTTCGAAGATAAATATTACAAAGGCCGTAAACCAGGTGGCATCTATATTCCTAGATTCAGGAACTTAGGGGGCGATTCAAACACCGACAGATTTATTAGGGGTTACGGGTACCAAGGAGGCGCCGTAAGGGGCAATTGGGAAGATACCATCGCCGAACTATCACACGGCAAGGCACTCAAAGATGCCATTCTCAAACCTGGGGGCTGGACAATGGGCATGGGGGGCTTCGGTGAGGTTTTGCCCTATGAAGACAACCGCATGACCCTCGACTATGACAAATTGGACCAATGGGGATTGCCGACAGTTACCTTTGACGCTGAATTCAAGGAAAACGAATGGAAGATGCGCGAAGATATGAAAGAGCAAGCCGTGGAAATGCTCACCAAGGCAGGGCTTCGAGACATTGAGCCTTATGACAAACCCGGTGCCCTTGGTTTGGGAATCCATGAAATGGGCACCGCCCGAATGGGACGTGACCCAAGAACTTCTGTGCTCAATGGCTACAACCAAATTCACGCCTGTAAAAACGTCTATGTGACCGATGGGGCCTTTATGACCTCATCGGCCTGTGTAAATCCATCACTGACCTATATGGCCTTCACCGCAAGGGCGGCCAATCACGCGGTACAAGAACTAAAAAAAGGAAATATCCAATGAAACGAAGATCAGCACTGAAAAATATGGGAATGGTATTTGGCTACGCAGCCACCACGCCCGCATTACTGAGCATATTGCAATCTTGTAAAGAAAAGGCTCCTTATGCAGAGTGGGTTCCTTCCTTTTTTGAAAAAGATAAAGGCTATGCCCTAGCGCAAATGGTAGATGTTATACTGCCCAAGACAGATACGCCCTCTGCCACCGAAGTAAACGTGCACCTGTTCATTGATGCATTTGCCAATGAGGTTCTGCCTGAAGAGCAGCAAGGGTTCTTGAAAATGTCGATGGAAAAATTCATGGACAGGTTATTGGATGAATCTGGCAAGGAAAACCTTGAGGATATTGAGGCTGCAGACTTTGAGCCACTACTGGGCAAATACTTGGCAAAGCGAACCGATGAGGAAGAAGAAGCCCAAGAAAAGGCAATGGAAGAATACATGGAAGCCATGAAGTTGGGCCAAGAAGCCGAATTGGATGATGAAGTGGCCCGCTATGCCTTTGCGGGAAATATCAGGAATATTTCCATCTGGGCCTATAAGAGTTCAGAATACATAGGTGAAGAGGTTTTGGCCTACCTACCCATACCCGGTGAATATGTGGCATGTGGTGATGTCAATGAGTTAACACAGGGCAAAGCTTGGTCATTGTAAACCAGAACACGGTCTTTTTTGTAAACCTGTTTTCCTCAATCATAGGAAAGCAGGTTTTATATTTAGTTTAACACCCAATCGTGTAATAAAGAATGATTTAGAGCGTCTATTTTATAGAAGTGATTTATAAAATGGACAGATATCTTATCTTCTTGATCGTCTATACTATTCTCTTGGTGATTTCATACACCCTGACCTTGCATGCCAAAAAGTAAAACACCCTGGATCGACCACTGCGTGGGGTTGGCCTTTATCCAGGGTATTCCAAAATCAAATAAACACTATCACACACATCGAAACATTCAGCAAGGGTCGCCGAAGGTGTTCAATACCCGTTATGATCCGCACATAAGGCAGTCATCATCTGCTTGGCCCTGTTTGGCCTGTGCGATCAATGCTGCCATTTCAGCCTCTGTCATAGGCTGTACATCGACCTCTTTTTGAGCAGTCACTTCCTTGGCCTCCACTTGCATGGCCTTTGCGGTCTCTGCTGCCGGAGGCAGTGTGGCAGTACTTACTTCAGCTTCAGCTGCTATGCTTACAGGCACTTCTTTCTTTTTGGTATTATCTAAAGTAAATTTAATGGCGTCAACGGCAGCTTTGGTTCTCAGGTAGTACATACCGGTTTTGAGGCCGCTCTTCCAAGCATAGAAGTGCATCGAGGTCAGCTTGGCATAGTTGGCATTTTCCATAAACAGGTTGAGCGATTGGCTCTGATCGATGAAATAACCTCTTTGGCGGCTCATATCAATAATATCTTTCATGCTCAGTTCCCATACGGTCTTGTAGAGTTCTTTGACATCGTCGGGAATGACATCGATATGCTGAATTGAACCGTTGGCGCGCATCAGTTCTTGTTTAAGATTTTCGTTCCATAACCCTAATCGTACCAAATCTTCCAATAGATGCTTATTCACCACGATAAACTCTCCTGAAAGCACTCTACGGGTATAGATGTTGGAGGTATAGGGCTCAAAGCATTCATTGTTGCCCAGAATCTGTGATGTTGAGGCCGTGGGCATAGGGGCTACCAAAAGTGAATTTCGAACCCCATGCTTGTTTACTTCCTTGCGCAATTTGGCCCAATCCCATCTCCCCGAAAGTTCTTCATCTTTGATGCCCCAAAGGTTATGTTGAAACTCACCTTCAGAAATTGGCGATCCCTTGTATGTCGAATATGGCCCGTCTGTTTTCGCCTCTTCTACAGAAGCGGTAACAGCGGCATAATAAAGGGTCTCAAAAATCTCTTGGTTCAGCTTTTTCGCCTCATCACTTGTAAAAGGCAATCTTAGCAAAATGAAGGTATCTGCCAGTCCTTGAACACCCAGGCCAATGGGTCGATGACGCATATTGGAGTTTTCGGCCTCTTTGACAGGGTAATAGTTTCTATCGATGACCTTGTTCAAGTTCTTGGTAACACGCTTGGTGACCTTGAACAGTTCTTTATGATCAAATTGACCATTTTTCACGAACATCGGTAATGCGATAGAGGCCAAATTACAGACCGCGATCTCATCGGGAGAGGTGTACTCTAAAATCTCGGTACAGAGGTTAGATGACCTAATGGTGCCTAAATTCTTTTGGTTGCTCTTTCTATTGGCCGCATCTTTATATAGCATATACGGTGTGCCGGTCTCAATCTGTGATTCTAAAATCTTTTCCCATAGTTCACGGGCCTTGATGGTCTTTCTTCCCTTGCCATCAACTTCGTATTTTGTGTACAGTTTCTCAAATTCTTCACTGTGGTTGGTGAATAGCCCGGGACATTCGTTGGGGCACATGAGTGTCCAATCACCATCGGCCTCGACCCGTTTCATGAACAAATCGGGAATCCACATTGCATAAAAGAGATCACGCGCCCGCATTTCTTCTTTTCCATGGTTCTTTTTCAAATCAAGAAAATCAAAGATATCGGCATGCCAAGGCTCTACGTAAATGGCAAAGCTACCCTTGCGTTTGCCACCACCTTGGTCGACATAACGTGCCGTGTCGTTGAAGACCCGCAACATGGGCACGATTCCGTTTGATGTTCCGTTTGTGCCAGCGATATACGACCCAGTTGCCCTGACATTGTGTATGGACAATCCTATACCACCTGCAGACTGTGAAATCTTGGCTGTCTGTTTCAACGTGTCATAAATGCCGTCGATACTGTCTTCTTTCATCGCCAGCAGAAAACACGATGACATCTGTGGTTTAGGGGTGCCCGAATTGAAAAGCGTTGGGGTGGCATGGGTGAAGTACTTCTTCGACATCAGTTCATACGTCTCAATGGCCGAATCCAAATCCCCCAAATGAATTCCTATTGCGACCCTCATCAGCATGTGTTGGGGCCTCTCGGCAATTTTACCGTTCAATTTCAATAGGTAAGAACGCTCAAGGGTCTTGAATCCGAAATAATCATATCCAAAATCACGATTGTAGATTATGGTAGAGTCGAGCTTTTCGGCATTTTCTGAGATGACTTTGTAAACTTCTTTTGAGAGCAACGGTGCTTTTTTGCCTGTACGCGGGTTTACATATTCATACAGATCTTTCATCGTTTCGGAGAACGATTTTTTGGTGTTTTTATGTAGGTTTGAAACGGAGATTCTTGCGGCCAGCTTGGCATAATCAGGGTGAGTGGTTGTCATGGTGGCGGCAATTTCCGCGGCCAAATTATCAAGCTCTGAAGTGGTCACGCCATCATAAAGCCCCTCAATGACCCGCATTGATACCTTGATGGGATCTACCAATTCGCTAAGACCATAACATAATTTTCTAACTCTGGCCGTAATTTTATCGAACATTACCGGCTCTTTTCTTCCGTCTCTTTTTACTACATACATGCTATTCTTTTGTTTTAATGATACGTTGGTTCACTCCTGGGCATAAATATCAAGCCATTGGCTTCAAAAGTTCATTTTTTTTAAAAGTCCATTTTCAGGGCAGAGGACTTTTAGGCGTATTTTTAAAAATCGGCGTCGAAACTGATTTTTTGGGCATCTGTATCTTTTTCTTTATTGAGAACCCCTGCCTTTTGGTATTCAGAGACCCTCTTCTCAAAGAAATTAGTTTTTCCCTGAAGCGATATCATATCCATGAAATCAAAGGGATTGGTAGAATTGTACACTTTTTCACACCTCAGTTCGACCAACAACCTATCGGTCACAAACTCTAGATATTGGGTCATCAGCTTGGCGTTCATGCCAATCAAGCTTACAGGAAGCGATTCGGTAATGAACTCGCGTTCTATATTCAGGGCATCGACAATTATCTCGGTAATGCGTTCTTTGGGCACCTTATTGACCAAATGGTTGTTGTGGAGGTGAACCGCATAGTCACAGTGCATGCCCTCATCTCTTGATATCAATTCGTTCGAAAATGTCAACCCTGGCATCAGCCCTCTTTTCTTCAACCAAAAGATAGAGCAGAAGGCTCCTGAGAAGAAAATACCTTCAACGGCGGCAAAGGCAATAAGACGTTCTGCAAAACTGGGTGATTCTATCCATTTCAATGCCCAATCGGCCTTTTTCTTGATGGCAGGAAAGTTTTCAATGGCCTTGAACAGTATATTTTTCTCTTTTTCGTCTTTTACATAGGTGTCGATCAAAAGGGAGTAGGTTTCTGAATGTATGTTCTCCATCATGATCTGAAAGCCATAGAAAAACTTGGCCTCGGAATATTGTACCTCGTTCACAAAATTTTCTGCAAGGTTCTCGTTGACGATGCCGTCAGAAGCGGCAAAGAAGGCCAAAATGTGTTTAATGAAATACTGCTCGTCATCGTTCAGTTTTGTGTTCCAATCAGATAGATCTTGGTGCAGGTCTATTTCTTCAGCCGTCCAGAAACAAGCCTCTTGTTTCTTATACCATTCCCATAAATCATGGTGCTGTATTGGAAAAATGACAAATCTATCTTTGTTTTCTTGCAGAATGGGTTCTATGACCGAAGACATATATACAGGTTTTAAAAGGTTATTGTTATGAGTGAAATTTCCCTTTGGATGGGCTAACAAAGATTTAAAAATGTGACCTAATTGTAAAGTTTGTTTTGCCAAAACAAACCCAAAGTTTTTAACACAAGTTGTTGAAATCTAGGTTTAGAAGCGATGTTTGTTGGATTTTCGAAAGATGCGTTTTTCTCAATTGAAGACCCCTATCGTTAAACACAAAAAAAAGAGACCGAAAAGTATTTTCTTTGATACTTTTCGGTCTATAATCTTAAAGTCTTGGCCCCGGTCTCTAAAATACATTGCCATAACGCACGGCCAGCCGAAGTAAAAATGGTCAACTGTTTTCTTTAGGTAGTTCCCCCGAAACCCAAGAAACTGAAAAACCATCTTTGACAACGGCAGTGATATTGTAAAGCAACATAACTAGTATGTTTGGTTGGCCGTACGTGGTTGGTAATATTTGGCAAATTCATTCTAACTGGGCTACTGTCATTGTTTTTGACTCTGTCGGTTCAGGCCTGTTCTCAAGTATTGAGGCCAAGACCAGCACCGTGATAAGGAGTAAAAACAATACGATACATTTTTTCATTTTTGGTGGGGTTTGTTGATTTGGTTCAATGTTATTGACAAAACTAAAATAGACCGTATCGCGACACTACACTTTATCGAATGTATGAATGGTAGCAATTTATGTGTGGATGGATGCCCAAAAAACAGCCTTAGATTTCTTACCTATTTCATTTGCAAGCAACTAAGTCATTGATTATCTTAAAAGCACAAATATGTCAAAAGCAATATTTAGAAGATAATCGACCGATTATAATAGATAATGAACCAGAAATACATATTATTCAACGGGCTATTTTCAATAACCCTAATTTTGGTTTTTTATATCATAGTATTGAAGTATGTTGGAAGCAGTCATAGTAGATGATGAAATCAAAGCGCTCCAAAGCCTCAGCTGGGAGCTGACCAATCTAAGCGATGAGGTCGATATCATAGCTTCATTTACCGATGCCCATGAAGCATTGAAATATTTAGAGAAGAACACTCCCGATTGTCTGTTTCTCGATATCGAAATGCCCACTATGGATGGGTTTCAATTCATCAAAAGCCTAAAAAACAAAAACTTCCCTGTGGTCATTACCACGGCCTACAACCAATATGCATTGAAGGCATTGAAAAATGAGGCCATCGATTATTTGCTCAAACCCATAGATTCTGATGATCTTAGCGAAACACTGGAAAAAATAAAAAAGTACAATGCCAAGAACCTGACAGCAGAAAGACTTGAGAAGATTTTGCTGGAGCACAATGCAGAATCACACCACAAAAAGATTACCATAAACACCGATGGCAAATTGATGTTCTTCAATAGCGATGATATTCTCTATGCCGAATCAGATGGTAATTACAGCACTATATTTCTCAGCGATGGGCAAAAAATTCTGTTGACCAAAAAACTGAAAGAGGTCAATGAACTATTGCCGAGCAACAGCTTCTTCCGAATCCATAATTCCTATATCGTAAACCTCAATAAAATAAAAGAGTTCTTGAAAACAGATGGCTATGTCATTTTAGAGACCAACCACAAAATTCCAGTTTCAAGACAGAAAAAATCTGATTTTTTAGATTTGTTGTAACCTATCCCCCTATAGTGTCCCGTAGAGCATCCTATATATTGAACCATGTTCCCATAAAAGCAAGATGGTTTTTGGTGCTTCTTCTTTTTCTATGCATGTCAAATAAGGTTTCGGCACAGTTTATTCCCACGGCATTCAAAAAAAAGGTTGAAAATCTTATCACCGTTTCACCAAAAGAATATGCGCCGATAGACAATGAATTCAGGCGTGAAAAAAGGGATACGGTGCTAATGGCCTATTTAAACCAAGAAGCCGAAAAAGCCAATTATTATGAAGCACAGGCCTATGCCTTGAACCATATTGGGCGAACCCTTCGAAATCTATCGCAATTCGAAAAAGCCGAAATGTACCATAAAAAGGCCCTGAAAATATCAGAGGAAGTCAATAGTATTGATTTTAGGGTTTTGAGCCTTAATTGGCTTGGGGTGGTATATCGACGTATCGATGCGGTCAAAACCGCCCTTGACTATAATCAAGAAGCCCTAAGGTTGGCCGAGTCAGTCGAAGACCCATCATATCATATCAAAAGAAGTATCAATGTGTCTTTGAACTGTATTGGCCTTCTTTATCAAACATTGGAGCAGTACGATTTGGCCATTAAACAATTCAAAGAGGCGCTGAAACTCGAGTATGAACTCAACAATAAGCTTGGCCTGGCAATTAACTATCAAAACATTGGGCATTGTTACGAACTGGAAGGAGATTATGATGAAGCACTTGAAAATTACAGAAAATCGCTTGCCTTCAATGAAGAAATCAACAACAATATGGGGCGTATCATTTGTAAGAACAGCATTGCACAGATACACCTTAAACAAGATATGCCCAATGCTGCACTGGTTTTGTTAGAGCCCCTTCAGGAGCAATCCATTCAATTGGGCGACAATTCAATTACCTCATCAGTCTTTATCAATCTAGGCTGGGCAGAAGTAAAATTGGGGAACTTCACCGAAGCCGAAAAACATATCGAAAAGGGCCTTGACATCGCAAAGCAGTACAATATGCCCAGCATCATGGTGCTTGCTTACAAACATTTGAGCGAACTCGAGACAATGAGGGGCAACTATAACGCCGCCCTACAATATTTCAAGCAGGCAGATGAGCTAGATAAGAAAATCACCAGCGGCACAAACTTTCGGTACATGCAAGATGTGATCAGCCGCTATGAAACCGAAAAAAAGAACAATGAAATTGCCGATTTGGCCAAAGAAAATGAATTGGTGCGGTTACGATTGCGAAAGAACCAGACCACATTTTTAGTAAGTGCCCTGGCGATTGGTTTGATCGCATCAATACTATACATACTCCATAGAAAATATCAGAGCCAAAATGAAAAAAGAGTGCTCAGTTTAGAACAAAACATGCTGCGAAGCCAGATGAATCCACACTTTTTGTTCAATTCATTGAACTCAATAAAATTGTACATCATCAATAATGACCAAAAGAACGCCGTACATTATCTGAACAAATTCTCTAAACTGGTCAGAAAGATCTTAGAGGCCTCTTCAAGCAAGGAAATCACCCTCGAAGAAGAACTGGAGACCCTTGAACTGTATATGAATATCGAGAACATCCGTTTTTCGAACGAAATCGACTTCACGATCAATATCGATAAAAACATCGACCTGGGGCAAATCAAGATTCCGTCACTTGCCCTTCAGCCATTTCTTGAAAATGCGCTTTGGCACGGCCTTTCGCCAAAAGATGGAAAGAAGAAAGTCAGTCTTGATGTAGCGCACAAGACCAATGGCCATGTGACCATCACCATTGAAGACAATGGCATTGGCAGGGAAGCTGCGCACATCAACAAAGAAAACCGGGTATTAAAACGAAAATCAGTGGGCATCAATATCACCAAAGAACGTTTGGCCAATTTTGCAAAAGACTATCAAAATTCTTTTGAAGTACAGATTATCGATCTGTTTGATGATAGCGGAAAGGCCCGCGGCACAAAAGTAGAGGTTGAGATACCTGTTATTTAGTATGTTCTTTGGCCACTTTTTCAAGTTCGCCATACCAGGCTTCCCCAAATTTTCGAACCAAGGCCTCCCTAACAAATACGTAGATGGGCACTTTCAGCTCATGGCCCAATGCACAGGCAGGGTCACAAATTTCCCAACGGTGATAGTTCACGGCCGTGAATTCTGAATACTTTTTTGTTCTTACCGGGTAAAGATGACATGATATGGGCTTTTTCCATTCTGTTGCCCCTTGATCGTAAGCTTTCTCAAGTCCACATTTGGCGATTCCCTTTTGGTCATATACCACATAGGCACAGGCTCCTGTTTTCTCTATAAGTGGCGTTTCCCACTCACCATCTTCACCCTTGACAAATGCTCCGTGCTTTTCGATGGCCTCGATACCTTCTTTTTGTAAAAATGGTCTTACCTTTTTGAAAAGGTCTTTGAGAATTTCGGTTTCCGAGGTTTCCAATGGCGCCCCATATTCACCATCAACACAACAGGCCCCCTTACAGGCATTGAGATTACAGACAAAATCATTTTCTATGATGTCTTCAGAGATCAGGGTCTTGCCAATTTGAAACATCTATCGATCGGTTTAACGAAAATGTTGCGCTTTAAAAAATTATGGATTTAAACATCCAAGGGTTCTCTTAAAACGTAAATTTGCACGACAAATATAGTGCAAGATGAATTTCAACTTTAAAGAAATCGCCACTGCCAGTATGGTGCTCTTTGCGGTAATCGATATTTTGGGAAGCGTTCCCATTATCATCTCGCTTCGCAGCAAGGTCGGCCATATTCAATCTGAAAAGGCCTCGATCGTCGCCGCGAGCATCATGGTGGCCTTTCTCTTTGTGGGCGAGAGCATCTTAAAGTTGATCGGCATCGATGTAAACTCATTTGCCGTGGCCGGGGCCTTGGTCATTTTCTTTCTTGCGGTCGAGATGATTTTAGGCATAACGCTGTACAGAGATGATGAGCCCGAAACGGCTTCAGTAGTGCCCATAGCATTTCCTTTGATCGCAGGTGCGGGTACCTTGACCTCCATTTTGGCACTTCGGGCAGAATACCATGTCGAGAATATTATCGTGGCCATCATCATGAACACCATTTTTGTTTATTTGGTATTAAAAACATCTAAGAAGATCGAAAGGTTTTTGGGCAAGAACGGGCTCAGTATCATTCGAAAGGTCTTTGGTGTTATCTTATTGGCCATTGCCGTCAAATTGTTCGCCACCAATATCAATCAATTGTTGAACCCTTAGCATAAATAGTGCACATGAACAAAACCCTGACCATCACCTTGATTATTTTGGCATTGGGCCTCATCATATTCAATGTCACCTTATTGGATTTTCAAAACCCCTTGGTAGGTGACAGCCTTATTGCCGTGATCGGAATCGTCGCCTCGTTGTGCGCAATTTTGCTTTTGCTCATTCTCTGGAACTCGAAGAAAATAAAAAAGAAGATAGAAGAAAGAGACTAATCCCTTAATGGCGCTTCGATGGCCATTGAAGTCGATACCACAGAATCGATTTCGACCACTTTTTGTAGCATGGTGTCATGCGACCCCTTGATTTGAGCCGATAGGTTGGGCGAAAACAGTTGTTCTGCCAAATTTGCCTTTAGATATGCCTTGATCTTTGTTTCTTGGGCATAAAAATCAAGCTTTATCTTTCGGGCCAGTACAAAGTCAATGAATTTTTCAAAAAGAATATCATCGACCCTAAACGTTTCCAAAAATTGTTTTTTTGAATATGACCGGTATCTGTTTCTATCTTCTTCAAGGTGCTCGAAGATAAAACGTGCAAAGAATTCATAGGTGCCATCCATACTTTCAATGGCCTCTTCTTGATTGCTTCCTATGGGTATGAACACATCGGGAATTATACCGCCGCCGCCATAGACCACCTTGCCTTTGGGCGTTCTGAACTTGAGTGAATCGGCAACCTTTATACTATCCACAGAAATCAATTCACCACTGTGGTAACGATTCACAAACTCTTGGTAGTAATCTTCTTGGTGGCCATTTTCATATGATTTTTGAATAGATCTGCCCGTAGGCGTGTAATATCTTGAAACGGTCAAGCGCACCGCAGAACCATCTCCCAAATCCATTTCGCGCTGCACCAATCCCTTGCCAAAAGAACGGCGACCGACAATGGTGCCCGCATCGTTGTCTTGCAGTGCCCCGGCAATGATCTCGCTGGCCGATGCGGAACGTTCATTGATCAACACATAAATTGGTTTGTTTTCGAAATTGCCCCCGTCGGTCGCAAAGGCCCTTTTTACTTTTCCCTTTTTGTTCTTGGTAAACAGAATCAATTTTCCTTCTTCCAAAAACTCATCGGCCAATTGCTCTGCAATTCCCAGATATCCTCCAGGGTTATCCCTCAAATCGAGCACCAACTTTTCGGCACCCCTTATCTTCAATTTCTGTAGGGCGTCAACAAATTCGGCAAAGGTAGATTCGGCAAAACGATTGATCTTGATATAGCCCATATCATCGGTGAGCATATAATAGGCATCAACACTTTTAATAGGCACCTTATCCCGTCTAACGGTCACATCAAAAAATCTGTTCTCTGATTTTCGATACACACTTAGTCTGACACGGCTGCCGGCCTTGCCCTTTAACCTGTTCACGATCTCAGAGTTGGATATGCGTTTTCTGAAGAGTGTATCGCCATTGGCCATCAATATTCTATCGCCCGGTTTAACGCCTCTTCTATAGCTTGGTCCGTTCTTGATCGGACGGATAACCGTAATGGTATCCCTGTACATATAAAAACTGACGCCAATGCCCACAAAATCACCCTTCATGTTTTCTGAGACCTCTTTCATCTCACTGCTTGGAATATAAACCGAATGGGGGTCTAATTTGCCCAAGATATTGTTCACGGTAATATCGACGATACTATCGGTATTGACCTCATCGACATATTCATAATCGATATAATCTATAAGTCGATTCAGCTTATCTTTCTTTGAATTTGTAGAGAACAGTTTTTCGGGGGTATCGTTGAAGTGCAGTTTACCCCCAATGAAAATGCCAAGGGCAATGGCGACCGCCAATAATGTAGGTAATATGAACTGATACTTTTTCATTATGGTCATTTGGGCACTAAACCATTTCTTCCAAAATGGGCAAATGCTGTATCTCGACTCCGGCCCGTTTCAAAAAACGTAATCCGGAATCATCTTTATAGGCCTTTTGATATACCACACGTTTTATGCCAGACTGATGAATCAGTTTGCTGCACTCTCGGCACGGTGACAATGTGATGTACAACGTGGCCCCCTCACACGATTGTGTTGAAGCGGCTACTTTTGATATGGCATTGGCCTCAGCATGCAGCACATACCATTTGGTATAACCCTCTTCGTCTTCACAAATATTTTCAAAGCCTGTCGGGGTACCGTTATAGCCGTCTGAAATGATCATACGGTCTTTTACTATAATGGCCCCTACCTGTTTTCGCTTGCAATAAGACAATTTGCCCCACTCATGGGCCATTCTCAGATATGCCCTATCGTATTTTTCTTGTTTGCTCTGCTCCATAAATTGAAAACGGGGTTATATCAATTAAATATACCTGCTTTCAAAAACCTCCGCAACCTTATTCCGAAGAAATTAACGAAAGGCCTAATACGGAAACGTGTCTTTAAGCATTGGTATTGTAATGATCAAGATCAAAATCGAGGTCACACCGATGAAAATGCGCCTTTTGACCTTGGCCATATCTTGAAGGACAAAGGCCAGCAACAAAACCAATAAAATTATGGCCACTTGTGAAAACTCTATGCCAGTGGCAAAACCCAGCAAGGGGCCAATTTTATCTTCTTCCTCGGCCATGAGCATTTTAAAATAGTTTGAAAACCCAAAACCATGGATCAGACCAAAAAAAGCCGTCGCCAAACCTTGAAAATAAATTCCGGTGGATTTGCCCTCTTTAAACACCCTGAAAATATTGAACAAGGCAGTCAACGCAATGGTCACCGGAATCAAAAACTCGATAAGTCCAACATCGACCGTAGCGGTTTCATAGACCGATAGTGCCAGTGAAATACAATGGGCAATGGTGAAAATCGTGGCCAGAATCACTACTTGTTTCCATTTTTTAAAAGAAAACGGAACCGCCAACGCGGCCAAAAACAGAATGTGGTCATAGGCCCCCAGATCCAACACATGGTCAAACCCCAGTTTTACGTAGAACCAAAAGTCTTGCATTTTTTTTCGTTTATGGTTTTAAAATAATCTTAGGCGAACACTTCTTAGCTCATTCCTCTTTCTTGTTGAATGGTCTCGTATGCTTTTTGTACTTCCTTGAATTTTTCTTCGGCACCTTTCTTGATGGCTTCATCTTGGGTGTTCACCCTATCGGGGTGGTACTTCTTTGCCATTGTTCGATAGGCCTTTTTCACTTCGTCATCGGTCGCGGTTTTTTCAATCTCCAAAATTTTATAGGCATTATCGGCTGATTTGATGAACATGGCCATGATGCTCTCAAAATCACGCATCGCCACTCTGAGATAGCCCGCTATTTCCCGTAGTTTGTCAGCTTCGGCCGTACTGACCCGACCATCTGATTGGGCGATTCCGAAGAGAAAATGTACCAACTGCAGCCGTACCTCATAGCGTGTTCGTTGGTTGAGATAACTGCAAATGCGCTGTGCAGAGACTTCCCTTTTTTTGATGACCTCATTAAACGTGCGGAAGATGGCATTGGCTTTTTCCTTGCCATAGGTGCTAAGAAAATATTGCCGCACATAGTCAAGTTCTCGTTGGCTTACACTGCCATCGGCCTTGATGACTATAGAGCAGAGCGACAAAAGGTTCAATTCGAAATCTGCGGGCGAAACAGTCTGTTGGCCAAAATCACGAAAAATGCTACGGCCATTTCCACTCCCGCTGGCATTGTCAAGAAAACTACCCAACAAAAAGCCCAATATGGCTCCTGGAAACCGAAATATATAATATCCTAAAATGGCCGCAATCCACTTTATCATGTTGAAAAAATAAAGCCCAAAGATACATTTTTGAATACGAACCAAGCTTAGAAAGGAATCGCAAAAAAGCAACAAAATGCCTATCTTTGGCATCCATAAAAAATTGAACCTATGTATCCAGAAGAATTGGTAAAACCGATGAGAGATGACCTGGCCACCGCCGGGTTCGAAGAGTTATATACAAGCGAGGCCGTTGAAGACGCATTGAAGCGAGAGGGCACAACCTTGGTAGTGGTGAACTCCGTTTGTGGCTGTGCGGCCGCCAATGCCCGGCCTGCGGCCAAATTGAGTTTGCAGAACGACAAAAACCCTGACCATTTGGTCACTGTTTTTGCAGGGGTCGATACCGAAGCGGTGAACACGGCCCGTGCGCATATGGTACCTTTTCCTCCTTCATCACCAAGTATGGCACTTTTCAAAAACGGTGATTTGGTGCACATGATAGAGCGGCACCATATTGAGGGCAGACCTGCCGAGATGATCGCTGAAAACCTTACGGAGGCGTATAACGAACATTGCTGATCTTCTTCCAAAGAAATTGAAAAGCAAAATGACCACTTCTTCTGAAGTGGTTTTTTATTTTTGGAATATGCAAAAACTATTGTCATATCCGCTGACCTTTTTCTATTTTCTGTTCTTCGGATCGACACTCTTGATCTTTCACCCGATACAGTGGTTTTGCCTAAATGTATTGGGATATGAAGCCCACAAGCGCAGTGTATCAATATTGAACTGGTGGTTGATGCGCTGCACCCATATTCTAGGCACCCGCTATACCTTCAAGAACGAGCACCAAATTGCCACTGACGTTCCGTTGATCATCGTGACCAATCATCAGAGCATGTACGATATTCCGCCCATCATCTGGTACATGCGCCGGCACCATCCAAAATTTGTGGCAAAGAAAGAACTGGGCAAGGGCATACCCAGTGTATCGTACAATCTACGGCATGGCGGGTCAGTGCTCATCGACCGAAAAGATGGGCAACAGGCATTGGCCCAAATTGCCGGTCTAGGGCAGTACATTGAACGGTACAATCGAAGTGCCGTCATTTTTCCCGAAGGTACGCGAAGTCGCGACGGCCATCCCAAGCCCTTCAAACCCATGGGATTGAAAACCTTGATAAAAAATGCCCCTTCTGCACTGATCGTGCCCATCAGCATCAACAATTCTTGGAAGTTGCTCCGTTACGGAAAATTTCCCATGGGATTGGGCTGCCACCTAAAATTCGAGGTGCAGGCCCCCATTAAAAATGAAGGAAATCTTGATGATATCGTGGCCCAAGTGGAAGCATCCGTCAAAAAAGGAATCGTATCGACATGACCAATTCTGAAATCATAGAGAAGACCATTGCCTTTGTCAAAGAAACCTTGAAAGGGGCAGAGGGCGGTCATGACTGGTTTCATATACAACGGGTATTCAACAATACGTTGCTGATCGCCAAAGATGAACAGGTCGATGTGTTGGTGGTCAGCCTTGCGGCACTTTTGCACGATATCGCCGATGCCAAGTTCCACAATGGTGATGAAACCATCGGCCCGAAAATGGCCGAAGATTTTCTAAGATCGCTTCCGGTTGCCGATGAGGTCATTTCGCATGTAAAAAAAATCATTGAAAACATTTCATTCAAAAACTCATTGACGGCTGAAAAAAGGTTCACTTCCAAAGAGCTCAAGGTAGTACAAGATGCCGACCGGTTAGATGCCATGGGGGCCATCGGCATTGCACGTGCCTTCAATTATGGGGGCTACAAAGGGCGCCAACTCTATAATCCGAAAATTGCCCCAAGGCCCGATATGACCAAAGAGGCATACAAAAACTCAAACGGACCCACCATAAATCATTTCTATGAAAAATTATTGCTGCTGAAAGATAAAATGAACACTAAAGCGGGAAAAAAATTGGCTGAACAACGACATCAATTCATGCTCAACTACTTAGAGCGGTTTTTCGAAGAATGGAATGGTCAGGTTTGACGGAATTGCCCTCTCGAGACATTGAAAATAACACCATTTTCTTTGGTGGTACGGCTATGAAAGATTTTCTGTTTTCGTATCTTCAATGCCCTAAAAACCCAGATGAAAATGCAAAGAAGAAAGTTCCTGAAAAATGCAGCGGCGAGTTCAGCTGCCTTTACCATAGTGCCCAGTTTTGTGTTGGGCAAAAACCATGTACCCCCAAGTGATACACTCTATGTGGGCGCTTTTGGTGTCGGTGGTCGCGGTAACGGCGTTATACGGGGCATGGCCGAAACAAATAAGGTAAAATTTGTCGCCCTATGCGATGTAGATGACAGAAGGGCCGCGAACACGTTTAAAAAATATAGAAAAGCAAAGCAATACAAAGATTTCAGACAGGTCTTTGACAACCATCTGAGTGAAATCGATGCCGTAATGGTCGCCACGCCCGATCATACACATGCCTCGATCGCCTTGCCCTTTATGCGCGAAAAAAAGCATGCCTATGTTGAAAAACCCTTGACCCATAACATCTACGAGGCCCGTTTAATGACCCAAGTGGCCAAAGAAAATGGCATCGTCACCCAAATGGGCAACCAGGGTGCTTCGAGTGATGACAGTAGAATTGCCCGTGAATGGGTTGAATCGGGCGTTATAGGAAAAGTACATACCATCGATTGTTGGACGAACCGCCCCGTGTGGCCCCAGGGAGTTCCCATACCCGTTGAAAAGAACTCGGTCCCAAAAGAGTTGGATTGGGACCTGTGGCTCGGCCCGGCCGCCATGCGCGATTACAATGATGCCTACCTCCCCTTCAAATGGCGGGGCTGGTGGGATTTCGGCACTGGTGCCCTTGGCGATATGGGCTGCCACGTCATGGAGACGCCCTTCAGCGTACTTGACCTCGGTTACCCTACCGAAGCCGAAGCCAGTTGCACCACGGTTTGGGTAGGTGATTTTGTCGAGGCAGATTACAGCCCCTCATGCCCCCCATCCTCTAAAATACATTTGAAATTTGAGCATCCGCACCACGGCGACATACAATTGAACTGGTATGACGGTGGCCTCAAGCCCGATCTGCCCGATGAACTGAAAGATGGAGAAGATGTCGGTGACGGTAGTGGCGGTACGGTCATGTATGGAGATAGGGGCACGCTTATTTTTGACACCTATTCAAGAAATGCACGTTTTTTGCCCTCTGAGTTGACCAACCTTTACAAATCGCCCGCACCAAAATACCCACGGGTGCCCGGCGACATGGGAGGCCATATTGCCAATTTTGTCGAGGGCTGCCTGAACGGCACGCCGACCTCATCAGACTTTTCAAAAGCCGGACCATTGACCGAAACCGTGTTGATGGGCAATTTGGCGGTCAAGGCCTATCAATACAAACAACTGAAACCGGGCAAAAAAGTCGGTGATTGGGCCCCTTACGAATACCCTGGTCGCCGTAAACTGACGTGGGATGGTGAAAACATGCGCATCACCAACTACGAAAAGGCCAATGAATGGGTGAAAAGAGAATATCGCAAAGGCTGGGAATTGACTTAGCCATGTGCTGTACAAATAAAAGAACTATAGATCATTTTTGATCTATAGTTCTACATTCTACCCCATTAAGAAAAAAATGACCATCCAGATTCGGCATCAACTATTTATCAGAACAAATTCGGTAAAACACGGAAGGCAATCCATTTGGTTTCTTCATGGTTTTGCAGATTCTGGATTGGCCTATAAAGAAGTCTTTGAATCATCACTTAATGAAGAGTTCAATATCTATGTGGTCGATTTACCCGGATTTGGTGTTAGCCCAATCAATTCAGATTTTATTTCGATCAAGGAGCAAGCCGTTCTGATGTCAAACTTGATCAGGGAAGAAACAGCGAATCAAGATAAAGCAAATCTGGTCGCCCACTCTTTAGGAGGGTTAATTGGAACCTGGGTTTGCCAAAACCTAAAGGAAAAAATCAACTGGTACTTCAACATTGAAGGAAATTTGACCGAGGCAGATAGTTACTTTTCGAGCAAGCCATTACAGTTCAAATCAGCAAAGGAGTTTGTAGCATCATTCAAAGCGGAAGTATTTGAAATCGCAAAATCAGAAGAACGCTATAAAAGATATTATAGCAGTTTACGGTTGGCAGATCCTGAAGGAATGCGAAATTGGAGTTTGACAAGCCAAGAGCATATCAAGGAGAATAAATGTGGAATTGAATTCAAGCAACTGACTTGTAAGAAGGTGTATATATGGGGAAATGCTGACACGCCAAAGGAAACCCAAAAGTTCATTGTTGAAAATAACATTCCGAATCAATTGTATGAAGGGATCGGTCATTGGCATATGGTCGAGAATTCAAAACAATTGTACCGTGATATACATGAAAAAATAAAAAAGGTGTAGCGGTTCATAGCGACTATGGGCTGCTCTACTGCCCGGATGGATGGCATTGCTGCCCGATTTCGCTATATTTCCTTTAAATTGGCCATGCTCTACATAGTGCGGCAGCGTGTTTGATCAGAAAAAATAAAATCGAAAAAAATATGGAACCGGCAATATGGCTATCATTTGTGGGAACGGTAATCATTTTGGCAATAACCCCTGGGCCAAGTGTGTTATTGGCAACAGCAAATAGCATGAAATATGGCAAGGGAAAAACCATGGGCACCATTGCAGGGGATTTAACCGCCAATCTTTGCCAAATAATTCTTGCTTCTATCGGATTGGCAACCCTAGTGGTCTCTTCTGGAGAATTGTTTCAAATAATCAAATGGTGTGGTGTAGCTTATCTGATATATATGGGAATAACCAAGATCATCGCCAAGCCGCAAATAAAATTATCAGCACATAAAAAAGAAGATCGCAGTTTTTCAAAATTGTTTGTTGAAGGCTTTTTAATGTCAGCGGCAAACCCAAAGGCGATTGTGTTCTTTGCGGCACTTTTTCCTTTATTCCTAAATGAAACAAATCCGATAATTCCGCAAATAATCATTCTTGCCATTACCTTTTTGATTATTGATGGCCTTTCATTGTTCATATATGCCGTTTTTGCCGAAAAGCTAAAATCATATCTTGAAAATCAAGAAAAAGTTCACTTGCAAAATAGAATTGTTGGCAGTTTGTTGATTCTAAGTGGCATACTATTATCATTGGTGAAAAGAACAAACCATTAAAAAAGAAACCCGTCTGAAGACGGGAATCACGCAGTCCTTGATCAATCAATTTCTATCATGGGCATCAAATACTTTTCCACTTATCTTCCATTTACCTTCCGCCTTGCTCAAGATAAAGAAATCGGTATAGCGAACACCTCCCCAGTTTAAGGACTCAAGCCTGACCACTGCCGCGTTCCCCTGATAATCTATCCATGCAATGCGGCTTTCCACTTGGGTCGAACCACCCAATTGTTCCGCAAATTTCATCGTTTCATCCCTGGTGATATTATAAAACTGTCCATCAAGGCTGCCCACGACACGTGTGTGTTCATACCAGTCTTCTGCATATCCGCTTGCATCACCTGTTTTTGCCGATTCAATATATGATTTGAGAGCATTTTCAATTGCCTGATACTCTCTAAATGATCGTTCAGAATTTTTTTCCATGGTTTTATGCTGTGCTTTTACGTTTATCATTACCCCTACCAACAAAATCAATAGGATATTTACTTTTTTCATGATTGGTCAAAGTTTTGAGTTATAATTATTACTTTCGATGAGCAAGTAAAATTAATAAATTACTTTCTATCAGCAAGTAATAAATTGAAATTTTCAGGAAACAAATACTAATATGTTGACTTCTAAGAACCCCATCGACTTTCGATGTAGCTGTGCGATAACCTCTTCACTTGATATTTTAGGTGACCGATGGATATTGGTCATTATAAAGCAAATGCTGATTGAAGATGTCGAGACATTCAAAGATTTTCTTGAAAGCCCTGAGGCGATTGCCACGAATGTGCTTACCAAAAGGCTAAAATTGCTTGAGGAAATTGGTCTGATCACCAAATCAAGAAGACCTGGTAACAACAAGACAAATTATTATCACTTGACCAAAGAGGGGCTTGAACTTACTCCTGTCATTGTAGACTTGGCCATTTGGAGCCACGACAACCTAAGAACCCTAAACCCTACCATCGGTGACTATGAAGAGTTGGAACACATTAAGTCAAATAAGGCAGCTTATTGTCAAAAACTGATCAAGAACTATCAAGAAAAACTAACTCCACAATAGTGTATTGCCTGTCTCGAAGGGTACGGGCACATTTGGCCCTCGTCTTTTTATGAAAGATGTCACTGGTGATAGGTCTTTTTAAATGCCGTCGGGCTTTGCTGTTTAAACTTTTTGAACGTTCTATTGAAATGGCTCAAACTTTCAAATCCTGAGCTAAAGGCAATTTGTTGTATGGATAGATGGTTATGGGTCAAAAGTTGACAAGCGTTTTCTATTCTTGTTTTATTCAAAAAAGTAATAAAAGAATACCCTGAGTTTTGTTTAAACCATCTACAGAACGATTGGGGCACCATATTGGATATATCTGCCATTTTGGCCACGGTCAGTTTATGATCTAAATGTTCCAATATGTAATTGTTGATCTTGGCAAACTTTTCAATTTTATCTTTTTGGTTATGGTGATGCGCGTATACTTCGGTTGCCAATAATGTTTTGTCATCGTGCAAGGTCAACAAACGCAATATTTCCATGATAGCGCCCAGTTGCTGTATAGTGTCGAGATGTTCAAAGACCGTAATGAGATCTACTATTTCTTGTGCAGGGTCTTTGAACTGTATACCGCGCCTAGCCAATTCAAACAATGAACCAAAACGTTCACATTCCTTGAACGAAGAAAACATATCTGCACTGAATTGAAATACAATTGCTTTTTGCATTTCCGGCGCATCGTGCATTAAACTGACCCAATGGTGAGGGGTATTTTTACCGACCAAGACCAAATCGTAATCGGTAAAAGGGGCAATGGAATTTCCAACAAATCTGGTGCCTTCACCTTTAATGATGAACGTGAGCTCTATTTCGGGGTGATAATGCCAATAAGCCGGGAAAGCAGCTGTTTCCAATTTAAAAAAATGAACCGATCGGCTAGAAGATCCAATGTCTATTTTCTCTAATTCGGGTTTCACACTAGTATATGATAAACAACTATTGAATGCTAAAATATCTATTAATGTTTAGATATGCATAGTATTGGTTAAAATTGAAAAATACATCCCGCTTAATAGCCCTTACTTTTGACTCATTAATACTTCATAGCATGAACACGTCAAAATTATTGGACCAGCACTATTCGTTGACCGCAGAACAAATCGATTTCTACCAAGAGAACCGCTACATAAAATTAAAACAGGTCTTGGATGCAGAAACACTGGCGCATTACAATGCCGTGATCTCAAAAAAAGTCGATGAACTGAATCGACAAGACATTCCGATCGAAGAGCGCAATACGTATGGCAAGGCGTTTTTGCAATTGTTCAATCTATGGAAACAAGATGAAGACATCAAGCAATTGGTCTTTAGCGAACGCTTGGCCAAAATTGCCGCGGATCTGTTGCAAGTAGATGGTGTACGACTGTACCACGATCAGGCCCTGTTCAAGGAAGCCGGTGGCGGTATCACCCCTTGGCATGCCGATCAACACTATTGGCCATTGGCCACGGACAAGACAATCACCGCATGGATACCATTGCAAGAGACCCCACTTGATATGGGACCCTTGGAATTCAGTGCGGGTAGTCACGAAATTTTGGAAGGCAGGGAACTGTCCATTAGCGATGATAGCGAGGTCATGATCCAAAAACGGCTAAAAGTGACCGATTTCAAACATGTCATTGAACCTTTTGACTTGGGAGAAGTAAGTTTTCATTCTGGTTGGGTCTTTCATCGGGCCGGAGCCAATACAACGGCCCATATGCGAAAGGTCATGACCGTAATCTATATGGACAAGGACATGAAATTGAAAGAACCCAAAAATGACGGCCAACTGAACGATTGGAACACCTGGTGCCCGGGTGCAAAAATCGGTGAGATCATCAACACCCCGCTAAATCCGGTGCTATATTAAAATGAATACCATCAAATACCTATACTCCTATTGGGGAAGTGAACATATGAGGCCAAAAGAATTTTTGGCCCTGGTCATTTCAAACGGTTTTGATGGTATTGAGATCAACCTCCCCAAAGACATAGAATTTGAAAGAAATTTTCATGAGGCACTCAATGCGGTCAGGCAAGTAAATCCAAGTTTTAGCTGCGGTCTTCAGCAAGTGCTTGGCGTAAAAAAGGAAACACCAGAAGAATATCTTGATATCGTGTTAAAGCGACTTGACCGACTGGTGCCCTACAATCCTACCTTCATAAATTCCCATACGGGAAAAGACCATTATTCTTTCTCTCAAAATTGTAAGATCATTGAGGCCATTGAAGAGTTTTCAATACAACACAACATACGTGTATACCACGAAATTCATCGGGGGAGATTTACGTTTCACAGCCTATCTACTTTAAAATATTTAGACGTTTTCCCCAATCTAAAGTTCGTGGGCGACCTATCGCATTGGTGTGTTGTTTCAGAGTCGATGCTTCAAGACCAAGCAGACATCATCGACAAAATAATTCCCAGAATACGGCATATTCATGCGCGTGTAGGTTTTGAGCAATCCCCCCAGGTCAATGATCCATTTGTTCCGGAGTGGAAGGCCCACCTTGACCAATTTGTAAAGTGGTGGCAAAGCATAGTAGATCATCATTTACCGTACAGGGATATGACCATTACGCCAGAGTTTGGCCCATTTCCATATATGCCGACCATGCCCTATACCAAAGAGCCTTTGGCGAAGCAAAGTAGATTGAATATGAAGCTGAAAGAATATTTGAAAACGTCCTTGAAATGAAAAAAATATCGATAATGCTATTGGTCATACTGTCATCTTGTAAAGAACCAAAAGAAAACTCGCAGGGTGAAAATTTCTCTAAAAATGTACATAGGGTAGCCGAGCAACTGATAGATGACAGTGACAAGCTTCAATTTTTCAAGAACAAGAAAAATCCGATAAAGACAAGCTATCAGCCTTTCGAAACGGGCAGTGTCTTGCCGAAAGGATGGATTTTGGAGATGATGGAAAACGACCTGGAAAAGGGAATCGTGGGCGCGTTAGACGAACTCTATCCAGGTATAACGTCAGATGACCTGTATCATATGGCACGTCGTGGAGGCATGGAGGACATTCCTGAAATGGGTGATCTGGTACTTACGGGCCAGCCATGGGAAACATCGATCATGTGGTGGAATGCAGAAACCATAGGCAACTGGTGGGAAGGTTTCATAAGACATGCGTTTCTGACCAAAAATGAAACAGCGATTGAACAATCGCATGAAATTGTGCGCAACCTATTGAATTCAGCAGATGAAGATGGCTACATTGGAATCTACAAACCAAACCTTCGATACCAACATGATGGCTCAAACGGAGAGCTTTGGGCACAAACAACTGCGTTTAGAACGATGTTGGCCTATTATGGGTTCACAAATAATGAGAAGGTTCTAAAGGCCGTTGAACGCGCCATGGCTTTGACCATGCAACGCTATGGCAAGAATGGCAGAAATCCCTTTCAGCTTAAAAATGCTTTCGGGGGTGCCACGCACGGTCTAATGCTGACCGATGTCTGTGAAACACTGTACCGTATTACCAACAAAGCTGAATATCAAGATTACGCCACCTACCTGTACGAGGCATTTTCTACCTTTTCCATAAATCGATCGTTCAATGATTTGCGCTATCCTTTTTTAGCTGAGAGAGACTCCCTTTTTCAAGGACATGGTGTTCATACGTACGAGCATATTCGTTCTATGGTCAATGCCTATTACAACACCGGTTATCCAGAATTGAAAGAAGCCCACAACAACATGATCGCAAAATTGGAACCCTGTATCTTACCCAGTGGGGCCGGCCATGGAGATGAGTGGATTTCAAAACTGACCGCAGACCCAGACAAAACAGCGGCCGAGTACTGTGGAATGCTCGAGCTAAGAAATTCATACGGGAGTTTATTGGAAAAAACAGGTGAGGTACAGTTCGCCGACGCCGCAGAGAAATTGACCTATAATGCGATGTTGGGAGCCAGAAATCATGACGGAACCGCAATTACGTATTCTAAACACGACAACTGCTATGCAGTGGATGGCAAACATCATGAAGAAGATCGATCGGCCAACGAACCACGGTATAAATATTCGCCCACACATTCTGAACCGGCGGTTTGTTGTGTTCCCAATTACGGTAGAAATCTCCCCTATTTTCTTGATCAAATGTATATGAAGTTCGATGACGGCATTGCCATTCTCATGTACGGCCCTTCAGAACTCACCGCACCACTAGATGATGCGACGATCATCATTCGGCAAAAGACCGACTACCCCTGGACAAACAAAGTGACCTTTGAAATCAGCGCCACAAGACCCAAGACCTTTACGTTGCGGTTCAGAAAGCCAGAGTGGAGTGAATCCGTAACATTTTCAGGGGTAGAGGCCGTAAATTCAAAGAATGGTTTTTATGAAGTAGCCAAAACTTGGCCCCCAGATGAAACCTTTGCCATCACTTTCAATAACCCTATCAAAGTGAAACCGGCAAATAACGATCAAGTCTACCTGCAAAAAGGGCCTTTGGTATTTGCCCATCAAATACCCCATAAAGAAAAAACCATCAAAACCTATGGCGACACCTCTTTCAAAGATTATTACTGTCTTCCTGAAAATGAAGACCACAAGAATCTGGTCATCCCTGAAAATGCCAACTTTAAAAGCATTGAAGACGGTGAATTGGCATTGAAGGGAGAGCTCTTTGATACCTCAAGACAAAAAGAGGTAGAAGCAACGCTGGTGCCTATGGGCAAAACGGTTTTAAGGCGTGTCACATTCCCAGAAAAAAAACAACGACTACAATGAGAAAGCTTACAGAGTACAGTTTCTTCTTCATCGTTTTTACACTATTGTTTTCTTGCAATACGAATAAAAAACAGGATGAAGGTGAAACCGCCGGGGCATCGACCATCGATCGACCCATCAATTGGAACAATGAAATTATTTACCACGTCATGCAGCGCAGTTTTTACGATAGCAATGGCGACCTACATGGTGACCTCAACGGGTTTACCGAAAAGTTGGACTATCTCAAAGAACTCGGTGTGACCACTATTTTATTCACGCCGTTGTACGAATCGGGTTTCTATCATAATTATTTCCCCACAAATTATGAGAATATCGATCAAGAGTACGGAACCAAGGAAGACTATCTAAATTTCGTCAAGGCCGTACATGATAAGGGGCTTAAGTTCTTGATGGACATGGAAACCCAATATGCCCAAAGCGGACATATTTGGTTTGACGACTCCTATAAAAATCCAGATTCAGAATATGCAGACTTCATCTACTATGCTGACTCCCTCAATCGGTATCCTGAACAAATTTTTATGCCCCCCAAATCACCAATGCACGAGTTTGAGGCATGGCCGGGCGACAAATACCACATCGTTTTGCTCGATGTGAACCATGCACGTGTCAAACAATGGATGATCGATTTCTACAGCTATTGGGTCGATCCAAACAAAGATGGAAATTTCGACGATGGGGTAGACGGCTTTAGAATTGACCATATTATGGACGACTTGGACAACAAAGGGATTTTTACCAACATGTACCAAGACTTTTGGCGACCTATTTTTGAGGCCTGCAAAGACATCAATCCGAATATTTTTGTTTTGGGCGAACAGTCAAACTGGAATGAATACGGCGACCAAATGATAGTGAAAAGTGGTGCAGACGCCGCTTTTAACTTTCCGCTTCGTTTTGCCATAGCTGGGGAAGAGGGCACACACGATATGTACATTGACCCATCATCAAAAGGTGTAACCATGGAACCAAACAGAATTCACAGCGTGGTTTTGGAAAATCTTGCGAAATTCAGTGATAGTACGTTCACGGTGAATTTTTTGGAAAACCATGACACGTCAAGATGGGCGTCAGTGGTCAACGGCAATGAAGACCAAAAACGAAGTGCTGCCATTTTAAACCTTCTTTTGCCAGGGGTACCATCAATTTATTATGGACAGGAGCTGGGGGTCACCGGTCAAAAGCACGAGTGGGGCAGTGACGCCAATCATATTCCCGTTCGCGAGGCTTTTCCATGGACAAGTAATTTTGAGGATTCGGGCAATGCCCTGTGGTATAAAGATGGTGGCGCGGTTTGGGATGTTTCTTTTTGGCAATCGGAGGCCATTCAGCAGTTCAGTCTTGAACATCAAAAGAATGACCCAAATTCGCTGTGGAACCATTATAAAAAACTTATCAAGATTCGAACGAATTATGACAGCTTTCGATTGGGTGATTATGTACCTTTATATGAAAATTTAGAAGGGGTCATAGCCTTTCAACGAGCCTATGGAAATGAAAAGGCGATCGTGATGATCAATATCAACAATGACCCCATAGAAGTGCAAATGGATACCGAAAGTTATGAGG
The DNA here is from genome assembly GCF_021534965.1 of Muricauda sp. SCSIO 65647. NCBI lineage: Bacteria > Pseudomonadati > Bacteroidota > Flavobacteriia > Flavobacteriales > Flavobacteriaceae > Allomuricauda > Allomuricauda sp. SCSIO 65647. Next base: position 1,509,138 of record NZ_CP091037.1, read on the forward strand.
AAGTATATGGGCAGGGTGCTGAAGTTTCCAAGGCTAAAATACTATTGGCCCCCTTTGGCCATTATGTAGCGTTGAACAAATCAGATTGACCTTTTTTTGATAGAAACCCGTAGTTTATGAGATTCTTTTTTTTGATTTTTTGTGCGAGTATTTGTTTAGGGATCAACGCCCAAGATACCGGGCCCAACATCCATACCGTCAAGGATATGGCCTCCGCCTATGTTGCCCCAAGGGATGTTTATGTTCGATTGCCCGAAAAGTACAGTGAAGACAATACCTATCCCGTGCTCTACATGCACGATGGGCAAATGCTCTTTAGCACCCAAGAAACATGGAACGGCCAAAACTGGGGGGTTGATCAAACCATTGATAGTCTTGTAAATAAGGAGATGATCCACGATATCATCGTAGTGGGCATTGCCAATGTAGCTGCTGCCCGACACGCCAATTACTATCCTGAAAAGCCTTTTTTGTCCCTCCCGACTGCAGTTAAAGATTCATTGTTGGCCATTTCAAGAGGTGATGCCAAACTATTTGACAAAACCGTTAATTCAGATGATTACTTAAAATTCTTGGTGTTTGAGGTAAAGCCCTTTATTGATCAAAAGTATTCCACTAAAACGGAAAGTGAACATACCTTCATAGCAGGGTCAAGTATGGGCGGCCTCATCTCTATGTACGCTTTTTTTGAATATCCCGAAGTCTTTGGTGGGGCTGCATGTCTTTCCACCCATTGGATCGGTGGTTTTGTGGATAATGCTATCATTCCGAACAGCTTTAGGGCCTATATCGAACATAGAAGGGGATTGATAGAAGGCAGAAAGTTATATTTTGATACGGGTACCGAAACACTGGATCGCCATTATGGCGCCCATCAACAAAGTATCGATGCCTTGTTCAACGAGCAAAACGGATTGAACAAGTACTATTTGAGCAAGGTCTTTGACGGTGCGGCCCATACGGAAAACGACTGGAAAACACGTTTTCACAATCCGATACGGTTCTTATTACAAAATGAGTGATACAAGGGTGTTGCCCACTGCATACGATTTCGCTATATTTCATAAAAATCCTTAAACCGTATCCAAGGTGTGGTTGCGGTAATTGTTCGGGCTATGAAATTTGATGACATTCAGTCCTTTAACGAATACACCAATGCCAGAAAGCCTAGGCACCGGTTTATCGACATCGGTACATATCCCCAAGACTTCTTGCTATCATCCCCTGCGGTCTATCCGAACTTCTATCGTATTTCCATTAAGTATGGGTTAGAAAATGATAAGAAAAAGGGGTATATGTACTTTTCAAGCCCCAACCAGCCCATTGAATGGAAAACCGATACCCCTTGGAAAGGCTACTATATCAACATTACGGAAGAATTGATCGCCAACAACCAACATTTGCACTATTCATTTTTGAATTATGGATTGCATGAACCCTTATTTCTAAAAAAGGAGGAAGAAACAATCATTACCCAACTGTTTAAAGAAGCCTTGAAAGAATATAATAAAGAGGTTTTTTCAATCGATCTGTTGCTCGCCTACGCCAATTTGCTTTTTGCGCACGTGGCCCAGTTCTATAAAAGGCAATTTGGTGAACGCAAAGAGCAGTATAGCAAATTAGTGGGTGATTTCTTTTCTCTACTTGATAGCTATTATGTTCAACATGGCGAAGACAGCAAAACGGTTCAGCCCTCTGTACATTATTTTGCCGATCGATTGAACGTGACCCCCAACTATTTGAGCGATGTCATTAAATTTTATACGGGCAAACCCGCTTTAGAACATATTCACCAGCATATCGTCAAAGTGGCCAAATCATTGTTGGTTCAGAAAAAGACCACTATTTCAGAAATTGCCTATCAGCTCGGTTTTGAATATCCGAATTATTTTTCCCGTCTTTTTCGCAAAGTGACCGGTGTCTCCCCCTCAATTTTCTCCAACCTGTAATTTGTATCCTTTTTACCTTCATTTGTTTCCATATCCCCATGCTAAAACAAAAGACCTTTGCGCTACAGAGAACTCAAATAAAATCGTATCGCTATGGCTTTTGAAAAAACATTGGATTATACCATTGCCGACACCCTTACGGGCAGAATGGGTGAAGAGGCTTATAAAAAAGCAATTGAACAGCAAAAAACCATTTCTGAACAAGAGTATGCGACATTAAAATACTTGGCAGCATTTGCCGTTCGCCCCATGTTCAGAACACCGGTGCACAAAACCCCTTCAGACCACGGCATGGATATATGGGAAGATGTATATTTTTCATCAGCTGACGGGGTTCCTCTTGAGGGCTGGTACATCCCTTCCGTAAAAGGTGAATCAGATAAGCTGATCATCATCAACCATCCGATGCCGATGAGTCGTTCGGGCTTCACCGGACATTTCGGAGAACCCTTCTCAGGAGTCGATACCCTTGAAATCGATTTTGTGGCACACATGGGCCATCTTTCAAGGGCCGGTTATAACATTTTAGCGTACGATTTGAGAAACCATGGCAATAGTGGAACTGCCAATGGCGGAATCTGTGGTATTGGCAGATATGAGTGGCGAGATGTAGTGGGCGCCCAGCAATATGTGGCGAGTCACCCCAAATTGGGCAAAATGAAGTGTGGACTCTACAATAGATGCACTGGCGGAAATGCCGCATATGAGGCCATGTATCGCCGTCCTGAACTGTTTAAGGATGTGCTCTGCTTCTTCGGACCCATGACCGTTTCAATGACCGCGCTGATGACTTCTTTCGCCGGCCTTATGGGATTGGATCAATACATGGAACTGATGGATCTTGAACAACTGAAACTGGGAGGTTTTACCAATGGGAAGATGCACCCGCAGAAGTACGCGCATGCGGTAGAAGTACCCTACTTCATGGCGGAAGTATTGGATGATGTTTGGACAGACAACCCCAAAGATGCCCAAGAAATCTTTGACAACATACGTTCAGAAGAGAAAGAACTGTTCTGGATCGAAGGAACGAACCGTAGGTTTGACGGCTATAACTACTTCGGTGTACACCCAGAAAAAATGATCGCTTTCTTCGATACGTATATGCAATAAAAAATATAGCGAAAAAGGTACACATGCATTAACGGTCTGGGTGTTTGCCCAGACCGTTTTTGTGTTTAATTGAGTATCTTCCAAATTGGAAAGCAATGGCGATCACACCGTATACGCATTCCATAGTACATCAATGGAACACATTTAGAATAACATGAAACAACTACTTGTCTTGACCCCAATATTCTTTTTCTGTTTGTTCAAAACACCATTGTTGGCCCAACAGCATAATTTTATTGAGGACTATCTAGAGCGATTGGAAAATTCCCGTAACTATTTACTTCTTGTGGCAGAAACAATGCCCGAAGACAAATACGGCTTTAAAGCATCGCCAGAGTCGTTGACCTTTGCCGAGAATTTAATGCATATCGGCTATGCGATGGATTGGCATAGCCAGTCATTGTTGGGTGGCCGAGAATCTAGGGATTGGAACACCGACACTATTTTCAAGGTCGCCGACAAATCCAAAGAAGAAATGATTGCGACAATCGACGACACATTTGATCAAACCATAGCGTTGATCAAAAAATTCGATGCCGACCAATTCGATGACGAGTTGGACTATTTTGGGCTAACGAGAACAAAGCGACAGATCTTTTTATTGCTTGCCGACCACATTACCCATCACAGAGGTCAAATGCTTGTCTATATGAGGTTGAACGGGCTGGTGCCCCCTAGGTATGTGTTGTTTCAATGAAGTGGTTCAGGCCCGAGCGACCATTTCCGCAAAACCACCTATAACCGATCATTCCCCTAAAAAATTGGTTTAACAGAATATACTGTAACAAAACATAAAAATAGGGGTCTAATGGTAAGCAACCATTAGAAAATGAAACAACTGACCCTACTTTTTATAGTGCTGTCACTAGGTTCTTGTGACTTTAGATCATCAAACAGAAAAGACAACCCCCTTAACCAAGATTTGATCGTTGTAGCCGATAGTATATCGCTAATGATGTCAAAATACCATTACAACCCCGCAGAACTTGCCACGGACGAATATCTTGATCTGGAAAAGAAAGTGATGGGTCTTGCAGAAACCGTTGAAACAAAACAAGAATTCATGGATGGGTTCAATGCGCTTTGGAAAAATGGCCCTTTTTCGCACGTAACACTGGGCACATCAGAAAAAAGCGCAGACCAGATGGCTGAATTCATCGATTCACTGCGAGTGGGCGACCACAGCGTTTCACTACAATGGAGGGATACAACGGCCATACTTACCGTGACGACCATGACCGGCATCGACACAAAAGAGCGTGTATTTGAGGCCTATCGCAAAATTGCAGAAAAGGAGACGACATCGCTCGTAATCGATCTTCGAAATAATACCGGAGGAACGTTTGCTGGCGTACCCCTTATCGGTCATGTGCTGACCGACTCCCTTGATGCCGGAATATTTGTTTCCCGAAAATGGTGGGAAAACCATACACGAGCACCCAAGCTAGAAGATGTTCAAGATCTGGTGCCCTGGCAAGGATGGTCGTTAAAGTCGTTTTGGCACGATGTACAAGACAAACCCCTTACCCGTGTACGGTTTGGGCCGATGCAGCCGCACTTCGATGGCCCCGTTTATGTGTTGATCAGTGATAAATCTGCCAGTGCCGCCGAGTTTGCCGTAGATGCACTTGCCCATGAAGAAAAAGTGACCATAATAGGTGAAACCACCGCTGGTGAGATGTTGTCGCAGAAAATGTTCGATCTGCCACAAGGACTGCAATTGTCCCTACCGATTGCGGAATATTACTCCACACGGATCGGAAGAATTGAGGGAACAGGCGTACAGCCCGATATAACTGTTGATCATAGTGTGGCCAAAGATTTGGCCTTATCATTGATCGATGGTATGAAATTAGACGATGCCTTGCCCCAAGCACAACAAAAGGTAGCTGAAATGATGGTACAACCCTTGGCAGACGAAACCATTTACCTGTTTGGCAATATGAACGATTGGGGCAAGAAATGGAATATCACCCCTCGTTTTGAGTATAAGGGAAATGGTATTTATGAAACCTCGACAACCTTTAAAAAAGGACGCTATGAATTTAAAATAGCGCCCATGAACTGGAATTTTGATTATGGGGCAAAACCCGATCAAGAAAAAGTCGTTATCGGGCAAAAGACTTCTCTGGCAAGAGTGCCCGGAAGCAGCAATCTCATACTGGTTGTTGAAGAGGAGGCAAAGCTGACGTTTAGTCTGGACGTCAGTGATGAAAAGGCTGCGGTATTGCAGATAACAAAAAATTAAGAACGGCGGTACAGCACGTTCAAATCAATTTTTTTTTCAAATGCCTCTTGGCCAATTGATTTTCGGTGAGGTCAATGGCTTTTTCCAAGGTAGGTCTCCATTGCCGATCACCTATTTCCTTGAGCAATTCGGCCTTGATGGCATAGAAAAGCCCTATTGATCCGTAGTCGGAGGTCTTCTCAAGAACCTTAAATTCAGTCAATGCCCGTTCGGCCCCATGAACTTTTGAAAAGGGCACGATTCGATTCAGGGCGGCCATGGGCGAATACTGTGTTTTCAACTGTAGGTCATAGAGTTTCAGAATGCTTCCCCAATCGGTCCCCGCAAAGGTCTTGGCGGTTGAATGGTAATACGAGACCGCTGCTTCAAGGTGATAGTTCGAGGGCAGTTTATCTTCCGTTCCGGCATTTTCGAGATGCCGAATACCTATACCTATCAATTCGCGGTTATATTTTGAACGGTCTTGGTGCTCAAGATCGACCATTTCGCCCTGGGTATCAAGCCGCGCATCAAAACGGGCCGCATGAAAGCACATCAGGGCAATAAGGGCTTCTAAATTCGGATGTTGGCAATAAGAATTTTTCTTTAAGAGCAGGGCCAATCGCATGGCCTCATAGCAGATATCCCGTTTCAATACTTGTGAGCCCGCAGTCACCGAATACCCTTCGGTAAAGAGCAGGTAAATGACCCGAAGTACAACGAACAGACGCGATTGAAGGCCCATTTCAACCGGTACCTGAAGCCATGGTACTTTCTCTTTGAACTTCTTTTTGGCACGTGTGTATGATTTGGCCACGGCAGCTTCTTTTTTGAGCAAGGCCTTGGCCAGTTCAACATTGCCAAAACCCCCGATCAGCTTCAAGCTCAAGATAATCTGGTGCTCTGTTGACAGCGAAGGGTGGCAACAGGCAAAAATCATCTTCAACTGACTATCGTTTATGGTGTCATCTAAATGTATTTCCTTAGGTTCAAATTCACTTTTTTCAAGAAGGGGGCCATCACCCGATTGCACCATCTTTTTATCTCTTCGCAATCGATCGATCAGTTGGTTGTGCGCCACCCTCAACAACCAAGCCGCAGGGTTCTTTGGCGGTTCTTTGTAGCCCCATACCTGCATGGCCTTGATCAGCGCCTCTTGTACGGCATCTTCAATACTTTCGAGATGTGACGGCCCGAACTTGTTTACCAGATATGAGACCATCTTACCGTATTCATGCCTGAACACATGTTCGACAAGCACTCCGTTTTCTGTTGATCGCATATATAAAAATATAAAGTCCGATGCTAGCATCGGACTTTATGCCTCAGTATTGTTCTTTTTACATGTCCATGGACAAAATCTCACGGACCTCCACATTGCCCTTATTTTCAAAAATCGGGCACCCTTTTGATATCTCTACGGCTTCATCAAGACTGTCGGCGGTAACGATCAAATAACCGCCTACCACTTCCGCACCTTCGGCAAAAGGGCCGTCAGTGATTACCTCGCCTGCTTTTTCAACTACCTTTCCTGTCTCGGCCAGGGGTAGGCCATCAACTAATTTTCCCTGTTCTTTGAGTCCGCCCATCCAGACGCCCCATTTTTGCATATGGGCCTGTACGACCTCTGGCGGTTGGTTTCTCCATTCGGGGTCTCCCCCCCTAAATAAATACAAAAAATTACTCATCGGTTTCGGTTTTGTGTCCATCAAGGTGGACTGATTTGTACTTTGTTTTCATCTAGATGACGAAAACGATAAGCTACATTGGACAATCGCTATAAATTTATTCAAAAGAATCGTTCAAATGTCATATAATCGCCTGCCTTCAGACGGTATCTTTGCAGACAAACAATCTGTCAATGCACCATATAGATATCGAACTGGTCGAAATGACCTTAGACATTATGAAATATGTCATCAACCGCATCACCAATCTTTCACCCGAGCTTGGCTGTCCAAAAAAAGAAGAGGAACTGAAACAACTAGTGGGCGATACCATTACCCCCGAGGGGATCGGTGGTGAAAAAGCGTTTCAGCTCTTTCGCGATGTTTTGGTAAAGGCCACGGTACCCATCGATCATCCGAGACATCTGGCATTTGTACCGGCTGCACCGACAAGGGCGGCCATCATGTTCGATTTGGTCACCTCGGCCTCGAGCATTCACGGGGCCTATTGGATGGAGGGCGCCGGTGGCATTTTCTGTGAGAACGAGGCCATGAAATGGTTGGTATCGTTAACGGGTATGCCCAAATCTGCCTTTGGCGTCTTTACCAGCGGTGGTACAGCTGCAAACTTATCGGCCATGGTCACTGCACGGGAATATTGGCGAAAGAACCCAGAGAACCAAAATAAAAAGGGGCTCATCATTACCTCTATCGGGGCACACTCATCGGTCAAGACCATGGCCACGGTCATCGATGCCGATGTACTTACAGTCGATACGGAAGACTTGATGACCGCAGCCATGTTGCAACAGAAAATAGTCGAGTTGGATGCCCAGCAACGAAAACGACTCTTCGCCGTGGTGGCCACGGGGGGCACTACCAATGCCGGTATCATAGACGATCTTGAGGGCATTGCCAATTTGTGCCAAAAAGAGAACCTTTGGTTTCATGTCGATGCCGCCTATGGCGGAGGGGCTTTGATAGCCGAATCGGCAAGACCACTGTTCAAAGGAATCGAAAAAGCCGATAGCATAACCATAGATCCGCATAAGTGGATGTTCTCGCCCTACGATTGCGGTGCCATCATCTATAAGAATCCTGAATTGGCTAGGGAGGCCCATTCGCAAGAGGGCTCGTATTTGGATATTTTCAAGGATGAAGGAGCCCGTGGCTTCAGCCCTGCCAATTACCAAATACAGCTCACAAGACGGCTCAGGGGAATGCCCTTGTGGTTTTCATTGGCCATGCACGGCACCGATAAATACAAATGGGCCGTCGAAATGGGTATCGAACTCGCCAATTTGGCCGGAAAGCTCATCGAAGCACTACCCCATGTTGAACTGGTTCGCGAACCCAGTCTATCGTGCGTGTTGTTCAGAAGAAAGGGATGGTCGCCCGAAACCTATAAAAACTGGACCTATGAAAACCATCGAAAAGGATTCGCCCTTGTGGCCCCTACCCAATGGAAAACAGGAGATGAATATGAAACCGTGGCCCGTTTCTGTTTTATCAATCCACATAGCACGGAAGATGACATCAAGGCCATTTTAGATACCATGGCCTAGCCAATTATCAAAATAGCTTTATCTGCCCTGACTTGTACTGCGCATGAAGATCGGTACGCAATTTGGGAAATGTCTTGTCCGCAAAATACCTTTGCCTTGCCAACCTCGCCATTTCATGTATCTGTTGGGCCACTTTGCCCTCGCCTCGACTTCGAATACCAAAGCGGCTGTCGTTGATACTGCCCCCGTGGCAATCTTGAATAAGGTGCAACACTTTTTCGGCACGATCGGGCATGGCCTTTTTGATCCAATCCGTAAAAATTTGGCCGATGGCACCATTCAATCGCACCACGGTAATGCCAAATGATCTTGCGCCATTGTCAGCAACCGTCTCGGCCAATTTCAATAGCTCATGGCTGTTGATACCCGGTATCATAGGGGCCAACATGGCATTTACCGGAATGTCGTTTTCAGACAGTGTCTTAACGGTTTGCAATCGTCTTTTGATAGTGGCCGTCCGTGGTTCCAGCAGCCTTCGGGTCTTTTCTGACAAAGAGGTGATGGAAACATTCACCGCTACCAATTGATGCTCGTTCAATTGTTTCAAAATATCGAGATCCCTCAAAATCAAGGCGTTCTTTGTGATGATGCCAACGGGGTGCCGGTATTTCAAGAAAACCTCCAAACACTTTCTGGTGATTTCAAACTTCTTCTCGGCTGGTTGATAACAATCGGTGTTGCCCGACATGACAATGGTGGCCGCTTTCCACCGCTTGTTCTTTATTTTCTCTTCCAGCAGTTGGGGCGCCGCCTTTTTGACCAGGATCTTTCGCTCAAAATCCAAGCCTGCGCTATATCCCCAAAACTCATGGGCATTTCTGGCATAGCAGTAGATACAGCCATGCTCACAACCCTGATAGGGATTCATGGAATACCCCATACCAACATCAGGACTCGTCACTTTGTTCACAATGGTCTTCGGAAATATGGGAATGTAGGCCGTTTTACTCTTGTCAGCTTCCTCACCCTCTAGGCGACAGAACTCCAAGAAATCATCCCTTAGCTCATAAACATGCTGTAAAAAGCGATTGTGTACATTTTGTTGTGCGCCACGACCTTTGAGGTATTTTTTTGAAGACATTTATTGGATTTATTCCAAATTTATGGAATATTTCCCAATAACAATTATGGTCTTTGTAGTCTCATGGTCCCTGAATCCGCAAAGCCCAACATCAAGGTATCGGCGGCTACCGAAAAATCAAATTCGGCATAAGTGGTATTTGGCACTATGGCCTCTGAAATGGCATTATAAAATGCCCCTGCAAAGGGTGTGTCGGCCACTTCGGTAGTGGTAAAGGAAGTCAATGTCAACGTGCTGCCCGTCAATTCATAGTTTCCACCAAAAGTATTGGCCGTAGTCGTGCCAGAATAATCTCCGCTGCTTTCAAATACAATGGAGATGACCTCGGCATCGGGGGTCTGAAACCCAATTGACTGCCCCGACAAGATTACCGACATGACCCGCCAGTTGCCCGTAACAGCATTGTTTTGAGAATCATCGGAATCATCACATCTTACCCCTAACAAAATTATTGAGGCCAAAGCGCAAACCAATACTATTCTCTTGCCAAACATGCTTCGTCAATTAAAGGCGATTTTCACCAGCTGTTTTTTATTGCCCCGTTTTGCATAAAAAAGCATTTCGTCATCATCTTCATCTTTCAACGGCTTTGAGACCATTAAGGGCAATCGTGCTTCTTGGGCATCGATGATGCGTTCGTAATCCATCTTTCCGTTTTCATCCAACGAAATCAAGAACACATTGCGGTTACTACTCAAGCCCTGTTTGAATATCAACCGTTCTCCGTTGATCAATTGGGGATTGTTTGCCGATGTACAGATGAAGAAATAGGTCTTGCCATCTTTGTTATGGGTCGAATATGACGCATAGGCACCATCGCCCTGCGTTACCTCGGTCTTGTTGATGTTGCGTGCCCAAATCATGTCGCCGTTGGCGGTGAGCTTGGCACTGACAATATCGTTGTGGTGGTAGCGATCTACTTTAATACGCTGCCCTGCCCCAGTGGGGTGCATGCTGTGGGTGACAAAATACTCTTCGGCGTTGAAAAGAATTTCATTCTCACCGGTCACCTCAACATTCTTGAAAATCAGGTTTTTGATCTCTTTGTCATCTTCCCGGCCAAACTTGTCTTCCATGAATTGTTGGGTGAAGGGACCGTACTTCTTTGATTTGACGACCAGATCGTACGGGTTTAGCTCAAAGTATGAAAGTCCGTTATAGCGATTGTCCTTCCGATCTGCATAAAATCCGACACAAAGCAATCGCCCATCGTGTAAAACGGGATACAGTGCCTCTGAATATTTACCGGGATCATCAAACGATCGGGTCTTGATTCCATTTTTGGTGATGCGCACCATTTCATATTGAAATCTGCGCTCATCGACCCGAAAACGCTTCTTTTTGAAATAGGCCTTGCCCGTGATATAGATCTCGCCCAAGTCTTGTGACATGGCCACATTCTCAAATGCGTAGTTCTTCTCTTCTATCTCGGACGAAAAATCAAATTCGCCCCGTTTGTTCAAATCATCATCATATAGATGTATGGTGTGTTTGTTGTTCTTTCCCTTTTTGTGATGGGTACTGATCACAAAGCCAGACTTGTCTTGATTGAACAATACCGTAGTGGTAAAGCCCTTCGAAAAATTGCGGTTGTAGTAATTTTTCCCCAATGCGCCGCTTACGGCTTGCGACTGAATGGACAATAGCTTGGTGGGCTTGAAATCAAAATATTCGATGGGACTGGTATGTACCCAGTACTCATATTGCTCCCGTTCAAAATCGTAGTTCAAAAAGAGAAGGCTGAGTCTTCCGTTCTTAAAAAAACCATCTACAAATTGTAGTCCGCGCAATTTGTAATTGTACTCTGAAACCAGTTCGAGATCACTGTTGTAATGCTCGATGAAATACCCCTTGGGCTTTAAGATGAGTCCTTGAAAATAGGCTCTCACCAAAATATAGCCTCCCGAGCCATCGTCTTCGATGACCATTAGGTTCGAATAGCGATAACGATCGTTCAATTTCTCACCAAAATCGTAGGTGACGGGCATTTTTTTTGCGTCTTGCCCATATATGCCCAGGCTTATGAACAATAGACAAGCCAGAAGTAGCGAATGCTTCATAATCACAGGTTTGGTCTAACCTGGCTATGATCCCTTGAAATTGGCTTTTCGCTTTTCTAAAAAGGCCGAGGTACCTTCTTTAAAGTCGTCGGTGCCAAAGCACTCCCCAAAAGCCTTTATCTCATGGGCATAGCCATCGGTATCATAGCTATAACCCGCATTTACGGCTTTTATTGCATGTTTTATGGCCGATGGGGAGTTATTCGATATCTTACCGGCCAGTTTTCGACATAGGGGCAATAATTCTTCTTGGGACACCACATAGTTGACCAAGCCAAATTCCAAGGCTTTATCAGCAGAGATCATCATTGCGGTCATGATCATTTCCATGGCACGGCCCCTACCGACCAAACGCGGTAAACGCTGGGTACCGCCATACCCCGGAATCAAGCCCAGCGATACTTCTGGAAGCCCCATTTTGGCATTGAAACTGGCCACCCTGAAATGACCGGCCATCGCCAGCTCGAGTCCGCCCCCCAGTGCAAAACCGTTGACCGCCGCGATAACGGGCGTCGATAGGTTTTCGACTAGATCGAACAGCTTTTCTTGACCGCTCGCGGCCAAGGCATGGCCCTGCTTCACCGAAAAATCGGCAAACTCAGCGATGTCTGCACCGGCCACAAAGGCTTTTTCACCGCTTCCGGTCACAATGATCGCCCTGATGTCACTATCTTCATCAAGTTCCCTAAAAGCCGTATGCAATTCTTCAATGGTGCGCTTGTTCAGCGCATTCAGCTTTTTGGGCCGGTCTATGGTGATGACGGCCACATGGTCTTCTTCCTCGATATAGATGTTTTCGTAATTCATTTATGCTTGCTGTTAGATGTACGATGCATGATGGGTCATAAAAGTAAACATTCGGCACCGAGCAACCAATAGCCTGCATCAAACTATGCCCTCGGAAATTTTACTGTGAACACCGTGCCCTTACCTTCTTGAGAGATAAAGCTGATACTGCCCCCATAATTTTCAACAATATTCCTCACCATACCAAGGCCTAGGCCCATACCACTGCTCTTGGTGGTGAACTTCGGTTCAAATATTTTCTCGGTAAACTCATCGGCGATCCCTATGCCGTTATCGGCGACCGAAATCTTTACCTCATCTCCTGCCGAGGCCACGGTGACCAAAATTCTGGGGTTTTCGACATCGACCATCGCTTGAATGGCGTTCTTGACCAAATTGGTCACCACTCGAATCAACTGGGTTCTATCTAACTTGGCCACTATTTCTTCTTCGTCGGCTATGAAATGGATGTAGGGTTCATGAAAGATATCCAAGGCCAACTTCACCACTTTGACCACATTCAGGGTTTCTTTCTGCTGTGCGGGCATATCGGCAAAATTTGAAAAGGCCGAAGCGATATTGCTCATGGTATCTATCTGCTGCACCAATGTCTTTGAAAACTCTTTGACCTTATCCTCGGCCTTAGGGTCATCTGGATTGAACTTTCGCACAAAACTCTGTACGCTCAACCGCATCGGTGTCAACGGATTCTTGATCTCATGGGCCACCTGCTTGGCCATCTCACGCCATGCCTGCTCTCGTTCGCTACGGGCCAATTTGGCCGCACTCTGCTCAAGCTCATCGATCATGTCATTGTACGAATCGATGAGCGATGAGATCTCTTCAGTGGAATCTTCAATGTATATCTTTTCGTTTCTTTTGGTAAGATCGGTCTCTGTAAGCTTATCTGAAATGGTCTGCAACGAACGCGTGATGTACTTGGTGATGAAATAGGCGAGTATGATGGCCGCCAACAACATCAATACATAAACACCCCCAAGGCGCATCAAAAACTCACGAAGCTCCATATTGTTGAAGGAGTTATCCTCGTAATAAGACAGGTTCATGATCCCTATGGGCTTGAACTTCAAATCAAGAATGTAGATGTAAGAGGCCTGATAGTTGTCGCCAGCAGTGGATTTTTCCTCAACATAACGTTTATCAGGGGTATCACGCAGTTGGTTCAGTACCTCGGCATCCAAACAATTGGAAATGGAATCCAGTTCAAAGGTGCGTTTCGAACTTTTGATGAGATTACCTTCCAGGTCATAGATATTGAATTTGACATTTTGTACATCGGCAATCTTGTAGATCTCTGTTCTGAAGATATGCTGCAGATTTTCGGTGTCTACGGGATACGTGGTCGCTTTCAGTGTATAGTTGATGCTTTGAACGATTTGATCTTCTTTGCGCTCTAAACGGTTTTCATGGTAATCCCTTGACTGTTCGCGGTACTGATAAATCGTTACCCCTGCGATCAAGACAGAGGCGATTACCACCAAAAGGATCATGGTGACAAAGATTCGCGACCGTAACGATTGTCTACTGAACAAGGGGTTAAACTTTCCTCGAAAATAGCAATAATCGAACCAAAACCGGTTCTAATTCAACCTCAAGTACCTAATTCAAAAAAAATTGGGAAAACCGATCTTGGACGCAACCCCTGTACCTGAACTTTTTCAGGCATTCGGATTTTTGTCCCTGATACGTTTGTACAACCGAATGCCCAACATGAGCAAGATGGCCAACAGCACGATTCCGACGATACCATAGATCCAGTTGAACGCATTCTTGAGCACCACCAAAAATGTGACGGCGAAGAGCACCAAGGTGGCCACCTCGTTCCAAATCCGCATAAATCGCGAGGTATACCTCACCTCGTCACGCTGTAATTGTTTGAACATCTGATGGCATTTGAAATGGTAGGCAAACAGTAACACCACAAACCCCAGCTTGACATGCATCCAAGGTTGTGACAACCATTCAGGTATGAGGTGCAACAACCAAAGGGCAAGCAAGGTGCACAGAATGGCCGAAGGCCAGGTGATGATGAACCACAACCGCTTGGTCATCAATTTCAATTGTTCGGTCAGGATTTCCCTTTCGGGGGATGGTTTTTCATTGGCCTCTATATGGTAAATGAACAGGCGGGGAATATAAAAGAGCCCGGCAAACCATGTGACCACAAAGATGAGGTGTAAAGCTTTGATGTAGTTGTAAAGTTCCACTATAGTCGCTAGGTGTTGGTGTAGGATTACGGTTTCAAAGGTAGGGATTTATGCATGGGGCATTGATCGTCATTTACTCTTTTTATCGTTATTGAATACGCTCCATTTCTACCCAAAAGGGCAATATACGTTTGCCATCGATCGCATAGAACGGGATCAGATCGCAATCCATTTTTGGCAGGGATACGTTTTTCATTTCTATCAGGTCGGCGCCCTCTATTTTGTTTTCCATGGTATTGACCAGCGCGCTTGTTTCCAGCATCATCTTGCCCCCTTTTTTCAATGGCTTCGTAAACTTGAACCTGATGTTATACTGCCCTTGCTCAAGCCGTATCCTCCATTTTCCAAAGACTTCATCTTGTGCCCAAATACCACGGTCTCCGCTTGCATCGTTCCGGTTCAAAAAAATGGGGTTTTCATGGTCTGTGCCGACAAAGATCCGAGGTGGATCGAGCAGGTTGTCTGAACGGATCAGTTCTTGGTACAGTGCATCCATTTGATCTTTGTAGGTCTTCACCAATGGGGTATTTTCAACGGCCAGATTGTTTTGCTCATAGGGGTCTTGGGCGATATCATACAGCTCAAAACCGTTCAAGGAAGCATCAAAATCGGTCTGGGCCACCAGTTTGTAGGGCTCTTTTTGTAGGGCCATGTTTCTATAGCGCACGGGGTACTTCCTCGTCCAATAAAAGAAAAGGGGGCGTGGTGCCCAATCGCCTTTTTCTTCCATCAGGGGCACTAGGCTTCTGCCATCCCATTGGTTATCTTCGGTCGGTTCAATGCCACAGATCTCGGCAAGGGTGGGCAGCACATCGATATGTGCGGCGGCGGTGGCTATATCGCTATTCCCTTTCAGCCTTGCGGGATATTTCAGGTAAAAAGGCACCCTTACCCCACCGTTATGAACACTGCCCTTTCTACCCTTCATTCCCGCTACATAGCGCACCTGTTGGGGGCCATTGTCGGTCATGAAGATGATCAGCGTGTTCTCTTCGATGTTGAGGTCTTTCAATTTTTGCACGATTTTTTCGATGTTGTCATCGATATTGGTCACCATGGCATAGACCCTCCGGGCATCTTCCTTGTCTTGCTCCGTCATTTCAACAAAGGGGCGGGGATCATCTTCAAATCCGGCAGCGGGATCCACTTGGCTATATAGTTGATAGTATTGTTCCGGCACCTGTAGTGGGGTGTGTGGGGCGTTGAATGACAAATAGCAGAAGAAAGAGCCAGACTTGTTCTTTTCAATGAAGCGAATGGCCTCTTCAGTAAAGATATCACTGCAATACCCTTGGTATTTTTGCCTTGTGCCGTTATGCCAGAGTACGGGGTCAAAATAACTTCGATTCCCTTGAAAATAGGTGGTAAAATCGCCTACTTGGCCCATACCCCCCGATAGGTGCATGACCACCTCGTCAAAACCTTGGTCTTGGGGCCTACTCGGATAATTATCTCCCAAATGCCATTTGCCAAAGATTCCTGTTGTATAGTTTGCGGTCTTTAGCATTTCGGCAATCGTCACTTCGCTCGGTGCCATAATGGCCCCTCCGTTATAGGTATCCCTGATCCCCGTTCGCAATGAATACCGACCGGTCATCAAACTGGCCCGGGTCGGTGCACAAACCGGGGAAACGTAAAAATTGTTGAACCGCACACTCTCTTTGGCCAAAGCATCTAGGGTCGGGGTCTTCACATGCGGATTGCCCGTCACCCCCAAATCTCCGTAGCCTTGGTCATCGGTAATGATGATAATCACATTGGGCCGCTCTGATTCTTGGCCTACAACATTCAAGGGCAGCGACAAAAGACCGATCACCATTAAATAGCCGAGAACGGTTCTGTATCTATTGACATTCTTTTTTTTGTTCACTGCTCTTTTTTTAGTCTATAGTTTATAGGTAGTAGTTTTTAGTCTCTAACATCCAACGCCTAGCATCTGGCGCATAGCACGCAGCACCCAGCATCAAGCTTCCAAATCTCAAATTCCAAGTTCAAAGTTCCAAGTTCTTACTTCCAACCTCTAACCTCTAGCTTCCTACTTCCAACCTCTAACCTCTAACTTCCTACTTCCAACAGCATCGTGCATCGTGCATCGTGCTTCCAAATCCCAAATCTCAAATCTCAAATTCTAAGTTCTAAGTTCTTACTTCTAACCTCTAACTTCCAACTTCTAACTTCCTACTTCCAACCTCTAACTTCTAACTTCTACCGTCCAACAAAACTACTCCTCCACCGACAAATACTTCAACCCCAGTGCATTGAACTCATCGTTAAAGGCCTTCATCTCTTTATCGACCAACGCATCAAACGCTCGCAACTGCGTATTGACCTTGGTGGTCATCTCGTTCTTCACCGCCACATCTTGGTCAGTGGGCGGAAAATCATCGATGGAGACCAATCTATTCAAATGCGCCAATTTGTTGTTCAGCCGAATCGGAAAGTTCAGCGGGTCTTGATTGCTTCGGTTCTTGGTCTGATAGAGTGCCTTTTCGATTTCAGAAAACCCTTCTTTCATCTTTTTGGCCTTCTCAACCAGGGCCTTGGTCTGTTCATCACCCTTATACTGCTTTACAAAGGCATCGAGTTTTTCATTGATCTTTCTGATCTTTTTGATGCTCTGGTGGGCCCTATCGATCGTTTCATTGATACTGGTGATAAAGTCATACTGTTTTTGCATATCGGCTACGGATACCTCGGCCCGTGGGTCAGGCAAAATCTTGAACCGCTGTGTTTGGGCCGTTCCATTGACGTTCAGCGACACCTGGTAGTCACCGGGCACCGCCTTGGCCCCATCGAGGCTCGCCGCCCATAAAATCATGCCCTTCAGCTTCTCGGCCCCTTTGCCACGGGTATCCCAGACATGGGTATTGCCGCCCGCTTCGACTTTTAGTTTTTTGTTTTTCTCCTTGGCATAGGTGCTGTAGCTGGCCAGACTATCACCCCTCATATTGAAATAGGTCAGGGCGACACTGTCTTTTTCTTGATCAAAATCTCTTACATAGAAATGGGTAATTACCCCGTTGGGATGGTTCTGCCCCGCGGTTTTCGAGGGTTCTTTTAGGGTCCTCCCCTTGGTGCGGTACGAGTCTTTCGGAGCAAAAAGCTTCGCTCTGGTGGCCCCATCGGAAGCCTTGACCTGGTGCAGTACCGTGAGGTCATCCACGACCCAAAGACTGCGCCCTTGTGTGGCCACCACCAAATTATCGTTTTTGATCGCTAGATCGGTAATGGGCACGATGGGCAGGTTCAATTGAAACTTTTCCCAATTCTGGCCATCATTGAACGAAATGTACATGCCCGTTTCGGTACCCGCGTACAATAGTCCCTTGCGTTTGGGGTCTTCGCGGACCACCCTCGTGAAATGTTCACTTTCGATGCCGTTGGTGATCTTTGTCCATGTTTGGCCATAGTCGGTGGTCTTATAGAGGTAAGGGGCAAAATCACCCAGTTTATAACGTGTGCCCGCCATATAGCAGGTGCCTTCATCAAAGGCGGAAGGCTCTATGCTGTTGATCATCATCCATTCGGGCATGCCCTTGGGGGTGATGTTCTGCCAAGTCTGGCCCCCGTCTTGGGTGATATGCACAAGTCCGTCGTCACTACCGACCCAGAGCAGCCCTTCTTTCAGCGGACTCTCTTGCGCGGCGAAAATGGTGCAGTAATACTCCACCCCCGTATTGTCTTGGGTGATAGGTCCGCCACTGCTCACCAGTTTGTCGGGGTCGTTGCGGGTCAGGTCATCACTCAACCGCTGCCAGCTCTGGCCCTCATTGGCGCTCATATGCACATGGTTCGAGAAGGTATAGAGCTTTTTGGGATCGTGCTTGCTAAAGATAATGGGGAAGTTCCATTGAAAGCGGTACTTCATGCCCTCGGCCCCGTACCCCATCGGGTTATCAGGCCATACGTTGATGCCTCGCACGGTTCTGTTGTCATGGTTCACCCGTGTGAGGAAACCGCCATAACTACCCCCATAGACGATATCGTTGTTGGTGGGGTCAATGGCGATATGGGCGCTCTCGCCCCCTGCGGTGGGTTCCCAATCATCTTCATCGATGGTGGCCCCATCACTGCGGTGCTTGATGCGCACGGTCGAATTGTCTTGCTGTGCCGCGTAGATACGGTACGGAAAGGCATTGTCGGTCGTCACCCGATAGAACTGTGCCGTGGGTTGGTTATAGTAGGTGCTCCAGGTGGTACCACCGTCATAGCTGACCTGTGCCCCACCATCGTCGCCGATGATCATGCGCTGACTGTTTTCGGGAGCAATCCACAAATCATGGTGGTCGCCATGGGGGGCATTAAAGGTATTGAAACTCTTACCGCCATCGGTGCTTTTATGATAACGTACGTTGAGCACATAGACCACATCTTGATCTTTGGTATCGGCATACACACGGGTGTAGTACCAGGCCCGTTGGCGCAGTTTTCGTTCATCATTGACCTGCACCCATGTCTTGCCCGCGTTGTCAGAGCGGTACAGTCCTCCCTTTTCTTTGTTCTCGACAATGGCGAACACCCGTTCAGGGTTTACGGGCGATACCGAAACCCCGATAATGCCCAAAGTGTCTTTGGGGAAGCCATCGTTTTTGCTGATCTCTGTCCACGTGTCACCGCTATCGGTACTCTTCCACAGCGCTGAACCCTCGCCCCCGCTGCTCAAACTGTAGGGGGTGCGCTGAACCCGCCAGGTGCTGGCATACAGAATACGGGGATTGTTCGGGTCGAAGGTCAGATCGACCGCCCCGGCCATATCGTTGACGAACAATAGCTGTTTCCAAGTCTTGCCCCCATCGGTGGTCTTGTAGATGCCCCGTTCTTTGGTGGGTTTGTAAATATTGCCCATCACGGCCGCATAGACCGTATTGTAATCGGTGGGGTGCACCCGCAATCGCGACACATGACGACTCTTTTCGAGTCCGGCCGGTTGCCAGGTCTTGCCTGCATCGACGGTTTTCCAGATTCCATAGCCTGAGGAGACATTGCCACGCACGGTCTTTTCACCCCCGCCCACATAGATGACATTCGGGTCGCTCTTGGCCACCTCAACGGCCCCTATACTGCCCCCAAAATAGCCATCGGATATGTTTGACCAGGCACGGCCACCGTCGGTGGTTTTCCATACGCCGCCCCCTGTGGCTCCAAAGTAAAAGAGGTTGGGTTCACCGGGCACTCCGGTTACCGCCGCCGAGCGCCCCCCACGAAAGGGACCCACCAAACGGTATTCGAGGCTTGAATAGAGCGCCGAAGGTATGTCAGACGACGATTGGGTCGTTTTCTTGCGCCGTTGCGCTTCAGCGGTAAAGGTGAAGAAGGTCAGGGCCAGCAATACGATGCCAGCTTTGGAAAGCAGAAATTTCATGATAGGTATTTTGAATTAGTCAGAAGCTAAAAATACGGAAAATGGACATCTTTTTTTCATTAAAAATTAACATCCCGATAAGTTCTTAGAGTCTTTTGTTAGCTTTGAGTGTATTTAGCAGATTTATGAGATATTACGGAGCCAAAACAAAACTTCTCCCACTTATAGAAGAAGTAGTCAAATCAACTGGAGTAAATGGAACATCAAATTTTGTTGACTTATTTGCCGGCACTACTTCCGTTGGACAGCATTTTAAAAAGTTAGGCTATACGGTTTATTCTAACGATATGTTAGAGTTTTCATATGCTTTATCAAAAACGTATATAGAACTCAACAAAGAACCTCAGTTCAAAAAACTCAATTCGAAATTAAAGCTAAAAAATGGCATAAGCTCATTGTTAAATTATTTAAACAAGTCAGATACAAATACTCAAGGTTTCATCTATGAAAACTACTCCCCAAATGGAGAAAGGATGTACTTCACAGATGAGAATGCTCAAAAAATTGACACATTTAGAACTCTATTTGAGGAATGGAAAAATGAAAAATTAATCAATGAATTAGAGTACTATTATTTAATTACCTCTTTACTACGTGGAGTTAATTTAATTAGTAACGTTACTGGCACTTATGGGGCCTATTTAAAAACTTGGGATAATCGTGCATTAAAACCTTTAATTCTTGAAGAAGTTCCGATTATTAAAAGTTCTACCAAAAACAAGGCTTTTAAAAAAGATGCCAACGAGCTAATAAAGAGCATTAAACCTGACATTCTTTATTTAGATCCACCTTACAATTCAAGGCAGTATGCATCAAATTACTTCCTACTTGAACTAATTGCAGAAGGCTGGTTTGGCGAAAAGCAACCAGAAATATATGGCAAAACAGGAATGAGAAACTATGAACATCAGAAATCTGATTATTGTTCTAAAACTAAAGCATTAAACGCGTTAGAGGATTTAGTTCTGAATGGCAGTAAAGCAAAATATATTCTCTTAAGTTACAATAACGAAGGTGTTATTAGTCAACCTGGTATTCAAAAAGTTTTGGAAAAAGTTGGCGAGGTTGAAACAATGTTTGAAAATCATAAAAGATACCGAAGCATAAATCAAACCGTTGAAGACCCACAATTGACGATGGAATTTGTTTATAAAGTAAAACCAAAAAAAACAGTCAACAAGACCAACAATTTATCTGGCAAAGAATGGTTGCAAAACTCTTTCAGTATATGGAGAGAATTAGGAAAGACTGACGAGGAAAGAAAGTTAAACCATCCTGCAATTTTCACAATAAAACTTGCCTCAAAATTAATTGACACTTTTTGCAAACCCAATGGCGGCAAAATTTTAGACCCATTTGCTGGTTCAGGAACTACCCTTTTGGCAGGTTTAATGAAAAAGAAAGAAATAATAGGGTTTGACTTAAATCCAGAATTCAAAGAACTTTTTATCAAGAGAGCTACTCAATCATATAACTTCGACGAATACAATCTTGAAAAAAAATATATAGTCAATGACTCAAGATTTTTAACAAATCACATCGAAGAGAATAGCGTTGATTTGTGTATAACATCGCCACCTTACTGGGATGTTTTAAATAGAAGAAGAACAGCCGACTATAAAGATAACGTCAACTATTCTGACCAAAATGAGGACTTAGGAAACATTGAGGATTACAATGAGTTTCTTCAATCCTTAAAAGAAGTTACCGGCGAAGTGTTTAAAAGCTTAAAGCCTAAAGGGTATTACATCTTAAATGTTATGGACTTAAGAAAGAAAAGTAATTTTTATCCATTGCATATGGATGCATCAATGTTGGCAAAAGAAATTGGTTTTAATTTGGAAGATATAATTATTTGGGACAGACAAAACGAATATAACAATATGCGGCCACTTGGTTACCCATATAAATTTATTGTCAACAAGGTTCATGAATACCTTTTAATTTTAAGAAAACCGGAAAAATGACCCAACAAGAATTTTACATCAATGTAGGGTACTTGGCAAATCCTGAAAGGAGAACGAATATCGAAGTTGAAATGCCGCATAGAAGACAAGCTTCATTTATTGCAGAATATGCTACTCTCACAGGCAACTTTCCTTTACCTCCTAACTCAAATATCGCTCCTTATTATGTTTGGGTACTTGGAACTGACAAATATGGATTAGAAACGCGAGCATATTTCACTTCAAATGCCAACATTCCTCAATCACTAATAGACACTCTAGAACCAAGGGGTTTTCAAAACAGACCGGGTTATGATGTTTATGATAGAAGAATAAGCAGGAAGAAGAATATCTTTCCGCTTTTAGAAGCTGGTTTTGTTCTTGGGCCAATCCAGGATGTGAATCGTATAAGACGACTAGTACCAGCAGCTCATATTAATGATTTTCATGCTGGATTTGCTCTTTAAATGGAAAAGAACAAAATATCAAATTTTTTAACTCCTGATATATCCTATTTATTAGGATTGATAACTGGAAGAGGAGAAATCCAATACAATCGAGATGTTAAAAAAATTATTATTGATTTTGAATACAAAAATCAAAAAGTAACTACTGGCAAGTTGGATTTTGATCAAAAGCTACATATCCAAACAAGTCTTGACAAAGTTGTTGTGAGGCTTCAAAATATGGGAATCAATGTCTCCAAAGACGTTTCTGAAAATAGTATCTCTTTGGTTTTAAAATGGGACAAAGAAGATATTGCTTGGTTGTTTATAAAGTTTTTAATTAATGGCACGAGATTTAGTTATCATGATTTTCAAGTGCCAGATCCTATTTTTGAATCAACTGAAATCAATAAAAAAGAATTTATTCGTGGGATTGGAGATGTCACGGGATATGTTAGACCTTCTAACTATTACGGTTTTTCAAAACCTTATAGACACCGTGTATATTTAGAAATTACTCAAAAAAATTGGTATTTGCCACCTCAACTATGCCGGCTATTGCAGTCTGTTGATGTACCAGTTCAGAATATAAACTATGGTCATCCAAATTTAAGAGACCCAAACAACAAAAAAGGTAATAGGTTTTGGGCTAAGGAGCATCAAATGAAATTTTTTGCTGAAGACTATCAAAAAATAGGTTTTTATATTTCCCACAAGGAACAAGCCTTAGCAGAATTCGCTGAAATAAACAAATCAAATTTTCATACCAGCATTCCTCTATGCAATGGTACCTCGAGTAGAAGTAAAACAAAACCTAAGCATCCGGATGAAAGTGACCATGAATTGCCAAAAGAGATAAAAAGCAAACACTTTGATGGATACAAAGAGATTTGCAATTGTTTAAACTGTTATATGCAGAACTAATGTACAGTAATGAAATAGAGATGTATCCAGACATAATAGTTTGGCTAGAGAAAAGACTTAAAGGAAATTATGGTAGAAAAGCTAAAAAAATTACTGTTATAGACACACACGATAGCGATTTATCTAATTTCATTATGAAGTTAAATTATCAAAAGTTTTTTCCTGAATTCACAACATACAAAATTCGTCAAGACATTACGGGCTTCATAGAATATGATGAAAAAGTTGATTTAGTTTTTGTTGAGTGTAAAAATTCAAAACTGACTTTGATTAACCTATCTCAACTAATCGGTTATTCTTGCATTGCTTTACCAATATTTTCGATTTTAATAGCACCCCAAGGAATGGGAACAACTTTGAACAAACTTTTGACTTCATTTAATCGGAAAGATGTACTTGAATATCGCTCAAAACGAAAAATTGAAATTTTAAAATGGAATGAAAACAGACAAGATATTGATTATATGAATAGCGTTCTGTAACATCAAAATAGTATGAACAAGTTCAAATCTGCCGCCATTCAAATACTAAAAAAAGCTGGTAAGCCTCTTCACTATAAAGAGATTACTAAGTTGGCTCTAGAAAAAGGCATTCTTGAAACTCATGGAAAAACACCTGCTGCTTCAATGAACGCGCAAATAGTTACCGATATAAATGCCAAAGGTTCCAATTCTAACTTCATCAAAACAGCTCCTGCCACGTACGCCTTAAATCTTAAAAAGAAGCAACAAGAAGAAGTAAAATCGGTAAAATCAGAAATTTTCGAAAAAATAGGTAGTGGTTTTATAGGTAAAGCTGGTGAGCATTTTGTCACTTCAGAGTTACTATTTAGGGGTTATAATGCCAGCATAATGAGCGTAGATATTGGAATGGATATAATTGCTACCAAAAATAATAAGCTTTTCTCCTTACAAGTCAAAACATCTAATCTACTAGGTTCAAATAGCTACATTTTTGACATGCGAAAAGTCTCTTTAGAAAGAGACCATGCAGGTAATGTCTTTTACGTTTTTGTAATGATTCATCCTAATAATAAGAAATCTGCTGTAATCTTAACGCCAAACAAAATTGAAGAATTGATACATTCAAATGCAATTAAGAATATTGAAAAGTATGGTCGTTTTAGGGTTGTATTAAAAATCAGAGATAATAGAATATTTATAGGTACTCTTGACAACCCAATTGATTATTATTGGAATAATTGGTCAATTATTAAGTAACATTTTACTCATTCAACCTACTGCTTGTCCTCATCTATAAATTCACCCGAGCTGACAGTTTAGGACTTATAGAACATCAAATTTTTAGCGGTGTATTACTTAAAATTTTTCTCTAACTTGAAGAAGATACTATCATTTTCCAGCCTCATGAAACGATTTTTACTTCTAGGATGCTTATTGGTTATTTCCTGCCAACCCCAACCGGGTAAACCCAACAAATCTCAAATTCCAAATTCCAAGCTCACCAAAACCTATATCGACCCCGCCCAAGGCTATTCACAAGCCGTGGCGGTGGAGGCCAATGGGGTCCAGACCATTTATATTTCTGGCCAAGTGGGCAGTGGCGAGAGCTTTGAGGACCAATTTCGAGATGCGTTGAGCAAACTTTTCAAAACGCTCGAAAACGCAGGGGCCACCTTTGATGATGTGGTCAAGTACAATACCTATATCGTCGACTACCAGCCCGCCTATCTCGATACCTTTAGAACGGTCAGAAAAGAACTCTTGGGCGATAAAGACATGCCCGCCAGCACCTTGGTGGGGGTACAGGCCCTGGGGCTGCCCGATTGGGGCGTGGAGATCGAGGCCATTGCCGTGGTCAATAGCGCCGAATAACGCAACAACCCCCATTTTCAAAAAGGCACCCTGTCAAAACACAATTGTTTTGATTACCTTACCTACATGAAAGCCTTATTGCCCTTGTTGGCCATTCTTGTGCTGGGTTGCAAACAGACCCCCAAAACACCCACGGCCAAAAAAGTACAGATCGATACCCTGCAGGGGCAATCGTTGTTGGGCAAACCTTTGGTGAGCCCCAAGCTCAGGCCCATCGACGACAAAAAGGTAAAGAACTATGAAAAGGCCCTTGCCGTTTACAAACAGCATCCCGACAGTGCCGAAACCAAGATTTGGCTGGGGCGGCGCCTAGCCTATCTGGGCGACTACCAAAAAGCCATAAAGGCCTATACCGAGGGCATCGAAAAATTTCCTGAAGATGCGCGTTTTTATCGGCATCGCGGGCACCGCTATATCTCTACCCGCCAGTTGGACCTTGCCATTGAGGATCTGGAAAAAGGGGCCACTTTGATACAGGGCACAGCCGATGTCGTTGAACCCGATGGCATACCCAATCGGCTCAACCAACCGGTGTCGAGCTTGCATACCAACATCTATTACCATTTAGGACTGGCCTATTATCTAAAAGGGAATTGGAACAAGGCATTGGAACATTTTCAGCAGTGCTTTGATGCGTCGACAAACGATGATATGCGGGTGGCCAGCTCACATTGGCTGTATATGATTCTTCAGCGGATGGAACGGCCCGAGGATGCTGAAAAAATACTCGAACCCATTACCGCCGATATGGAAACCATTGAGAGCGATGGCTATCACAGACTACTCTTGTTTTACAAGGGCGAGCTTGAAGAAACGGCCCTGAGTGGCAGTGGATCGATCGGTTCGAGCGAGGCGGTGCGCTATGGCATTGCCCATTGGTACCAGTACAATGGCGATGCCAATAAGGCGAAAACTTTGTATGAAGAATTATTAGCATCGGGTACTTGGGCCGGTTTTGGCTATATCGCCGCCGAAGCAGAGCTGGCAAGATGGCCAAAGAATGAACAATGACGTAACCACAAAATTTGATTGAATGAGAAAACTATTTTTGATAGGCTGTCTTTTCGTGGCAACCCTTGCCATAGGGCAAACAAACACTACTGACGAAGAAGCCATCAAAGCAGTGCTGGAAACCCAGCGAACCGCTTGGAACAACTATGACCTCGAAACCTTTATGGAACCCTATTGGCAGTCAGATTCCCTGACCTTTTACGGTAGCGCGGGCGTGGTACGTGGCTGGCAGGCCACGATGGACAGGTACCGAAAGAGCTACCCTACTCCCGCGCATTTCGGGCAACTGCGCTTTGTACTGAACGACATCACCCCTATTACCGCTAAAGCCTATTACGTGCTGGGCGAGTTTTACCTGACCCGTGAGGTAGGCGACGCCAAGGGTATTTTTATGCTGGTGATGAAAAAAATCGATGGGCAATGGAAGATCGTGGCCGATACGTCATGCGCCACGCCATGAACAAGAACTACCTAGTACCGCTACTGTTTCTGTTAAGCATCGTCATGTGCCAATCACAGGTCCGCCTACGCGATCATGGTATTGAAATCGGTGTTTTGAAAACCGGACCTCTCAACGCCATTACCGATGTGCCTGGGGTCAAGGTGGGGCACCAGACCCTTCATAAGGGAGATACGGTGCGAACCGGGGTAACGGCCATTCTGCCACATGAGGGCAACCTCTTTCAAGAAAAAGTGCCCGCTGCCATCTATGTGGGCAATGGCTTCGGCAAACTGGCGGGCTATACCCAGGTAAAGGAGTTGGGTAATTTAGAAACCCCTATTGTACTCACCAATACATTGAGTGTGGCCACGGCCGTCAATGCGGTCATTGGCCATACCTTGCAACAACCCGATAATGAAACGGTGCGCTCGGTCAATGCCGTAGTGGGCGAGACCAATGATGGTTATCTTAACGATATTCGTGGGCGGCATGTCACCGAAGACGATGTGCTTCGCGCCATTGCAGGTGCCGGTTCGGGCGCCGTACAAGAGGGCAACTTGGGTGCCGGTACGGGCACGGTATGTTTTGGCTATAAAGGCGGTATCGGCACTTCGTCACGGGTGCTTCCTGAAAAAACAGGTGGGTATACCGTTGGGGTATTGGTGCAAAGCAACTTCGGTGGGGTACTGCAGATCGCCGGCGTGGAAGTCGGCAAAAAATTGGGGCACTATTCCGATAGTTTCAAATACACGCCCGATGGTTCGTGTATGATTGTCGTGATGACCGATGCGCCATTGCATTCCCGAAACCTGGAACGATTGGCAAAAAGGGCCATGTTGGGACTCGCGAGAACGGGGGGCATTGCCAGCAACGGTAGCGGTGATTATGTGATAGCGGTTTCAACAGCTGAGGAATGTCGCATTCCCTATACCAGTGACGCGCCTGTTCAGACCGTGCCCACTTTGAGAAACGAGGCCATGACCCCTTTGTTCTTGGCGGTGATCGAGGCGACGGAGGAAGCCATTCTGAATTCCCTTTTTGCGGCCGAGACCATGACCGGATACAAGGGCCACACGATAGAGACCCTTTCGAAAGAAAAGGTGCTACAACTGCTTAGGGAAGCTGGGAAAATCAAGTAGGCCAAAAAATGTTCCCGTCATTTCGAACCGACCTGCACTAAGCAGCGAGCGTGAGAAATCTCAAATAATAGAAAATAGAGATTCCTCGTCGTCCCTCTCTCACTCTCGATAGCTATCGGGACTCTGTCGGAATGAGAAAGCCACCTGAAGCCCTCTTCCGGATTCTTCACTGCGTTCAGAATGACAAATGATGAAAATAGTCTCTCTTGTCATGCTGAGGAGTCTTCGACGAAGCATCTAGACAAGCCCCTCCCAAAAACACAGGCTTCTTCCCTTACCACGATCTCACAAAGCCGCTTGAAGCCTTCCTCTGGATTCTTCACTGCACTACGCTCCGTTCAGAATGACAAATGATGAAAAGAGCCCTTCTTGTCATGCTGAGGAGTCCTCGACGAAGCATCTTGACAAGGGCCTCCCATTAGAACACGGGCCTCTTTCCTTGCCATGATCTCACAAAGCCACCTGAAACCTTCCTCTGGATTCTTCACTGCGTTCAGAATGACAAAGGATGAAAAAAGCCGCTCTTGTCATGCTGAGGAGTCCTCGACGAAGCATCTAGACAAGCCCCTCCCATTAAAACACGGGCTTCTTCCCTGACCATGATCTCACAAAGCCACTTGAAGCCCTCTTCTGGATTCTTCACTGCACTACGCTCCGTTCAGAATGACAAATGATGAAAATAGTCTCTCTTGTCATACTAAGGAGTCCTCGACGAAGCATCTAGACAAGGGCCACACGATAGAGGCCCTTCCGAAAAAAAAGGTGCTACAACTGCTTAGGGAAGCTGGGAAAATCAAGTAGGCCAAAAAAATGTTCCCGTCATTTCGAACCGACCTGCGCTAAGCAGCGAGCGTGAGAAATCTCAAAGAATAGAAAATAGAGATTCCTCGTCGCCCCCCCTCACTCCCGATAGCTATCGGGACTCTGTCGGAATGACAAAGCCACCCGAAACCTTCCTCTGGATTCTTCACTTCGTTCAGAATGACAAATGATGAAAAAAGCCGCTCTTGTCATGCTGAGGAGTCCTCGACGAAGCATCCAGACAAGGGTCTCCATTAGAACAAGGGCTTCTTTCCTTGCCATGATCTCACAAAGCCGTGAAGCCCTCTTCTGGATTCTTCACTGTGTTCAGAATGACCAAATACGTAGTGTAACAATTCCAAAAAAAATTCTACCAATAGATTGGAGAATACAACACGCTTTTCTTAGCTTTAAAATCCTAATCAAAAAAAACACTAACATGGATATTTTCAGTAAAATCAAGGAAAAATTGAGCAATGAATTCATCGACATTGTCGAATGGCTCGATTACACCGATGACACCATTGCCCATCGATTCGAACGTTATCAGAACGAAATCAAGAACGGAGCAAAGCTAATCGTTCGCGAGGGCCAGACCGCCGTTTTTGTCAATGAGGGCCAACTGGCAGACGTCTTTGAACCAGGGACCTATGACCTGACCACCAAAAACCTTCCCATCTTGGCCACATTGAAAGGATGGAAGTACGGCTTCAACAGTCCGTTCAAGGCAGAGGTCTATTTTGTGAACACCCACCTGTTCACCGATGAAAAATGGGGCACCAAGAATCCGATAACCCTAAGTGACGAACGTTTCGGATTGGTCGAAATACGCGCTTTTGGCACCTATGCCTTCAAAATCAGCGATGCGGGCAAGTTCATCATCGATATTGTGGGCACCGACAACAACTTTACCAATTTCGAGATCAACGAACACCTCAAGAGTTTGATCGCCACAAGGTTTACCGATACCGTTGGGGAAGCCAACCTGCCCATTGAGCTCTATGCAGCCAATACTTCTGAACTTTCGGAAACCTGCCGTGAGGTCATGGCCCCGGAGTTCGCCAGTGTCGGCATCGGATTGGAGAAATTCTATATCGAAAACGTCTCCATGCCCGAAGATCTTAAAAAGGAAATCTTTGAGTACAGCCGTATCGATAAACTGGATTTGGACAAACTGGCCAAGTTCAAGACCGCCAAGGCCATCGAGGCCGCTGCCAAGAACGAGGGCGGAACGGCAGGAGCCGGTATGGGTATGGGCATGGGTTTTGTATTGGCCCAACAAATGGGCGGTCTTATGAATCCGCAGA
The DNA here is from genome assembly GCF_021534965.1 of Muricauda sp. SCSIO 65647. Taxonomy (NCBI): domain Bacteria; kingdom Pseudomonadati; phylum Bacteroidota; class Flavobacteriia; order Flavobacteriales; family Flavobacteriaceae; genus Allomuricauda; species Allomuricauda sp. SCSIO 65647. The sequence goes on from NZ_CP091037.1 coordinate 1,539,027, forward strand.
TGGGCGCACAACAGCCCGTGGCCCAAACGGGAGCGGTAGTACCGCCACCGATGCCCGTGGCTGTGCAATACTTTTACGCTGTTAACGGTATGCAACAAGGGCCGGTGGGCTTTGATCAATTAAAGGCACTGTTTGCCAATCGCACGATCAACAAAGAAAGCCTGGTCTGGAAACAGGGCATGGCCAATTGGGCACCTTTACAAGAGGTCGAAGAGTTGAAATCGTTCTTGGGCGGTAATACGCCCCCGCCTTTGCCAAACAATTAATTTCTTTTGTCATTTCGATGGAGCTTGCGACTGAGAAATCTAGATTTCTCACCTGCGCCTGCTACGGGCAGGTTCGAAATGACATGCCATTATTGAATTTTGGAAAAAACAACAAAACAAACTGAACTCAAAAAAGCCTGCATCAACTGTGGTGCCGAGCTAAAATATAAACCGGGCACCACGGCCATCAACTGTGAGTACTGTGGGCATGAAGAGTCCATTGCCTTAGACGAGTCCGGTTTCAAAGAATTGGAACTGTACCCCTATCTGCAAGAGATGGGTGCCCAGCGGCATAGTGAAGAAATCGCCATGCTGCACTGTAAAAACTGTGGTGCTACCCAACATATTGAAGAAAACTACAAATCACTGCACTGCGTGTATTGCAGTACACCCCTTATTTTAGAAGATGGCCATCAAGAAGAATGGATTTTACCGGGGGCTGTGCTGCCCTTTCAAATTGACCAAAAGGCTTCTTTTCGCATTTTTCAACGCTGGGTGAAAAAGTTGTGGTTTGCCCCCAATAAACTCAAAAAAGCCGCTTTAGATCCCCAATTCACCAAAGGGCTCTACCTGCCCTATTGGACGTTCGATGCGCAGTTGAAAGCCAACTATTCAGGGCAACGTGGCGATCATTACTATGTCACCGAGACCTATCGTGACAGCAAAGGCCGAAAGCAGAAACGTCAGGTACGCAAGACACGTTGGACGCCGGCCTCGGGAACCGTCTCAGGCTTTGTCGATGATACCCTGGTCAAAGCCTCTAAGCAAAAGGCAGGGCGTATACCGAACAAAATCGCCCATTGGAACCTCAAAAAATTACAGCCTTTTGAAAGTGGATTCTTGGCCGGATTCGTGACCGAAAAATATACCATACCCCTAAAACAAGGGCATTTGACCGCCAAGAAAGAGGCCGAGAACATCGCGGGCCGTTGGTGCCGTCAAGATATTGGTGGTGACGACCAACGCCTGCACCATATGGATGTACGCCTTAGTGACGAAACTTTCAAACATATTCTTCTGCCGGTCTATGTAAGCGCCTACCGCTATAAGGGGAAAGAGTACAACTTCTTTGTCAATGGTGAAAACGGACAGATTTCGGGCAGTCGGCCCTATAGCGCCTTGAAGATTTTCTTTGCGGTGCTCTTCGCACTGTTGCTGATTGCAATAATCATACTTCTTGCTGGCAACCAAGGGGTTTAACAATCTTTTACATTCTTTGGGAAAGCTTATTGGCTACCTTTATTGAAAACCTGACCAATGAAATACTTCATACTATCCTGTGGTCTTTTGTTACTACTCGCATGCCAGCAAGGAAAGCAAGAACTTCCCACAGCGCAAACTTCACTACAATCGGTTTCAAAAGAAGACAGTTTACTGCTTCGATACCTAAAAGAAGTACAATGGCCCAAGGCGTATCGGGAGCAGGACACAGTACTATTGGACAAAATTCTGGGCGATGATTTTCAGATGATCGATGCCAGCGGTAACTGGTCTGACAAAGTCGGTGAGCTCGAATGGATAAAAGCCAATGCCATGCAGCACGATTCCTTTTTTTATGAAATCAAACGATTGGATGTTTTGCCCAACGGTACCGCACTCATTTGTGGTACGGGGCATATTATGAATGATACGGTGAAAACCATTTATCAGTCAAGCAATATTTTGATTAAACGCGATGGGATATGGAAAGCGGTCGCTTCCCATGTTTCCGGAATCAAAAAAGTGGAATGATGAGGGTTTTTTCTTGTTTGCTGCTACTGGCTTTTTCCGCTTCTTTTGCCCAAACCCATTCAGATAGCATAGAATTGCCGCTCGAAAAAGACCTGATTCCCGAAGGCATTGCCTGTGATGCCCATGCAAAGCGGCTTTTCCTGAACAGTTTACGCAAAAACAAAATCGTAAGCCTTGACCTTGATGGACGCGATCCGCAAGATATCATTGAATCTAATCAATACGGCTATCTTTCAGGATTCGGAATGACCGTAAAAGGTGATACACTCTTTGCACTGGGCAATTCGCTGCCCAAAAAAAACAATACATCCATTCTACTACTACTAAATAGCCGTTCGGGGGCTTTCATCAAATCATTCATGCTTGACGATACGACCACCATTTATCTCAATGATTTGGCTATCAGCTCAACAGGAAAAGTGTATATCACCGATTCTGAGAGCAACAACATTTACACTATCGATGAACAAGCGGATACGCTAAAAATCTTTCTATCCCATGATGAACTGAAATATTCAAATGGCATAGCGATATCAGATGACAATACCTTGCTCTATTTTGCCACCTATACCACCGGAATACGAATTCTCGACATCGCATTGCAAAGACTGGTGAACCTTCCGAACCCACATAAGGGCATCGATGGCATGAAGTTTTATAAGAACAGCCTCATCGCCATTGTAAATGGAAAAAGGGATGGCGCACAAAATGGCATTTACCGATACCATCTCAATCAAGAAAGCACGGAAATTATCCGTACGGAAAAGATTTTTGATTTGAGATATGAATCGGATATCCCCACTACCTTCGACATTTGTGATGATATGCTCTATTTCATTGCCGATTCTCAATTGGATAACTTTGACCAAGACACCAATGAAATAATCGATACGACCCGATTGGAACCCTATCAATTGATAAAAATAGATCTGACCAAAACCTAAAGCCATGATACCTAGAACATTTCTTTTACCAGTATTTGTCATACTCACCACGTTCTTCTGTGTTGCACAAGAAGAGAACAAGCTCATCGCCAAGAACTATTGTACCGAAATTGGGCGCTTTGACCTTCTCATCGATAATGACGAAGTGGCCGGGGCCTATTATTTGATCCATAAAAATGCCCTGGGCGGGGTATGGGGAAGATTGAAGGGAAATGTCATGACAGGGCGCTGGCATGACGCCGATGGCAAAGGGGATATCATCATCACCTTTGAGAGCGATTTTTCTTTTTTTACGGCCGATTACCGAAGTGATGACGAGCCCGAAAAATGGTACAAAGATTCTTGGCATGGAAGCCTAAGACCGAACAAGGCATCCCAATTCACGGCGAAGGGCAAAACATTTAAATGCGAGTGATCACTGCTTCAAAAATACCAAACATACCGGACTGCCCAGTTCAAACGAATTCAAAAAGTGTAGGGTGCCCTTATCGGTATCCCGCTTAAAAACGGAAATGTTGTTGCTGTTTTGATTCGCGACCAGCAAATGGTTTCCGCTGGGGTCAAGCACAAAGTTGCGGGGCCAGTCGCCATGAACGGATTCTCTTCCCACCAAAACCAACTCACCTGAAGCCGCATCCACGGCAAAGATGACAATGGTGTTCTCGCCGCGGTTCGAACCGTATAGAAATCGACCGTCGGGCGAAAGATGAATATCGGCACAAGAATTGTTTGCGCCATAATCGTCGGCCAACGTCTGAACCGTTTGCCGTTCTTCATACGAGCCCTGTTCGTCTTTTTCAAATAGGGTAATGGTCGAATTCAATTCGTTGATGACATACAGCCTACTTTGGTCGTCATTGAACACAAAATGTCGTGGGCCGGCCCCATTGGGCAGATCGAGGGAGGCTTGGGCCGCAGGTCTCCATTCATCTTCTTTTTTTTGATACCGTTTTACGGCATCCAGACCCAGATCGGCGGCAAAGAGTTCATTATTGCTGAAATGGGCCTTGTGCGTGTGGGCCTGTCGTGTGGTGTCGAGCGCTTTATGGTCGATGAGTTGCCGTTGGCCGAGCTCTCCGCCCACTTCAAGATCAAAGATGGCGAGATTGCCTCCAGAGTAGTTTGAAACGGCTAGTTGGCCATCTCCCGAAAGGGCAGCATGACAGGGGTGCGCACCACCCGAACCCTTGCTATTCAGTTTTTCGAGAACTCCATTCTCTAGTGAAAAAGCGGTCACGCCGCCACCAAGACTATCAAAATCTGCGGTTTCTTGAACAGCGTATAGATAATCCCCTACTTCTGAAACGGCGAGAAAAGACGGATTGGGCAACTTGGCCTTTAACTGCAAAGAATCCAAAGCACCGGTCTCAGCATTAAATTGTAGGGTATAGATGCCCTCACTGGTACCATCGGTATAGGTGCCCACAAAAAGGGTCTCTGTATGGGCAACCTTTTTTTCAGAACAACCCATTACCGCCAAGACTAAAAGTAAACAGCCAACTATTTTCGTATTCATGATCCTCCTTATTTTTCCAAAAATAAACCATGCCCGGCTACCATTACTATTTTTATCTTTAAATCATGGATAGTTCGTCGATACTATTGGTGTTAAGTTGTCTTGGCATTGCCCAAGCGCTGTTCTTGTGCCTCTACCTCTTTACCCTGAAAAAGGGAAACAGAAAAGCCCATGTTTTTCTGGCCTTGATCATTTTCGGATTGACCCTACGGATCGGAAAGTCTATTCTCAATACGTACATACATTTGGAGGCTTGGCAGCGAAACTTGGGCATAGCCGGTATTCTATTGGTCGGGCCCAGTATTTGGTTATATGGCAAAACATTGTTGAACAGCGCCCCAAAGCGTATTGGGCATAGCCTTCCTCATTATATACCATACGTTATTTTTAGTGTGTGCTGTGCCGTGATCCCGAACCGTTTTGACACACTGTCATTGGCTATTTACTATGCCGTTTTTGGTCATCTTTTATTGTATCTGGTGCTGGCCGCCCTCTTAAGTTTTCGTATAAGAAATCAATCACAAAAGGCGGTTTTTCATTGGTATCGCAATTTGGTCATTGGGGTGGGTATCATTTGGGCATTCTATATGGGAAATGTATCAGGACTGATTCCGTTTTATATAGGCGGCGCTATTTGCTATACGTTTTTGGTCTATATTTTCTCTTTTTTGCTGCTGCGAAAACATACTTTCCATTTAGAAAAATACCAAGGGAAGCCATTGGATCAAAATACTTCCAAAAATCTGATGGATAATCTGGAAGCGCTTTTTGAGAATAAAGCGATTTACCTCAACCATCAAGTAACCTTGGCCGAAGTCGCCAAGTCTTTGGGTACCAATGCCAAAACATTATCACGGGTCATCAACGAGACCACGGGAAGAAATTTTTCTGAGTTTGTCAATGGCTATCGTGTCGAAAGGGCAAAAAAACTGTTGGCCTCAGAAGCGACCCAACATGAAAAGATTGCCTCTATAGCCTATGATTCAGGTTTCAACAATGTCACCTCCTTTAATCTTGCTTTTAAGGGATTGACCAAGCTTACCCCATCAGAATTCAGAAAACGGACATTGGTCAAAAACTGAAAAAATCGTTTTAAGAATCATGATTTTTAAAGCCTAAGAACGGTTTTCTTCCCTTCTTTGAACCAAAATATATGCCATGCGCTTTAGTATTTTATTGGTGTCGATCCTTCTCTTCGGATGCGGCCAAAACCTAAACGAACCCAAGACCCCTAACGCCGTGCTACCTGTCAAAGAAACGGTCTTTGAGGGCCTGAACAGGCCTTGGGGCATCACCTTTCTTTCAGAAGAGGAAGCTTTGGTGACCGAGAAAAATGGGCATATGGTCAAAGTCGATCTCCAGACCAAGACCAAGAAAGTCATTAAAGGGTTCCCCTCTGATCTGACCGATAGTATCGGTGCTGTTCATATCGGCGACAACTCCGGAATTTTTGAGGTCATAAAGCACCCCGATTTTACCGAAAATCAAGTAATCTATTTCTCGTATGCCGCCAAAAAGCCCGGCGTAGGCAAAACGACCAAATTTGTCAGGGCCCGCTTGCAGCATGACTCGCTGGCCGATATCAAAACCGTTTTGGTCGCCGACCCTTACAACCATATCAATTACCATTATGGGGGCGGAATGGTCATTGGTCATGACAGAAAACTGTACATCACTGTTGGGGAGCGACTTTTTTGGGAACATGATGAGCCCGTACTACCAATTGCACAAGATGTTACCGACAAAAGGGGTAAAATTCACCGCTTTGATCTAGACGGGGGTATTCCCGAAGATAATCCTGATTTTGGACCAGATGCCGTACCCAGCATTTTTGCTTTAGGTATTCGAAATACCCAAGGTATCGCAATACAGCCCAAAACAAACACCCTTTGGTTTACCGAGCATGGCACCATTCAAGGCGATGAGCTGAACATCTTGAAACCCGGAGCCAATTACGGATGGCCGAATAGAACCACGGGCAGATTGCGAAGCAAAGAGTACAAACCACCAAAAATAGAGGGGGTCGAATTTACCCCTCCGACATGGTTTTGGCACCATACCGTTGCCCCGACCGGATTATGTTTCTATACGGGAGATGAATTTCCCACTTGGAAGAACAATCTATTTGTGCCCGGGCTTTCAAGGGGCAGTTTATGGCGATTTCACATTGAAGGCGATACCATAAAAAACGTTGAGGAACTGTTTTTGGACGACCGGGTACGTTCAAGAAAAGTAGCCCAAAGCCCCGAAGGAAAATTATATCTCTTGACAGACGAAGAGAACGGCAAGATTATTCGAATCAAAGCAAAACCCTTATCAGAATAAAGCAAAGGTCATGAAAAAACATATTGTAACAGCACTGCTATTAGCTACATTTATCTGTTCTGCCCAATCTGAGGAGGAGGCGATACGGGCTACCCTCCAGAAATATCTCGAGGGCTCTTCATACAGTGATCCCGAATTGATACAAACGGCTTTTTATGAAAATGCCGACCTATTCCTTTCCAAAGAAGGCCAAGAAATTTGGGTGCTGTCCCCAAAAGAATATGCCGCACTTTTTGAAAATCGGGTCAAAGGCAAATTCAACGGTCGTGAGGGGAAAATACTGGCGATTGACCGTGCCAACGATATTGCTTCCGCAAAAGCGGAAATCCGTATCCCGTCCAGAAACCTTTACCTTATTGATATTTTTCTTTTGAAAAAACTTTCGGGAGAATGGAAAATCATCGGTAAGGCCGCTACACAAATGCCAGAACAATAAACTTGATCATCGCTTTGAAGAACCGCTGAGCTTGGTCTTTATTTCCTTCCTCAAATAGATTCCCGTAACCATCGTTGCCAACACATCAGCGATCGGAAACGACAACCATACCCCAAGTTCGCCCAAGAAATTGGGCAACAGCAACAATAACGGAATAAAGAAAAAGCCCTGACGAGTCAATGTCAACAATAGGGCAGGGATTGCCTTGCCAATGGCCTGAAAATAGGCAGCGCCGATAAGCTGCAGTGCAATAATCGGTGTTGCCGCGAACACCAATCGCATCGCCAGGGGGGCATGCTCCAACACAAAGGCGTTCATTTCAAGTTCTTTTATCGGTAAATCGGGCCGATCGCTCAAGAACAGATCGGCAATCTCAGCCGGAAACAGCATCAACACCACGAACACCAAAGCGGCCACCAGAGCGGCGTATTTAATGGCCGTATAGATCGATTGCTTGACGCGGTCATATTTGGCGGCCCCATAGTTGAACCCCGCGATGGGCAGAAACCCTTGGGTGACCCCAAACACGGGAAACAGCGCAAACATGAGCATTCGCCCAATGATGGCATACACGGCTACTAAGGCTTCACCTCCAAGGCTAAAAAGTATATTGTTGAGCAACAGGTAGATGATGCTGGTCACCGCTTGGCGCGAGAGCGTCACAAAGCCCAGTGAGCCGATTTCCCTTAAGATAGGGGCATTCAGTCCAAAATGTGATGGGCTTATTTTGAGTTCTGAATTTTTTGAGAGGAAGAAGTACACGATATAGGCAAGACACAACAAATACCCCGCCGTGGTCGCCCATGCCGCGCCATGCATGCCCCAATCGAATACATAGATGAAAATATAATCAAGCAATAGATTGCCCACCGAGGGTATGATCATGGCGATCATGGCAAACTTCGGTTTTCCCTCTGCCCGAATCACCGTATTGCCCATCATGCAAAGCGCCAAAAAGGGCACGCCGTACAAGACAATGATGTAATAAATCTTGGCGGGGTCAAAGATATCGCCCTTGCCCCCAAAAGCGGGAATCAAGCTATCGACATAGTACAGCCCCAAAATGACCATCGAAACGGTCACCAAAAGGGTCAACGTAATCTGGTTACCAAAGGTTTTGAGTGCCTTCTCTTTGTTGTTGGCCCCCAAGGCCCGTGAAATGATGCTCGATCCCCCGATACCAATGGCCATGCCCAGCGCAGCGATAAAAAAGGAAACGGGCAGTACCACATTGATGGCCGCGATGGCGATGGAGCCTATCCAATTGCCCACAAAAATGGAATCGACCAGCACATTGATCGACATGACCAAGATACCGATCGAAGCGGGCACGGCCTGTTTGATCAGTAATCTTCCGATGGGCTCAGAGCCCAATTGATCTGCGGTTACTTTGGCCATATTTAAAAAACAAAAGTCATTTCGGCCAAAGGGAGAAATCCAAGTGTGACCCTTAGATTTCCCGATTGTCCGCCAAGGGCGGACCCATATCGAAATGACACTGTCATTGAATTTTTCTCGTCACTTTTTGCAAATGGGCTGCTTAAGCCGGCAACACTTCCTTTTGCTCCCACTCGTTCACCCATTTCGCCATCAGGGCGGCCCAGTCATCGCGATCGTTCAAACAGGGAATATGAATGTAAGCTTCACCGCCCGCTTCCATAAATTGGTGCTTGCCCTCCATGGCAATTTCTTCCAAGGTCTCGAGACAATCACTCACAAAAGCAGGGGTGATGACCGCCAAGCGTTTTTTTCCTTCTTTGGCCAATCGCTCAAACTCGAAATCGGTATAAGGCTTTAACCAAGGGTCACCGGCCAATCGTGATTGAAAGCTTGAACTGACCTTTTCAGAAGACAGGTTCAAAACCCGTTTCACCCGTTCAGTGGTATCGTAACACTGGTGCCGATAACAGGAGTGATGTGCCACGGAGTTGGTCTGGCAACATTGGCCATCGATCTTGCAATGGAATTTTGTCGGGTCGCTTTTTCTTATATGCCGTTCGGGTATACCGTGATAGGAAAACAACAGATGGTCGTATTCAAACTCTTTGAGCCCCTCGGCGATACTTTTTGAGAGCAATGCGATATACTCATCATTTTTATAAAACGCAGGTAGCGTAGTCAACCTCATGTTCGTAAAATGACGTTCCCGCTCTTGCATGGCCTTTACCACCACGGTCTCATAACTCGACATGGCATAGTGTGGGTATAAGGGCACCAACAACACCTCATCAACTGACTCATCGGCCAATTTTTGTAAGCCTTCCTTGATGCTCATCGAGCCATAGCGCATACCCAAGGCGACGGGCATTTTGGTCAGTTTCCTTACTTTTTCAGCAAAGCGCTCAGAGATAACGATAAGGGGAGAGCCTTCATCCCACCAAATCTTTGAATAGGCTTCGGCCGAACGTTTTGGACGGGTCTGCAAGATGATGCCGCGCACGATGATATTGCGCAATACTGGATTCACATCGATGACCCGTTCATCCATCAAAAATTCATCAAGATATGGCTTCAAATCTTTTGGGGTGGGGCTGTCGGGCGAGCCCAAATTAACCAACAAAACTCCTTTTTTCACAGCCTTTGTTTTAGCGGCGTAAAAATACAACTTACCATTATTTTAAAGTGGTTGTCGGCGATAACTTTACCTATTCGAGAATAGATGCTATCGATTGCCTTTTTGGCCGTAACTTTAAACTATGAAATACAATGCGCTTTTCTTAGTCTTCTTATGTGCCTCGCTATCGGCGCAGATTACCTGTAACCCCAAAGACCGTTTACTATTTCAACAGAAAATAGAGGCCCTTGAACAGGTCAAGGCCCATTCTTTCGGAGATACCTTGGTACAAGTGGGAAAGACCTTTTTGGGCACCCCCTATGTGGAAAAAACACTTGAGATCGGCGATACAGAAACCCTTGTGATCAACCTTCGCGGACTCGATTGCACCACTTATGTAGAAAACGTTTTGGCCTTTTCAACCCTTTTGCGCGATGGTAATACCGATTTTGACGCCTTTGCTGAAACGTTAAAAACCATTCGGTATCGGAATGCTACTTTAAATGGGTATTCTTCTCGTTTACATTACTTTACAGAGTGGATTCGAAACAATAACGAGAAGGGTTTTGTCAAAGATATCTCAGCTGATCTGGGAGGGGTCGAATTGCAAAAGCCCATCAATTTTATGGGAACCCATCGCGAACTGTACCCCTTTTTGAAAGATGATGACAACTACCAAAAGATTTTGGAAACAGAGAAAGCACTTGCCAAGCAAACCTTATGCATTTTGCCCCAAGACCAGATCAAAGCCGTAGAAGAAAAAATCAATAATGGTGATATCATTGCCTTGGCCACTTCCATAAAAGGTCTTGATGTGACCCACACGGGGGTTGCCATTCGACGACCGAATGGCCGCATACATCTCTTGCATGCCTCCAGCTCGGGCCAAGTGACCATAACCGAAGAGCCCTTGGCCGACTACCTTAAAAAAATCAAAAACAATATCGGGATCATAGTGGCTAGGCCTCTTTGAGGTACTCGTGGTAAACCGCAATGGGTATAAGGCCCGTCCATCCACAGAAATCTTTTTTTGCGGGCATGCCATATGAAATCAAATCGGGCGCATAGTTCTCCCAAAACGTATCGGTGGCCTTAAAGACCTCGGCCACGGCCGCATAGGTCTTTTGGGCCAGGTCTTTGGCAAGTTCGTGCCTGTTATTGGCTGTCAATCCTTTGAGCACCATATAGGAAGTCGGTGCCCAAACACCGCCCAACCAATAATCGCCCCAACCCACATAATCAGGGTCATCTGCTGAAAGTGCCGGTAGCGGTATCTTTCGATAAAACGCGTCGGGATCGGTCAGGTGCGCCAAAAAAGTATCCATTTTTTCTTCTGGAATCAATTCGCCCAGCAGCGTCCAGTACATACCGATATGCTTACGCTTTACTTGTTTGCCATAGCCCAAATCATAATAAAAGGCATCTTCATCGTTCCAGCACAACTCGTTCAAGGCCCCTTTTACCTCAGAGTGGAATGTGTCGTAAAAAGCAATATCCCCATCTTCGCCGATTTCTTGCGCAATGAATTTCAACTGCCTTGAGACCATGGCCATCTGGGCGGTAAAATCGACCAATCGGCCCTCGTCGTTCCACACCCCTTGCAAGGTCTCGACATAGTCGGCGATGAACATGTTCAATCGCTCTTCGGCTGTCGAGCCCCCCATTTTACCCAGCTTTTCACCCAGTTCGTGGTGGGTCATTCCATTGCCCTCATCGGTGGTCCACCCTCGCGGGGAACGGGGAATATTGTCCATGCCCATGCCCAGGGTATCGCCCCAGAACAGCTTGTCATCACCCTGATAGCGATCGATGAGAAATTCAAAGTTCTTTTTTAATATCGGATAGGCATACCGTAGCCGTTCCTTATCTTTTTTCACTCCATAAATCTCGGTCTCTGCCAATGCCAACAGGGGCGGATTGATGGATACCGGATGTTCTTTCGACCAGAGCGGTTCTCCATTTTTCCGGTATTCACGGCAGATATATCCATCATCATCCATCCGTTCATAAAAATTGTCCAGGGCTTGATAGACGGGCAGTTCATCGAGATGATATTTTGCAAAACAAACGATGAAGCACGAATCCCATAGAAAAATATTATCGGAAAAGGCCGCATCGACGAAGGGTTTCTTGAAGAACGGTTCACCGTCGCCACCACGAACTTTCTTCTTGGTGATTTCGAGCGCTTTGGCATACATTCGTTCACCCAGTTCTGGCGTGACCTCAAAGTCGCACGATACGGGCAAGGTCGAATTGGTCTCGGTCTTACCTTTACAGGCTGTTAGAACGGTAGCCGTGCCCAAAGCACCCAGGCCCATGGCATGGGCAAAATCTCTTCTTTTCATCTATCGGTATATTTCGTTTTTTGGGGGGTCTTTTATCGCTTTAGACACCATTCGATGGCACCCATCAAATGTTTTTTGAAATCTGGTTCATCGAATGATTCATCGGTATGGCCGCCCCCCGTATAATAGGCCCTGCCCCCATCAAATTCATGGTACCACGCAATAGGATGGTGGTCGCCATTGGTGCCCCCTTTGTAACTATTCTCATCTAAATTCATGACCACGGTTACTTCGGGATTCAATTCTTTAAAGTTGTACCATTCATCACTGCGCACCCATTTATCTGGCAAGTGTGCTGTTGACGAATGTGTTTTATCGAGCACCTCAATGGTCGCTTTTCGTACATTGGGATTGTTCGGATGCCCATCGAAGTACCCCCCGACCAATTTACCGTACCAAGGCCAATCGTATTCGGTGTCAGCCGCTGCGTGTATGCCCAAGAAGCTTCCCCCGCCCTTAATGTAGTTTTCAAACGCTTTTTGCTGGGCATCGTTCAACACGTTCATCGTTGTATTCAAAAAAACCACCAACTGGTAATTTTTCAGGTTTTCAGCACTGAAATCCTCACCAGATTCGGTCCGTAGGGCAATGAAGTTGTTGCTGCGCCCAAGTTTACGAAGGGTCATGACCCCCTTTTCTATACTCTGATGCCTAAATCCATCGGTCTTGGTAAAGACCAGTACCAGATCTGGTTTCTTGGGCCGCTCGGCCGGCCCATCTTGTCCGGATGCAACAAGGGGAACGAGAAAAAGTGAAAAAACGGATAAAAAAAGTGTTTTCATCATCTAATGTTCTTAGGTTGTTGAAGATAAATATTTTTTGGGCGTCGTACCATACTTTTTCTTGAACGAGGCGATGAAATGACTTGCCGTGCTATAGCCAACCCTAAGCCCCACTTCATTCACATTATACCGTCCGGTTTCTAACATTTTGCGTGCATACTCCATTTTATAGTCGAACAGAAATCCGTAAACAGAATCGCCATAAATCTGTTTGAAACCCTCTTTCAACTTTTTCAGGCTCAACCCAATTTCTTTTGAGAGTTCGGCCAAGGTGGGGGGTTCGGCCATACGTGTGATCATGATTTCCTTCGCCTGTCTGATGCGCCGCACATTCTCTTCGTCGGCCAAAAATGGGCATTGTTCCAAATCGGCATCCTCAACACGGTTGAAATAGAGTGAGAGCAGTTCATAGACCTTGCCCCTGATGTACAACTGTTTGATGGAAGGATGCAGGCTGTAGTTCATAATTTGGCTTAATATCACCGCAATGGCCGGGTTTACCGGCTCTTGTGAATAGTATTTTTTTTCGCGATTGTCAGCGCTCAAAAACGGAATGTAACCGGCCTCTGAGGAAAATAGCGAATGAAATTTTCGAATGGTCATCACCACCGACAACAACCACGACTTCGGTGCCAACAATAGGTTCAAGGGCAAATCTTTTTGTGTGTTGTACAGCAAGAGCGAGTTTTCTTCAGAGACTTCCAATCCGTACGCCCCTTGATTGAAATTGAATCTTGCGTTGCCTTTCAAACAGAAATGGAACTGAATATAGGTGCTATCGATCTCACGCTCTACCCGCCTCGGTTCATCGCTATCATTCTGTATCTTAAGCACATAGAATCCGTCTTCGATCAAAACTTCCCGAAACGAACCGCTAGCGACATTTTCATTAGATGTGACTTGCATAAATGAACGATTTTATATTATTTAGATTGAGTCTAAACAATAATTTCCTTAGACTTAAACGCAGTAAATTTAGGGTTTTTCATTGATTTTGATGTTTTGTGGCCAAAATGCATCCTATATCGTTATTAAAAGTTCTTCCAGCGTTATTTTTGACCGTGTACAGCATGTATTTTTGTGGGCGTCGTAAGACAGGGTATGAAGCATTATCACATTTCAAGACATAGTTCATTCTACACGATTGGCCTGAGCTATAAAAAGGCTGATGCCACTACAAGGGGCCAGTTCAGTCTCGATATACCTGCTATCGACCGCCTTTTACTGGCCGCTAAAGGCGAGGGCATCGATGGTCTTATGGTTATTTCAACTTGCAATCGCACAGAATTGCATGGTTTTGCGCAACACCCCTTTCAATTGATAAAGTTGCTTTGCGAACACACCCAGGGTACTGTTGAAGCTTTCCAAGAAGTGGCCTATGTCTATAAAAACCACGAAGCGATTACCCATCTTTTTCGTGTGGGCACAGGATTGGACAGTCAAATTTTGGGCGATTTTGAAATCATCAGCCAGATCAAGCAAAGCTTTTATCGCTCAAAAAAGCACGAAATGGCCAATCCGTTTTTAGAGCGTCTCTGCAATTCGGTGATACAGGCCAGTAAACGCATTAAAAACGAAACCGAGATTTCGTCGGGCGCTACCTCAGTGGCCTTCGCGTCTGTACAATACATTTTGAACCATGTGCCCGATGTACCAAACAAAGAAATATTATTGTTCGGTACGGGCAAAATTGGGCGCAACACTTGTGAAAACCTCATTAAGCATACCGATAACAAACACATTACCCTTATCAACCGCACGCGGCAAAAGGCAGAGGAAGTGGCGGGCAAATTTCATCTTGTGGTCAAGGAGTATGGCGATCTGCAGACCGAGATCAGAAAGACCGATGTACTTGTGGTGGCCACGGGCGCACAACTGCCCACAGTTTCAAAAGAATTAATCTATACCGATAGGCCGCTCTTGATCTTGGATCTGTCCGTTCCAAAAAATGTGTCAGATGATGTAAAAGAATTGCCGAACGTTTCATTGGTGCACCTTGACGAACTTTCGCAAGTCACCACCAAGGCGTTGGAACGCAGAAAGCAGTACATTCCCAAAGCGGAAGCGATCATTGATGAGGTACAGAACGACTTTACGAAATGGCTCGAGACCCGAAAATTTGCCCCTATAATCAAAGCCCTGAAAAAGAAGTTGAAGACCATGAAGGAAGAAGAGCTTAGCTTTCATTCCAAAAAACTGGAAGACTTCAACACCGAACAGGCAGAGATCGTCTCAGAGCGAATCATACAGAAGATCACCAAACAATTTGCCAACCATTTGAAAAAGAAGGAAGTCGATACCGAAGATAGTCTGCAATTGATACAAGAGGTTTTTCAGCTTCAAATCAATGCTGATGAGTAGTCCGCTTCGTATTGGCACCCGTGACAGCGAATTGGCGCTTTGGCAGGCCAACACCGTCAAAAATGGTTTGGAGGCACTGGGGCACGTCGCCCAGTTGGTCCCTGTAAAATCATTGGGTGATCTGGTACTCGACAAACCGCTCTACGAGCTCGGTGTTACCGGTATTTTCACAAAAACACTTGATATCGCCTTGCTAAAAGGAGAAATAGACCTAGCGGTGCATTCGATGAAAGATGTGCCCACCCAGTTACCCCAAGGTATTGTACAGGTAGCTGTTCTAAAACGCGCAGATGCGGCCGATGTACTCGTGCACAGGGGATTAAATTTTCTGAATGAAGAGGGTATTGTCGCCACGGGAAGCCTTAGACGAAGAGCCCAGTGGTTGCACCGATATCCCCTACATGAAATGGTCGATTTGAGGGGCAATGTGAATACCCGTTTGCAAAAATTGGAAGACAGCAAGTGGAACGCTGCCATATTTGCCATGGCAGGGCTGCAACGAATCGGCCTTTTGCCCGAAAACACCACCAAATTGAACTGGATGTTGCCCGCACCCGCACAAGGGGCCATGGTAGTGGTCGCTTTGGAAAAAGATGAGGAAACCATCGACAAAGTTGCTGCGCTCAACCATACAGAAACCGAACTTTGTACCCAAATCGAAAGGGCTTTTCTGCGAACCTTGGAGGGTGGCTGTTCGGCCCCCATAGGAGCCTTGGCCAAAATAAAAGACCAAAAGGTTTATTTTAAGGGAGGTCTTTTTTCCTTAGATGGAAAAAGAACGGTAACCGTTGAAAAAGAGGTAGCCATTTCAGCAGCCAAGGCGTTGGGCGAACTGAGCGCCAAAGAAGTTTTGGATACAGGTGGCAAGGAAATAATGGAAGACATTCGAAATGCGAACGGTGCTCTCAACTAAAATCTTGGCCCTTGCACAAAAAGAACGACTGCTAAATGCCGGTTTGGGATTTGTCGAATACAATGCCATTAACATTGCCTTTTCTGATTTTGAAATCGATGATGGCTACGACAATTATATTTTCACCAGCCAAAATGCCGTAAAATCGTATACGAAAAAAGAAAATTCTGAAAGAAATGGTGAAATCAACGCTTTTTCAGTAGGAAAAAAGACAGCAGACCTGCTGAAGCAACACGGATTTTCAGTAGTTGAGACGACCGATAACGCCACAGCCCTGGCCCAAATCATATCAAAAGACTATAGCGATTGCCGCTTTTTGTTCTTATCGGGAAACAAAAGAAGAGATGAGCTGCCCGAACTTCTTAAAAAAAATAACGTTCGGTATAAAGAAGTGGTGGTCTATGAGACATACTTGGTGCCAAAGCGCTTTGACCGAACTTTTGACGGTGTGCTGTTTTTTAGTCCGAGCGGAATACAGAGTTTTACGAAACAAAATAAATTGGGCGAGAGCATTGCTTTTTGCATTGGCGAAACCACGGCGAACGAAGCAAAAAAACATACTGAAAACATCATAACGGCAACAAGGCCAACGGTAGAGAATGTATTGGTAAAAGCCATAAAATATTTCAATGGAAAATGATTAAAAATGACCTTTTTTTAAAAGCCTTAAAAGGGGAGACCGTCGATAGGCCCCCCGTTTGGATGATGCGACAGGCGGGGCGTTATCTGCCCGAGTTTATGGAAATACGTGAGCAATACGATTTCTTCACCCGTTGCCAAACCCCCGAACTGGCTTCTGAGATCACCGTACAGCCGATTCGTCGCTTCAACATGGATGCCGCGATTCTCTTTAGCGATATCTTGGTGATTCCGCAGGCAATGGAGATCGAAGTGCAGATGAAGCCCAATTTCGGCCCCTATTTGCCAGACCCCATAAGAAAGGCCGAAGATGTAACCCGAGTTGTTGTGCCCGATATCAACGATACACTGGGCTATGTGATGGAGGCCATCAAAATGACAAAGGAAAAACTGAACGATGAGATTCCACTGATCGGTTTTGCAGGCTCTCCATGGACGATTCTCTGCTACTGTGTGCAAGGACAGGGCAGCAAAAGTTTTGATCTGGCCAAGGGCTTCTGCTTTACCCAGCCCGAAGCAGCGCATGAATTGTTGCAAAAAATAACGGATACCACAATTGCCTATCTCAAAGAGAAGGTCAAAGCCGGTTGTGATGCCGTACAAATTTTCGATTCATGGGGCGGTATGCTCTCACCGATCGATTACCAAGAATTTTCATGGCAGTACATTCAGCAGATCGTCGATGCCCTAAAAGGGCACGCACCCGTTATCGTTTTCGGTAAAGGCTGCTGGTTTGCACTGAACAAAATGGCACAATCGGGCGCTGCCGCCTTAGGTGTCGATTGGACCTGTTCTGCCCAAAATGCGCGGTACCTCACCGGTGGCCAAATAACATTACAGGGCAATTTTGATCCAGCCCGACTACTGTCACCTCCCAAAGACATCAAGAAAATGGTACGCCAAATGATTGATGAATTTGGCAAAGACCGTTACATTGTAAACCTCGGACACGGAATTTTACCCAACATTCCACTTGAAAATGCAAAGGCGTTTGTCGAGGCAGTAAAGGAATACAGTCAATGAGCCCATGGCAGACCATTAGAAGAATCGGTTCAAAAAACCTGTGGAGAGTGACCGTACTTGTTATAAAAAACCCATTGTTCGTTTGGCCGACCATCAGTGCCACAAGAGAAACCATTGATCTTTCCTATTATCATTACCAAAGAAAACATCACGAAAACGGACCTGCAAATGCTTTTCGGCATGCCCTTTGGAATTACCTGATCGCCAAGAAATGTGCCAAATGGTCTAAAAATAAGGGCAAAGTGCTGCGCTGGACCAAGAACATCACCGATTGGCATGAGCTTGCATTTCCCAATCGGGAACTGGCCAAAAAAATGGACCTGCACAACAACGAAGTAGGTCGAAACCTCTTTCTCGAGTATGCTGAAAGCAGCATTGACCATTTGGTCGAAAAATTGCAAAAAATGACCGAAGATTCGGTCTATGTTGAAAAGGCAGAAGAGTTGAAATCCCTTAAAAAACAATTAGTCCATATCATAAGATGAACCTAAAAGACAACTTCTACGAATACATACAGAACCTGCAAGATACCATCACTTCAAAACTCGAAGAGGTAGATGGCAAGGCAACATTCAAACAAGACCTATGGCAGAGGCCCGAAGGTGGTGGGGGCCGCACGCGCGTTATCGAAAACGGAGGGGTTTTTGAAAAAGGAGGGGTCAATATTTCTGCAGTTCACGGCAAATTGCCTGAGAGCATGCAACAGTACTTCGGTGTCAGTGATGCCGATTTCTATGCCTGCGGATTGAGCTTGGTCATCCATCCTAAAAACCCGTTTGTTCCCACGGTACACGCCAATTGGCGCTATTTTGAACTGTACGATCAGCAAGGAAATATTGTGGACCAATGGTTCGGCGGCGGACAAGATCTGACCCCCTACTACCTCTTTGATGAAGATGCTGCGCATTTTCACTCTATCTGCAAACGGGCCTGTGATCGACATCATCCGAATTTTTACCCACAGTATAAAAAACGCTGCGATGACTATTTTTGGAACCACCACAGAAACGAGGCCAGAGGTGTGGGCGGACTCTTTTTTGACTATTGCAAGGCCAACGAAGAAATGGATATGGAGGCCTGGCACAATTTCGTCACCGAAGTGGGCAATAGTTTTTTGGAGGCTTATATACCCATTGTTTCAAAACGAAAAGATATGGTATATGACCAGCCCCACCGCGATTGGCAAGAAATACGCCGTGGGCGCTATGTCGAGTTCAATTTGGTGCATGATAAGGGCACATTGTTCGGACTGCGTACCAACGGCCGTATCGAAAGCATATTGATGAGCCTTCCGCCCCATGTGCAATGGCAGTATGACCACCACCCTGAAAGGGGGAGTGAAGAAGAGCGGCTCACAAAAGTCTTGCAAAAACCAAAAAAATGGGCGTGAACCGATCAAGCCAACAAAAAGCCAGTAAAGACAAGCTGCTCATCATACACGCCGATGATGCCGGATTATCGCATTCTGAAAACAGGGCGACCATCGAATGCCTGAAAAAGGGAATGGTCAACTCTTACAGTATCATGGTTCCTTGTCCGGCTTTTGAGGAGATGGCGACCTTTGCCAAAGAAAATCCGGCATTTGATTATGGTATTCATCTGACCCTTACCTGTGAATGGCATGATTACCGCTTTGGTCCCGTATCGCCACCCGAAGAAGTCAAAAGCCTCATCGACCACAACGGACACTTCTACAAAACCAGACAAGAGTTAAGCGAAAATGCCCGAACTGAAGAGGTCTATAAAGAGCTTGTCGCCCAGATGGAACGTGCCCTTGATTTTGGATTGCAACCAAGCCATATAGATTCGCATATGTACAGCGTAGGGGCTTCGCCCGATTTCTTCAAAAGCTATAAAGATCTGGGCAAAAAATATGGCCTGCCCGTATTCATCAACAAAAAATTGATGCATGGTGTAGGCCTAAAGGTAGCGGATTGTATAGATGAAAGAGATTTTGTTGTGGATAATGCCGAATGGGCGACATTCGATCATTTTAAAAAACAGCATCTGAAAGCCTTTTATCAAGAAACCATCAAAAATCTCGATGCAGGCCTTAATATCATTTTGATACATCCGGCATTCGATGACGACGAGATGAAAAGCATAACGATCGACCATCCTAATTTTGGTTCGGAATGGAGACAAATGGATTTTGAGACCTTTACCGATGAAAAAACCCGTTTGGTACTGGAAGAAAATGACATTCGGTTGGTCACTTGGAGGGAAATAAGCAAATTCTCAAAGGTTTAATGCTTAGCTTTATGGCATGAAACTGACCCTCTATCAAATCGACGCCTTCACCGACCATGTTTTTGAGGGCAATCCGGCCGCTGTCTGTATTTTAGATAGTTGGCTCAACGCCGATATAATGCAAAAAATCGCCCAAGAGAACAATCTGGCCGAGACCGCTTTTATGGTACAGAAAAACAGCATCTTCGAGCTTCGCTGGTTCACCCCTGAAACCGAAGTCGATCTTTGTGGCCACGCCACCTTGGCCTCGGCCCATGTACTTTTCAATTATCACGGCTACACAGAAAAAACCATTCGGTTTTATTCTCATCGAAGCGGTAATTTGTTGGTCACAAAGGGGTTGGAGGGTTGGATGACCCTTGATTTCCCTACAGACGATATTGTGCCCATAAAGGGTTTGCCAGAGCTGGACAAGGCCATCGGACTGACCCCTTTTAAAACACTAAAGGGCAAGACCGACTATTTATTGATCTATAACTCCCAAGAGGAAATCGAAGCCATACAGCCCAATTTTTATTTACTGGCCCAACTGAATTGTAGGGGGGTGATCGTTTCAGCCGAGGGCAGACATTCAGATTTCGTATCACGGTTTTTTGCACCTTATTGTGGTATTCCCGAAGATCCGGTGACCGGCTCAGCACACACGTCGCTGACGCCCTATTGGGCAAAAGTGTTGGGCAAGAATAAAATGACGGCGAAACAACTATCGAAACGGGGCGGTAATTTGATCTGCGAATATTTGGGTGAACGGGTAAAAATATCAGGGAAAGCCGTACCCTATCTAATTGGTGAAATTGAAATTTAACACTATGTATCCACTCATACGAAATCGAAGACTGCGTGCAAGCGAATCCATCAGGCGATTGGTGCGCGAAACAGTGGTGACGCCAGATGACTTCTTGGTACCGCTATTTGTGGTAGAGGGAAAAGGAATAAAGGAAGAAATACCCTCTATGCCCAATTACCATCGCCTGAGCCTTGATGAGCTCGAGAAGGAAGTCAAGGCGCTTTGGCAAATGGGGCTTTGTGCCGTCTTGCTTTTTGTCAAGGTGCCCGATAATTTAAAAGATAACAAAGGCTCAGAGGCCATCAATGAGCACGGTCTCATGCAGCGGGCCATCAAAACGGTAAAAAATGCCTGTCCAGATATGTTGGTCATGACCGATGTGGCCTTGGATCCCTATTCTTCATATGGCCATGATGGCATTGTCATCGACGGACATGTTCTCAACGATGAGACCAGTGAGCTATTGGCCGAGATGAGTGTCTCACATGCCCAAGCTGGTGCTGATTTTGTGGCCCCAAGCGATATGATGGACGGTCGCATACTTACCATTCGAGAAGCCTTGGAAGACGAGGGGTTCACCAACACGGGCATCATGAGCTACTCCGCCAAGTATGCCAGTGCCTTTTATGGCCCCTTTCGAGATGCCCTGGATTCCGCTCCCGTTGATGAAAAAAATGTGCCCAAAGACAAGAAGACCTATCAAATGGATCCCGCCAACAGATTTGAGGCCATCAAGGAAACCCAAATGGACATTGATGAAGGGGCCGATATCGTAATGGTCAAACCAGGAATTTGCTATTTGGACATTGTTCGTGAAATACGGAACGAAGTAGAAGTGCCCGTGGCGGTATATCAGGTTTCAGGTGAATATGCCATGTTGAAGGCGGCGGCTAAAAAAGGATGGCTCGACCATGATGCTGTGATGATGGAACAATTGATGGCCATCAAACGGGCAGGGGCAACCATCATTGCCACGTATTTTGCGAAGGAAGCCGTACAGTTATTATAGGGATAAAACAGCCAACACTTGAAAAATCTTCTTTTTGTACCCATTCTATTGATTTCTTGGTGTTCGTTTGCCCAAGAAAATGATTCATTGCCATTTGCCCATCCCTCAGAAATGGGTTTGGATAGCATCTATATCCATTCAAAAACAGATGCCATCATAACGAATGGTATAAAAAATAGGGCATTCCCCGGGGCACAGGTATTGGTAGCCAAAAACGGTGCTGTCATTTTTCATAAGGCATATGGTTTTCATACCTATGACAGCCTACAACCCGTTTCATTGACCGACGTATATGATTTGGCTTCCGTTACCAAAATCACGGCCCCACTTCCGGCCCTGATGAAATTGGTCGATGAGAAAAAACTGAATTTGGATGTGCCTTTCTCAACCTATTGGAGGCCTTGGCGAAAACAGAAAGACAAACGAAACCTGACCCTTCGCGAGATTTTGGCCCACCAAGCAGGCTTGCAACCCTATATTGTGTTCTTGGGAAAGGTGCTCAAGAAAAATGGCCAACTGAAAAAACGTTTTGTGCGGCACAGCGCCCACAAAAGATTCAAGAAGCAGGCCTATGATAGCCTCTATGTCAAGAACCGCTTTGAACAAAAGATGCAGCGCATCATCAATCGCTCCAAGGTATCCGAAGAAAAGAAATACCGCTATTCAGGTCTTACCTTCCTGATCTTTCCGAAACTTATTGAGCAATTGACGGGTGAAGACTATAAAACCTATCTGCGAAAGAATTTCTACGACCCCATGGGTGCCAAGACCCTATGTTTCAATCCCAATGAGAAAGCGCTGCCGAATAAAATTGTTCCCACAGAAATCGATACCCTTTTTCGCCATGCCCTGACACAAAATTGGGTACACGACGAGAACGCGGCACTGTTGGGCGGTGTCTCGGGCAATGCAGGTCTCTTTGCCTCGGCCCATGACCTGGCCAAACTCATGCTGTTATATCAAAACTATGGAGCGTTCAATGGCAAGCGCTATCTCTCTTCAGCAGTGGTAAAAGAATTTATTTCGGTACAGTATCCTGAAAACGAAAATCGCCGCGGCCTTGGTTTTGACAAACCCCTGTTGGGCAATGATACCTTGGCCCTGAAAGATGCCTATCCCGCGCCAATGGCCAACCCAGAAAGCTTTGGGCACTCGGGTTTTACCGGCACATTTGCTTGGGCAGACCCAAAAGACCAATTGGTATTTATCTTTCTTTCCAATAGGGTACACCCTTTCAGGTCACATCGAAAACTATATGAACTCAATATCAGAACTGCATTGCACCAGGTTTTCCATGAGGCCGACATTGAAGGCAAATGAACAACAGGGTGTTCCTAAATTATTAATATCTTAGTCATAAGCAAGCGCTCATGGGACTCCTGATTTTTTACGCACTCATTTCCATCTTTTTCTCCTTTTTATGCTCAATTCTCGAAGCGGTACTGCTGAGCATCACCCCGACGTTCATCAATGTAAAAAAGGCAGAGGGAAAAACGTACGCCTTTGAACTTGAAGATCTCAAAAAAGATGTTGACAAGCCCCTCATCGCTATTTTGACCCTCAACACCGTTGCCCATACCGTAGGGGCCATTTTGGTAGGTGTACAGGCCAAAACGGCCTACGCCAATGCCTTTGGTAGCGAACAGCGCACCCTTCTCGGCATCGAGTTTACCGAAGATCTCATGGTAGGCGCTGTTTCGACCATCATGACGATCTTGATCTTGGTCGCTTCTGAGATCATTCCGAAAACCATAGGCGCCACCTATTGGAAACAACTGGCCAATTTCACGGCAAAGGCCTTAAAAGCAATGGTCTTTGTATTGAAATGGACGGGATTGCTCTGGCTTTTGCAGCTATTTACCAAATTGATCGGCAAGAAGAACGTGCACGGTAGTGTATTGAGCCGTGAAGATTTCACAGCCATGGCAGACATCGCCCATGAAGAAGGGGCCGTATTGGAATCAGAATCGAAGGTCATCAAAAATCTTTTGCGGTTCGACGAAATCATGGCCAAAGATGTAATGACCCCGAGAACCGTAATGAAAATGGCTTCTGAAGATACCGCCATCAAAGACTTTTTTGAAGCCAATCCGCAGTTACGGTTTTCAAGAATACCCCTATTCAAAGACAGTGTTGACCATATCACAGGGTTTGTGTTGAAAGACGAAGTGCTCGAGACCATTATCAATGAAAAGGGCAAAGCCCCGTTATCGACGATCAAACGTGATATTTTGGCGACCAGTCGCAAAACGCCAATTCCCCAACTATTCGAAACCTTTGTCGCCAAACGTGAACATATTGCACTGGTGGTCGATGAGTATGGTTCGGTCAGTGGGCTTGTCACCATGGAAGATGTCATCGAAACACTCTTGGGACTTGAAATCATGGATGAAAGTGACAATGTTGCCGATCTACAATTGCTGGCCCGCAAAAATTGGGAGGTGCGCGCCAAGCGTCTGGGCATTATACAAGAACAAATACCCGACGAAGACTGATGGAAACCGCTTACCTTAAAACCCCTATCGGCACGGCCGAATTCAAAGGCGATACTTCAGGATTGATTTCCATTACCGTAATCGACGAGAAAAAACCAGCCGATATCATTCCAGAAGTGTTGGAAGATGCCGTGTACCAATTGAAGGAATATTTTGAAGGCTCCCGAAAACAATTCGATCTAAAATTGAATCCCCAGGGCACAGACTTCCAGAAAAAGGTCTGGAGCGCTCTTCTGGAAGTTCCCTATGGAAAAACGGTCTCTTATCTAGAGCTCACAAAACGATTGGGCGATGTAAAGGCCATTCGTGCCGTTGCCGCCGCCAATGGAAAAAATCCATTATGGATAGTGGTTCCCTGTCACCGTATCATCGGAAGCAATGGAGATTTGACCGGTTATGCCGGTGGCCTTCACCGAAAAAAGTGGTTATTGGATCATGAGAGCCCGATAAAGCAGCAAAGTTTGTTTTAGTTTTTTACGAAATACGTCGGAAAGAACGGAACCGTGATATTGGCCAATAGTTCTCCATCGGTCGAAATTTGCATTACGCCACCCAATACCTCTTCAGTACGAACCCTATAGCCCACTAAAAAAACCTCTTGAATCCAATCATAATCTTGTGCGATCACGGTAATACCTGTTCCCAATTCTATTTCTATTTCATTGGCGATGGCCAAGAAATCGATCCGTCTATTTTCTTGGGTGGTCAAATCGTATATCGCGGGCCCTGCTGAAAAAGGGGCAGGTTGCGCATAGGGCATCGAATAATAGAATCGGTTGTCGACAACTATGGCATCATCAATGGGGCCGGGTAAAAATCCTGAATCCAAGCTCATCGGTACACCCCCTAAAAACATCAAACTATCTGCATCATAGATCTCCAAAGTGGTTTCAACACCATTTCTGATGACCACCAGGTTACCCGACTCGTTAGTTAAAATGCTGATCGCGGTTTCTCCAAAATCAAGTGTAGCGCCTTTGTTCTTTGTGCGGGTATTGTACTGGGTCAATTTATAGTCTCCTTGATTGTCGCGATAGACCATATATATCTTATCTTCCAGAAAAAGAGGTTGAAAAACCTGATCGATACCAAAATCGATGGTGATATCTTCGCCTTCATTTTCTTGCAGCGAGATATCTTGTATGGCAAGGTTTCTACTGCTCCAAGGGCCAAAATACCCGAAAAACACATTCGAGGTATTATTGGTGCCCCACGCAACCGACCGCTCGGTGCTGTAGGTGTAAAAACTATCGTAATTTGCCAATGCGCCTGTTGAAACATCCTTTACCGCCAAAGAAAAAGCTCCAGCGAAAAAAGAAAAGAAAGAAAGTTGGTCTTTGAATTGCCTTAAGGTGATATAATTGGGCCAAACTCCCAATTCATCTGTCAGATCAATCTGTTCGCCATTATTTGAATCAGCATCATAGTTAAACTGATAAACAGTATCCAAGTCTTCGCCGATAACCATAAAATCAGCTTTCGCCGTTTTCTTGATATCTTCTTGGGTTACACCATTGTCATCGGTTGAACAGCCCATACCGACCAACGCCAAAACCGTACAGAGTATTCTTTTCAAATTCATAGCCTTTTGAAAGTAAACAAGATACCATTTAATTTTTGGAAGTATGCGGTTTCATCCCAAATTAGTATTTTTCGGCCATGCTCTACAAACTGAATTTAGAGAACATTCTTTTTTTAGATATCGAGACCGTGCCCCAAAAAGAAAGTTTTGGCGAACTTGACCAAGAACGCCAAATACTCTGGGAGCAGAAGTCACAGTACCAAAGAAAAGATGAAATCAGTCCCGAAGAGTTCTATGAGCGGGCCGGTATCTGGGCCGAGTTTGGCAAGATCATCTGTATCTCAGTGGGGTTTTTTGCCATCGATGGTGACGCCAGAAGTTTTCGGGTCACTTCTTACCACGGTGAAGAAATCAAGATCTTAAAATCATTCAAAAACCTGCTTATTGAGCATTTTAGCCAAACCAAACATTTGTTGTGCGCCCATAATGGAAAGGAATTCGATTTTCCGTATATCGCCAGAAGAATGCTTATCAATGGCATCAAACTACCCTATAAATTGGATTTGTTCGGTAAGAAGCCATGGGAAGTGCCCCACCTCGATACCATGGAACTCTGGAAGTTCGGCGATTACAAACATTTTACCTCATTGAAGCTCTTGGCCAATGTTCTGGATATTCCTTCACCAAAGGAAGATATGGACGGCAGTATGGTAAGGGATGTCTATTATAAGGAAAGCGATCTCGACAGGATCATTACCTACTGTGAACTCGATGTGGTTACCACTGCCCAGGTTTTCTTGCGCTTACGGGGCGATGGGTTGTTGAAAGACAGCGAAATCAAAAAAGTTTGAGCTTCAAAGCCCAATTAAGCTCTTAGTTTTTGTAGAATTTCGAGCTTTTCAAACCCGAATGGTCCTGCACCATCAACACATATAGGCCAGAGGCCAAATCAGCGACATTGATGGCACCATTGACTTTTCCGTTCTTAATGATATTGCCCGATACGGTCACCACCGAATACTCGGCATCAGATGACAATTGGGCATTTACCATTAACTCATTCACTGCCGGATTGGGATATACGGAAATATGCAACGCTTCAGAATGTGACAATGGCCCATATTCGATCGGTTGCTCGGTAGCCGCTCCATTGAATTCAAATTCGAGTGTCTTACTGAATTCTGAGACCAAATTTTCAGTGCATACTGCCCGTAATCTGATTTCATACGCTTTGCCCTTTTCAAGGTCGGGTATGTTCCAATGGTTTTCCCAGGTATGGCCAGTAACCCATTCAACCTCGTTCTTTTCTTTGTATTGAATCTCAAAGAGCGTTTCGGCTGCTGCATTCCATTCAAACCTTGCAACTGCTTCGGTCGCTGAGGCCAACTCCAGTCCATTTGGGGCCTCAATGCGACATTGGGTCAGCTCTGCCCCTGAAACAATCAATGAAAAATCTTGTACAGCACTGGTAAGACCGCCTTTGTGTGTGATGGTGATGGTGTATTCTCCTTTTGCATCCTGTATATCGATACGTTCATAGGGATCGACTCGATTATCGCCCTTTTGGGCTCTGTCATTGGCTTTTGCCGGATTCAGTTTCCAAGGAAAAAATTCTTTTCCGTCCTTGGTAATCCTCATATCCAAATCATTTGTCAATGCTGCGGTGGCATCATTTATACTGCCCCGGTTGATGAATTCTCCTTTAGGATCGGTCCAAGAAATGGAAGCCGATAAAGGCTGCTTTCCGTCGGCCTTTACCGTAATGGAATATACCGCATTATTTGCCAAGGTTTCTTCAGAAATTATTGTACTAAAGTCTTTATGTTTCAATACCTCGGCCGCTTGCTTGACGTTCAGAACGCCCCATCCCATTTTATAATCTGGCCCAGCAGCGGCAACATCATCGGCGGTATGTAGGGCAAGCCCCTTCAAAGTGGCCGCCTTCATGTAGGTGCCGTAAAGTTGCTCATGGTACTGTTGTAATAAAAGCAAAGAACCTGTTACCCCCGGTGTGGCCATCGAAGTGCCCGTTGAGGCTCCATAGCTTTGGTTGCCGTATGAACTTGCAGAAAAAACCGAAGTGCCATCGCCTGCCAAATCAGGTTTGATACGACCATCATCAACCGGGCCAAAGCTGCTATAGCCCGCCACTTCGGCACTGGTCAATTCACCTTTGTCATTGATTCGGGTATTGGCTCCAGCTACGGTAATGCCATTTTTAGAAACGGCAAAGCCCAGCAAAAGATCGAACCCATCTTTTGTTTTGCCGTAAACGGGCATTTCATTGTCATAAGAATTCTGCGCATTGCCCGCTGCGGTGACCATTAAATAATAGGGCGCATTGAACATGATATCGTCCCAATCTTGTGACACCTTGATGTATGAGCCAAAGTACCAGTCAGGTACACGGTCAGATTTGATACCGTATGAATGGTTTGAAAGCAACATACCGTTTGCTGCGGCCTCTGCCACTTCAATTTTATCGCGTGTCCAATCGTGGGTCAATGCATCAGCGGCAAAAGCCACGCCCTTGGCCTTTTTCTTGACCCCCGATGAAATTAGCGCCCCCGTGACCATTGTGGCATGTGGGCTGATTTCTTCCGTACCATCCATATTCTTGGCCCTAACATCAAATTCTTGATGGGTGGCCAGGGCAATACCTGCATCCCAAACCCCAACCTCAAGATCGTCACCGTCTAAAGCCAAATTCAATGAGCCTCCTTGATGAAGTTCATTGGCCCTGGAAACTTTGCTGGTAGGATCCATAAATGTGGTGTAGAAAAGAGGCGTGCCGTCATCTCCCAAATCTTGCAATGAAACAATAGTGCCATCAGATAGTTTTTCATTCATCTTTAATCCATTTTCTTTGGCAAATTGTTGAAGCTTGATTTGCTTCATGTCATAACCAGCCTTCATTTTTGAAATGAAAGTCTCTATTTCTTTGGTCTGATAAACGGAACGAATGAAATTTTTCTGTTCTTTGGACTGACCTCTAACCAGTGCGGTGTAGAAAAGTACACTTGAAAAGAGAACAATTTGCAAAGTCTTAAAGACAATGTTATTGTAGTCCATGGCTTTCTAATGAGTAAGATTTGGACTACAAATATATTTTTATTAACTAAAATCATCGATTAAAATCCCTATTTATTCGATGAAATGCGCAGTTTTTCTCATTCGCATGTTGTGAAAATTCAATTTTTTGTGGTTTTGTGGTGCCCTTGCCCCAAGCTTATCACTGCTCTTTCAATATGACATAAACGGGAAAATGGTCGCTATAACCGCCTAAATATTTTTTACCGGCAAAAGTCCGAAACGGATTCCCCTTGTATGAACCTTTCCATTCTTTTAGCAAACGAGGTGAAAAAATGGCTGCTTTCTGAAAGCTATGGGTATTCGGCTCGTGGTTCAAAAAGCTGTGCGACAGTAATATTTGATCAAAGAGGCTCCATACCCCTTTATAATTTGCACTACCGCTGACCGGTGAAAGCAGTTTTCTCCACGGATTGATAAACTTGCCTGTCTTCATCAGCATTTCAATGCTCTTGGCATTGGGGTCGTCATTAAAATCGCCCATTACAATAAGGTTTGCTTCTTTATCGGCAATTTTTTTCATTTTTCCCATTATCTCTTCTGCAGCCTTTATGCGTTTGTATTGGGTTTCTTCGGCCCCATCTCTCCTTGAGGGCCAATGGTTGACAAAAATGTGGACTTCTTCTGCATGAAGCTGCCCCTTCACATATAAAATATCTCGGGTAAGGTCTCGGTCACCGTTCAAATTGTCAATGATAAGAGGTATCATCTCTGCCTGCAAAACCTCAAAGTGGTCTTTATGGTACAATAGTGCCGTGTCGATGCCCCTTTCGTCTGGCGAGTCAAAATGCACATAATCGTATGCTATTTCCGAAAGTGGTTTTTGGGCC
Organism: Muricauda sp. SCSIO 65647; assembly: GCF_021534965.1. NCBI lineage: Bacteria > Pseudomonadati > Bacteroidota > Flavobacteriia > Flavobacteriales > Flavobacteriaceae > Allomuricauda > Allomuricauda sp. SCSIO 65647. Next base: position 1,568,845 of record NZ_CP091037.1, read on the forward strand.
AGCAAATATTCGATGACATTCTTGTTCTCTACCTCGGCAATGCCGATCAATACAGGTGGTTTTTGTGTTTCTTCAACACCGATCTTTGCAATGGCACGGGCCAACTTTTTTGCTTTCTTTTTGAAACGCTGTGGGGTCCACTTTTTAAATCCCGCTGGTGTGAAGTCATCATCAAGTGTGTAGGGGTCATTGACCGTATCGAAAAAATTTTCCAGATTATAGAAAGCGATCGTATGGGGTTTCTTATAGGGGCCCTTTTTTGACATAGTAAAAAATGCTTCCCCCAAAATACAAAATTCAACTTGCAAACATTGTGTAGCTTTGCAGTCTAATTAAGACTATGCTTGACAAAAAGAACATTGAGCTCGAAAAAGCCGCCCTCATCGGTATCATCAACAAATCACAGAACGAGCAAAAAGTCAAAGAATATCTTGACGAGCTTGAATTTCTGACCTATACCGCCGGTGGTGAAGTGGTAAAACGTTTTGTGCAAAGAATCGAGGTGCCCAATCCGAAGACTTTTATCGGTAGCGGAAAGATGGAAGATGTACAACGATTTGTCAAAGAAAATGATATTGGTTCGGTCATCTTTGATGATGAGCTCTCACCCGCACAGCAAAACAATATTGAAAAAATATTGCGCTGCAAAATATTGGATCGTACCAGTTTGATCCTGGATATTTTTGCCCAACGGGCCCAGACCAGTTATGCCCGTACCCAAGTCGAGCTTGCCCAGTACGAATACCTTTTACCAAGACTGACCGGCCTATGGACACACTTAGAGCGACAACGCGGGGGTATTGGTATGCGCGGACCTGGTGAAACAGAGATAGAGACCGATAGGCGTATTGTTCGTGACCGCATTGCCCTTTTGAAAAAAAAATTGGGCAAGATAGACAAGCAGATGGAAACCCAGCGGGGCAATCGCGGGGCCTTGGTACGGGTAGCCTTGGTCGGTTATACCAACGTAGGCAAATCAACCCTGATGAACGTTATCAGCAAGAGTGATGTTTTTGCCGAAGACAAGTTGTTTGCCACGCTTGATACCACTGTTCGAAAAGTGGTCATTGGCAACCTGCCCTTTTTACTGAGCGATACGGTCGGATTCATCAGAAAACTGCCCACACAATTGGTTGAAAGCTTCAAAAGCACATTGGATGAAGTACGTGAAGCCGACCTGTTATTGCATGTTGTTGACATCTCACACCCAAATTTTGAGGAGCATATTGAGTCGGTGAACCAAATTCTGGATGAAATCGGAAGTGCCGACAAAAAAATCATCATGGTCTTTAACAAAATAGATCGATACCGACCCGAAACCATTGAGGAAGATGATTTGGTCACTGAAAAGACCGCTGCCCATTTTACCTTGGAAGAATGGCAAAAGACATGGTTTGGCAGAATGGGCAATGATGCACTATTCATCTCGGCCCTGAATAAAGACAACTTGGATGGGTTCAGAAAAAAGGTCTATCAAGCCGTTAGGGAAATACACGTGACGCGTTTTCCGTACAACAATTTTCTATACCCTGAACATCTTGACACTTTTTCATAACACCTCGCATAATGCTGTTCATCGATAAAACCGCACCACTGGTTTGGGCCACCACAAAAAAGAATTGTTTGACAACAAAAATTGCGGGTTAACAATTTTGTGGTCGTATCTTTACCATGATTAAGTTATAGTGTTTATCCCCAAATTTTCACTCGAGCTTAAGCTCAAAAAAGGTTAGCAAAATAACCCAATTTAAACCCTACTTACATTAAAAAAGCCCAGACAAATTGTCTGGGCTTTTTTATGTGTATACCACCATGGTATTTAGAAAGAATAGCTCAATCCCAAGGTCCAGTAGGTCTGTAAATCGTTGTCTATAGTATCAAAGGTGGCCCCGGTATTGCCAAGAGTGTTGACTTCATAGTTAAGGGCTTCCTGTTTGTTGTTGCGAAGTCCGAAATCAAACCCGACGCCAATGACCTTCCAAAGTGTATAGGAAAAAGAGTTTATCCATGTCCAGTTGCTCAGGTCGCCATCTTCATAACTTTGAAACATCGAAAGGTTTGTCTTGAAGTTGATGGCACCGATCTTTCGTGTATAATCGGCCAAGATTTTGGCGCCCAATGACGAATTGAAAATGGTATCGTCATCGGCAAACACGAAATTATAGTTCAAGGGGTGTATCACTACCACTAGATCGGTAATGGGTGTCCATGTCATGCCGACACCCAAATCTAGATAACCGGGATCGTTAAAGTTGCTGAGAATGGTGGTGCGATATTCCATTAAACCAGATGCCGCCCATTTTTCACTCAATTTTCGACCATAAAGGGATGTCAAATTGAATACATCGGTCGCCTCACGAAAACCTTCTTCATCATTGGGGTCATCTTCATCGTCCAATTTTACCCATGAAAGGTTGGTGTTCAATGAATTTCTCCAAAAAAACTTGTCTTCGATTAAATTGGCATATGCATTGACCGTAAAGCCTATGTTACCCGATGAGTTGTTCGGAAAACCTTGGGCGTACCAATTGTTGAAATTTGAAAGACTACCCCCAATGGTACCGAAAGCGCCCACCCGCCAACCGGGCAGGGCATCAATTTGGGCCTGTAGGGCATCGACCCTACCTTGAATGGCGGCAATGGAATCTTTTTTGGGGGCCATTTCGGCCTCTAGTTCTTCTTTGGTCTGGGCCCATACCATAGTGGTCGCCAAAAGGGCGGCGACCATAGCGATTAAGTTCTTCATACTGTTAGTGTTTTAGCGATTAGAAACACAAAAGTACGAATTGTCACATTTCTGCTTTGGGCATTATTTTCTTTTGTGCAAGGGCACAGAAGAGCAGGCCTCACCGTACATCACACTTTTGGCGACAGGCTGTATTTTGGCGATAGCCATGAGATAGGCATTTTCAGGTACGGGTTTGTTTGCACAGCCTTTGATGATAACAGGCTTGTCTTCAAAGCTGGAAACATCTAGGCTTTGAATGATTTCTTGATACAATAAGGTCTCGAGTGTCTCTGAATCACCTCGAACCACTTTTTTTGCAAAAGGCTGTAGTTTGGAAGCGAGCAGCATAAACGCCCAACCGGGCACAATGGCATCTGAAGAACAGGTAAGGGCCACATAAGAATCGGCATATTGCGACCAATCGTGCTCGTCAACTTTAAACCGGAATTCTTTTTCACGTAAGATCAACCCCTCGTAAAGCCACTCTTTGATGTCAAGCACCCTCCTTTCCCCTTCTGGATAGAGTTCTTCCAAATCAAAGGTGATCAGTTTACTTTGCGCGACCCTATTTACTATTTCTTCTGCCATGTTATAAAAGTCCCAACTCAAGTTTGGCTTCTTCACTCATAAGATCTTGTGTCCATGGTGGGTCAAAGGTAATCTCGACCTCGGCACCCTTGACCACGTCCAAAGATTTCACTTTTTCCTCTACTTCAACGGGCAGTGTTTCTGCCACTGGGCAATTCGGCGAAGTAAGGGTCATCAGAATCTTGACATCATAATCTTCATTGACAAAGACATCATAAATCAGCCCCAATTCATAGATATCAACAGGTATCTCGGGGTCATAAATCGTTTTTAATACCCGTACTATTTTTTCTCCCAGTTCGGCAGTATCAATGGTCTTTGTGTCTTCACCCATGTTAGTTCAATTGTGTTTGATAGGCCACGGCATACAGTTTCAACTGTTTGATCATGCTGACCAGACCATTGGCCCTTGTAGGCGACAAATGCTCTTTTAGTCCAATTTCATCAATGAAGCCAGTATTGGCTTCGATGATGTCTTGAGGTCTCTGATCGCTGTAGGCCCGAATCAAAATGGCTATAATGCCCTTTGTGATAATGGCATCACTATCTGCGGTAAAGACCAATTTATCACCTTCTAATTCTGCATGCACCCAAACCTTGCTTTGGCAGCCCTTGATGAGGTTATCATCAGTCTTATATTGGTCATCTATCAACGGTAGTGATTTGCCCAATTCGATCATATACTCATAACGCTGCATCCAGTCATCGAACATCGAAAACTCATCTACTATCTCGTCTTGTATCTCGGCAATGGTCATCTGTCGGTTTTGTGCAAAAATACCATTCGTTCAGGCGTTTATCAAATGATTGGCAAAATGTTAACCTAGATTACAATAACATAGCTTTGGCCCTTTTGACCGCCTCGACCATTGCCTCGATCTCTTCTTTGGTATTATAAAAACTAAAACTGGCCCGAACCGTACCGGGAATCCGGTAGAAGTCCATAATCGGTTGTGCGCAATGGTGGCCGGTGCGTACGGCAATACCCAGTTTGTCTAAAATCGTGCCGATGTCATAGGGGTGAAACCCCTCGATGTTGAACGATATGACCGATGTTTTTTCTTTTGCCGTACCATAAATCTTGAGCCCTTCGATTTTTAGCAGCTCTTCCGTGGCATATTCAAGCAGTTCTTGTTCGTAGGTCGCTATGGCATCAAACCCGATACCGTTCATGTAATCGAGTGCTGCACCAAAAGCGATGCCACCACAAACATTGGGTGTACCGGCCTCAAACTTGTGCGGTAAGTCGGCATAGGTGGTCTTTTCAAAGGTCACCTCAGCTATCATTTCACCACCGCCTTGATAAGGGGGCAACTTTTGTAGCCATTCTTCTTTTCCATACAGCATTCCGATTCCGGTGGGGCCACACATTTTGTGGGCGGAGACCGTGTAGAAATCCACATTCAAGGCTTGCACATCGGCCTTTATATGGGGGGCCGCTTGGGCACCATCGATCAAAACGGCTGCGCCTGCCCGATGGGCCGCTTCGATAATTTCCTTAATGGGATTGACCGTACCCAGTGCATTCGAAACATGGTTGCAGAACACCAATTTTGTTTTTTCGGAAAGGAGGTTGTGATATTCATCCATGATCAACTCACCTTCCAAATTCATGGGAATCACCTTTAAAACCGCCCCTGTTCGTTCACAGAGCATCTGCCAGGGCACGATATTGCTATGGTGCTCCATGGCCGAGACCAAAACTTCATCTCCTTTTTGTATAAAGGAAGAAAAGCCATTGGCCACCAAATTGATACCATGGGTAGTGCCCGAAGTGAAAATCACTTCATGGGGTTTGGCAATGTTGAAATGCCTTTGAATTTTGCCCCTAGCTTCTTCATAGGCATCGGTGGCCTCTTGCGAAAGGGTGTGTACCCCTCGGTGTATGTTGGCGTTGTACCGTTGGTAATAATCAACAATGACATCGATGACCTGTTTAGGGGTCTGGGAAGTGGCCGCATTGTCAAAATAGACCAAAGGCTTTCCATTGACCTTACGATTTAGAATCGGGAAGTCTTTACGGATGGTTCCTATGTTAAAGGTTGTACCTATCATGAAAGGGATTCCTGCTTCCGTTGGAATGATATTTTATAGTTCAAAGCCCAATCGAACACCCAACTTATTCGCGATCAATTTATTGATACGGGTCTTCAATTCAGGAATACGGACGCTTTCCAACACATTATTGGCAAAGGCATACATGAGCAACGCCGCCGCTTCCTTTTTGGGGATACCCCTTGACTGAAGATAAAAGAGTGCCTCCTCATCCAATTGGCCAATGGTGCAACCATGTGAACATTTGACATCATCGGCAAAAATCTCAAGCTGGGGCTTTGAGTTTACGGTCGCCTTGTCGCTGATGAGCACATTGTTGTTCTGCTGAAAGGCATTGGTCTTTTGGGCAATCTTATCGACAATGATCTTACCGTTGAAGACCCCCGTTGACCTTTCGCCGAAAACACCTTTATAATCTTGATGGCTCTCGCAGTTGGGCTCGGCATGGTGCACCAAAGTGTGGTGGTCAACATGCTGCTTTTCGCCTAAAATGGTAATTCCCTTCAAGGTCGAATCGATACGTTCACCATTTTGGTAAAAGTTAAGGTTGTTGCGGGTTAACTTTCCACCAAAAGAAAAGGTATGTACCCGAACCACGCTGTTATCTTTCTGCGAAATATAGGTGTTATCGACCAACGAAGCTGTATTAACATCGTTCTGTACCTTGTAGTAATCAACAATGGCGTCTTTGGCCGCAAAGATCTCGGTCACCGAATTGGTAAAGACTTCATTGCCTGTCAAACTTTGGTGACGCTCGATTACCTGAAGTTCAGCATTTTCTTCCGCAATGATCAAATTACGGGGCTGTAACATCAGGGCCGCTTCATTGCCCGTTGCCAAATGCAAAATCTGAATGGGCTTTCTCGGTGCCTTGTTCTTGGGAATATAGATATAGGCCCCCTCTTTGCTGAATGCCGTGTTCAAGGTAGTCAGTGATTCATCTTTAGAGGCCACTTTGTTGAAATAAACGTCAATGACCTGTTTGTACATGGGCTTGGTCAAAGCAGAGCTCATCAAACAGACATCGACCCCATCATGGGTGGTCTCAGATAGATAACTGCTATAGACACCATCGATAAATACAATTTTATAGGTATCGATCTCGTGAAGAAAATACTTTTTGACATCTTTATACTCGAGTGCATTCTCTACTTTCGGAAACACACTGAAATCGACCTTTTGCAAATTGTTCAAAGAGGTGTACTTCCAAGCTTCCTGTTTTTTGGTCGGAAACCCTTTCGCCTCAAAGGTTTTGATCGCTTCAGATCGAATGTCGTGCACCGGATGGTTCACATCGACATTGTTCTCAAACGCCATGAACGATGATATGAGTTTGTCTTTTAAATCCATTATTCTTTGGTTTCATGTTTCCCATCAAACTTTGTTTGATGTTTCAAGTTTCTATTGTTTACCACTCCGTTCCTGAATTTCAAGCCTTTGAAATCCTCTTTGTTCAGATAGGCCATGAAATTTGCAATACGTTTGCTCAGAATTTTGTAGTCCTTTATTAGATCAAATAATTTGTCTTCAGATATATATCCATTATCATAAATGCGGTACAATTGCGACCTTGTTTCACCAGCGGAAGATTTAGAGATAGATAGAAATTGTATGAATTCCCTATTTCCATCTCTTTCAAATCCTTCAGCGATATTGTCCATAACTGAGCCCGAAGAAGCTTTTATTTGATCTCTCAATCGAAAATCAGATTTCAAGTCTGTCTTTTTGGATATTTCAATTATTTCTTTGGACAATCTTCGTGCCTCTTGCCAAACATCCAAATCTTCAAAATACTTTACAGTTGCCATAACCTGAAACCAGAAACTTTGAACCAGAAGCCGCTAAACAGTAGCTTCTTGTTTGATCCAATCGTACCCTTTCTCTTCCAGTTCAAGGGCCAGGTCTTTGTCGCCCGACTTCACGATTTTGCCCTCGTGCAGCACATGTACATAATCGGGCACGATATATTCGAGCAATCGCTGGTAATGGGTGATCACAACGATGGCGTTGTCTTTGCCCCGCAACTTGTTCACCCCATTGGCCACGATGCGCAGGGCGTCGATGTCGAGCCCTGAATCGGTTTCATCTAAAATGGCGAGTTTTGGCTCCATCATCGCCAATTGAAAGATTTCGTTCCGCTTCTTTTCACCGCCTGAAAAACCTTCGTTCAACGAACGCGAAAGAAACTTTCTGTCGATATCGAGCATCTCTGATTTCTCACGGATGAGTTTCAACATCTGGTTTGCCGGCATATCTTCAAGCCCCCTGGCCTTGCGTGATTCGTTGATGGCCGTTTTCATGAAATTGGTCACCGACACTCCCGGAATTTCAACTGGATATTGAAACGAAAGGAAAATTCCCTTATGTGCTCGCTCTTCAGGGGCGAGTTCTTCCAAGTCTTCCCCATCGAGTTCGATGCTACCCTTCTTTATCTCAAACTCTTCTTTGCCCGCAATGACCTCGGCCAAGGTACTCTTGCCCGAACCGTTGGGGCCCATGATGGCATGTACCTCTCCGGCATTCACCTCTAAGTTTATACCATTCAATATTTTTTTGCCGTCGACACCGGCATGTAAATTCTTGATTTTTAGCATTTTTTCTTTATTTCAAATAATTCGAACTCTTTGGAAACGTATCAAAATCTTTTTTAAAAGGCATTCATACGGACCTTGATCTGCGAAATGTCAGGGCCAATATTCTCTTCAATCAACCAACTGAACCCTCTAAACTGATCTCCAATAATTTTTGCGCCTCTACGGCAAACTCCATGGGCAACTTGTTCAATACCTCTTTGCTAAAGCCATTGACGATCAAAGCGATGGCCTTTTCAGTATCGATGCCCCTCTGGTTGCAATAGAAAATCTGGTCTTCACCAATTTTACTGGTGGTGGCCTCATGCTCTATCTGAGCGGTCTTGTTCTTGGCCTCGATATATGGAAAAGTATGTGCTCCACATTGATTGCCCATCAACAATGAGTCACATTGCGAAAAGTTACGGGCATTCTCAGCACGGCCGTTCACCTGTACCAACCCCCGGTAACTGTTCTGCGACTGCCCAGCGGAAATACCCTTTGAAATAATGGTGCTTCTCGTGTTCTTGCCCAGGTGAATCATTTTGGTGCCCGTATCGGCCTGTTGAAAATTGTTCGTTACCGCGATGGAGTAGAACTCCCCGATAGAATTGTCGCCTTTCAATACACAGGAAGGATATTTCCATGTGATGGCCGAACCTGTCTCTACCTGTGTCCAAGAAATCTTGGCGTTCTTTTCGCAAAGTCCGCGCTTGGTCACAAAATTAAAGACCCCGCCATTTCCTTCCTTATCACCGGGATACCAGTTTTGTACCGTTGAATACTTGATTTCGGCATTATCTAAAGCGATCAATTCGACTACCGCGGCATGCAATTGGTTCTCATCACGCATGGGTGCGGTACAGCCTTCTAAATAACTGACATAGCTGCCTTCATCAGCAATGACCAAAGTTCTTTCGAACTGGCCCGTACCCGCTTGATTGATACGGAAATAGGTCGACAGTTCCATCGGGCATCGCACTCCTTTTGGAATGTAGCAAAAGCTGCCATCTGAAAAGACTGCCGAGTTCAGCGCTGCATAGAAATTGTCTTTCTGGGGCACCACCGTACCGATATATTTCTTCACCAGTTCAGGATGTTCTTGTATCGCTTCTGAAATCGAGCAAAAGATGATGCCCTTTTCGGCCAAGGTCTTCTTGAACGTGGTGGCCACTGAAACAGAATCCATCACAACATCAACCGCCACTCCCGCCAGTTTTTTCTGTTCGTCCAAAGAAATACCCAGTCTCTTGAAGGTATCCAACAACTCTGGATCCACCTCATCCAAACTATTGTATTTGGGTTTTTTATTGGGAGCCGAATAATAAGAGATATCTTGAAAGTCAGGCTTTTTATAGGTGACGTTGGCCCACTCGGGCTCTTCCATTTCTTTCCAGATACGAAAAGATTCCAAACGCCACTCTGTCATCCATCCGGGCTCTCCCTTTTTCTTTGAAATGGCGGCCACGATATCTTCGTTCAACCCCTTCGGAAAGGTGTCGGATTCAATATCGGTATAAAAACCATACTCGTACTCTTTGGTCTCGAGTTCTTTCTTTAATTCTTCTTCTGTATAGGCCATGTTCCCGTTCTAAAATTTTATAATGAAAAACTTTCACCGCATCCACAGGTGCGCTGCGCGTTTGGGTTATTGAACACAAACCCCTTGCCATTCAATCCGCCAGAATATTCCAACGTGGTGCCGACCAGGTACAAAAAGCTCTTTTTGTCGATGATGATACGAACTGAGTTGTCTTCAAAAACCTTGTCATTATCTGCGGTTTTATCATCGAACTTGAGTTCGTATGACAACCCACTGCAACCACCACTTTTCACACCTACGCGCACATAGTCTTTCGTGGCATCAAACCCTTCTTCAGTCATCAATGCCACAACTTTCTGCTTTGCTGTTTCAGAAACTTTGATCATTCTTTTACTAAGATTTATTCTAAATAGCTGTCAAATATACGGTATTAGTAGGGTTTTACCACGTTTTCTTACATTATAATAACGTATGTTTTGATAAAGTTTTTCTATGGAAAGGTTAAACAGAATTTATCAATCAAAGAAGGCTCTATTTAATTTTCACCACCACAAGGTCTTTTTCGCCCTTATGCTGAATTTCAGGAATATCGGTGCTCTTTGCTTCACCAACCAAAACAAGGCTACCATCTTGATTTTCAATGGCATCAAAACCAAAATCTAAATCAGACCCCCCAAAGGTCTGTTGCCAGGTAATATTGCCATTTCTGTCGGTCTTGATCAACAAAAGGTCATTCTCGCCCTTGTTTTGTGAAATGTCGCCATCACTGCTTTTCGAATTACCGGCAATTAGAAATCCGCCATCTTTCGTCAAAACCACGCTCTCGGCAGCGTCAAATTCCAATCCGCCCAAAGATTTTTGCCAAAGCTTGTTGCCATTGTCGTCTAATTTGACCAACCAGACATCAGACTCGCCATGATTCTGTGAAATATCAGCGTCAGTACTAAAGGTATGGCCTACCACAAGATAACCGCCATCTGTTGTTTTCGTAATATCACGGGCTATATCAATACCTGAGCCCCCCAGTGATCTTTGCCAGAGCATAGTGCCGTTCTTATCGACCTTGACCACCCAAAAATCATAGCTTCCCTTTGGGCTGGTTATATCAAAATCATCGCTTTCTGAGGCCCCGGCCATCAAAAAACTGCCATCATCGGTTGCCAAGACGCTATAGGCCCGATCGTTGTTCGTACCCCCAAAATATCTTCGCCATTGAAGATTGCCATCGGCATCTAATTTAGTGCCCCAAAACTCACCCACACCGTGCCGCGTAAGGTAACCTCCCTTGCCAAAATTGCCCTCACCACCTGATTGGGTAACATCTAAAAACCCTGCAAAGAAAAAACCACCATCAACCGTCTGTACCACGTCATAGCTGTGGTCATGGCCTGAAAACCCGAAACTTTTTTCCCATAGAATGCTTCCCGAAGCATCCAATCGCAAAATCCAATTGTCATGAAAGCCTTCGTTGTTGGTGCCATCACCATCATCGCTCATGGCGTAGCCCACAATGGCAAACCCCCCGTCATCGGTCTCGATGACCGATTGGCCCCTGTCGTCTTTGCTGCCGCCATAGGTCTTGTTCCAAAGCAGGTTTCCATCAGCATCCAACTTCAACAACCAATAATCGTTGACCACCAATGATTTTCCGGTAATGTCACCATCTGTACTGTTGGTGTATCCGAGCACCGCATACCCCCCATCGGCGGTATGGACAATTTCTTGGGCCGTATCTTCACCTGAACCTCCATAGCTTTTGACCCAATCGATTTCACCCAAGAAATTGGTCTCTTCCATTTCGTCTTGCCCGTCATCATCTGAGCCATAGTCGTCACCTGAACATGAAAACAGCAAGAGGATCCCAAAAACAAACCACCACTTTTTCATGCGTACATTAATTGGATTTCTTGATGACGAACAACCCTGAATTGATATCGTTGACCAGTATCTTTCCGCTTGAAAAATAGGGGTATACACTCCAAACCCCATTGAAATCTGCCGTATCGCTACTGGGATACGTGTCAAAGAACCCTTCTTCGACAATGATTTCATCGGCAATCTGTGAAATATCCAATATTCTGACACCGGCAGTGTAATTGGCCAAATAATACCGGTCGCCCAACACATAGCCGTTATGGTCAATGGCACCGGTCGGACCACTGTACGTGGTATGCAATGTAGGGGCATCCAAGTCGGTAAAATCAAACACCAAGGTTCTTGAATCTACCCCAAAGTTCACCTCATCGAGCTCATCTCCCAAAATGAAGTACCGTTGGTCTTCAGTGAACCAACCTTGATGCGTGTAAGCCAATTGTGGATAGCCCAATGTTGCGATGTCGACCGGATTGGCCTTATCGGTCACATCGGCAATAATTACTTGGGTCTCATTGGCCCCAATGAAGATTTCCCTTCCTGTATAATCTGAATCTGGACCGTTATAGGTCACCACTTGCGCGTCATGGGTATACCCTCGACCGCCATACCCCCCAACACCTACTGGACTTGTCGGATTCGCCACATCCAAAAAATGTGCGCCGCCATTGAATGCATCATTTCTATCAGTACCTACTGGATAAGCAAAGCCCACCATTTCATTGATGACGATGTTATGGGCATTGCCAATACCCGTGTACCTGGCATCTGAAGAAAATGTTTCCGGCACATTGGCAACGTTTCGCAATCGGGTGAGGTCAAACACCTGCATACCATGATTGGCCGATTCTGCCACGATAAAGGCGTGGTTGCCATATACTTTGATATCCCTCCAAACACTGCTGCCCGTAGCAGTAGGCAACTTTCCTAAATATACTGGGTTTTGGTCATCTGTAATATCAACGAAGGCCGTACCATTGTCAAGGCCTACCAGAGCATACTCGTTATCGGTGTCTGGATCTGTCCATCCCCAAATATCATTGGCCCGTGAAGCATTAAAAGCATTTAAGGGCATTTGAAAAACAAGATCATAGCCTTGACATGCATATCCTGCGGCTGACCCTCCCTCACATGGGGCGAATGAATTAGTGGTGTTTCCGGTACCGATATCGGGGTCATCACCGGTCATCGAACCGGCGTCATCATCGGTTATGGCAATGTCGTCATCGACTTGTATTGGGTCATCACCACTATCAGAAGAGCAGCCAAACAAAAAGAGGCCGAGCAAAAAGACGGGCAAAAAAAGTCTCATGGGGTTTTGCAATTTTATCTTAAAGATACGATTTATATTTGTCCGCTGTACTTTTGTAAAATGCTTGAAGATAAAAACCAAAAACGTACATCACTTGAAAAAATGGGTGAGTTTGGCTTGATCAAACACTTGACCAAAGATTTCCCATTGACACAGCCCTCAACAATGAAAGGCGTTGGCGATGATGCCGCCGTTCTTGATTTTGCGGGCAAAAAGACAATCGTTTCAACCGATCTTCTGGTCGAGGGCGTTCATTTCGACCTCAGCTATATGCCCTTAAGGCATTTGGGCTATAAATCGGTCATCGTGAACCTTTCCGATATTTGCGCCATGAATGCCCTGCCCACACAGATTACGGTGTCACTAGCGGTATCGAACCGTTTTTCACTTGAAGCTTTAGAAGAGTTTTATGCCGGGGTGGCCACTGCCTGCAAGATTTATGGTGTTGATATGGTAGGCGGCGATACCACTTCGTCAACAAAGGGCATGCTCATCAGTGTTACCGCACTTGGTGCCGCCCCTGAAGAGCATATTGTATATCGTTCGGGCACAAAACCCAATGATCTTTTGGTGGTTTCTGGAGACTTGGGGGGTGCTTATTTAGGCCTTCAAGTTTTGGAACGTGAAAAGGAAGTCTTCAAGGTAAACCCCAATAGCCAACCTGACCTGGACCCCTATTCTTATATCATTGAACGACAACTAAAGCCCGAAGCCCGCAAAGACATTATCGAGCTCTTTGAAAAATTGAAAGTACGGCCCACTTCAATGATCGACATCAGTGATGGGCTTTCATCTGAAATTTTGCACCTCTGCGAGCAAAGTGGGGTAGGCTGCAATCTGTTTGAAGATAAACTGCCACTTGATCCCACGGTAATATCAACTGCAGAAGAGTTTAAAATGGATAGTACAATGATCGTATTGAGCGGAGGGGAAGACTATGAACTTCTGTTCACCATCGATCAAAAAGATTTTGATAAGATAAAGGGCAATCCGAATTTGACGGTAATCGGGCATATGACCGACAAAAAAGAGGGGGCCCATTTAATCACCAGGGCCAATACCAAGATTCCCCTAAAAGCGCAGGGGTGGAATTCATTTCATGATTAAGCCACGTTCTGCACCATACGGCCACTGCGCTTGCGGTACATATCTTGCAAAGCACTATTGATTTCACGCATTTGGGGCGTGAGCGCTGATAGTTTTCCGCTAGCGTCGGTCGTTACCTGCTTTTGGCAATGCAGGCACGTGTATTCTTTAATGTGTCCGGTCACTTTTCTTGAGACCACATAGTGATGGCCAAAAAGATTGCAGAAAAGAGCACTGAAAAAGTTGCCTTTAGGGGAAGTCGTATTTTTCATAAGTCGGTTTTTGGGTGCATTGTACGATTTGGGGACCGATAATGCTAATTCACTAATTGTTATACGTTTGAAAGTGTTTTTTAGATGTTATCGTTAAAACAGCAACGCCGCTGTACAGCTTTTATTTTTTGTATTCATCCTTTTTCGATGAAATACTGATATAGTTCATCTGTAGGGTCGAAATGATGCTGTGGTCAATATACAATATTTGACCTATCTTTCCCAATAAAACCAAGCCTTTGATATCAAAAAAGCAACTATTTGTAGTCACATTTGCGCTTTTTTCTTTGTTCTTTGGCGCCGGCAATCTCATTTTACCGCCCCAATTGGGGTTCAAGTCAGGTGAATTTTGGTGGTCGGTGGCACTTGGTTTTTGTCTTTCTGCTGTTTTGATTCCCATTTTGGGCATTTTGGCGCATGCAAAACTGCAGGGCACCATGTTCGATTTCGCAAAAAAGGTATCTCCGACCTTCAGCTTGTTTTACTGTTATTTGGTGTATGCCATATCTATCAGTCTACCTTCACCACGCACTGCATCGGTGACCCATGAAATGGGGGTTGCGCCACTGTTTGGATCCTCCCCGTTGTTGACAAGCACAGTGTATTTTATCTTGGTTTTCATTTTTGTGATGAACCGCTCCAAAATACTGGATATCATCGGAAAGCTTATGACGCCGGCCATTATCCTTATTCTTTTCTGTATCATCGGTATTACTGCTTTTTCCATGGATTTTTATTTTGGAGGTTCTGAATTCCCCCATCCGTTCTCACATGGCATTTTAGAAGGGTATCAAACTTTTGACGCCATTGGCGCGGTAGTTGTTGGCGGGGTCATCATCATTTCCATCAACCTAAAAAATACCACAACCGACTATGCGACAAAAAGAAGCCTTATCGCCAAGGCGGGATGGTTGGCGGGTCTCGGACTCTTTCTCATCTACACCGGACTCATTTTGACGGGGGCCCTCATGCAAGGTGAATTTTCACCTGACATCGGCCGAACCGCAATCTTGAGCGGCATCAGCCTCAAGACCATGGGCAATACCGCCAACCTTTTTTTGGGTCTTTTGGTGAGCCTCGCTTGTTTTACCACAGCCGTGGGCATCGTTACCGGTACCGCCGATTTTGTCAAGGGCAGGTTCAATGATTCGCAAAAAGCCTACACCATCACGGCTGTTTTGGGGTGTGCACTAGGGGTCTTGATGGGCCGGTTCAACGTCGATTATATCATTGCCGTGGCCATACCGGCACTGATGTTCATTTATCCCATTACCATCGTGTTGATCTTTTTGAACGTATTGCCCGAGAAATGGGTTTCAAAAAGGGTTTTTCAGTTGACGGTCGCCATGACCATTTTGTTCAGTATTCCAGATTTTCTCTCAAGCCTTGGTTTTGCAGCACACTTGCAAAGTGTTAAAAACTGGATTCCGCTTTCGGGCTTTCATATGGGATGGGTACTGCCCGCATTGATCACCCTTATTTGTGCCAATGTCATTCAGAACCCCTTCTTTTTTTCTGATAGTGATAAATCAGATAAGCAATAGCCACCAAAGCAACAAAAGGAAGGTATGACCCGATGACCACCCCTATTTCGTAAGCACTATTGGGGGCTTCTTCCATCTTTTTTTCGATATCGGGCTGTTGTAAAAGGGCTACTAAAAATTTCATTTTCAAAAAATAGATTTCTCACATGCGTTCGAAATGACAATCGATCATTGACAGGCAACGATTAACCATCAGCCATTCATCAACTCTTCCAACTCGTCTGCCTCAATGGGAATATCGCGCATCAAATTTAACGGTTCACCAGATTTTTGAATGACCACATCATCTTCAAGGCGAATGCCGAATCCCTCTTCAGGTATATAGATGCCCGGTTCTACCGTAAACACCATGTTCGCTTTCATGGGGGTCTTTAAGGCACCATAGTCATGGGTGTCCAAACCGATATGGTGGCTGGTACCATGCATAAAGTATTTTTTATAGGCGGGCCAATCGGGATTCTCGTTATTCACATCTGCGGCATCCAACAACCCCAAGTTCAATAATTCTGAGGTCATGACCTTACCGACTTCTTCATGATATTCTGCCCAAATTGTACCCGGCACGAGCATTTTGGTCGCCTCATTCTTGACCCTGAGCACAGCTTCGTACACTTCTCTCTGTCGTTTGTTGAACCGCCCGCCCACAGGAATGGTACGGGTCATATCGCTAGAGTAATTGGCATATTCAGCACCGACATCCATCAAAATCAGATCACCGTCTTTGCATTGTTGGTTGTTTTCGATATAGTGCAGTACGTTGGCATTGTTTCCCGAGGCAATGATGGGTGTATAGGCAAAGCCTTGGGAACGGTTACGGATGAACTCATGTAGATACTCTGCCTCCAACTCATACTCCCAAACCCCGGGTTTGGTGAATTCCAATATCCTTCTGAACCCCTTTTCGGTAATGTTGCAGGCCTGTTGCATCAGTTCAATTTCTTCAGGTTCTTTGATTCCCCTGATCTCTTGTAAAATCGGGTTGCTCTTCGCCCACTGGTGCGCCGGGAAATCTCTTTTGCACTTTTCGATAAAGCGGTCTTCGCGGGTCTGGGTCTCAACGGCCTGGCGATAGTGCTCGTTCGTATTGAAATAGATGGTTTCGGCCTCGGTCATCAAATCAAAGAAGACCTTGTCGAAATCATTGAGCCAATAAATGGTTTCAATCCCCGAAACCATTGTAGCCTGTTCTTTGGTGAGCTTGGCCCCCTCCCAAACGGCAATATGCTCATTGGTCTCTCGAACGAACAACACCTCTCGATGCTTAACATTCAATGCATCAGGAAACAAAAGTAAAATGGTCTCTTCTTGGTCGGCCCCGCTTAAATAAAAGATATCACGGTGCTGTTTGAAAGGCATGGTACTATCTGCGCTGATGGGGTAAATATCGTTGGAGTTGAACACGGCAATGCTCTTGGGCCGCATTTGCGCCATGAATTTCTTTCGGTTTTTAACGAACAATGAGCTCGGTATTGGGTCGTACTTCATCGATTGGTTTGCTTTTTTCAAAAGTAGCGATTTGCCAAAGGGACACAAAACAAAAAGAGGGCTGTTGGCCCTCTTTGAAAAAAATGTGTGTCCATTGATTATTTTGACATGGCATTTTTTATGGCCCCGATAATGGCCATGATTATGCCACCACCGACACCACCACCGGCCACACTTCCTAAAATGCCAGCAGCATCCATACCACCGTCAGTGCCCAAGCCCAGGGCTCCTAAAACATAGCCCCCCAGTCCACCGCCAAGTATTCCTGAGATTGAATTGCCCAGAGTGCCCAAATTCAACTTGGGCAACAATTTTGCGGCCAGATTGCCTCCAAGGGCTCCTGAAATCAATTGAATGATCAATGGCAAATACTCTTCCATATTTATAGTTTTAATGGTTACTTGTCAATAAATAAACATAAATTTTGCCATATCGTCAAAATTTTAGTTGATAAATCTAATTTTTATCAGAATTGATAGGTGGTTCGTGGGTTTGTTCCTACAACTTGCTTTTCCTACCTTTCAGGGCTAATTAACCCTATCGAGATGAGAATACCCTTTTTTCTTTCTGTTTTCCTGATTTTTCAAATGGCCCTGTCACAGCAACCTGCCACATCTGCTGTACAGGTCATGAAAGCACTGCAACGAAAAGCTGAAATGGCCAAAACTTCTTTGGTCAAGAACATTCCATTAAAAAACATAGGCCCTTCGATAATGAGTGGCCGCGTTGTCGATTTGGCTGTCAACCCCAACAATCCGACCGAATTTTATACGGCCTACGCCTCGGGCGGTCTGTGGTACACCCGTGACAATGGCATTTCTTTCACTCCAATACTGGACAATTCAAATACGCAGAACATCGGCGACATCGCCGTAGATTGGAAAAATGGTATTCTTTGGGTCGGCACGGGTGAAAACAATTCGTCTCGTTCGTCGTATGCGGGCATAGGTATCTTGAAATCTACCGATGGCGGAAAAACCTGGCAGAACATGGGGCTACAAGATTCACACCATATCGGTAGAATCATCATCAACCCCAATAAGCCCGATGAAGTGGTCGTCGGTGTAACGGGGCATTTGTATTCACCCAATGAAGAACGGGGCATTTACAAGACTACCGATGGTGGAAAAACTTGGCGAAAGACACTTTTTGTCAATGCCGAAACCGGCATTATCGATGTGGCACATGCCCCTGATGATTTTACCATCCAATATGCCGCGGCATGGCAGAAAGACCGAAAAGCCTGGAACTTTACCGGTAACGGTAATACCTCGGGCATCTACAAAAGCGTCGATGGAGGTAACAGTTGGAATTTGGTCACCGTTTCAGAAAGTGGTTTTCCCACAGGTGATGGAGTCGGTAGAATTGGCCTGGCCGTTTTTGATGACAATACGGTCTATGCCGTACATGACAACCAATTCAGGCGAGAAAAAACAGTCGGGGAAAAGATAAAAGATGGACTGACCAAGGAAGATTTCAAGACGATGGACAAGGCTTCTTTTTTGGCGCTCGACAATAAAGAGTTGAATGATTTTCTCAAGACCAATGGTTTTCAAGAAAAGTACCGCGCCGAAAATGTGAAAAACATGGTGCGCGATGGTGCGGTACAGCCCATTGACCTTGCCAAGTATCTTGAAAATGCCAACTCATTGCTCTTCGATACCCCCGTTATAGGGGCCGAGGTCTATCGCAGTGATGATGCGGGCAAAACTTGGCAAAAAATGAACAAAGACCATATCGATGACCTCTTTTACAGTTACGGCTATTACTTTGGGCAAATCGGTGTCGACCCCAATGACAAAGACAAAATCTACCTATCAGGGGTACCGCTCATCATGTCGACCGATGGTGGCAAAACCTACGAGGCCATCGACAAAGAAAACGTACACGCCGACCACCATGCCCTATGGATAAATCCAAAGCGGTCGGGCCACCTCATCAATGGCAATGACGGTGGGGTCAATATCACCTATAACGATGGCAAGTACTGGATGAAGAACAATTCGCCCACCGTTGGCCAGTTCTATGCCATAAATGTCGATAACGAAGAACCGTATCACGTATATGGTGGTCTGCAAGACAATGGTGTGTGGAAAGGTGCCCATAACAACGAGGAAAACAGTCGTTGGCTCGCTGAGGGTAAAAATCCTTGGCAGCGCATCATGGGTGGTGATGGCATGCAGGTACAGATTGATAATCGCAACAGCGATATCGTATATACTGGATTTCAATTCGGAAATTATTTTCGATTGCATTTGGATGAAGGAAAAAACACCCGAATACAGCCCAAACACGAACTGGGCGAAGCACCTTATCGCTTTAATTGGCAGACACCCATTTTGTTGAGCCCGCACAATCAAGATATTCTATATCTCGGAAGCGATAAACTGCACCGTTCGATGAACCAAGGTGATGATTGGGAAGCCATTTCAGACGATTTGACCAAAGGCGGTAAAAAAGGAAATGTCGCCTATGGCACCTTGACCACCATTTCAGAATCACCGTTCAAATTCGGATTGATCTATGTAGGTAGTGATGATGGTCTGGTACATGTGACCAAAAATGCTGGGGGCAGTTGGGAGCTTATTTCCAGTTCTTTCCCCAAAGACTTATGGGTCAGCGAAGTTGCCGCCAGCAAGCACAAAAAAGAACGGGTCTATGTTACCTTGAACGGATACCGGTGGGATGATTTCACTTCTCATGTGTACATGAGCGACGACCACGGAAAGACTTGGAAGAATATTTCAAGTAACATTCCCAACTCACCCGTGAATGCTTTGACCGAAGATCCAAAAAATGAAAATCTGCTCTTTGTAGGCACCGATAACGGATTGTACGCATCGTTCAATCGTGGTGAATCTTGGGAGCTATTTCAAAATGGCATGCCCAACGTAGCGGTACACGATCTGGTGGTTCAACCTGAGGCCAAACATTTGTTGGTGGGCACCCATGGCCGAAGCATTTACAAGGCAGGTATTTCAAGCCTTCAAAAAATGAACGCCCAGGTAATGGCCAAGAACTTACATGTCTTCGGGGTTGACAACATCAAGCACTCAGAACGTTGGGGCAACAGCTGGAGCTTGTGGAGCAAGCCCAATACTCCCGGTTTGGATGTGCATTTTTATACTTCGTTTTCCGAGAATATAAATGCTTCTGTGAAAACCATTGATGGTATTGAAGTTAGTTCCACAACAATGCAAACAGACAAGGGCCTGAATATCCTTTCCTATGATGTGGCCTTCACAAAAGAAGGAAAAAAGAATTTTTTGAAAAAGAACAAAATGGAATTGAAGGAAGCCAAAAATGGAAAGACCTACTTGCCCAAAGGCAAGTATTTGGTTGAGATTTCAAACAATAGTGGTCTAGAAAAAGTCGAATTTGAGATAGAATAATGCAGCTTACCCTTACCATACCCGCTTTATTGTTTCCAGCGGTCTCGTTGACCATGTTGGCCTACAATGCCCGTTATCTGGCCATCGCAGCCTTGATACGGCAGTTACATAAACAATTTGAAGAAACCCAGGCAAGTCCGCTAAAACGACAGATCGAGTCATTGCGAAAACGACTGAACATCATTAAAAACATGCAGGCCACCGCTATCGCCAGCTTTTTATTTGCGGCGGTTTCCATGTTCATGATCTACGTCGAAATGAATGTGTGGGCCAATGTGATTTTCGGTATCAGCCTGATTTTTTTGATGGTCTCATTGGTGCTGTCGCTGATCGAGGTACAGTTATCGACCAGAGCCTTGGGCATACAGCTCAAGAATATGGAAAAATAGCCTACACCGCCCGTATTCTTTCGGGCAATGGAATATCAGAATTTTCATCACTTTCAATGCTCCTTTACTTTCACTGAAACTAAAAGGAAATTAGTATCTTTAATATTCAACTTTTAACGCCAACTAACTAGCTATGAAAAGTGTGCGCGAACTTGATTTTTTCAAGAACATTCGCGAGATACGCGAATTCGAATTTGGTTTCTTCTATTATTTCGACGGACTGGTCATTTCTGAGATGAAAGAAGGGGTTCACATGACATGGGGCATGGCCAAAAAAGCCGTCAAAGCCGCCGTTGAAATATATGGAGAAGATATGCCCATCGCCTATATCTCTAACCGTATCAACGACTACACCATAGTGCCCTCAGATTGGATCAAATTCTATACGAACCGGCACCAACTCGATTTTTATTCTGTAGTGGGCAGCACCAAAGGGAGTTTTGCCAGTTTGGTGTTGGAAAAAATGTTCTTTCAAAATTCCATCAATCAGTTTACCGATATTGAAGAGGCCATTGAATGGAGCGTTGCAAAAATTGAACAGAGAAGTAAAATGAGCAGCGCAATAAATTAGCGGCCAATATGAAACAGTGCGTCACCTTGATTCACGACTGCTTGATGGTTGATACAAATGATATGGCCGTCTGAAGGGGCCTTTATTTTTTTGTTCGTTTTTGAATACGTATCGTTTATCGCCCCCAAAATCTGGTTTTTGCTGACACTGCTTCCATTTTCTATTTCAGGGATAAACATGCCCGCCCTAGGGGCACGCAACCATTTGGTAGTTTTCAAATGCATAGATTTCGGTTTTCGTTTCCCTTTTGATATCATCCCCAAATGCCCCAAAACATTCTTGATACCAGTTACCGCGGTCTTGATCGAGTGCTCATCAAACCGCATGCTTTCCCCTGCCTCATATATCAGAACGGGTTTCCTCATGGTATGCATCACCTTTCTAAAGGAACCCCTTATCAATTTAGATGGGAAATGGAATGGGGCGTCAAATAAAGCGGCCAGTTCTTCGCTCTTTGAATCTCCAGATGTGTACCTTACCTGCGGATGGTTGTGCCGTTGCGCCCCCCCTGTATGCAAATCAATGGCAATATCTATTTGCGGCAGTACCTCAGAGGTATAGTGGTAGGCGATTCTACTGGCCAATGAGCCCTTGCTACTACCCGGAAAACTGCGGTTCACATCTTTCCCATCAGGTACATCCCTAGAGAAATGTATGAATCCAAAAATATTCAAGACGGGCACCACGATCAACGCTCCCTTTTCAATTTTGAGTGCCCTGTCTTTCAATAACCTTCTCAACGCTTCGACTCCGTTGATTTCATCGCCGTGCAGCCCCGCCTGCACCAAAACTGTGGGGCCGGCTTGTTTGCCATTGAAAACATGAATGGGTATATCGATCAATGTACCGGTCGGCAAACGTGCAATTTCGATGCGAACCAATTGGCTTTGTCCTGGTTTTACTGTATTGCCATTGACGGTTATCGTCTTATTTTCTTCTCTTGAATGCATTTCTTTCTACGAACTTCACAATATGTTCTGCAACATTTATACCAGTGGCCCCTTCAATTCCCTTCAGCCCAGGTGAAGCATTGACCTCTATCAATAACGGTCCCTTTTTG
The DNA here is from genome assembly GCF_021534965.1 of Muricauda sp. SCSIO 65647. NCBI lineage: Bacteria > Pseudomonadati > Bacteroidota > Flavobacteriia > Flavobacteriales > Flavobacteriaceae > Allomuricauda > Allomuricauda sp. SCSIO 65647. The sequence continues at coordinate 1,591,312 of NZ_CP091037.1, forward strand.
GAGCGGATCAAATCTACCCCCGCTACACCAAGGCCCAAATATTTTGTAGCGTTCAGCGCAATATACTGTTCTTTTGCCGTGGGTTTGATGGCCTCGGCCTCGGCGCCTCGATGAACGTTCGACCTGAAATCGTCCAGCTCACTTTTGCGCTTCATACTGGCAACGACCCGGTTGCCGACCACTATGATTCGAATGTCTTCACCATTGGCTTCTTCAATATATTTCTGAATAAGAATGCTGGTATCCATCTTGTAAAACGTATCGATGATCGATTTCGCCGATTTCTTGCTCTCTGCGAGTATAACGCCCAGCCCATGGGTGCCTTCTTGAAGTTTTATGATGACCGGCGGGCCGCCAAGTAGTTTTATTTGTTCTTCAATATTATCAGGATTGATCGAAAAAACCGTTTCAGGGATCGGGATTCCCTTTCTGGCCATGATCTGAAGTGTTCTCACCTTGTTCCGCGCCCTGGTAATGCCCAAAGAACGGGCAGTGCTGAACACCCCGTTCATTTCGAACTGCTTGACGATCGCAGCACCGTGTCGGGTCACTTTTGCCCCTATTCTGGGTATGATGGCATCGAATTCATCAGTGACATCATCTTCACCCATATAGATTCTGGGGCTTCCCCCTCCCAATTTAACAGAGCATTTCGTATGGTCGATAAGTTCTACATAGTGCCCCGCCCGTTGTGCTTCTTCCACGATTCGCTTTGTGGAATGTACATTGAGGCTAACGGAAAGTATGGCAATGTCCATTTTGGTAGTTAGTGCGGCTGATCTTCAGCCTAATATCGGGTAAATTTTACAATCGAGCCAATTTGTAGGTAGATTTTGACCAAAGCAATTATAACATTGATCAAAACGCTTCTAAATAAGTATTTTTGGTACTTTCAAAGTTTGTTAAAACTCGTTCGTACCGTAAATTTGTGGTAAAACCAACAGCTAATGAGCGGATTGATAAAATCTTCGATTGCCCGAAAAGTCGTCATGGCGCTTTCGGGTCTTTTTTTGGTCATTTTTTTGGTACTCCATGTCACCATTAACCTAGCTTCTGTCATTTCTCCTGATTTTTTTAATGAGGCTTCCCATTTTATGGGCTACAACCCGATCGTGCAATTTATCATGCAGCCCATTTTGATTGCCGGGGTCGTCATACATTTTGTCATGGGCTTTGTGCTGGAAATACAGAACAAAAGGGCCAGGGGCATCAATTATGTGAAATTTAAGGGCAGTGCCAATGCCTCGTGGGTCTCGCGAAACATGATCTATTCAGGTCTGGTGATCTTGGCCTTTCTCGGGTTGCATTTTTATGATTTCTGGATTCATGAAATGAATTACAAATATGTGGCTTCACTGCCTGAAGATCCCACCCGGTACTATGCCGAGACCGTCGAAAAATTTGAGCCAATATGGCGAACGGTACTCTATGTGGTATCATTTATATTACTGGCCCTGCACCTCTGGCACGGTTTTGCCTCCTCATTGCAATCAATGGGGGTGAACAACAAGTATACCCCGGGCATCAAGAAGTTCACAAAACTATTTGCGGTAGTGGTTCCATTGGCTTTTGTCTTCATCGCCATTTACCATCACCTTAACCCAATAACACATTAATTATGGGCGTAATGGATTCTAAAGTTCCATCTGGGCCATTGGCCGAAAAATGGACCAAGCATAAAAATGAAATTGACTTGGTCAACCCTGCCAACAAACGAAACATCGATGTTATCGTGGTCGGTACGGGCTTGGCAGGTGGATCAGCTGCAGCGACTTTGGCAGAACTTGGTTACAACGTCAAGACTTTTTGTTACCAAGATTCACCCCGAAGGGCCCACTCGATTGCTGCCCAAGGAGGTATAAACGCCGCCAAAAATTACCAAGGTGACGGCGATAGCGTTTACCGGTTGTTTTATGATACGGTCAAAGGAGGAGATTACCGCTCTCGCGAAGCCAATGTATATCGCTTGGCCGAGGTTTCGACCAATATCATTGACCAGTGCGTGGCCCAGGGGGTTCCCTTTGCACGTGAGTATGGGGGATTGTTGGACAACCGTTCGTTCGGTGGTGTTCTGGTATCAAGAACCTTTTACGCAAAAGGTCAAACAGGCCAACAATTACTCTTGGGCGCCTATTCGGCCATGAACCGTCAGATACAGCGCGGTAAAATCAAATCGTACACCCGCCACGAGATGCTCGATCTGGTACTTGTAGACGGCAAAGCCCGTGGCATCATTGCCCGCGACCTGGTCAGCGGTGAAATAGAAAGACACTCGGCACACGCTGTGGTTTTGGCCACTGGTGGCTATGGAAATTTGTTTTTCCTTTCAACCTATTGCATGGGGGCCAATGTAATGGCCGCTTGGAAAGCGCACAAACGGGGTGCTTTCTTTGCCAACCCCTGTTTTACCCAGATTCACCCGACCTGTATTCCCGTTTCGGGCGATCACCAATCAAAATTGACCTTGATGTCAGAATCGCTTCGCAATGATGGCCGTATTTGGGTACCCAAAAGATTGGAGGATGCAGAGGCCATTCGTGAGGGCCGCTTAAAACCTACCCAACTTTCAGAGGAAGAAAGAGATTATTATTTGGAAAGAAGATACCCCGCCTTCGGAAACTTAGTGCCAAGAGATGTTGCCTCTCGAGCTGCCAAAGAACGTTGTGATGCAGGCTTCGGCGTAAATAAGACCGGAGAAGCGGTCTATCTCGATTTTGATTCGGCCATTATGCGCTACGGCCGCGAAAAGGCACTGACTTCGGGCATGAAGGATCCCGATGATGCCACAGTACGAAAAATGGGCGAAGAAGTGGTAGAGGCCAAATACGGCAACCTCTTTCAGATGTACGAAAAAATCGTAGATCAAAATCCATATAAAACCCCGATGATGATCTATCCGGCCGTGCATTATACCATGGGCGGGCTTTGGGTCGATTACAATTTAATGACCACCGTGCCCGGTTGTTATGCCGCCGGTGAAGCCAATTTCAGCGATCATGGGGCCAACCGCCTTGGGGCTTCCGCTTTGATGCAGGGCCTTGCAGACGGCTATTTTGTATTGCCCTATACCATTGGCGATTATCTCAGCGATGATATCAGAACCGGACCTATATCGATCGAGAGTGCAGAGTTTGATGCAGCTGAAAAGAATGTGCGTGACCGTATTCAAAAACTGATGTCTGCCAATGGGGCCAATAGTGTGGATTACTACCACAAAAAATTGGGCAAAATCATGTGGAACAAGTGCGGCATGGCCAGAAATGCAAGAGAGTTGAAAGAAGCCATAAAAGAAATTGCCGAGCTCAGGAAAGATTTTTGGGACAATGTGAAAATTCCCGGTTCAGCCGATGCCAAAAACCAAGAACTGGAAAAAGCCGGTCGTGTTGCCGATTTTATGGAACTCGGCGAGCTTTTCGCCATGGATGCCCTGCACCGCAATGAATCATGTGGGGGGCATTTTAGGGAAGAATATCAGACAAAAGAGGGAGAGGCCCTTCGCGACGACGAAAACTTTAAGTACGTGGCCGCATGGGAATATAAGGGTGACCCGAGCAAGGCCGAGCTGCACAAAGAAGACCTTGAATATGAAAACATTAAGGTAAAAACAAGAAGTTACAAGTAGCTTGGTTATCGGTTGCTTTGGATGAAAATTATATCGTAAAAGAAAAATATGATGAATTAAGGTCAATGATTATTGATTGTCTTCGATTATTAAATGGGTACATCAACTATTTGATCAATGCAGACAATACCAATAACCATTAACCCTTAACTATTAACAAGCATATAGGCATGAAAATATACTTGAAAATTTGGAGACAGAAAGATGCCGATACCAGGGGGGCCATGGTCGATTATACCCTTGATGGGGTCGAAGCCGATATGTCTTTCTTGGAAATGTTGGATGTTCTCAATGAGAAGCTCGTCTCAAAAGGTGAAGAGCCTGTTGAATTCGACCACGATTGCCGAGAAGGTATCTGCGGTACTTGCTCCCTAATGATCAATGGTCGTCCGCACGGGCCCGAATCGCTTATAACCGTTTGCCAATTGCACATGAGAAGCTTCAATGATGGTGATACCATTGTCATTGAACCTTGGCGCGCCAAGGCATTTCCGGTAATCAAAGACTTGATCGTTGATAGAACCTCCTTTGACCGCATTCAACAGGCCGGAGGCTATATTTCTGTGAACACCTCTGGAAACCCAGTGGATGCCAATGCCATCCCCATTGAAAAAGAAATGGCCGACAAATCGTTCAACGCTGCTGCCTGCATTGGTTGTGGTGCCTGTGTCGCCGCCTGTAAAAATGCCAGTGCCATGTTGTTCACCTCGGCCAAGGTCTCGCAATTTGCCTTACTGCCCCAAGGAAGGGTAGAAGCTGCGGAACGGGTTCAAAATATGGTGCGCCAAATGGATCTCGAAGGTTTTGGCAACTGCACAAATACCGGCGCATGCGAGATTGAATGCCCGAAAGGCATCTCTCTTGAGAATATCGCCCGTATGAACCGAGAGTATCTTTCAGCTACGGTGAAAGGATAGCGTTTGTCCACGAAACTCGGTCGAGACTTCTTTGCACAATCTCTCGACGCTGCTCGAGGTGACATTTCGACCTAAGATATGCCCAAATTCCAATAGGGAGTTTGGGTTTTTTCATTCTTCCAACTCTCTGACAAGTTTTGCATTTTCATTCCAAATAGCAATTTTGCCTTCACTACTCGATGTGACTATAAACTTGCCATCCGGACTCCAATCCACTCCCCACAGATAATCATCCGTTGACTTTGATTCCGCAATGGGTTTGGCTTCTTTTGACCATATACGCAATGCATCGCTGGCCGTTGCCAGTTTTTCTCCGGAGTGATTCCACCTTATGTTTCGATATTCAGCAAGGCTTCCATGTATCTCATTGAGTTTTTTTCCTTCGCTATTCCAAAATTGCACCAGCTTATTCTCTGCATTTTCAAGGTCACCATAATCCCCAATGGCAAAAAAATCACCAGATGGGTGCCATTCCACGCACAACATAAAAGTTTCGACCGTTCTAGGTTGAAACGTATTTAGGGTGTCCCCATTTTTTGTATAAACGCCAATGTGTGTACCCACGGTTACCAGAATATCCCCGAAAGGATGCCAATCCAGACCAGCGACTCCTTTGGGGTCGGCCTTAAATCTGCTGACAAAAGCTCCGTTGGCCGAAAAAATTGAAACTGAATCTTCCAATTCTGAAACTGCCAGGAGATTCCCGTCGCTGTTCCAATCCAAAGCTCTAAAACCAGATTTTAGTCCTTCCAAATCTGTCCATTTCCCTTCTTCAATATGTAAGATTTTCGCCTTGAATGTTTTGCTCTGGGTTATTACAGCCAACATGTTCTTCGTAGGATGCCATTTTATCCTACTTAATTGAACCCCTTTGACCGGAAAAGTTTTGATGAGCTTAAAAGTCTTTGTTTCAAAAATTTTTAGTTCATCATGATCGCCTCCAGTAGCCAGGTACTTCGCATCAGGGCTCCAAGCAATGGTCCAAAGTGTTTCATTGTTTTCCTTCGGTTTGCAGGAAGCGAACGAAATCAAAAAGCCAAGTAAAATAACAGAAAGAAGTTTTTTCATTTGTGAAAATTTACTCTGTGACCACGATTACTTCAAATTCAATGGCATCAGAAATAATCTCATCCTTGACGCTTCCTAGTAGTCCCTTAGATTCATAACTGATGCCCCATCGGGTTCTATCTAGTATAAACTTCGATTTGAGTAAGGTCATATCCGGTCTTTTTTCAATGGTGGATCGAAATTTTATGGGCTTTGAAATTCCTTTTATCGTCAACAGTGCTTCGATTTCAAGTTGCCCATCGTCTTCATGTTTTATGTTGCCAATCTCCAATCTGGCCGTCGGATATTTTTCGACATCGAAAAAATCTTGATGCTTTAGATGAGAGACCAACATCTCATTGTATTTGCCATCGGTATTCATGATACTGTTCATATCCGCAACAAATTTTCCTCCGGTAATGGAATCTCCTTTTATGGACATTTTGCCGCTCAAGAACTTCACGGTGCCATAATGCTCATTGAACTTAAAAAGATTGGAGCCCCTCCATTTGATCACGCTTTTTGCCGTGTCGATTTTTGTGTTACCTTGTCCTTGCGCAATTGAAATAGTGCTGATGCTTACCAATAAGATGATGATTTTTTTCATTGTCCGATTTTTTAGACAAATCTAGACTCGGACTGCCTGCGAGGCGTGAAAAAAATGTAAATGAAGTGCAAAAAATTGCAATTTTTCGCTTCTTGAAGTTTATAAGAATGAAAACGGTTACATATTCAATTTTTGCTCTTTTCTTGTTCGTGCTTTCTTTGATAGTAAGCAGTTATTCCCAGAATGGGAACGATGAAACTTTCTCAGGTTTGGTCAAAGTGGCACTAAGAAATACTGGAAATTCATTGCTATTGCAAAGCAACGACTCTACCTCTTTGGTCTTGCCGGTCATTGAAACAGAGCAGCGCAATTTTCAATTATCATTTCAAACGCAACTGTTCATAATACCTGATAGCCTTGTAGCGGCAATCAAAAAAAACGTTGCCGCTTTGAACCTTCCGAATGAGTATCTGGTCGAGGTCATAGATTGTAACAGCCAAGAGGTCTCATATAGCTATTCCGTATCGAACAGTGAGGAAAAAAACATCATTCCATGTCTAGGACGAAACCTACCTTTAAGTTGTTATACCATACACGTGTCTTTCAACAAGAGCACTGTATTATTGGGATTAAGTTTGGGTGCTTCTTGGTATGCACTTGTTCTCTTGGGCATAATGGGAGTCGCCTTGCTTTACTGGACCAAAAAGAAGCAAGAAACCAAGGTATATGACACATTGCCTTTTGAAACCATTGGCGACTATAGATTCTACAAAAATCAAAATGAATTGGTGAAAAACGACCTGAACATTAAACTTACTTCCAAAGAATCTGAACTGCTACAAATATTCTGTGCCAATCAAAACCAAGTAGTGAAACGTGATTTTCTTCTTAAGGAAGTTTGGGAAAACAAAGGGGTTTTTGTTGGCCGAAGTTTAGATACCTTTATTTCAAAACTGAGAAAGAAGTTTAAGGATGACAATCACATCAATATTCTCAATATTCATGGCGTGGGTTATAAGCTTGAAATTGTGAAGAAACCCAAAAGATAACCTTACCATGCCCAAAAAGTATACTGAAGAGCGTATCAAAGTGCCACGTTTTAACGAGGAGTCTGGGTTTTATACCACCCCAGAGCGTTCAAAGATCATGGGTAAGATCCGGGGCAAGAACACCAAACCTGAACTGGCCTTTAGAAAGGCTCTGTGGGCCACTGGCTATCGCTATCGCATCGATTATAAAAAATTGATCGGCAAGCCCGATATACTGCTCAAAAAATACAAGACGGCCATCTTCATCGATGGGGAATTCTGGCACGGGCATGATTGGGAAGAACGAAAGCACAAGATAAAAGCGAACCGTGAATTTTGGATCCCCAAAATAGAGCGGAACATACAACGCGATAGAGAGGTGAACGACGGCCTTGAAAATTTGGGCTATACCGTTTTCAGGTTTTGGGAAAGTGAGGTCAAAAAGAATTTGGATGAATGTGTGAAGAAAGTGGTCTTGCATTTGAAGTCTATTGAAAAATAGACAACACATTCTTTTTTGTCGAGCTGAAAAGCCTTTGGGGCCCTTTCTGGAAAGGTTGGCTACAATTGTTTTTTAACGATGTTGAAGAATTGTAGCACATCGGCCATGGGCAACTCAAAGTCTTGATATTCCGGACTTTTGTTCAAGTTTGTGCAAAGAATGGCATTGGCTTTTTCGCTATATTCCACAATTTTCTTGCACAATATCCTGTCTTTGCAGACAATTACCTTTAGGCTTTGGGATGCCTTGATCTGTTGGAGATTCTTTTCACTGATGTCAAATTGTTCGCCAAGAACGACGGCTTTGTTTGGTATTGATTCGATAGATCCGTCGTTCATTGAATCTCCCATTATCTCAAAAGCGACATATTTATTGCTGGTGACACTGTTTGTCATAAAACCAATTTTGGGCAATCGCTCAAAAAAGTTTATATCGGTGTGGTTTTGAATATACTGCTTGTACTGATTTTGTGATACTAATGGAGCCATGACGAAGTACTTGCCCGGTTCAATATCGTAAACGCTATTGTTTTTTCTTGATAGCATACCGGTATTTAAGTAAACGATCTCATTTTCATTTACTTCATACATATACATTTCTGCAATGCTCAACCCAAAATATTCGGCAATCTTTGTAAGATTTTTTATGGGGATGTTGGCATCTTTCTTTTCATAAAGTTGAATGGTACGCAAACTGACCCCAACGGCATTTGCCAAATCGGTTTGACTTATCTTTTTTTTCTTCCTCAGTTGCTTCAATATAAGCATAATATTGTATTATTGTGTAATAATCTTACATATATTGTTGAATACGCTATATTTCGTCATATATCTGTAATACAATTACAAGCAAATATAAAAAAATACGCAACTGTGTTTTATAGAATCATTTAACCCTAAAAATCTGTTGTATCGATTACCTTAATTAATGTCTCAAATAAACCCTTTACCATTATGTTCGAAGAAAATGACTTTGGCAAACCGATCAGTGAACAAATGTCAACTATCTTGAGAAGAAATACCGACAAGGACGACCTTGCCAACATTGCTTCAAAGACCGACATAAGTTTTTCTACAATCAGGGATGTACTGTACAGAACGAATAGTTTGACAAAAACAAATTCGAGGGCCATCAAACTGCTGATACGTACCGCTTTCGAAAATTCTTTCGCGAAACAGTTACAGGCCGAGGGAGATAAACTGTATTTAGACCAGTTTATACAATATGAAAACTTCAACCGTTTTTGACCATCGTTGAATACAAGGTTTTTGAGTATTTTTATCATCGATCTTATCGCTTGATGCCTTGCAAAAAATCTACCCTCATTCGAAACTGCCCAATGTGGCAACCACCATTTTTGCCACAATAGGGCAATTGGCCCATCAACATGGTGCTGTAAACCTTTCGCAGGGATATCCAGATTTCGGGGTAGCACCAGAATTGTTGCGATTGGTCAGCAAAGCGATGAACGAAGGCCACAACCAATATGCGCCGATGCAGGGTATTTTTACATTGCGCGAGACCATCTCAGAAAAAATAGAGCGGCTGTATGGTCACCATTACCATCCTGAAAATGAAATGACCATTACCGCAGGTGCGACCCAAGCCCTTTTCACGGCCATAAGCGCTTTTGTAAAAAAAGGAGATGAGGTCATTGTGCCACAACCCGCATATGACTGTTATGAACCTGCCATTGAACTGTACGGTGGAAAGGTAGTGCCGTTATCTTTAAAAGGAACAGATTTTGCCTTTGATTTTGATGGATTGAAAAAGGCTTTGTCACCAAAAACGCGTATGCTGATCATCAATACCCCACACAACCCTTCGGGAAGCATTTTGTCAAAAGAAGACATGCGCAAACTTGAGCAACTGCTCAAAGATACCAACATCATCGTTTTAAGCGATGAAGTCTATGAACATATCGTTTTTGATGAACAAAACCATGAAAGTGCGGCAAAATACCCTGAGCTTGCCAAACGTAGCATCATCTGCTCTTCCTTTGGAAAGACCTTTCATGTCACCGGCTGGAAAATGGGGTACTGTGTCGCGCCAAAAGAACTCATGCGAGAATTTCAAAAGGTACACCAATACAATGTGTTCTCTGTAAACCACCCCATTCAAAGAGCATTGGACACCTATTTAAAAAATGCTGGGAGATATGAAGAATTAGGGGTCTTTTACCAACAAAAACGTGATTATTTTTTGAAGACCATAGCCGCATCGCGTTTTACCTTTGCCCCTAGTTCGGGCACCTATTTTCAATTACTCGATTATTCTGCCATTAGTGACGAGCCCGACATTGTATTCGCTGAACGGCTAATAAAAGAATTCAAGCTCGCAAGTATTCCCGTTTCGGTGTTCTACCGAAATGGTTCTGAGGCAAGGCATTTACGGTTCTGTTTTGCCAAAACCCAAGAAACATTGGACAGAGGTGCTGAAATCATGATGAAAATCTAATTTGACTTTCAATTACCAAGTGCAAGCCGCATCAACCAATCTGTCTGCTCGTCATTGCCGATGAAATAGGGGTGCTCACCAAACTTTTCGAAACCATGTTTTTCGTAGAATCGAATGGCCTTAGGATTATGTTCCCAGACCCCAAGCCACAATGTTTTCTTGCCCATCTTTTTTGCCAGTTCGACCACTTCTTGCACAATTAGGCCGCCGACATTCTTTCCTTGGTGTTCTGGCAGCACATAGATTCGTTCAAGTTCAAGCGAAGAAGCATCCTTTAATTCGGTCTGGGCCCCGTTTTGGTTGATCTTAAAGTATCCGACAAGCTCGTCATCACCATAAACGAAATAGAAAAAGGCATCATTATTTTCAAGCTGTTTCTTCAAGGTCTCAACAGAAAAGGCCTCATTGACGTAAGCGATAAAATCTTCTGGATCGTTGTCTTTCTCAAATGCCGCCACAAAGGTTTCCTTAGAAATCTTGGCCAAAGCCGGTAAGTCGTTGACGGTACATTGATGAAGCCGGATCATTCCACTAAAATAATGCCCAAAAACAAAAAAGCCGAATCATCGATCCGGCTTTTTCAATTTTTTATGGGAGTATCGTTTAGAGCATGAACAGCTTCTTTACCAATAGGGCAAAGCCACTGTAAAAATCATTTCTATAAACCTGAATCTCCTCTTGCATTGCTGTGTGGTTAAGTTCGGGTGCCATAGGGGTTAAATTAAGTTCGTTGATTTGGTTCAAAATTCGTATACCAAAACTACCAATAAACGCTTGTACCCCAAAAATTATGTTGTGTATTGAAAGTTAATTGTTGCCAAAAAAACGAAGTGTGCCATTTTTTCGATGAAATGCACTATAGCGTCATTTCAGCAACCTCATCTTGAACGACCAATTTTCCTTCTGTCGCTGCCTTGATTTCATCGACCGATACCCCTGGGGCACGTTCTAGAAGCAAAAATCCGTCATCGGTAATTTCGAGTACGGCCAGATTGGTCACGATTTTCTTGACACAGCCCACTCCGGTCAACGGCAATGTACACCGTTTCAACAATTTTGACTTGCCTGCTTTGTTGGTATGCATCATGGCCACGATTATATTCTCGGCCGAAGCGACCAGATCCATTGCCCCGCCCATGCCCTTGACCATTTTTCCTGGAATTTTCCAGTTGGCTATGTCACCATTTTCGGCAACTTCCATAGCGCCCAAAATGGTCAGATCGACATGTTGCCCACGGATCATACCAAAACTTGTGGACGAATCAAAAAACGAAGCTCCTGCCAAAGTCGTTATGGTCTGCTTGCCCGCATTGATGACATCGGCATCTTCTTCACCCTCGAATGGAAAAGGCCCCATACCAAGAACACCGTTCTCACTTTGAAATTCGACATTGATATCGTCACGAACGAAGTTGGCCACTAAAGTGGGTATGCCAATACCCAAGTTCACATAGTAGCCGTCTTTTACCTCTTTTGCGATTCGTTTTGCTATTCCGTTCTTATCAAGCATTTTCTTTTGGCCTTACCGTTCGCTGTTCGATTCGTTTTTCATATTTTTTGCCCTGAAAGATGCGCTGAACAAAAATACCGGGTATGTGAATTTGGTTGGGGTCTAGATTGCCTGCGGGCAAAAGCTCTTCAACTTCGGCTACAGTAATTTTGGCCGCCCCGCACATACAGGGGTTGAAGTTTCGGGCCGTTCCCTTGAAAACAAGGTTGCCTGCCTCATCTCCTTTCCACGCCTTTACAAAAGCAAAGTCGGCCTTGTAGGCTTCTTCAAGTACATACATTTTTCCATCGAATTCCCTGGTTTCTTTTCCCTCGGCCACTTCGGTACCATATCCGGCAGGGGTGTAAAATGCCGGAATACCTGCCTGGGCCGCGCGGCATTTTTCTGCCAAGGTGCCCTGTGGGGTGAGCTGTACTTCCAGTTCGCCGCTCAACATCTGTCGTTCAAACTCGTCATTCTCGCCGACATACGACGATACCATCTTTTTTATCTGGTGTTTTTGCAGGAGAAGGCCCAGTCCGAAATCATCAACTCCGGCGTTGTTCGAGATACAGGTGATATCTTTGATCCCTCTTCTTACCAATTCGGCAATGGCATTTTCAGGAATACCGCAAAGCCCAAAACCCCCTAACATAAATGTCATTCCATCTTGAACTCCATCAAGTGCCGTGATGACATTTTCGACAGTTTTCTTGATCATCTTTTCAACAGGTTTTCTTGTCTATCGAAAAGTACAATATTAATTGAAAAAAGTCTTACGATTTATAGCTAATTTAAGGAGAAGGGCCTTCTAAAAATCAAGATCTTCGAGGTCGTCTTCGGTATCGATCTCTTCTTTGATCTCTTCCAAAATTTTGGTGCAGTCAACATTGATCGATAATTCTTCGGGTTCTTCAAAGGCTTCTTTTGAGACACCTAAATCTTCATCTTCGTAGTTCTTTTTCATGTACAATGCCCAAATGGGCAGTGCCATTGAAGCTCCTTGTCCGTAAACAAGGCTGCCGAAATGTGTTGACCTTTCTTCGCCCCCTACCCATACACCGGTCACCAAGTTTGGCACCATACCCATGAACCACCCATCGCTCTGGTTTTGTGTGGTACCTGTTTTTCCTGCAATCGGGTTCGTCAATTCGTAGGGATAGCCCGTAATAATTTCTTTATATACCGTTTGGTCTTTTGCGAAAGTATGGCGCAATCTCCCGCCAGAGCCATATTGTGTTACCCCTTCCATTAGATTGACCATGGCATATGCCACATCTCTGCTAAGTACGTCTTTGGTCTCAGGTACATATTCATAGAGTACCGTACCATTTTTGTCTTCAATACGTGTAACCGTGACAGGTTTGACATATACCCCTTGATTGGCGAAGGTACCGTAGGCCCCGACCATTTCAAAAACATTGAAATCATGGGTGCCCAAAGCGATCGAGGGCACTTCAGGTATCTCTCTTGTCAACCCCATGCCTTCGGCAATACTGACCACCGATCCTGGCCCTACCTTATCTATGAGTTGGGCCGTGACGGTATTCACTGAATTCGCGAGCGCATTTTTTAAGGTCTTCATCTCACCCGAATATTTGCCATTTGAATTCTTGGGGCACCAAGCCTCTGGATTGCCATATTTCAAGGGTTCGATACAATATTGACTGTCTGGTAACGAATCGCATGGCGAATACCTTAACTGGTCAATGGCCGCGGCATATACAAAGGGTTTGAACGTAGATCCTGCTTGTCTGGCCCCTTGAAACACGTTGTCATATTGAAAATGCTTGTAATCAACACCTCCGACCCAAGCTTTTACGTGTCCGGTCTGGGGCTCCATCGACATCATGGCCGTTCGCAGAAAAGTCTTATAATACCTGATGGAATCGATCGGGGTCATAATGGTGTCTTTTTCGTAAGAATCACTGTTCCAATCAAAAACGGTCATCTCTGTTTTTTCATGGAACGTTTTTTCAATTTCCTCGTCAGATTTTCCTTCTTTTTTAAGTACCCGCCATCTTTCTGAACGTTTCATGGACGACCGCATGATGGTATCGATGGCCCCATGGGTCAAATCTAAAAACGGAGCCGTTGGGTTACGTTTTGGCGTGTTTTGATGAAAAAACTCGGCTTGAAGGTTTTTCATGTGCGCTTCAATGGCCTTCTCCGCATTTTTTTGCATGCGCGAATCAATGGTGGTGTAAATTTTCAAACCATCTAAATAGATATTGTATTTCTCACCATTCGGCTTGGGGTTTTCATTGACCCATTTTCTTAACCAAGTTCGTTGCATGTACATTCTGAAATAGGTGGCCAAACCTTCTCTATGCGATTCTGGATGATAGTTTAGGTCAATCTCCAACGCTTGCAATGAATCTCTTTCAGATTCAGAAATGTAGTCGTATCTGGCCAATTGGCTCAGCACGGTATTTCTCTTTTTCTGTGTTCTTTCTTTGCGCCGTAACGGATTGAAAAGGGATGAGTTTTGCAACATGCCCACCAACATGGCGGATTCTTCAATTTTTAGATCTTTGGGCTCTTTTCCAAAGTATATTCTAGAAGCCGATCGAATACCATCAGCATTATTGCCAAAATCATAGATGTTCAGGTACATGCTGATAATCTCTTCTTTGGTATAGCTCCGTTCCAATCTAGTGGCAATGACCCATTCCATGGTTTTTTGCTTTATGGTTTCCAGTATATTCTTAGATCGTACACCCACGAATAGTTGCCTTGCCAATTGCTGTGAAATAGTACTGGCCCCACCTCTTTTTCCCAAAAAGAAAAATGCCCGCAATGTGCCACGGGCATCTATACCCGCATGATTGTGAAAACGGATGTCTTCACTGGCGATTAACGCATTCACCAGATTTTGTGGAAGATCATCGTATGAAACATCGGTTCGATTATCTTCCAAATAAAATTTTCCAAGGGTTTTTCCATCCGAAGAAATAAGTTCTGTGGCCAAATTTGTCTGCGGATTCTCCAATCTTTCAAATGTCGGCATCTCACCAAAGACGCCCCAACCGGCCAATAAAAACATTAGGGCGAACAGTAGAATACCTGAGGCGAACAAAATCCAAAACCACTTTATGTACTTGAAAAATCCCTTCTTTTGCCTTTTGACCGTTTTTGCCATTTTTACCGTTTACTTTTTTCAATTGTGAGGCCTACATCGGTTATGCCCTCTAAAGCTTCTATGCCTTTTACGTTGCCATTCTTTCTCATGGCATGCATGACCCTAACCTTATATACGCCCGTATCGCGAAAAACGATGTTTTCTTTGTACCAAAGTTTGTTTTCTTTTATACTGCCTTGGCCGGTGCCCAACCACTTTCCATCAGGTCTGGCCATTTCGAACTCTAGGGTATCCCTTGTCGTTTGCCCTTGTGGCAACTCCATTTCGGTTATCAAAAAAAGGTTGCTGAACGGAAATTCATCATTGTTTCTAATATTGATGAACATATCATGGTGTTGCAAAGTATCTAACCCGGTAAATTGAAATGCAATGGTATCATCTGCCTGCCATTTTCCATTTGCCGTGGATTCAAAATCTGAATATATCAAATCATTGTTGCATGAAAACAGCAACGAAACAACCACTGTACAAAGAAATTTCTTAAGCATTTGAAGTTGTCTTTCTCTTCTTGTTTCGCCTTTTCTTGTTTTTGCCCCTTTTTCTTCGTGAAGGTTTGTCAAAACGTGTCAGACTGTCTTGACCCACCACATTCTCGAACGTGAGCTGCTCTTCTTTGATATTATCGGCCGCAAATTCTTCTAGGCTGACAATTTTTTTGCCATTGGCGTTCAATTGCAAGATTTCCTGTACTTGCTGTTTGTTGAGCGCGTGCCAGTTGGCAGGCTCGTTCTTGTAAGAGAACCAAAGGGTTTCTTTGAAGATATCGACCTTTTGGCAAAAAGATATGCCCTTCTGGGTCTGTAACTTGCTGTCAGGGGAAGGAAAGTCTTTTAAGGCCTCTAGGTACATATCGAGCTCATAGTTCAGACAGCATTTCAATTTGCCACATTGCCCGGCCAGTTTTTGGGGGTTCAAGGCCAGCTGTTGATACCGGGCAGAAGCCGTGTTCACCGACCTGAAGTCGGTCAGCCAGGTCGAACAACAGAGTTCCCTGCCACATGAACCGATGCCTCCCAATCGTTGTGCCTCTTGACGATACCCTATCTGTCGCATCTCAATACGGATACCAAAAGCACGGGCCATATCTTTTATCAGTTGCCTGAAATCGACCCGTTCTTCAGCTGTGTAGTAAAAAGTGGCCTTCGATCCATCGCCCTGAAACTCGACATCGCTCAATTTCATCTGTAGATTAAGCGAGATCGCAATTTCTCGAGAGCGTTTCTTGATTTCTTCTTCTTTGTTCCGGCACTTTTGCCATATGTCGATATCACGCTGCGCCGCCTTTCTATATATTTTGGGAAGTGCTTTATCGTCCCAAGCCACTTTTTTGCGCTTCATCTGTACCTTCACCAACTCACCGGTCAAGGTCACAATGCCAACATCATGGCCAGACTTTGCTTGGGTGGCCACAACATCACCAATCGATAAAGAAAGATTATCGGCGTTTCTAAAGAATTCTTTTCTGCTATTTTTAAAGCGGACCTCTACGCAGTCAAATGGCTGTTGACCATTGGGAAGCGACATATTCGAAAGCCAATCGAAAACCGTAAGCTTGTTGCAACCATCTGTGCCGCAAGTACCGTTGTTCTTGCAACCACGCGGCTGCCCATCCTTACCGGTTGAACAACTGCTGCACGCCATATTTGATATCTTGATTCAGGCAAATCCGATAAACATTGCCTGAAAAGGGTTCATATTTTACTTGAATGTAAATATAAAGCAAAATGTCAGAGAAGAGAAATGCTATTTCTTAAACTTCAACACCTCAGAACGACCTTTCTTGAAAATTTTATTGCTGACCATTTTGCCCCTTCTACGTTTTTTTTGCTCTTCGTACGGCAAGGCCACAATCTCTTTACAGGTATCTGAGCAGCAGTCGTTCATTTTTTCGGCACATTCATCACATTGTATGAACAACAGATGACAGGCCTCGTTGGCACAGTTCACATGAGTATCGCAAGGTTTGCCACATTGATGGCAATTAGCTATTACCTCATCTGTAATACGCTCACCCCTACGGTGGTCAAAAACAAAGTTTTTGCCCCTAAATTTGTTTTCGAGACCTTTTTGGTTCACCTGTCGGGCATATTCAATGATGCCCCCCTCAAGCTGGTACACATTTTTGAATCCCCTGTGCTTGTAATAGGCACTTGCCTTTTCACATCGAATACCGCCGGTACAGTACATGACCAATTTTTTGTCTTCTTTATGGCCCTCCAGATCTTTTTCAATGATGTCGAGAGAATCGCGAAAGGTGTCGACATCGGGGGTAATGGCATTTTTGAAATGGCCTATCTCACTCTCGTAATGGTTGCGCATATCGACCAAGATCGTATCTGGGTCTTCAATAAGTGCATTGAATTCTTTGGCATTGACGTGCACTCCCTTGTCGGTGACGTCAAAGGTGTCATCGTTCAAACCATCGGCCAAAATTTTATTGCGGACCTTTACCTTTAATTTCAAGAATGATTTGTTGTCTTGTTCAATGGCAATGTTCAGTCGCACACCCCTTAGAAAAGTAACGCTATCCAAATGTTCCTTGAACGCCTTAAAATTTTCGGCGGGTACCGACAACTGGGCATTAATGCCCTCTTGGGCCACATAAATACGGCCCAATACATCAAGTTCGTTCCAGTTTATGAACAAATGGTTTCTAAAAATCTGCGGGTTGCCGATGTGCGCATATTTATAGAAAGAGATGGTTAGGCGATCTTGCCCGGCCGCTTCGATAAGTCTTTCCCTTTCTTTCGCGCTCAATGTATTGTACAGTTGCATGCTATACCAATAATTAAAGCTTAGAGAATGAAACTACGTGCGCAAAAGTACAGATTATGGACAAGGAGAAAAAACAAAGGCTCCCAAAGTTTTGGGAGCCTTTGAACCACATATTTTCTTCTTCATAGACAGAATTCTCAATGTATCAATGTGGTCTTTACCGCTTGAATAAACAAGGGTTATCTATAATTGTTTGAATTAGTCGTTTATAGGATGTGTTCCTTTCAAAAAGGTTGCGCGCCCATTGTGATATGCAAAAAGAAATGGTATTTTTAGCCTCTTAAATCACGAACATGAGCAGCGAAAAAGAAGCAAAGCTAAAGGCCCTTAAACTGACATTGGACAAGTTGGACAAAACCTATGGAAAAGGCGCCGTCATGAAAATGGGCGACCATGTGGTTGAAGATGTAGAGGTAATTCCATCTGGATCGTTGGGTCTTGATATTGCCCTGGGGGTCGGAGGATACCCGCGTGGACGCGTGATTGAAATCTATGGCCCCGAATCATCGGGCAAAACCACCTTGACCCTTCATGCCATTGCCGAGGCCCAAAAAAATGGAGGCATTGCCGCTTTTATCGATGCCGAACATGCTTTTGATCGTTTCTATGCCAAAAAATTGGGTATTGATATCGACAACCTGATCATATCGCAACCTGACCATGGTGAGCAAGCCCTAGAAATTGCCGACAACTTGATACGCTCTGGAGCCATTGATATTGTCATCGTCGATTCAGTGGCAGCCCTTACACCGAAAAGTGAAATAGAAGGCGAGATGGGCGATTCGAAAATGGGCCTGCATGCCAGACTTATGTCACAAGCCCTCAGAAAACTTACTTCGACCATCAGCAAGACGAACTGTACCGTAATCTTCATCAACCAGCTTCGTGAGAAAATCGGGGTAATGTTCGGCAATCCTGAGACAACCACTGGGGGAAATGCGCTGAAATTCTATGCCTCGGTGCGATTGGATATTCGTCGATCGACCCAAATAAAAGACACCGATGGCAATGTTCAGGGCAATAAAACCCGTGTGAAGGTCGTCAAGAACAAAGTGGCCCCTCCCTTTAAAACCGCTGAATTCGACATCATGTATGGTGACGGTATCTCAAAGGTCGGCGAAATATTGGATCTTGGTGTGGCCTATGAGATTGTCAAAAAAAGTGGCTCATGGTTCAGTTATGGCGACACCAAATTAGGTCAAGGCCGTGATGCCGTTAAAGCCCTCCTCTTGGATAATCCAGAATTATCAGAAGAACTGGAGGCAAAAATAAAAGAGGCCATCGCTTCGATATAGGGGCTTAAATTTCTGTCAAGAGCCTTCTTTCTCACGCAACCCTTGTTGTTGGCATTCATCTATAAAAAAATGAAGATTGATGAAAAGGATATTTGTAGGAATTGCATTTTTGGCTTTGGTTTTCCCCTTGTTTCAGGGGTGCAGCATTGACGATAACGATGCTAATTTTCATTTTGTCGCGCTCAGCATAGTAGATGTGGACATACCTGCCGCATTTGAACTCAACGAAACCTATGAAATAGGTGTGACCTTTATAAGGCCCGACGGATGTACTTTTTTTGAAGGTTTCGATGTTTCAAATACAGCCCAGACCGATAGGGATGTTGTGGCCATCGGCACTGTTCTCAACAATGAAACGGCATGTACGCAGGCCATTGAAGAGGTAGAGGCCACCTTTACATTTGTGGTGCTTTACAATCAAGAATATCATTTTAGGTTCTATGCAGGTGATGATACGGATGGTGAGCCTGAATATTTAGAGTTTACGGTTCCAATTGAAGAGGTACCGTCAAATAATTAAGAGAAATAAATCCTGACCAACGATTTGAGTCTTGAAGAACTCATAAATAACTGTAAAAAGGGTAAAAGGCAGGCGCAAGAAGAATTATACCGCAGATATGCTGGCGTTCTCTTTGGCATGTGCCTCAAATACTCCCGTAACAAGACGGAGGCAGAAGACAATCTGCACGACAGTTTTATGACCATTTTTGCCAAGATTGGGCAGTTCAACCACAAAGGCTCATTTGAAGGTTGGATGAAACGCATCACTGTCAACACAGTTTTGCAGAAATATAGAAAAGAACAGTACCTCAGCGTCGTCGATGAAAGCGTCGTCGAAGCTGAACCGGATGAATCAAATAAAATCGAAACCGTTAGCCTTTCAACCTTGTTGGGCTATATTCAAGAGCTTCCGAACAAATACCGACTGACCTTTAATTTGTACGTGCTTGATGGCTTCTCGCACAAAGAAATCAGTGAAATGTTGGGAACATCGACCGGAACCTCAAAATCAAATCTGGCCAGGGCCAAAATGATCTTGAGGGAAAAGCTCGAAAAAAAGAATATAAATATTGCCTAAACCATTGAAGAGATGGAATATGAAGAATTAGAAAAATTGTTTAAGGAAAAATTCAAGGATTTCCGTCCTGAGCCCGATGAACGGGTCTGGAAATCCATTGAAGTTTCGCTTGACAAAAAGAAGTCACGGCGAACCGTTATTCCTATTTGGTGGCGATTGGGCGGCATTGCCGCACTGTTGGCCATTCTGTTTTACATCATCAATCCATTTGATGATGCTTCCGAACAAATTCCCCAGACCCAACAACAGGTCACCGGTACCGAAGATGTCGATAAAAAAGGTGAGGATGCCTTGGTAAAAGAAGACAGTACCGCTATCCTGAAAAGCAATAGTGAACCAACGCAGTTGACAGAAACGTCAGAAGGCTCAAAAATCGAAAATCCATCAAACTTGGCACATGATGACGAAACCCATGAATTGGTCTCAAAGGGGGCTGAAAAGAACCAAAGCGTCGATCAAGTTCAAATTGCTTCAAATCAGCAAGATAACCCCTCTGTGACCAAAGAAAAGCAGTTCATTGAAGAGACCGTTGGCGATACTCAAAAAGATGCTGTCGCCGTACAGAACCAAGAGGTCATAGAAAATGCGGTTGAAAAGAATGGTGACAAAGACCAAAAGCAACTCTTTGACAAAAATGTTGAAGAAGAAGAAAACGTAGTGGCCAATGTCGATGAACAACAAGATCAGAATAAAGGGAAATCAATATTCGAGGCCATTGAAGAGCAAAACAACGATGAACAACTTGTAGCAGAAAATGAGCAGGGTAAATGGTCAGTAGGGCCTTCTGTCGCCCCGGTATATTTCAATGCCCTGGGCGAAGGTTCCCCGATTCATTCAAATTTTGCCCCGAACAACAAATCAGGAAACCTGAACCTAAGCTACGGTCTTGCAGTGACATACCAGATAAGTGACCGTTTGGCGGTGAGATCGGGTGTACACCGGGTAGATTATGGCTACGACACCAATGACATAAGCTTTTCGTCTTCACCGACCGAATCGACAAATGGTGAAATTGAAAATATCGATTATGCACAAGCATCGAGAAGCATTGTCGTACAAAGCAATGCAAAAGAGACCCCCAACGCCAATGAAACATTTGATGTTCTGGCGCCCAGCGCAGAATTGGATGGTCGTATGGTGCAACAAATGGGTTATGTAGAGGTGCCCGTAGAATTGAGCTATTCACTCATTGATAGAAAGTTCGGTGTGAACTTCATCGGTGGCTTCAGTTCGCTCTTTCTTGTTGATAATACCGTGTCATTGGAGTCTCAAGGGCTTGTCACCGAAATGGGTGAAGCAAACAATGTGAACAACGTGAACTTCAGTGCGAATGCCGGTATCGGACTCGATTATAAGTTTTCGCCCAAAATACGATTTAGTCTAGAGCCTGTTTTCAAGTACCAGTTAAACACTTTTTCAGATACTTCGGGCAACTTTAGGCCCTATACGATAGGTGTTTATAGTGGGGTAAATTTCAGGTTCTAAAAGAAGTTGGTTAGGTAGACTGCCCCTTAAGGTAGTCAAAATAGCGCCCCGGCACTACTGCCGGGGCGTTTTTATGCCGTTTGGTATTATTTTTCTGGTCGGTTTGTTATAAGGTCGTTCAGAATCACGTCCCGCACCTCTTCGCGCAAGGTGCCCTTATCATCTTCGGCCAAGATGCCCGTCTCAAAAAAAGTATGCACTTTCACCCTTAACCGGCCTGGGCCTCCACTGAAAAATGTAAAGGGAAAGCGCTTTTTCGTATCATAGAAGGTCATGGGCACTACGGGAATCTTATGTGCAATGGCCATTTTAAAGGCCCCGTCCTTGAATTCATCCAACACCATATTCTCGTTGGGCACTCCTCCCTCTGGAAAGATACAAATGCTCAACCCTTGGTTCAAACGCCTTTGGGCACGACGATAGACGCCCGTTCTGCTTCTCACATCTTCACGATCTACCATGATACAGACACGTTTGTAGAAAAAACCGAACACGGGAATTTTGACCAACTCTTTTTTGCCCACAAAAACAAAGGGATTGCGGCTCACATAGAGCATGAGCATAATATCGAGCATACTGGTATGATTGGCAACCAACATATAGCTTTTGCCCCTATGCATTCGTTGCTGCCAGAAAATCTTGGGAAAACAGCCCATACCGTACAAAATGGGCTTCGCCCACAGGTTGCGGGCCAACCAAAAAAATTGGGTGTATGTCTTTTCAGATAACGTGGTCAACAGCAAAAAGGGAAGAAAAACAAAAATGGGTACGGCCACCAAGACATAGAACCATATTCTATAAAGTAAATGCCCAACATTCTTGACCATTCGAAGCATGGAGCCAAAAATACTGATTTGCACTAGTTTTTAGTGAATTCTTTTACCTTTGTCGCTTTACAAATACCAAGGCATGGCAAGAATATTGACGGGCATACAAAGTACGGGCATACCGCATTTAGGGAATATTTTGGGGGCCATCATGCCCGCGATTGACATGGCGAAAAATCCCGAGAACGAGTCTTTTCTTTTTATAGCCGACATGCATTCGCTCACCCAGGTCAAAAACGGGGACCAACTGCGCCAAAACACCTATGCCACCGCAGCTACATGGCTGGCTTTCGGCCTCGACGTGAACGAGACCGTTTTCTATCGTCAGAGCGATGTGCCGCAGGTTACTGAACTGGCATGGTACCTGAGCTGTTTTTTCCCCTATCAACGACTGACCCTTGCCCATTCGTTCAAAGACAAGGCAGATCGGTTGGAGGATGTCAATGCCGGACTCTTTACCTACCCCATGTTGATGGCCGCCGATATTCTATTGTATGATGCCGATATCGTACCGGTCGGAAAAGACCAATCACAACATTTGGAAATGACCCGTGACGTGGCCCAGCGCTTTCACCACCAATTTGGGGAAACCTTTGTGCTACCAGAGACCAAATTGCAAGAGAGCACCATGTACGTGCCCGGTACTGATGGCGAAAAAATGAGCAAGAGCAAGGGCAATATCATCGATATCTTTCAACCCGACAAAAAACTGCGCAAACAACTTATGGGCATTGTCACCGACAGCACCCCGATGGAAGACCCCAAAGACCCTACAAAAGACAATGTCTTTGCACTCTACAAACTATTGGGTTCACAAGCGCAAATTCAAGAGATGAGCGCCAATTATCGAGCGGGCAACTACGGTTACGGCCATGCCAAGCAAGCCCTTTTTGAGCTTATTCTACAAAAGTTTGAAGAACCCCGTGAAAAGTTCGACTACTACATGAACCACTTAAGCGAAGTGGATGATGCCCTCGCAATCGGGGCCGAAAAGGCCAGAAAAGTGGCCGATGGAGTGTTGGCCAGGGTTCGGGAGAAAGTAGGGTATTGATATTCTTGGGAAAAACAGCCTAAACTTTCCTGCTTACCAGCAGGTGGGTTTATTTCTTTTTAGGTCGATGTAAAAAAGAAAAGGCTTTTATGTTCATTTCTTTGCTTGTCCAAAAGAAACGAACCAAAGAAAGGACACTTCTCCGTAGGAATTTTTGCTTTGCAAAACCGCTTTCGAAACTTCGCCAAAAATTGTCTTCAATTTTTGTGTGCTAACCGAAGCTTTCTCAAGCTATTCTTCGGAGAAGATCGCACACAAATTCAACATAATGCCCCTAACCCACATTTTACGCCCTAAAACCAGGTAGTCTATCCCACGATCGGTGCCGAAAAGGCCAACCTTATTCCAGCATTATTAAATCCTCTCTCGGAATGTTTAAATCCTCAAATTTAGGTTTCCAAGCAAGTCTTTCGATATGAATCTTATAAATGGTATCAAATGAAATACCTCTCATTCTACCTTTTTTGTAATAAAGTGTGTGGCAAAAATCTCCGACAGTCCAAATATCCGAAGTTTTGTCCATGATTGCCGGAGATAGAAATGTTCCTTCGCTAAATATCCTCTCTCTTCTCAGAAGAACCCAATAGCCTTTATACTTGTACTTGATATAATGTCCCATATAATGAAGCCACAATAAAAAATTGGAATCTGATTTCTCTGCTTTCCACATTATTGCATTTGTTATTGTTTTCAGGCTTTGATATTCGGTCAAGTTTTCACCTTGAAACTCAGTAACCTTCCTCAACTTGTCTAGTTTTTCAGAAGTGTTGAGGTGTATAGTCTTAATTAACTCCTCTTGGGCTACAAAAATCACTATGTCTTATCTTGAAATTTAAAATCTTTACAGCGTAAATCTAATAAAATAGAAACATGCCTAGACTTCTGCCTACCAGTAGGTGGGTTTGTTTCTTTTTTGGTCAATGCTAAAAAAGAAAAGGCTTTTATGGCCCACAAACCGCTTGGTCGGTTTTATCAAATCTTAAACCATAGGGCCATGGCCAGAATCGTTAGATTTCAAGAAGCATTTTATCGATAAAACACCTAAACCGGGGCATTTTCAATCCTTTTTTTGAAGATACTAGACCACCCGGTCGGTGAAAAGTGGTTTCTTTCCCCTATTAAGAATGGGTAATATGAAGGTGTCTTTAGATCGCCTCGAACAATTTTCCGGGCAGCGGACGCACGATACCCTTCATTTCCATATTCAAAAGTGTCGCCGAAGTTTTGAAAATGGGCAATCGGCATTCCAAAGCCACGGTATCGAGCAACTGTTTCCCATTTGTCTGCAAAAAGGCGTAAATGGACTTCTCGGTATCGTCTAACTCGACAAAAAGCTGTGTCTGTTGCTGTTTTTGGTTTTTTTTCTCCAATTTCCAACCCAATAGATACACTAAGTCGGCCGCTGAGGTCAGCATATGGGCCTTTTGCTGTTTGATGAGGTTGTTGCAGCCCACACTGAACTTATCGGAACCTCGCCCCGGTACGGCAAACACATCGCGATTATAGCCATGGGCAATGTCGGCCGTGACCAAACTGCCTCCTCTTTCGGCCGACTCTACGACGACCGTGGCCTCGGCCATACCCGCAATGATTCGGTTTCGTTTCAAAAAATTCTCCCTATCGGGATTGCTGGCACTCCAGAATTCTGTGATGAACCCCCCGTTTTTTTCAATTTCACTGGCATATTTTTTATGGCCCCTTGGGTACATCTGATTTAAGCCATGGGCCAAACACCCTATGGTCTGTAGGCCCCTTTCCACAGCGGCCCTCTGAATGGCTATATCGATACCGTAGGCAAAGCCACTGACGATTATGGGATCCAATGGTGCTATATGTTCGATGAACTCCTCACAAAATGCCTGTCCGTAGCTGGTACTATTTCGGGTGCCCACCACACTGATGATTTTTCTTTCTTCCAGGTCAATATTCCCTCTGGCAAACAAAAGTATGGGCGCATCAATACAATGTTTCAAATATTGCGGATAGCCTTCGTCAACAAAGTAATGAACCTCAATGTTATTGCTCTTGATAAAGTTCCATTCGGTTTCTGCCGCCTCAAAATGCTCGGCATCGTACAACCCCCGTAAGGTCATTTGGCCAATACCCTCGATTTTGAGCAAATGCTGTCGTTTCTCCTCAAAAACCATTGCCGGACTGCCACAGTGGGCAATCAATTTTTTTGCCGTGATATCGCCAATATGGGGCACGCGTTGCAGACGAAGGGCAGCAAGAATTTCGTTCTCAGACATTTGAAATACGGCGATATTTATTCACAAAATACCGAAAATAGAATGTTAATAAAAAGTTATGCGCGATATTTTACACCCCTTTATTTTTTGCAATATTTGTCAACATGCGTGCAGAACACTATATAGAAGAATTGCTGTATAGATATCACTGTGTGGTCATGCCCGGTTTTGGGGCTTTTTTGGCCCATAGCAGATCTGCCGAGATACACTCGGGAACCAATACCATCACTCCTCCCACCAAAGTCATCTCATTCAATGGCCAACTGGCCAAGAACGACGGGCTTCTGGTCTCGCATATGGCCAAGGCATTGAAATTGCCCTATGAGGAAATGCTTCTTGAGGTGGAAGCCATTTCAAAAGAATGGCATGAACGCCTCACCCAAGGTGAAGAACTCGATTTGATAGGCATCGGCACACTTTCAAACAGTGCGGGAAGAATACAGTTTCAACCTGAGAACAAAACCAATTTTCTAATCTCTTCATTCGGATTGTCGCCATTCACGGCCATTCCCGTTCAGCGTGAAATTCTGAAAGAAGAAGTGGAAGAACTCGAAGAACGGGTACCCTTCCTCATTACCCCCGAAAAACACAAACAACGAAGATTGGCCCCATGGCTCAAATATGCCGCTGTTATTCTTTTGGCCGTTTCAGCGGGC
The DNA here is from genome assembly GCF_021534965.1 of Muricauda sp. SCSIO 65647. Classification (NCBI taxonomy): domain Bacteria; kingdom Pseudomonadati; phylum Bacteroidota; class Flavobacteriia; order Flavobacteriales; family Flavobacteriaceae; genus Allomuricauda; species Allomuricauda sp. SCSIO 65647. Next base: position 1,617,479 of record NZ_CP091037.1, read on the forward strand.
TTTACGGGCTACCGCTTTTACCATGAGAATACAGTGAACCAAGAAATCGCTCGCCAAGAGGCCCAAAAAGAGGTGTCCCGCCTTATTCAAGAGGCTACTTTCTTCGAAAGCGCACCGATCGAACTGCCCGCCCTGAACATTTCGGTCAAAAAAGCGAACAAAGGCTCACATCATGTAATAGCAGGGGCTTTCAGAATAGAAAACAACGCTGACAAAAAGGTGAAACAGCTTAGGGCCGAAGGCCATAATGCCCTATATCTGGGGCAAAACAAGTATGGGCTGCACCAAGTGGCCTATGCCAGTTTTGAAGACCCCAAAGAGGCCTTGGCCTATCTCAAAAAAATTAGGAGAACGGAGTCGCCAGATGCTTGGTTACTCTCCGAAAAGTAATGCTTCGCTTTTCTGACCCTGACATCTGACGTATCTTTGCGCCTAAAATCTAGGTATGGGACCCAAAACACCCAGTGAATCACGCACCATTATGACCGATTTGGTCTTACCCAGTGAGACCAATCCTTTGAACAATTTATTTGGGGGTGAATTATTGGCCCGGATGGACAGAGCCGCCAGCATCGCTGCCCGAAGACACAGCCGTCGCATCACGGTAACGGCCTCGGTGAACCACGTGGCGTTCAACCATTCTGTGCCCCTTGGCAGTGTGGTCACCGTCGAAGCTGCTATCTCAAGGGCTTTCAAGACCTCGATGGAAATCTATATCGATGTATGGATCGAGGATCGTTTCAGTGGTGAGCGCACCAAAGCGAACGAGGCCATCTATACCTTTGTGGCCGTTGACGAGAGAGGCAAACCTACTGAAGTACCTGGAATAGTGCCCGAAACCGAATTGGAAAAAGAGCGCTTTGAAGCGGCTTTGCGCCGAAAACAGTTGAGCTTGGTATTGGCGGGCAAAATGAAGCCTTCAGATGCTACCGAACTCAAGGCATTGTTTACCCAAGAATCTTAAAAGTCGAAGTTGTCTGGGTCAGGGCCGAACCGTTTGCCCTTGTCCATTCTATTCACTAATTGTACGTCTTCTTCGCTCAACTCGAAATCAAAGATATCAGCGTTGGCGATAATACGCTCTTTTTTTGAGGATTTCGGAATGGTGACCACCCCCTTCTGCAAGTCCCATCGTAAGGCAATCTGAGCAATCGATTTGTTGTATTTCCCGGCCAAGCCCTTGAATTCTTCCATATCAAAAATATGGCCCTGCATCAAAGGCGACCACGCTTCATACTGGATGGCATTTTTTCTGCAGAAGTCGATCAAAGCTTGCTGCACCAAATAGGGGTGGAATTCCATTTGGTTGACCATGGGCACAATCTCTGCCGCTTGCAGTAAATCTTCTAAATGGTGCTGTAAAAAGTTGCTGACCCCAATCGCCTTGATTCGGCCATCGCGATATAGTTTTTCCAAAGCTTTCCAAGTGTCTTTGTATTTTCCGGCAACGGGCCAATGTACGAGATAGAGGTCAAGATAATCGGTTTCGAGACGCTTCAGGCTGTCGTCAAAGGCTTTCAATGTTGATTCATAGCCTTGATCTGCGTTCCATACCTTACTGACCAAAAATACTTCTTCGCGATTTACGCTGCTTTCCCTGATCCCCTGGCCGACGCCCTGCTCATTTCTATAGATAGATGCCGTATCGATATGGCGATAGCCGGCTTCTAACGCCCATTTTACTGCATCGATGACTTCTTGGCCATCTTTTGACAAATAGACCCCCAACCCGAAATAGGGCATTTTAATACCGTTGTGAAGTGTAAAGGTGCCTTGTAGATCTGTAATGTTGTTCATTTCATTAAAGTTGATAAATCCATTCTTCTGGGTTCAATCTATCGGTATCTCTGTAAAGATAGAATTTCAGCGTGGTAGCGCCATCAAACCGATTGGTATAAATATCGCCAAGTGCTTCTTTTGCAGCTACTTTGTCTCCTTTTTGAACATACACTTTCGACAAATTGTAGTACATACTGATATAGTTGCCATGCCGTAGATACACCCCTTTGATGCCCGTTTTGTTGGTGAAAATGGTGATGACCTCACCTTCAAATATGGCGCGGGCCTGGGCCCCTTTGTCGGTGGCAATGATCACACCATTGTTCTGGTGCTTGATGCCCGGATACACTTTATCTGCATAGACCCCAAATCCTTGGCTTTTTATCCCCTTTTCAACGGGCCAGATCAATTTGCCTTTATTGGCAGAAAAATTACTGGCCACCAATTCAGCTTCGGGGGTCAACACAAACCGGCTGCTGCTTTTGCCTGCCCTTTTGTTAGAACTGGCAATGGCAGAACGGATCAAACGCTCTATCTGTCGGTCTATGCGACGTGCTTCTTTTTTCTTCTGTTCTATTGCCGCTGCATATGCGCTCTCGTTCTTTCGAATGCTTTTCAACAACTCTTTTTGTGATTGTATTTCTTTGAACAATTGGTTCTTGACCCGCATATTTTCAGCCAACAATTGCTCTTTGACCTTTCGCTGTTCGGTCAATTCTTTGTTGAGTGCGGCCAATTCATCGGTCTTTATGATGATCTCTTCACCTTGCTGTTTTCTGTGTTCGGCATACTGTTTCATGTATTGCCAACGCTTGAAAGCCTGAAAGAAGTTCTCTGATGACAACAGAAACATCAGCCGGTTGCTCTGCGTTCGGTTTTGATATGATTTTTGTATGAGTGTGGCATAGTCATCTTTCAACAGCTTTAAATCTTCACGCAATTTGCTGATACTTCTGATATTGACGTTGATTTGTCTGTTCAGCAAATTAGATTGTTGATTGGTGACCCTGATCAGCTGTTGCCGAACATTGATTTTCTTGTCGAGGGCTTCCATCTGCTCCAAGACATTGCCCTTTTGCTTCTTTTCGGCAAACAGCAAACGGTTGATTTCTTTGATTTCATTCTGCAATTGGGCGCGTTTGGCCTCCAATGCCTTTTGCTCACTGGTCTGCGCCGTTGAAGTGTATGTGGAAAAAAATAAAACTAGCAGTAATACAATATGATGTGCTATTTTACTTTTCATACTACTTCAATACTATTTCTTTATACCCTTTCGGTATTCTATAGGGAAAGTTTAGGCGTTCATCAACTTTTAGGCTCTTCAAATCTAGTACAATTATGTCTGTGCTGCCCTCATTCAATGCCTGAATGTGTATTTGGTTCGGAAAAATTTTGCCCCCGCTTTCTTGATATGAATATTCTATGTGCAATGACCTATCTTCTGTGGGCTGGGCCATGAACTGTGCTGCTGTTTTAAAGTTCTTGGGTTCAAGCAAGAGCAAAAGCTTGATCACATCATCGGTTCTCTTCGGTCTCAGCTCATAATTGTTTCGCTTTATGGCAGATACGTACCGTTGGTGCCTTAGGTCAAAAACGGCATTGCCCAAAAGCAGGTTCTGTACTTTTCGAAAATTGAGCTCGATCCCCAGCAAGTCACTGAGATAACCATAATCGCCCTCAAAATACTCTCCTTCAAGTTTGTTATAGAACGATACCTTTTCTGGAGTGATATAGGCCTTGACAATACCTAGGGTGGCACTGATCCAAATAACGCTATCTTTTTTCATTCGCAACCCTACATTGAACGATTGTTCAGAATCGCCATCAGAATAATCAATCCTGACCCGTCCGCTCAAAGTGGTAAAATCGGTTTCGTTGTCATAATGGCTCTCGATAATTCTTTTGGTCGATAGTTTGGTGTCCACCTCACCTGAAGCTACCTTTTTGATGGATTTACACGATACAAGAAATACCATGGCCGCACCCAGCAATAACCCATATCTTATATATACAATGTTCTGTATACGCACTACGACCCTGATTTTATCTTACTAAGGTATTCATTTGCCTTTGAATTGTTGCCCAATGCCTTATGGGCCACACTCAGTTCACCATATATCTTATTCCGTAAGGCAGGGTCATCAAAAAGATAATCCAATCCCTGGCCCAAAATCATAACAGCCTCATCATGCCTGCCCTGCTCGTTGAGCGACAAGCCATTGGCATAATAGAAATAGGGTTGCAGGGGATAGGCCTCCAAAGCTTCCTTTGTCAATGATTCCAAAGCTTTGTGGTCTTCTTTTGCAATGGCCGCCTTTATTTGCTGTTTATAACTGTCTGCCCCATCGTCAACAACTTCTTCCTCTTGAATCTTGGGTTTCGCCTTCGCGGTTTTTGAACTACCAAGCGAATCATTGATTTTTAACATCAATGTTTCGGTGAAATCTGATTTTTTCATTGCTTTTAAGACGTTTAAAGCGTCTTGATAGCGTTTTTGCCTAAAATAGATAAGGGCCAGGTTTTGTTGTAGCCCGAGGTTTTCATGGGGAAATCTGTCTTTAACCATTTCAATCGTGCTGCCCTGCCCATCCTGTACTTGCACCAAAGTATGTAGAAACCAATAGTTTTCAGGCTCTGAAACCAATGCCTCGATGGCATATTGCTGTGCCGAGGGATAGTTCTTGTCCAATAGATAGACCTTTGCCAATTCATGGTCGACCGCCGTAGCATCAGTAAGAAGTTGCTTGCATTTCAATAAGAGATTCGCCGCTCGATCATAGTTTTGGATGCCTTTTTGTTTCAATGCCTCGAAGAAATTTTCTTGAAACTCATCGGTATATTCTTCTAAAAAGACCTCTGCGCTCTGTTCCACCTTGATTTGTTCATCTTCTTGGGCAAAAACAGTCTCTTGTGCTATGAGAAGCACTATCAACACTGTGAAAAAGTGAACGCTTTTCTTCATTTTCCCCTGACCTTGATCCGCTCTCTACTTCGACTGTGCTCTGCGCAAGAAAGAGAGGGAGCGTTTTATTCCAATACCGAATAATCGCCGATGCTGATGGTCTCAAAATTACCATCATACCTCACATGGTTGCCGATCATGGCATTATCCAAATTAGCATTTTTGATGATGCTATTGCTTTGGATTAAGCTATTTTTAACGGTTGAGTTTTCGATGACCGTATCGGCCCCGACAGAGACATACGGCCCCACCGTTGTATTTTTCAAAACGACATTCTCCCCTATAAAACAGGGCTCGATAATATTGGCATTTTCGGTTGTCGCAGTATCGGAAACCAAGGTTTCACCGTCTTTTTCCAAGAACGACAGCATACGCTGGTTGGTTTCAACGGTTACCGCTTTGTTACCGCAGTCCATCCATTCATCAACCTTTCCCGTCACAAATTTCATGCCCTTGTGCATCATACGTTTGATACCATCATTGATCTGATATTCGCCCCCGTGCATGATATCGTTTTCGAGCACATATTGCAGTTCATCACGCAGCACCCCTACATCCTTAAAATAATAAATGCCGATAACGGCAAGATCTGAAACGAATTCTTTGGGTTTTTCCACCAATTCAACAATCTCCATTTTTTCATTGAGCTTGACCACTCCATAGGCTTCTGGCCTATCTACCTGTTTTACCCAGATCACACTATCGGCATCTTTATCCAAATCAAAATCAGCGCGAATCAGGGTATCGGCATAGGCAATCACCGCAGGTCCGCTCAAAGAAGGCTTGGCACTCATAATGGCGTGCCCAGTGCCCAGTGGTTCATCTTGACGGTAAATGGAAGCCTTTGCCCCTAAACCTTTTGCCAGTTCTTCAAGGCTTTCGACCACATCATCACCAAAAAAAGCAGGGTCACCCAAGATAAAGGCAATCTCTTCAATGGATTCGCCCAGCACCTTGGCGATATCGCTGACCAATCGGTGTACAATGGGTTTACCAGCCACTGGAATCAAGGGTTTTGGAATTGTCAATGTATGGGGACGTAATCTAGAGCCACGACCTGCCATTGGGACTATTATTTTCATTATATCAATTTGAAAATTGTTTCACTATTTTGTTCCTGTACTACCAAAACCGCCCGAGCCTCTTTCGGTAGTGCTCAATTTCTCAACCTCGACCCATTCGGCACGTTCATGTTTGGCAATGACCAACTGGGCGATTCGCTCACCATTTTCTATGGTAAACGCCTCATTGGAAAGGTTAACCAGAATCACGCCTACTTCACCACGATAATCGGCATCAATGGTGCCAGGTGCGTTCAAGACGGTAATGCCTTTTTTGGCGGCCAGTCCGCTACGCGGGCGTACCTGTGCCTCATAGCCTACGGGCAATTCGACAAATAGGCCTGTTTTGACAATGGCCCTCTCTAAAGGTTGTAACGTAATGGTTTCTGTAATATTGGCCCGAAGGTCCATGCCAGCCGAAGCTTCTGTTTCATAATGTGGCAAAGGATGGCCCGATGCATTGATGATCTTAACTTTCACGCTTGAACAGTATGATTTTCAGTCTATCGCCCTCCATTTTGAAAAGCAACCCCAAAAATACTAAAAGCAGCAAGGCGCCCACAATTAAATTTCGGTTAAAAACGTAGAACGATAGAGCCGAGAAGAGAATGGATATGCTGCCATAAAACACTATTTTTCGAAAATTATAGGGAATGGGATAGTATTTTCTTCCAAAATAAAAAGATAAACACATCATGCTGCCATAGGCGGCCAGAGTGGCCAGTGCAGAGGCCATATACCCGATTTTTGGAATCAGCCCAATGTTGATGACCAATGTTAGAATCGCCCCGATAGAAGAAATGTAGGCCCCAAACTTGGTGCGATCGGTAACCTTGTACCATACCGACAGGTTATGGTAAATGCCCAGACAAAAACTGGCCAAAAGAATGATGGGCACGATCTCAAGGGCTTCCCAATAGGTGCTGTTCCGAATCAAAATCTTGCCCAAAGGTTCTATAAAGGCCACTACCGCCAACAAGATCACACTTCCCAAAATCACGAAATAATTGGTTATCTGTGCGTACGTCTTCTGCGGATTGCTTGTATTGGCGTGACTGAAGAAAAACGGTTCTACCCCTAAACGAAAGGCCGTACCATAAAGTGTCATGAAAAGGGCCAGCTTATAACAGGCCCCATATTTACCGGCTTCGGTCTCGGTGGCCATCAAGGTCAACAAAATCTTATCGACCACCTCATTGATGGTAAAGGCCGCTCCGGCCACCATCACTGGGGCGGCATACTTCAACATCTGTCGCCAGAGTACCACATCGAACTTGTAATTTACTTTGAAATAGGTCGGGCACAGCATCAACAATGTACTTCCACTGGCTATGATGTTTGAAATGAAGATATAGGCAATCTCAAAATTGGGGCGATAAATGCTCGTCCAAAAACTGTTTTCTTCTATGGCCAATTGTGGCAAAATCAACAGGAAGAATACATTGAATCCGAGATTGATGGTTACATTGATTACTTTCAAAACCGCATATTTCATGGGCTTCTCATTGGCCCGAAGCAGTGCAAACGGAATGATGGCCAAGGCATCCAACACCAAAATAAGGGCCGTAAACTGAATATATTCGACCTTGATGCTCGTCAATTCAGCTAAGCTGTTCTTGAACAAGAGGGCAATCAATAAAAAAAGCAGTGATGAGCAAATGAGCGATATCAAAGAGGTCGAGACCACATCTTTCTTTTCGTTGTGCTTATGGTAAAACCGAAAAAAAGCGGTCTCCATGCCATACGCCAGAAACACATTGAAAATGGCAATCCAAGAATAGATGTTGATGTATTCGCCATAACCCGCCGCATTCTCAAAAACGCTCGTGTACAGTGGCAATAACAACACCGAGATCACTCTCGGCAATACCGTGGCCAAGCCATAAATAAAGGTTTGCTTGAAAAGCTTTTTAAGTGCGCCCAAGGAGAATCTCTCTTTTTAACAGAAACCCCGAAGCTAGACTTCGGGGCCCTAAGTCGTCATAAATGTAGCCAATAACGGCTTTTGTTCAAAAAGTGCAGGCTTATTGGTACGCAAGCGGTTTCTTCTCTTTGATACCGGCAACCTTGAAATAGTTCATTTTGCCATCTTCTTCATAACCCATCACGCATTCATCGGCTTCTAGTTCAAAGGGAAATTTCTCTTGCAGTTTTGGTGGTTGGTTACCTACCTCTTTTTTTGGGTCTGAGTGCATGATCATATCCGGTTTATCGCCTTTTTGGTCGATGAAGTTTGCAATGGCCAACCATTGGCCATCTTTTTCCTTCATGTTGACATCGGCGACCTTGCCCCTGAAATACGCTTTTTGTATCTCCGCGTTTTCTGAAAGCTTGCCTGTGATCGGAATTGACAACAGCATGCCCGAACCGCTCTCGGCACGACCTCCTACCCATCGCTGACAGGTGGCGTCACCAGTTTCAAAAGGAGGGTCGTCCACCAACTTTTTTTGTGAAGAGCATCCCGACATGGAAAACAACATAACAACTATCATATAGGTAAAAAGTCTCATCCGCTAGGTTTTTGATTGTCATAAAGATATAAAACAAATTCAGTGCCAAATCAAAATCAAGTTTATTACCGGCTTCGAATCGAATAATTTATATCTTGAAGCGCAAACGACCTTTCTATGAAATCTTTTGTTCCCTTAGTGCTTTTTGGCCTTATCGCCATGGTGTTTTCATCTTGTCAAGAAGCGAAGAGAGAAACCGAACGGGCACTTGAAAAACCGAACATCATCTTTATCATGTCTGATGATCATGCCTATCAGGCCATAAGTGCCTATCAAGACCATTTACTGGCAACACCCAATATCGACCGAATCGCCAACGAAGGCATCACCTTTACCAATGCCTGTGTGACCAATTCTATCTGTGCCCCCTCGCGGGCCACTATTTTGACGGGGAAACACACCCATATCAACGGCAAGGTCGATAACATTATGCCTTTTGATACCACACAGGTCACTTTTCCGCAACTTTTCCAAAAAGCAGGGTACCAGACCGCCATGTTCGGAAAACTCCATTTCGGTAACAGTCCCAAGGGGGTTGACGAGTTTATGATCTTACCGGGGCAAGGGCATTATATCAATCCTGATTTCATCAACAAAACGGGTGATACGGTACGAATAAAGGGCTATGTAACCGATATCATCACCGATATGACACTTGACTGGTTAGCACAAAAGCGTGACACCACAAAACCTTTCATGTTGATGTACCTTCATAAGGCGCCCCACCGCCCATGGTGGCCCAGAGCTGACAAGTTCAAAGAATTTTTGCAAAAAACCTTTCCCGAGCCCCCAACCCTCTTCGATGACTATGCGAACAGGGGCACTGCGGCCAAAACCGCTGAAATGAACCTTTTGCATCACATGATGTACAGTCATGACAGTAAAATACGGCCCGAAACCTTGAATAAAATGCAAAAGGTGGCCCCCGAAGTAGAAGATGTCAAAAATGGACTGTATGCGGCTTATACAAGAGCGAACCCTGAACAAAAAGCTTTGTATGACCCTATCTTGGATCAAATCAATGCCGATTTTGAAGCCAATTGGCCCAAAATGGACGATGAACAGAAAATGCGATGGAAGTACCAACGGTACATGCAAGATTATTTGGCCTGTATTTCTTCTGTGGATGACAATGTGGGTCGGGTTTTGGATTACTTGGATGATAACCAACTCACCGAAAATACCTTGGTGGTCTATACCTCAGACCAAGGTTTTTACTTGGGTGAGCATGGTTGGTTCGATAAGCGCTTTATTTACGATGAGTCGTTCAAAACCCCTTTATTGGTACGTTGGCCGAACGTCATCAAACCCGGTATTACCAATGAGGAAATGGTACAGAACCTTGATTTTGCCCAGACCTTGTTGGAAGCTGCCCAAATCAAAGCGCCCGATGATATGCAAGGCGAAAGCCTCATGCCCTTGCTGACCTCGAAAGAAAATGGTTGGAACCGTGATGCGGTGTACTATCATTATTATGAATACCCTGCCGTGCATATGGTGAAACGGCACTATGGTATCGTGACCAAAGACTACAAGCTGGCCCATTTTTATTATGATGTGGATGAGTGGGAGCTCTACGATCGCAAAAAAGACCCACAAGAATTGAACAATGTGTATGATGACCCGGCTTATACGGAAACCATAAAAACATTGAAATCAAAATTGGAAGCTTTGCGGAAACAGTATGGTGATTCAGACAGTTTGAACCAAAACTACATTGACATCCATAAAGCGAACATCGGCAATTTTCATTAGATAGAATAAAAAAGGCTCTTGATCAAGAGCCTTAGAAGTCAGTGTAATGACTATTATTTTTAGTTGTTCAATGCTTCGGCACCACCAACAATCTCTAAAATTTCATTGGTAATGGCCGCTTGTCGTGCCTTGTTATAGGTCAAGGTCAGTTGGTCTCTAAGCTCGGCTGCATTATCGGTAGCTTTGTGCATGGCCGTCATACGGGCGCCATGCTCGCTGGCGAACGAATCACGAACAGCCTTGTACAGTTGTGTTTTCAGTGACTTCGGTATCAATTGCTCGACAATTTCAGGTTTCGATGGCTCAAAAATATAATCCCCACTGTTTGAGGCATCTTCTTCTGGGGCAACGATTGGCAAGAACTGTTCGGTCATCACTATTTGCGTGGCCGCGTTTTTGAACTTATTGTACACCAATTCAATGCGGTCATACTCGCCCTCGGTAAAACGAAGCATCAGGTTTTCTGCAATTTCGGCCACATTTTCAAAGGTCAAATGGTCATATACCCCACTATGGTTTGAAACGATGGTAAATTTCTTGCTCAAGATATCATTGCCTTTTTTGCCGATGGTCATAAAATCGACCTGTTTGCCCCCGTATTGGCCATGGTAAAGTGAGACGCTCTGTTTGATGATGTTCGAATTGAATGCACCGCAAAGGCCACGGTTCGAAGTGATTGCCACGACCAAGACTTTTTTGACCTCACGATTATCGGCAAACTTGCCCCCAACGTCGCCATCAAGGCTTCCGCTGAGGTTTTGCAAGAGTTCGGTCAACTTGTTGGCATAGGGTCGCATGGCGGTAATGGCGTCTTGCGCTTTTTTCAACTTCGCAGCCGAAACCATTTTCATGGCACTCGTAATCTGCATCGTTGATTTTACCGATGAGATCCTATTTCGTATTTCCTTTAAATTGGGCATTTTTTCTAATTATGAATGATGAATTTAGAATCAAGAATTTTTTAGTATCGCAACCAGTAACTTTATCAATTCTTCACACCGTTCTTTCAATTGATCAGGAATATGCATAGTCGTTTCCTCTATAACATCCAACCAATAGGAAGTTTCATCTGCTTCTTTCAGGGCAATCCCTAATTTATTTTTAAAATCTTTTGTGCTTACCCCTCTCTGTGATTCTCTTGTATTGGCTCCAATACTTGTTCCACATCTAATGAGCTGGGTCGCTATTTCAAACTCTTTTCTCTCTTTTAATACTCTAGAGAAGCGAACAATATCACAGCCGAAATAAAAACTTTTATCAACTATTGGATTATTCCTTTCCCTATAACCCATAATTCAACATTCTGAATTCAGAATACTGAATTCTGAATTATCCAACGTATTTACCGGATAGATCTTTCGCCACTCCGGTCAAGGTGTCAATAACCTCATCGGTCAGTTTTCCTGCCTTGAGGGCATCGAGCACGTTTCGATGTTTTGCCTTCAAAAATTCAAGATAATCCCTTTCAAACTCCTTTACCTTATCGACGGGCACGTCACGCAACAAGTTCTTTGAGCCTGCAAAGATGATGGCCACTTGATCTTCAACGGTAAAGGGATCTGCTTGTGCCTGCTTCAAGATCTCTACGTTTCGACGTCCTTTTTCAATAACGTTAAGGGTAGCGGCATCCAAATCGGAACCGAACTTGGCAAATGCTTCCAGTTCCCGGAACTGTGCTTGGTCAAGTTTCAATGTTCCCGCTACTTTTTTCATCGACTTGATCTGCGCCGAACCGCCCACACGCGATACCGAAATACCCACATTGATCGCGGGTCTTACCCCTTGGTTGAAAAGGTCTTGCTCCAAGAAAATCTGTCCGTCCGTAATCGAGATCACATTGGTAGGGATATAGGCGGAGACATCACCTGCCTGGGTTTCGATAATCGGAAGTGCCGTCAACGAACCTCCCCCTTTGACCATTGATTTCAAAGCATCTGGAAGGTCGTTCATGTTCTTGGCCACATTGTCGTCTTCTATCACTTTTGCCGCACGCTCCAACAATCTTGAATGCAAGTAGAATACATCACCTGGATAGGCTTCACGCCCCGGTGGTCTTCTCAAAAGGAGCGATACCTCACGATAGGCTACCGCTTGCTTCGACAAATCGTCATAAATAATCAAGGCTGGGCGGCCCGTATCCCTAAAATATTCACCGATCGCGGCCCCTGCGAAAGGTGCATAAACCTGCATGGGTGCTGGATCGGAAGCGTTGGCGGCCACAATAGTAGTGTAGGCCAAAGCCCCTTTATCTTCTAAAGTCTTGGCAATACCGGCCACTGTAGAGGCCTTTTGGCCCACGGCAACATAGATACAATACACGGGCTCACCGGCATCGTAAAATTCTTTTTGGTTGATGATGGTATCGATACAGACCGTGGTCTTACCTGTTTGACGGTCACCGATTACCAACTCACGCTGACCACGCCCGATCGGAATCATAGCATCAACTGCCTTTACCCCTGTCTGCAAGGGCTCGTTCACAGGTTGGCGATAGATAACCCCAGGTGCCTTACGCTCTAAGGGCATCTCATAGGTCTTGCCCGAAATCGGTCCCTTACCATCAATAGGGTTGCCCAAGGTGTCGACCACACGGCCGACGATTCCTTCTCCTACATTGATAGAGGCGATCAACTGGGTGCGCTTCACGGTAGCACCTTCTACAATTTCTTTTGATAGGCCCAACAATACGACACCGACATTATCTTCTTCAAGGTTAAGAACGATTCCCTGCATACCACCTTCAAACTCGACCAACTCTCCATATTGGGCATTCGAAAGACCGTATACACGGGCGATACCGTCACCTACTTCAAGTACGGTACCTACTTCGTCCAATGAAGCTGTCGCTTCAAAACCCGACAACTGTTTTTTCAATATTGCTGATACCTCAGCTGCTTTTACTCCCGCCATTTTTATAGACTATTTGTAAATTCTCTTTTTAACTTGTTCAATTTGTTGGCCACACTGGCATCATACTGTAGGTCGCCGACCCTGAGAATGAACCCTCCGATGATGCTCTCATCAATATCGTTCTCTAGGGTGACCTTGTTTTTTGTGATTTTCTTGACCTGGGCCAGTACTTTCTTTTCCATGTCTGGGGTCAAGGGTACCGCGGTGGTCACATGGGCCACATCTTCGCCCTTCATTTTTTCGTAAAGGCCGATGTACTGGTTTGCCACCTCGCCCAAAAGCGCAATACGCTTGTTGTGCGCCAAGGTCTCGATCAAGTTGGCCGTGATTTTTTCATTCTTCTTGAAAATCTCGAGCAAGGTTTTTTGCTTGAGTTCGGTCTTCACCACGGGGCTATCCAATAACTGGCGCAATTCACCGCTCGCGGCTATGGTAGCTTTTACCTCTTGCATGTCTTTCTCGACCTTGTCAGCTGTTTTCTTTTCAACGGCGAGGTCAAGCATTGCCTTAGCATATCGTATGGCAGCCCTAGTATTGCTCATTTTATTCGCAATGGTTATTTATTATCAGCTAATCGCCATTGACCTTTCACCCCTTAACGATTACCTTTTTCTTATTAACTAATTCAACTTAACATCGCCCAACATATCGTCGACCAATTTCAGTTGCTTCTTTTTGTCAGACAGTTCTTCTTTGATGACCTTTTCTGCAATATCGATGGAAAGGTCGGCCACCTGCGCCTTGATATCGGCCACTGCGGCTTTTTTCTCGCTCTCGATAGTGGCCTGGGCCTGCTTGATCATCTTGTCGCCTTCGATCTGGGCCTGTTCTTTGGCATCAGTGATCATTTTTTCTTTGATCTCGCGGGCTTCTTTAAGCATGACTTCGCGCTCGGCACGGGCTTCTTTCAACAGTTTTTCGCTGTCAGCGGTCACATTCTGCATTTCTTTTTTGGCTTCTTCTGCAGCTTCCAACGCATTTTTGATGCCCTCTTCACGGTCGTTTACGGCCTTTAGAATGGGTTTCCATGCGAACTTCCACAACAACCACAATAGCAGTGTGAACAATATCGTCTGCCAAAAAAAGAGTCCGAGTGAGAATTCTTCCAATAATTTTTCCATGTCTGTACTATTAAATGGTACTTTTTAAACAAAGCAAGGGCCGCAACCAACCGTTACGGCCTTTTGCCCTTAGATGACTGGTTACACGGCAAATAGTGCAGCGAAACCAATTCCTTCGATCAACGCGGCAGCGATCAACATCGCTGTCTGGATCTTACCATAAGCTTCAGGTTGACGGGCAATGGCCTCCATCGCAGAACCACCGATTCTACCGATACCAAGACCAACACCGATCACAACCAAACCTGCGCCTACCATTACTGGAATTTCCATATCTATCTAGTTTAAAAATTAAGTTTTCAATATTATGTATGTCTCTCCTTCAACAAACCCAGGATGACAAAATTCTTTATAAATGTGCCAGTTCAGGCTCTTCATCATGCTCATGGTCATGCTCGTGCTCCTCAGAGGCAAAACCGAAATACAGTGCACTCAACATGGTGAAAATATAGGCCTGTAACAGTGCTACCAATACCTCGATCAACATAATGGCAAAAGCTAGGCCGAATGACATCGGACTCCCGATCCAGCTCTTGAAAATGAACATCAGACCAATTAAGCTTCCAATGACAATGTGCCCCGCCTGCATGTTCGCATACAAACGAATCAACAGTGAGAAGGGCTTAATGATCAATCCCAACAATTCAATCGGAACCAAAATGATGTACAATGGTATTTTGCCGTACCAAGGCAAAGAGTCTCCCAACGGGTTAAATTGGTGCATCCAATAATCTTTGGTTCCCGTAAAATTCGTGATCAAGAATGTAAGTATGGCCAAGGCCGTTGTGATGGCTATGTTTCCTGTCACATTGATCCCCAACGGGGTCATCCCAAACATATTCAAGAACCAGATGAAGAAAAAGATGGTCAACAGAAACGGCATATATTTTTTGTAGCGTTTCTCTCCGATATTCGGTCGTGCAATGTCATCTCTGATATAAAGCACAATGGGTTCGAAGAAACGCCCAACCCCTGTCGGAATGCCATTGTTTTTGGCATACGACCGGGCCAAACTTGAGAACAGCCATAGCATCAAAAGACCGGTGACAATAATCATCACCACATTTTTGGTAATGGACAGGTCAAATGGTTTTACATTGGTCGGATGGTGTTCTTCATCATAGGCAATGGTGCCTTCGGCATCGGTCTTGTAGATTTTTCCGTGATAGAGTTTATAATGTTGCCCATCAGCTTCAGCCAAGGTCTCGCCATGGTGAAACTTCGAAGAAGAGAATATTTTCAGGCCATCATCCCACAAAATAACGGGCAATGGGAACCCTACATAAACATGTTCGCCGTTGTCTTTGGTGTACGAAAAAAGATTGAAATCATGTGAGTCTTGAAGGTGGTGGTCGATGTATTCTTTGATTTCGGTCTTGAGGTCTTTGCCATCTTCATGGTCGCCATTATCCTTGGCAAACGAAAATTGTCCCGAAAGTACCGTCAAGACAACAAGAATGTGCTTCAAAAAAGTATTTCGCATTACGCTCAAAATATCGGTCTTCAAAAATCGGTGCAAATGTAAGCCTTTCTTGTAAAAAGAAAAAAGCATAAAGCACTTTATTTTCAAAGGATTTTGGGGTGTCTCTTATGGTTATTTTCCACCTAGATTTTTGAGCATTTTCGAAGTGAAAAATGTCTCTAGTACCAAGGCTATGGCATAGGGCACAAAAAAGGCCGCGAACTCTACACCCTGCGTAGTGCCATCGCTTTTATAAACGGGATAGAATACCAAGAAAAAAACGACAAATTTCAAAAGGCTTCCGGCCATGAACAGAAAGCCCATCGAGTTGCCCAGTCTGTTCCTTAGAAAATACAGCCCTAGAAAAATGCCCAGCGCCAATACAAAATTGAGTACGTAAGAAAGTACGATCAAGTTGTCCCAAAGGGGCAAATCCAAAACATTCAGGATACCCAAATGAACACAAAAGGCAAAGACAAGGCTTGCCAATAGCGCAAGTGAAAAATTGAGCGGCAGTTTTGCCATCAGTATTTGATTCGTTTCAACTGCTGCAAAACTACCCAAATAGAAATTGCAACGCCCAACAAAGTGGCGATCACCGTGAAAATTCTTTTTTCTGTCTGATAGTGTTCGTCAAGCCATTTGCCCCCTTTGACCGCCAAATAGATAATGGCGCCCATTTCAAAGGCGATGCCCGAAAGCATGGCTGCATTCTTGAGATTATTCTTTTTCTTAGGTGGCTTTTGCTGGCTCATTTGTTTTATTGGCACTGCTAGAAGCGGCACTCTGCACCGAAGACTTAAAATTGCTCGAGGCAGTGCTAGAGCTTGTGGTAGTAGCACTACTTGTCGAAGTACTTGCCTTGCCCATGGTGCAAGAGGCATTGAATGTGGCCCCTGGCTCTACGGCAAGTTTTGAAACGCTGACAGTGCCTTCTATCGTGGCCGAAGATTTCAAAGAAAGTAGGTCTTTCACCTGTAGTTCGCCATTGAATTTACCTTCGATATCTGCATTTACACATTCTACCTTGCCTTTGATGTAGCCGTCTTTGCCGATCACGACCTTACCGGAAGTGGTCACGTTGCCCTCAAGCTTGCCATCTATTCTAAAATCAGCTTCAGAGGTGATGTCTCCTTTGATCTTGGTGTTCTTTTCAATTCGATTGGGTTGGCCTGCGCCAAAGTCAGTGGGCCTTTTGTTGTCAGAAAACATGTTCTATGGTTTTGGGGTTAACTGTTGATCTAAGTAATCTTCCAAATTTTTATGGACTTGGACGATTTTATAGTTGGAAGATAAAATTACAAAATTCTCGTCTTTGATACGGTAGTCCTTATTGTTTTTTATGAGTTCGGCAAAGCCCAGGGCAAAATCTTTTGACCTGAAGCCATGTACGACCACAAACTGGTCTTCCAAATTGTAAATATCTTTTGATACAATGTTCTTGTACCGTAAATCCTTAATGGCATCCTCTAGCCGTTTTTTGAGCTTCAGTGCTTTTTCGTTGCCGTGTATCTTAAAGGGAAAAACCACCTTCCAATTGCCTGTGCCTGAAGAACCGGTCTCTGGTGAAAACTCTTTGACAGCCAACTTCGGAAGCTGATCGGCGACCATTTGTTCGGCTTTTTTGCCTTCTGGATTGTTCGGATATGTCAAGGCCACGTAGTTCAACGCCTCTTTGAACGGCTCAAAGCCCTGCAGTCTACCGACAGCGTTCGCTTTCAACATTTCAAACTTAGGTACGATGGGATCGCCCGTAAACTTGTTGATCATTTCTTGTGATTGGGTGATCACTTCGAGGTACTGCTGGCCCTCATACATCTTATAAAGCGTTGCATAGCGAGCATCAGGGCTATCGGTGTCGCCCGCAAGCACAGCCTGTGGGTTGAGCAGAATCTCGGCATAACGTGTATCAGGATGGTTTCTGATGATGTCTTGCTTCATCTGATCGGCCAAGAGCACACTATTACTTTCCTCATAAATCTTATAGAGATTGTATTTGGAAGGAAGAATCAACCGCTCTTCTGGGTTCGATTCCAATACGGCTTCCAGCTTACCGGCAGCCAAAAGGTTTTCGTTGAACTTTTCTTTATAGATCAATCCCAATTGGTAATTGGCAAAGTTTCGTTCTCCACGAAGGCTATCGATCACAGCCACGTCTGTCGGAATCTTATCTAGATAAAAATCGAGTGAATATTTCTGTTCATCTGTGACCTCACCATCATTTTGAACATCGGCCAGTACTTCTTCACCCGTAGCCTCTGATGGGCCCGTTCGCGCTTTGTTGCTCCACCGCCAATCGTCTTCAAGCACGCGGTCGCCCCAACGGGTCTTGAAATCATTCTTGCCATAACCGAGGCTGGTGATGTTATAAAAATAGAACTTGCCCTTGTTCTGCTTACCGCCCTGGGTCTCTGCAAAGGCCGCGAACCCGCTATTGGCCTTTTTCTCCTTTTCTTCAGCGGCTTCCTCGTCTTTTCGTTTCAGTTCAGCGATATACCCTTCAAAATATGTGGTGCGTTCGGTATCGGGCATTTCATAAAGCGTAATGACGCTATCGGCGTATTGCACGATATCTTCGTATTTGATGACATCTTCCAAATTGTCAAGCTTCTTTTTGATGCTTCGAAATTTTTTGGTGTTCTCCACCAAATTTGTCAAGGTGCTATCATAATATGCCCCGGCCGTTTTGTAGGCGTTGCCGTCAAAATGATAGTCAGCGAGGTTTTGATAATTTAAGGCGCTCAACTTTTTTTCACCTTGATTGGCACGCAATGATTTGTTGTAGTACACCAAGGCAAGACTGTCTTTTCCGATAGCCATATGGTACTGGGCCACCTCGCGATAGATTTTGCCCAAAAAGGGGCGGTTTTCACGATTTTCCTCTAGCTCGGTAAGGTATTCGAATAATGCTTCTTTATTGTTCTCTGTGATCTCTGTGTTCTGTATTTTTTTCAAATGGGCATTGATCATATAAACCCTTGGGGATCTTCGGTTCAGGGCAATCACCTTGTCAAAGGCATAGTTTGCACTGTCTTTGTGCCCCAGTTGATTGTATAGCTGCCCGATGATAAAGAGATAGCGCCCCCGTTCTTCGTTCTTTTTCGTATAGGCTTGGGCAATTTTCATTTTTTGAATTGCCGTATCGGGCGCCTTTAAATCGATATAACATTGCGCCAAAACGGCATTGGCATCGGCATATTCTTGATCTTTTAACTCTTCATATCTAAAAAGCCTTTTCAAGTTTTTGATGGCCAGTTCTGGGTTGTCGAGCCGCATGTTGGTCTTTTCTCGCCAAATGGTCGCCTCGTTCAATTTATCGCTGGCCACATATTTTCTGAGGATATAGTTGAAAGACTCCAAGGCCGGTATGTACCGTTGGTCAAAATAGCGGGCCTTGCCCAAGAGCAAAAAGGCTTCATCGGTCTGCGGATTACGTTCCTCATCCTTAATGTCCATACTATGTTTCTGTATCGCCTTGGTCGCCTTTTCTTCAGCAATGAGGAAATTCGGATTATTATCTTCTGAATCAAGTTTGATTTCATCGGTCACTTCAAGACGTTCGACGGGCAGTATCTCCCAAAAATCATCGCGATATGAATTACGCAATTCTTCACGCCCTTGTTCAAAAGCGATATTGCCATTGTACAGTACGTTGTACTTGGTTGTAAGCGCATGAAAATTGCGGTTCATGAAGGCATCCTTTTTGGTAGAACACCCCAATAGAAAAAGCATCCCGAAGATGACAAAAAAAGAAAAACGAAAATGAAGCTTCAACGTACTAATCTTTCCTACCCAATCATAACTTAAAAAAGTACAGATTATTATAGGCCTTATCGATAAAATGCCATTATTTTTTTCGGTGCCCCAACGAGAGCCGAAATCGGAAAAATTTACCAAGCCGTTGGCCGCTCCAGTTCGACCCTTCCGCGATTATATTTTGCCCTATAGGCCACAGGTGAGAGGCCCACGTATTTTTTGAACAACGAGCGAAAAGCCTTTTGGTCGGCATAGCCCACTTGGTACATTACTTCATTGACGTTATATTGGGTGCTTTCCAAATTGCGTTTGGCCGCTTCTATCTTTACACGCTGAATATACTCTAATGGCGTATTTTGGGTCGCTTTCTTGAACCGTCGTACAAAATTGCGCCTACTGATGGCATACTTTTCTGCAAGACGTTCGACAGAGATTCGTTCTGACACATTGCCCTCGATATAATTCTGGGCCCGACGTATGGCCTCATCTTCATGGTCTTTTTGCCCTTGAAAGATGGCGAAATGGTTTTGGTTGTCGCGGTCGATATCGATCTCAAAAAATTTCGAAATGTATATGGCCGCACCACGGCCACAGTATTTTTCAACCAAATGAAGCATTAAATTCAAGAACGAAAAGGCACCGCCACTGGTATAAATGCCCTCTTCATCCGTTACCACTTTGTTAGACACAAGATTTACCATTGGGTACATTTGTTTGAACAGATCCATTGCGGCCCAGTGGGTAGCACATTGCTTGCCGTCGACCAACCCCGTTCGTGCAAGTACAAAGGCGCCCATGCACATACTGGCAATCTCTGCGCCATGCACGGTACGCTGCTGTACCATCCACGGTATAAAGGGGTCGTTGCTTTCCAAATCTGTCAACAATTGGTCGGGCCGTAGCGCCGGTATCAATATAAGGTCGGTCTTCTTGACCTCATCGATGGTGCAATGACTGTGAATACTGAAGGCCCCATCATAAAGGGTAGATCGCTCTTCAAGGCCCACCAAGTGCAAATCAAAATAATCATCGCTATGGGCACCCGTCTGTTTTAAAAACTCATTGGTGGCCATCAAAATCTTGTATGGGCCCACTACACTGCTCAAAATGGCATTCCCTTGAGGGACCAAAATACTTACATGTTTCATTCTCAATGATTTTAGGCAGACTAAATGTACGCCTTTCATTTGGCACAATCAACCCTAGAAAGTGGCCGATTTGGCCTTTCTGTCGTGCTTTTCTCTTTTGTAGTTTTGGAAATATGGCGTTCAGCAAATTTGAAGGGATAAGGCAGTCGTTTTGTGATAGGTGCCCTGAAGCCATTGAGTGCAAAATGATGGGCTTATCAAGGTCGCTTTGAAATCAACACGGAAAAACACTTTAATGTCCAAAAACAAATGAACAAATCGTCTTGTTGAAAGAAGAACCAAAAAACGTTGAAATGATTTCAAAAGAATACAGCATATTTTTTATGGAATTAGCCCAAAACAACCATAAAGAATGGTTCCATGCCAACAAGAAACGTTATGAAAATAATGTAAAGACCCCTTTTCTTGATTTGCTCGAAAGCTTGTTGGGGAGACTCACCGAGTGGGATGCCCGTATGCTGCCCGACCCTAAAAAGGCACTGTTCAGGATCAACCGTGACATTCGTTTCTCAAAAGACAAATCTCCTTATCATACCATCATGAAGGCTGGTTTTTCGGCAGGAGGGAGAAAATCTGAGCTGCCAGGATATTACCTGGGCATCGATGCCGAGAACATACATGTGGGCGGGGGACTTTTCATGGTACGCCCGCCAGAGCTTAAAAAAGTTCGCCAATATATCGCATCAAAGCCAAAAGCGTTGATTGATATCGTTGAAGCACAGCCGTTCAAAAGTGCTTTCGGAAAACTGAGGGGCGAAAAGGCCAAACGATTGGACAAAGAACTCTTATCGGCATCTGAAAAGACAGCGCTGATATATCACAAACAGTTTTATGCCTTTGCAGAATTTCCGCTGGAGCCCTTTTATGAATCCGATCTTTTGAAAGAAGAGGTGCTTCAGCACTTTGAGCTCATTCGCCCGTTAAATGCCTATTTGACCAAAGCATTGCAATATTAATAGCGTTAAAGTATAATCATTAAACAGACAATCATGACAACACAAGAAGTAGCAGACAAATTGGTAAGCCTTTGTAGAGAGGGCAAGTACGATGAAGCCTATGGGCTGTATGCCGAAGACGCGGTAAGTGTCGAAATGCCAGGGGTGCCCAATGAGATCACCAAGGGCATTGACAATATTTTAAAAGGATTTGAAAATTGGGCAAACAGCATTGAAGAGCACCATGGGGGATCGGTCGGAGACGCGGTAGTGGCCGGAAACCACTTTATGGTACCGATGACCAGTGATGCCACCTTTAAGGAAATAGGGCGGTGCAAAATGGAAGAGCTCTGTGTGTACGAGGTCGAAAACGGAAAAATCAAAAAGGCTTCGTTTTTCTACGACCCATCCATTTTTGGCGGATGATCCAAGAATCATTTTTCTAAGCGGTGCGCCTAAAAATGCACCGCTTTTTTATCCTTTAGTTCAATTCATCGCTTTTTGTCACCGATGCCCATTCACCTCCAGTAAAAAAAGCTTCCAGTTCTTTCAATGTCTGGGCCGAGGTTTGAATATCCCTGACAATTTCACCATTGTGCAAGACCACGATACGCTCGCAGACCTCGGTCACGTGCATCAGGTCGTGACTCGATACCAAAACGGTTACTTCTTCTTTGGCCGCCAGTTCTTTTATGATGGCCTTTAGGCGTATTTGTGTGGTGGGGTCTAAATTGGCAAATGGTTCATCAAGTACCACAACTTCCGGACTACCGATAAAACTGGCCACAATGCCCGCTTTTTTTTGGTTGCCCTTTGAAAGGTCACGCAAGTATTTCTTTTGCCCTAAAATCTCACCGTGGAAAAAATCTTCGAACTGTGACAACAAAGCATCTACATCTGCCTTGTTGCGCCCCCTTAATTCACCGATAAAATAAAAATATTCTTCGGGAGTGAGATACCCAATCAAAAAGGTTTCATCGATAAAAGCCGAGGTAAAAGGCTTCCATGCCTCACTGGTATTTACCTGAACATTGTTATTGGCAATATGGCCCGTGGTGGGCTTTATCAAATCGAGAACCAGGCTGAACAAGGTGGTCTTGCCCGCACCATTGTTCCCGACCAATCCGAAGCTTTGCCCCTTGGGTATTTTCAGGTGATCAATATTCAACACGGTTTGCGAACCATATTTCTTCGTCAAATTTTCTGCTATCAACATATTGTAAAGTTCAAATGGTTTTGACTATGCTTTTTATCAATTTTTCTCTTTGAATCCGGTAATCATGCCGTATTTTTTCTTTCGGTACTGTTCGGTGATGCGCTCCATAAAATAGTTGCGCAGGGCAAAGCCGGCAATGCCCAACACTGATAGTACGACCACCGCCGCTGTCAACGAAATCAAAAAATAGAAGATGGCGAACAGAACGATCGGCAGCCCCAATACCGGTAAGATGATCAAAAACTGTGTAGCACTGGTGCCCTGCATATTGCCAAAAGGGCTCTGATCCAATTCTATGCGCTTTTTGTTGAACGAGCCAAAATACAGGATCACGGGTATGTTCACCCCAAGGTTATATAAAGCCGAGGCAAAATTGATGGCCAATACATCTGACCCAAAGTACACATACGGAATGGTCAAGAAGAACATCACCACAACGCTTACCATGATAAGCAGTGCCTTTGATTCCAAATATTTTCTGAGCGGAATGTTCTGTGACATCATCATAGAGTAGTATGAACTGTCCCAAGCGGGAATGAACTGCCCAAAATTGCTCAAGAAGATCCCGGTCATAAAAATGCCCAAAAAACAATGCATGACCTTCATGTTGGCATACACATCTTGGGTATAAAAAATCAATCCGTAGAAAACAAAGAGCAGCGATATGAACACTTGCGATTTGGTGCGCTTGTTACGCCAGATCATCTTCAGGTCAAGCTGTAGAAAGGGAGCCATATCGCCAAACCTTCGTGTCCACGCCAATTCAGAGGTTTTTGCTTCTTTCTTTTTTGACTGTAGGGCATCATCTAAAGAAATACGCTTTTTGAGAAACCTAAAATTTATCCAATAGGCCAAAACTGCAATGGCAATGGGAATTAGCACTGTTGCCGGATATGCATAGAGGCCATGAAAAACAGGTCCGAAAATCTCGGTGACGGGCAACACCTTGAAATGATCCAGTGCATAAAGGGCTATGATAATCGTACCTATCACCACCAGTGCCTTGTTACTCTTGTTCACCAAAAAGTTCACATAGTTGACAGAGAGCACTGTTGCAACAATGGCCAACAGCCATGCCGCTATGTTCAAGGGAGGATACCCTTTCGATATCAAAACAATGCCAAATGGCACAAAAAAGAACAAGGCCATAAGATTGTAAGCCGAAACAGAAGAGCGCCCCAAAATATAATGGGCAATAGAACTTTTCTTAATCGGAGAAATCAGTAACGGCTTGATGTCCATCACTGGAAGCTTCTGCATAAAATAGCGGAAAAACAGCTCAATCAAGACCCAGTATACCATAAACTGGCAAACCACCCATAACGGGTTCTGGTCTGGCACCAATTTTCTCAATATGAAATAAAGCCCTACACCCGACATGATGAGTACGCCCACCAAATAAATGGTCAAAAAGCCCATCAAAATCTTAATGGCCACACTTTTGCCAAAGGAGGAGGACCTGAAAAAAGATTTCCATTGAAGCCTGGTGAAATGTATGAACATCGGTTGGCAATTTTGGCTGGTTAGTAGCGGAAACAAGAAGATTGTTACACGAATATCTCTTTTTTCATTAAATGAAGGCCAAAAGTTCGTGAATCCTTAGTTTTGCAGCAAATTTGATTTAATGAGCGAGTTTTATCCTCTAAAAGTGGCCCAAGTTGAACGGCTGACAGCCAATGCAGTATCATTGTCTTTTGAAATTCCTGAAAATCTGAAATCGGTTTTTTCCTTTAAGGCCGGTCAATATATCACCCTGAAACACCGCCTGAACGGTGAAGAGGTTCGTCGGGCCTATTCCATCTCATGCGCCCCCGGTTCGGAAAAAATCACCGTTGGCGTCAAAAAGATGCTGAACGGGGCCTTTTCCGTCTATGCGAACGAACATATAAAATCAGGCGATACCTTCGAGGTCATGCCCCCAGAAGGGCGTTTTGTGTTCGAGCCGGGCAATGAAGCCAAAAATATTGCTGCTTTTGCTGCCGGCAGCGGTATTACGCCCATCATGAGCATTGCCGAAACCGTACTCACCGGTCATCCTGATAATACATTTCTGTTGGTCTTTGGCAATCAGAGCCCTGAAGAGGTCATGTACGCCCAAAAAATCGATGCGCTCAAACAAAAATATAACGATCAGTTTTTTCTTCAGCACATATTCAGTAGAACCCCGGGCGATGATGCGCTTTTTGGCAGAATCGAGACCTCAACGGTAAACTTCGCCCTGAAAAATAAGTTCAAACATGTCGAATTTGATGCCTACTATCTGTGCGGGCCAGAAGAGATGATCAACACGGTTTCAGATACCTTGAAAAAGAATGGGGTCAGTGACCATGCTATCTTTTTTGAGCTCTTTACCCCTTCTGAGGTAGTGGATACCTTGGCCGAAAATCTGTCGGGAAAGACACAGGTAGAAGTGCTATTGGATGACGAAGTCCATGCCCTGACCATGGATAAAAAGGAGCTGGTGCTCGATGCCGTGCTCAAAGCTAACATCGATGCCCCCTATTCTTGCCAGGGCGGGGTGTGCAGCAGTTGTGTGGCACGGGTGACCGAAGGCAAGGTCGAAATGGTCAAGAACCAGATTTTGACCGATGGCGAAGTGGCAGAAGGGTTGGTCTTGACCTGTCAGTCACATCCTGTGACCCCAAAGCTGAAGATTGACTACGATGATGTCTGATTCAATACTTGGCCCAATAATCGGCTGCTGTACTCATAGCCAATGTTGAATGCTTTTTCGATGCCCTTTTTATCAAGTACCCCTACTTGCTCCACTTCTTTGGGCTCGATCATAATATCGCACTCCTCGATTTTTTCACGCGATGAAGCGTAGACCATCAATCCTGTGATCCTTCCAGCCAATTGCAATGAATTCTTTAAATCCTTTTTTTGTAGCCTGCCCGCTATTGAGACATTGCTGCCGATGACAAAATCGCTTTGTTCTTCGATATGCTCTTTCGGAAAATTGTTCATGATGCCCCCATCAGCATAGAGAATTCCACCAATCTCAACTGGGCTGAAAACCGGTGTCAGTGCGGCAGAGGCCAACAGTGGATGTATCAACGGCCCCTTGTAAAAGACTTTTTCCCCACCGCCCATCAAATCTGTCGCGACCACATAGAGCGGTTTTGTCAAGGCCGAGAAATCATCTTCAGGGAAATATCTCTTGAAAATGGAAAAATATCTTTCGGTATCGATCAGGCCGGGTTTCCCGATAGCAAAGAAACTGTACTGAAAAAGCGGGGTATCCTTAAAAAACTGGAGCATTTCGGCCACTGAATTACCGTTGGCATATAAGGCCCCTACCAATGCCCCCACACTGCTACCGGCAATTGCCCGTGCTTCGATACCATGCTCTCGTAACGCCTTTATCAGACCGATATGGGCCATACCGCGCACGCCACCGCCCGAAAGTACCAGTCCGATCGATTTTGCATCATGTAACGATTTCAGCATAGCTAAAATTAGCGGATATCCTCAAATAATCGAGAAAAATAATCGCCATTGTGATTTAATTTTACAGACTATGCGGTCGGTTGATCTCTTTGCCGGCAACACAACGTTCATGAAATGTGTCTTTCATCGAAAACTGCTCGTTTTTCATCCTATACCAATCCAAAATACCGCAATGGTCCACCCATTTAAAACCGACTGCCCGGTCTGTTGATGGTTTTTGTCAAATGTTAAAGTTTTTCTTTCCTGTAATGCCCAAAAACACGATTCGACCAACCCTTATATACGATTTTATCGTAAGTTTACTTGCAATTATTTTCAATGCAGCACATTCTTGGCCAAAAAACCGCTGTTCTTGTTTTCGCCAACTCTGCGAAAGAGGAAGTGAAACACAAACCCATTAGGGGCGGTGCGATTCTTTTTGATGAACTCACAAAACATACCTTGGGTGAGGTCAAGAAAACCAAGCTTCCCTTTTTTCATTTCACCGAACAAGACCAGACCGGAGCGACTTTTGGCCAACGTTTTTCAAATGCGATCCAACACCTGTTCAATCTAGGTTTTGAACAGTTAATTACGGTCGGTAACGATAGTCCACAATTAAGGGCAAGGCACATTCTTGAGGCCCATGCCCAGATCAAGCTCGGCAAAAACGTATTGGGGCCCTCGAATGATGGCGGTTTTTACCTTATGGCGCTACATCACCGAAGTTTTGATAAGAAAACATTCGGTGAGCTTTCATGGCAAACACGAAAAATATACCATGAAACCATAGCCTATTTCAAAGACAGAAATTTTGAGACGGTACCGTTGACCGCAATGGTCGATATCGACTCACTTTTCGATATAAAGAGATTGGCTTATACGGTCAGGTCGGTCTCCACTAAGATTCGACGGCTCTTAATGCGCCTAATAGTGGAAAAAAAGAGCTTTCACCATAGGTCTGGCGAAAATTCGTTCTCTGGCCTTTCCCTTCCTTCCAATAGGGGCTCTCCCCTCGTACTTGCCCTTAGCTTGGTATAGGGCACACCTCCTTTTTATCACAACACCAGCAAAGTCATCTAAGAACGCTGTTCTTAGGTATCATCAACATTATTTAAAAAATCATTTACATGGCAAATTCATATTACGATCCGGCCGATCTTAGAAAATTTGGGAACATTACCGAGTGGAGCGAAGAATTGGGAAACAAGTTTTTTGATTACTACGGAAAAGTGTTTGAGGAAGGCGCTTTGAGCGCAAGGGAAAAATCATTGATCGCATTGGCGGTCGCCCATGTGGTCAAATGCCCCTATTGCATAGATGCCTATACCAAAGACGGCCTGCAGCGCGGCATTACCAAAGAAGAAATGATGGAGGCCGTTCACGCCGGTGCGGCGATCGAAAGCGGCGCCACTTTGGTTCATGGCGTGCAAATGATGAACAAGTACAACAAACTATCTATGTGAGCTATGTCACAAAGTATCTTAAATGAAGTAAAGAAAGCGGCCAAAAAATCGCTTAAGGCCCGGGAAAACGAACTGGCCTCGGTAAACAAGCAATTGGAAATCTTGAATGGTGGATTGTTTGCTGATGGAGAGCTTCCCTATTTTAAGGACAAGATCCATGAAATTGGCCATTTCCCGTTGCGGCCCGGTAGATTGGAGATACTTCAGATCAATGTGGGCTATATGTGCAACCAGGTCTGTGAACATTGCCACGTTGACGCAGGGCCCGACCGCAAAGAAATCATGACCCGTCAAACCATGGAACAATGTTTGGAGGTTATCCGCAACACGGGTGCCCATACCTTGGACCTCACCGGTGGTGCCCCCGAGATGAACCCCGATTTTCGATGGTTTGTTGAAGAAGCGGCAAAGGCCGGGATCCAAGATTTCATTGTGCGCTCGAACCTGACCATCATACGAGCCAACAAAAAATACCATGATTTACCTGATTTCTTTAAAAAACACAATGTGCATGTGGTCTCATCGATGCCGCACTATACCCGAGGAAAAACGGATAAACAGCGTGGCGACGGTGTTTTCGACAAAAGTATCAAGGCACTTCAAGAATTGAATGCCGTGGGCTATGGTATGCCTGACAGCGATTTACGTTTAGATTTGGTGTACAATCCTTCGGGAGCTTATTTGCCAGGGGACCAAGCCGCCTTGGAACGTGATTTCAAAAAAGCCTTGGATGAAGATTTTGGCATTCAGTTCCATAATCTGTTCGCCATCACGAATCTACCCATTTCACGGTTCTTGGATTACCTCATCGCTTCTGGCAACTACGAAGATTATATGTATGCCCTGGTAGATGCTTACAATCCAGCAGCGGTTGAAAATGTAATGTGCACCACCACGATTTCGGTCAGTTGGGATGGATGGCTATACGATTGCGATTTTAATCAAATGTTGGATTTAAAGGTCGCCAGCAAGGTAAAGCACATCAAAGACTATAATGAAGATGTTCTCAATGACAGAAACATCACCATTTCACAGCATTGCTACGGCTGCACGGCCGGGGCTGGAAGCAGCTGTCAAGGCACCGTGGCCTAAAAATATAAAATACCAATAAGTATAAAATAAATATATGAGTTATTTAGAAGTTACCAACGACGTATATAAAGAGGCGGCCCTTGCCCCCGAGGTGGGCTTATGCTGTACCACCAACCCCGTTTGGGAGTTACCGGGACTGAAAGTCCCGAAAATCATGCAAGAGATGAACTATGGCTGTGGCAGTACGGTACATGCGAGAGATTTGGCCAATAATCCCAAAATACTCTATGTAGGCGTCGGTGGTGGTATGGAGCTATTGCAGTTCTCGTATTTCAGTCGCCGAAAAGGTGGTGTCATAGGTGTTGATGTCGTTGATGAAATGTTGGAGGCCAGCCGCAACAACTTTAAGGTAGCAGAAGAGGAAAACGACTGGTTCAAATCTGAATTTGTCGAATTGAGAAAGGGCGATGCCATGAACCTTCCCGTAGATGATAACAGTATTGAGGTCGCCGCCCAAAATTGTCTCTTCAACATCTTCAAGGAAGATGACCTGAAATGCGCCATTGAAGAAATGTACCGTGTGTTGAGACCCCACGGTAGGTTGGTGATGAGCGACCCTGTTTGTGAACAGCCCATGAACGATACCCTTCGAAACGATGACAGATTGCGTGCCCTGTGTCTAAGTGGAAGTCTCCCAATCAAGCAATATGTCAAAGCGTTGACCGATGTGGGCTTTGGCACTATAGAAATAAGGGCCCGTAAACCCTATCGTATTTTGGATCCAAAGCATTATCCGACCGACGAGTTGATCTATATCGAATCCATTGAGGTTGCGGCCATCAAAGACCCCATGCCCGAAGATGGCCCGTGTGTGTTTACCGGTAAAGCTGCCATCTATTATGGCAATGAAGACCATTTTGATGATGAAAAGGGCCATGTTTTGCTGAAGAATCAGCCTTTGGCCGTTTGTGATAAAACGGCAGGCGCCTTGGCATCGTTGGGCAGGGACGATATCTTTATCAGCGGATCGACCTTTCATTATGATGGAGGGGGTTGTTGTTAAATCAAGAAAAAATCTGCTTTTGTAGGATTTTTCATCCCATAAAAATGACACTTAAACCGACCGCTTGGTCGGTTTCGTTTTTTGAAAAAGGGGTATTTGGTCGAGAAAACGACTTTTTACCGAAATTTTTGCTTGTTACATCCCGTAATCTTCACCAAAATGGCTTTTCGACGGTTCTTTGAAACAGACTTAACGGTCTGAAACCCCAAAAACCCAAATCTTATGGACAAGAACCGAAAACGCATGGAAACCATGCACCGAATGAGGGCCAAAGGCCTCGAACTTTTCTATCAAAAAGGATATCATGCCACCAGTATTGACGATATTCTAAAAGAACTATCACTTTCTAAAGGTGCTTTTTATCATCATTTTAAATCTAAAGAAGACTTTTTTATCAGCATCACCCAGCACATCATCACCCAAAAGGTGTACGCCATGTTGGTTGAACCATTGGCCCAAGACAGAAGTCCGGTGTCGATGATCATTGATACCGTAACCAATGCGTTAGAGACCGCCGAGCACAATTCGATGGACCGCGGTTTTATGCTGGGCAACTTTTTGACCGAGTTCAACCGAGGTGACAATGAAATTGTCCAATACCTCAAGGACATCCTAAAAATCTGGGAGATCAACCTTATTTCTGTACTCAAAAATGGTAAAAGTGACGGACATATAGCACGCCATGTAAACTGTGAAGAGGTCGCTACGTACATCATTGCTTCTTTTATGGGCATTCGCACCATGATGGTGGGCAATAATGCCAGAATGCTGAAGTATCAATATCTGCAGCAGCTGAAGACTTATCTGTATGCCCTCGAACAAGAGAAAGAAATAATAGTATAAGCTTTAGCCCAATACTTCCTTTATTTTATGAAGGATGGTTTCTTCGGAAATGGTCTGTATGGCATTTTCGTACCCCTTGGGAACCTTGTTGCCGTAAATGGAGGTAGGTATGGCAGGATATTTTATCCTGTCGGAAAGCAAAGCGTTGGAAAAGGGCTGCCCAAAAGGATAAAAACCGGCATACGGATGGGTCACTCCCCATAACGAAATCACCGGAACCCCATAATTCGCCGCCAGATGCCCATTGGCACTATCCATAGAGACCATCAGGTCTAGATTTGAGATCAATTGCAGTTCTTCTTTGAATGAAAGCCTTCCCGCAATATTGATAACATTTTCGGCAGAAGAGGCCAAGGTTTGAAGTTGTTGTTTCTCTTTGTCGCCCCCTCCAAAAAGAAATATTTTATACTTTTTGGTATTTTTTAATGATTCGACTACACCTTTCATTCTTTCAAACGGGTACATTTTACCCGAATGGGCAGCAAAAGGGGCAATACCAAGCCATTGTTCTGCTTTTTCTCTTGTTAGGCCATTGATATTTTCAGACATTTTCAATGGTCGAAGCACATCATCGCCTTGCAGCTCGATCGGATAGCCCAATTGGGCAAACACGTCGGCATAGCGTTGGTGGGTAGTTTTCAACGGTTTAAAAATCTTGTCTTTTTTACGGGTCAACGCCCTCTTATCAGCCCTACCCTTGTCGATTTGTGCCAATTTAAATCCGCCTATGGAAAAGAAAAACTTAAGAACCTTGCTGCGCAGCACATTATGAAGGTCGGCCACCGCATCGATATTTCGTTTTTTAAGCTCATTATACAACTTCCAAAGCCCAAGAACACCCTTGTGCTTGCCTGAAAGCATGGCTTTATGAAAATCAACACGCTCAATTCTCTCGAAAAGAGGTTGATGAAAATCACGCGAAACTACCGTAATCTTTAGCCGGGGATACTTTTTTATAGCTGCCAATAGCACAGGTACGGCCATGGCCACATCGCCCAAGGCCGAGAAACGGAGTATCAACAAATGGTCATACTCAGCCCTTCTGGCCACGTAACACTGGGTTTAGTTCATCATCATTGTACATTTTCATCTGTTTATAGACTTTCATGTACTTATCGCCATTCTCAATATCGACCAATAATTGGTCTATGGCCATAGAGAGGTCTTTTCGCTGTTCAAGCAATACATTTAATTTTTCTTGGCACTTGGCGATATGCTCTGATGTGGCGTCTGGCCGCTCAACCTCTTCGCGCATATGGTAGATCTTCAGCGCCAAAATAGACAACCTGTCTATGGCCCAAGCAGGGCTTTCGGTATTGATGGTAGCGTTGGGCTTGGCCTGTACCGATTGGTGTTTTGTAAGGAAATAACTGTCTATATATTCGACCAGATCGGTGCGATCTTGGTTACTGGCATCAATTTTTCGTTTGAGTTGCAGAGCTTCCCCAGGTTCAATATCGGGATCTCGGATGATATCCTCATAATGCCACTGTATCGTGTCAATCCAGTTTTTTCGGTATAACAATTGTTCAATCCCCTTATCATATGGGTTTGTGAACTCTTGATCGACATCGTCTTTTACATGATAATCTGCGATGCTCTCCTCAAAAATCTTAAACGCTTTTTTGCTGAACATTATATGGGTTTTCTACAAAGATAGGGTTTATACATTAGCCCATTTCTTCTACAAAGAGCAATATGAACGGTGTTAAGATGAAAATCGCCAAAAGTATCTCTTTGAGCTGCGCCCTTTTGATGGTCTCGACATAATTGGCCAAAAAGACAGCCCCTGGCATAAAACTGAAGATGATCCAAAAAGATGAAATCGGCTGCAGGGCATTGATCAAGAGCGATACCAAAAAATACAACAGCATAAATCGAAAAATGATGATTTTTCCGCCTCCTTTTTTTCGAAACTTGACGAAGTCGATTATGGCAAGAACAAAGACCACGATTGCGAAGACCATGACTTTTATGTTCACTATCTCGGGAGAAAACCGTGGAATCGTTTGAAAATGGGCAACAAAATCATACTGTTTTTGAAAAAACCCTAGGTTGTCGTTCAACACCAAAACGGCAAATGTAAGTAGTAAAAATGCTGCTATGCCCGCCAGTACTGATAACCAGTTCTTGGTTGATTTGCCCAAATACGTATTAATTGAAAAAAAGACAAGTGAGAAAAACAACAATGCCCAAGAACAAAAA
Source organism: Muricauda sp. SCSIO 65647 (assembly GCF_021534965.1). Taxonomy (NCBI): domain Bacteria; kingdom Pseudomonadati; phylum Bacteroidota; class Flavobacteriia; order Flavobacteriales; family Flavobacteriaceae; genus Allomuricauda; species Allomuricauda sp. SCSIO 65647. Next base: position 1,650,132 of record NZ_CP091037.1, read on the forward strand.
AGGGAAGAGATACAAATCGACAAGGTCGCATCAAATATTTTATGCTTGGGGTTCTTGAGTGTTTTTACTTCGAGCAAGCGATACACGGCCATCAAAATGAAAAGGTTGGCCAGAACAGCACTATGGTCAATCAGAGTTGAAGGAAAGAGCACTGCCAACAAAACCCAAAAGAGCATCAGAAAAGAATTTTGCCCGACAACATTGCCTTTTTTTGCCATTTGGTCGGCAAAAAGAACGCCGATTATGAACGCCCCAAGTATCAGTATTTGAAAAGCGATACCGCCCATGGTAAACCCTTCTTCGGAAATTCTTGTAAGGTACACGCCATGGAAAGCAAACAAAAATCCGAAAAAAACAATGTAGTGTATGGGCCGTGTTTTGCCAAAAAACCTTGAAATCATCTTCGGATTTACTATTTTTGTCTCATAAATATAGCGAAGTATGAGCTCTTTTTTTTACGGTATCGAAGACTTATTTGTCAACTACCTCTTTTGGCCTTTCGATTTTTTCCGTTTTATGGAAAGTTGGTGGACTTCAAACACCGTGAACTGGATTTTCTTTATCGCCGGTCTAATCGCCATGCTCTACTGGATGAACCAATTGAAGCTGTTCAACGATCGCGGTGAAGAAGATAAAAGCATCACTTCACACTCATACTTATAGTCTATTTGCCATTATAGCAATTCGAGCTAGCTTCGGCAGGCTAAGCGTTATAGCACTCAGCTATCTTTTGGAATACCCTCTTTTTATAGATCGAACCCGATATCTTTTCGGTAGTAGATGTCGTCAAAACATATCTTTTCGATGTTTTTGTACGATACGGCCAAGGCTTCCCTGAAATCATTTCCGTAAGAGGTAACGGCAATTACCCGACCGCCATTGGTCATTACTTTTCCATTTTCCTCTTTCGTGCCTGCATGAAAGATGAGGGAGTCATAGATTTCATCGAGCCCAAAGATTTCCTTTCCCTTTTCATAAGCTTCAGGATAGCCCCCGGAAACCGTCATCACCGTAACGGCCGATCTTTCATCAATATCAAGTCTCAATTCACCCAACTTCTTTTCGGCAACAGCTTGAAGTACTTCTACAAAGTCGTTCTTTATTCTGGGCATTACCACCTCGGTCTCAGGATCGCCCATACGAACGTTATATTCTATGACCTTGGGTTCACCATCGACCTTGATCAAGCCAATGAAAATGAACCCCACATATGGAATGCTGTCCTTTTTTAGTCCTACAATGGTAGGCTTTACAATACGTTCCTCAATTTTTTGCATGAACGCACCATCAACAAAAGGCACTGGAGATATGGCTCCCATACCGCCAGTATTCAATCCTGTATCACCTTCGCCTATTCGTTTATAATCTTTTGCCATGGGCAAGATTTTATAATGCTCGCCATCTGTGAGCACAAAGCAGCTCAATTCGATGCCATTCAAAAATTCCTCAATGACCACCGTTTGGCTGGCCACGCCAAATTTGGCATCGGCCAGCATGGCCTTCAGCTCTTCTTTAGCCTCATTTATGTCATTCAAGATCAGAACGCCCTTACCAGCGGCCAAACCATCAGCTTTTAACACATAGGGGGGGTTCATCGATTCTAAAAATAGAAATCCTTCCTCCATGCTGTCCAAAGTAAAACTCTCATAAGCCGCTGTAGGTATGTTATGTCGCTTCATAAAGGTCTTCGCAAACTCTTTACTGCCCTCTAGCGTTGCGCCTAATTTCTGTGGCCCGATAACCGGAATTTGTGCCAATTCAGCATCTTGCAGAAAAAAATCATGGATGCCCTTCACCAAAGGGTCTTCTGGCCCTACGACAACCATCTCGATATTTTCGGCCAAAACCAGTTCTTTTATCTGCCCAAAGTCATCAACCTTTACATCAATATTGTTGGCGATCTTTGAGGTGCCAGCATTGCCCGGAGCCACAAAAAGTTTCTTGACCTTATTGCTTTGTGAGATTTTCCAAGCTAGGGTGTGTTCGCGTCCACCTGAGCCCAATAACAAAATGTTCATATACCGAAGTTTGGGCAAAAGTAAAATTTCGCAGGCTTACGAAGTAGTGATATGGACTATTTTTTATTGTGCCCTGAGAAATCGCGGTGTTCAGTCTTCTCCAACTCCTCTTTTGAAAGGGTTTTGAAGTACTCAAAAGTCTTTTTCATGCCTTCGGCACGGCCCACCTTGGGTTGCCAGCCCAAAACTTCCTTGGCCTTGGTGATGTCGGGCTGACGCTGCATGGGGTCATCTTTCGGCAAAGGTTTGTAGATTATCTTCTGGTCGGTGCCGGTCAGCTTGATGATTTCTTCGGCAAACTCTTTGATGGTAATCTCATGTGGATTACCAATATTCATAGGCAAGGTGTAGTCGCTCATCAACAATCTGTAAATGCCTTCAATTTCATCATCGACATAACAGAATGAACGGGTTTGCGAACCATCGCCGAAAACAGTCAAATCTTCACCGCGAAGGGCCTGGCCCATAAAAGCGGGTATTACGCGCCCGTCATTCAAGCGCATTCTTGGGCCATAGGTATTGAAAATTCGAACGATTCGTGTGTCCAATCCATGAAAACGGTGATAGGCCATAGTGATGGATTCTTGAAATCGCTTGGCCTCGTCATATACCCCTCTTGGGCCAATGGTGTTCACGTTGCCATAATACTCTTCAGTCTGTGGATGCACCAAGGGGTCACCATACACCTCAGAGGTAGAGGCAATCATGAAACGGGCCTTTTTGTCTTTGGCCAAACCAAGCAAATTATGGGTGCCCAAAGCACCAACCTTCAATGTCTGGATCGGTATCTTCAAATAGTCAATCGGACTTGCTGGCGAGGCAAAGTGGAGAATATAGTCGAGTTTGCCCGGCACGTGCACGAATTTGGTCACATCGTGGTGGTAGAACTCAAAATGTTCAAGCTTGAACAGGTGTTCGATGTTTTTGAGGTCTCCGGTTATAAGATTGTCCATGGCAATTACATAAAACCCCTCTTTAATAAACCTGTCGCAGAGGTGGGATCCCAGAAACCCGGCAGCGCCGGTTATTAAGACTCGTTTCATTCTATTGAATAAATATTTTTTTCATGGCAAAAGTAACAATCCAAAAAACTCTGTGGTCATAGTTTTGCCCAAAAACAAATAAAAAGGTCAAAAAGATTAAGAATGGAATCAATACGCTTTTTCTTCACCCTTGATTACATTCAAAACGGTTTGGAAAATAATTTTTAAATCTAAAAAGAGGGACCAGTTTTCCACATAAAATATATCAAAACGCACCCTATTTTTCATATCTAAGTCTGTCTCTATTTCACCTCGATACCCCTTTACTTGAGCAAGGCCTGTTATTCCAGGTTTGACATAATGTCTCAGCATAAATTTTTGAATTTTGTCAACGTAGTCGTTCGTATGTTTAATCAAAAGAGGGCGCGGACCCACTACCGACATATTGCCCATTAGAACGTTATAAAACTGTGGAAGCTCATCCATACTTGTCTTTCTTATAAATCGCCCCACTTTGGTAACCCGCATATCATTTTTAGTGGCCTGTTGCTCATCTTGGGCTTTGTTCATGGCCATTGAGCGAAATTTATAACACGCAAAAAGCTTAAAATCATATCCTTTTCTATACTGTCTAAAGAAAACCGGGCCTTTGGATTCAAGGCTTATTATGATTGCCATCAAAGGAGTTAGCCAAGACAATAAAAGAACGATTGTCAGAGAAGAAAAAACAATATCGAATGTTCTTTTGAGCACATAATTGGTCCTGATTTTCAAAGGTATCTCCTTTAAGGACAAGACAGGAACATAATCATAGTATTCAAAATTTAATTTCTTGGAAAAAATCTGTTTGTTATCTGGAACGAATTTTACCGTTTTGAAATTTTTGTCGGCAAAATTTATCAGATTCAAAATCTGATCATCCTCCAACCCTTCAATCGAGCAATAGATTTCATCAATTCTATTATCGACCACATAGTTTAGGCAACCCTCTAAGTCAAACTGTTCTTTTGAAGTCGAAAATTGTCTAAAAAACTGATAGCCATAGCTCTTCTCATTGTTAAAGACTTCAACCAATTGATTTATTTTTTGATTTTTGCCAATAACAATGACATTTCTTAAATCGCTTTTGCTCTTTTTCCTGTAGTACCTAAGGAAAAGATACTTGGAAAATTTAAGCGCTGAAATGGCAAACACAATCAACAGAAAAAATATCCCCAGATACAACCTACTTACATTGGGTTGTTTAAAGAACCCGATATACGCATAGAGTGCTAGAAACATAAAAACGAATTGTCTGAAAAGAAGCACCAATATATAAGTGACCTTGGTATATCTATAAACCTCGTAAAACTTGTTTCTATATGAAATGATTATCCAAACCAATGATATGTAAGGATAAAACAGAATTGGATTGTGAAAATATACCGGCAAGGAATACGCCAATAGATTAATGGTCAATAAATCTGCGAGGCCTTCAATGCTTCTCTTTAATCCGAACTTTCTTTGATTTATAGGCATGTTTGTAGGCTACTATCAATGATATTATCGGCAAAGAAACAAAATAGCTGCCAAATAGCTTATTTTTGCACGCAATATGGCGTCGGAATTTTTTGGCCACCACAACACAGGATGAAAATTCAGAACAAATCATTACTGCTCAATTTCAGTGGGTATACCATAATCAATCTGCTCAATTCACTTACCCCTTTTATCATTCTTCCTTTGCTCACTAAAAATCTTACTGCCGAAGATGTCGGCTCGATAGACCTTTTCACGACATCTACGCTTTTTCTAACGCCCCTTATCGGTTTGTGCATGATTCAGTCATTGACAAAATTATACTTTACCGTACCTGATAAGTCCAAATACCTTTCGGTATTGGCTACCGCGGTTTTTTTGTTGTCATCTACCTTATTTCTGTTGGTTTCTGGAATATTGTTTTTAACCGATTTGATAAAAATTTCTTTAGAAAACAAGCTTTTTGTGCTACTGATTGTGTTTTACGTTTTCTTGTCGCTCATTATTGAGGGATACTTGTTGTTGAAACGAAATGAAGAAGCTATAAAGGAATTTGGTTTCTTAAGGCTTTCAAAAGCTTTTGTCGACATAGTTCTCACCATTGTTTTTCTCTTTTATTACGACGATTATTGGGCTCGCATTATGGCAATGGTAATTTCTTCTTCACTGATTGCTGCTATAATAATTTTTTTGATCAGGAAAAACCCTGTCATTCAATTTATGTGGGATAAAGCAATGATCAAATATATTTTATCATATACTTGGCCTTTGATCTTGCATGCCTTATTTATCAATATTCTTAATTATGTTGACCGCTATTTGATCGGTGATTTTTTAGGAATGTCCGAATTGGGAAAATATTCTGTCATTTATCAAATTTGTATGGTAATGAGCCTATTTATCAATTCTTTTGGAATGGCTTGGACACCTTTTTTTATGAGAAACATGGCAGAGAATTCAGCTGGTTTTAAACCGATTTTCAAGCAAACGTTCAGCTATTATGTTTTGACGCTCATACTTGGGGGTTCTTTGCTCTATTTAATAATGCCGCTGATTTATAAGTTTTATGTCGGTGAGGATTTTCTGGTCAGTAAGGAAATTTACATTGCACTGCTTTCAGGATATGTTTTTCAGGGACTTTATCGCTTTAAAATAAACCATCTATACTTTTTGGAAAAGACCGCGTCAATTGCACAAATATCTTTTGTCGGAGCAATGGTCAACATTGGTCTAAATTTAATTTTTATAGTGAAATGGGGATTGTATGGGGCTGCCTTTGCCACCTTTGTTTCCTTTTTAATCTTATATTTATTTACTGAACTCAAATTGGCCATGTTCAATCGCCGTAAACCAATTTATTAGTCAAGCTTTCTTGGCATTGGTTATAAATACTTTCTTTTGTAGGTTATAAAATCTGACACGACACCTATGATCTTTATTCTTCTTGGTCTATATATCATCAATATTTATTACCTAAAAAAAAAGAGGCTTTTTCGCAGTTCTTTTGCGATGCACTTCTTTTTTATCTCTTTGATTTTCATAGGGCCCGCGCTATACTATGAGATTGGATTGACATCTTATTCGAACAGTTTTGAGCCCGAAGACGTCATAACCTTTGAAAAGTATGGCATCTTCGTATTCTCGGTAAGTCTTGTGTTCATGTTTCTGTTGGCCAATATCAAAAAGTCATTTCTTGATGACTTCTTTAAGACTTATCGAGGCCAGAACAAAAATGTCATTTTTGTCTATTTTCTTTTTTGGTATGTTTTGGTTGGGGTATATATATTGTTCTACATTGCTGAATTGCCTGTCGTAAAGTTTATATCCACTGGAAGTTTGCCAGAACGATTTGATCAATCAGATAATGTAAGATTGTTTTATACTTTTTCTTCCATTTTCATGGTATTCATTCCCTCGGGGTACTTTTTCTTCATTCGATATCTGAAAACCCCTATTTTGAAACTACTTCTTTTGTTGCTCGTTGTTTTTATACTTTCATCAGGCGGTCATAAAGGCTTGGCGGCTTATTTCATAATCTTTGCATTGTTGTTTTCCGGTTTCAGATTCAATCTGAAATATATTTTAATACTCGGTTTTTCCGGTTTGGGCTTGCTTGTGGTTTACACCCTTACCAAGGGCAAGGAATTTAATGAGGAAACATTTATTTATCTGTTGGAATCTCCCCCGAGAAGGTTTTTCGTAACGCAAGGTTCGGCCTTTATCACACGAATATCTATGGATAGAAGATATAAATATATGGGTGATATCTATGAATATCGTGTTATCAAAAGTGAAACCTATCAAGAAATATACCCGGGTCTAAATGAAAAAGGTGCTGCCCCCACTATTTTTTTGGGCGATATTCACGTTAGGTATGGCCCCATCTTCACCGGAATTTCATACATCTTGTTCTTGATTTTTTGTTTTCCGATTATCAAAGCAATTGATGGCATGTCAGAACGTAGATTGTACATTTGGTGGAGCCTTTTTATACTCTTTTATGTTTTGGGTACCGCAGAACTGTCCTATTATAGCTCAATCCGTGTCTTTTTGGTTTTCTTGAACATCTTTCTTTTGGTTGCGATCGCAAACATAAAGCTCAAAACCCCTTCATCTTGAAAAGCAATCTTTTAAATAACTACTTGCCTATCGCATCGACCTTGTTGGCCCTATCACTCTTTGCAAAAGAAAACATAAATACCTTAGTGTTCATTATATTCATCCTTATAGCGGCATTTCAACTTATTGCCAGTGTCGAAAAAAGGAGGCAGTTTGTAAGGCTTTTGACTCATCCCTTTTGCCTTGGTTTATATTTATATTTCTTTTTGGGGATAATTGGTCTGTTCTTGAATCATGAATCAAAACCAGACTATGTGGCCAGATTGGTCCCTTTTGTACTCGCACCATTTATCATTTTTCAAAACAAAACTTCAAAAAAAGGGATTTCAATGTTCGTCAAGGCCTTTATCATTGGAAACCTTATTCTATTACTGGCACTAGACTTCATTGCCATTTACGATATGCTAATGGCCAACTCAGTCTTTGTAGAATTGGGCAAGCACAAATACTATCGGTTTTTGTACACCCGATACACTATGGGCGACTATTTTAGCCATATTTATTTGAGCGCCTATACTCTTTTGACACTGGTTTTGGTTCATCAATTCAACTTTTTTAGAAAAAGAATCAAATGGATTTTGACCCTATATCTTTTAATCCATCTTTTTATGATGGGGTCAAGGGCGGTAGTCATTTCTATTATTTTGGCTTCATTTCTTTTTTTGCTTATTGCCAGCATGTTGAAAGCAAAGTTTTTTAGGTACCTATTACTACTGTTGCTGGGTCTAACGCTTTTGTCAACCGCCGCATACATGTTCAAAGACACCATTTTTTTCAATAGATACTCCCAGATATTCGAATGGTATGGCAAAAGAGACAAAGTTCTGGAGCGAAATTATTCCATTAATAAACGGATAAAAATATATATCATCGGCAGTAGTTTTTTTAAAACAAAAAGTTTCGAAATCGACGGTACGGGAATAGTCGACAGCCAAATTGAAAAGAGGTACAATGAAAGGTTCAAAAATGAGTTTAATTTCAAGACAGAGACTTACAATGCCCATAACCAATACATTCACAATTTTATCGATTGGGGCTATTTAGGGATATTGGTGTTGCTTTTTCTACTGTTCCTACTTGTCAAGGATGCAACAAAAAAGAGATACCTTTGGGTGCTGTTTTTTTGGTTGTTTTTTGCCATTTTGCTTTCGATGGAAAGTTTTTTGATACGGCAGCGCGGTATTATGCTATTCATCATTTTTGGCAGTCTTTTTATGTCAAAAGACAATCTTATATCTACCATTAAAAATGAAGGATAGCCCCTTAGTATCCATAATAGTGCCCAACTACAACGGAGCCGAATTCTTAGAAGAATGTATTGATTCGGTGATCTCACAGACCTACAAGAACTGGGAGCTTATCATTTGTGACGATAATTCAACGGACGGCAGCCTTGAGATAGTTTGCAAATACAAGGATAAGAGAATTCTACCTCCGATAGCTCTGAAAAAAAATCAGGGGGCTGCCGTGGCGCGCAACCTTTGTATTGAAACTGCGAAAGGAGAATTACTGGCCTTTTTGGACAATGATGACTTTTGGCATCCTGAAAAATTAAAAAAGCAGGTTGATTTTATGATTCGAAATGCTTTTGATTTTACCTATACCGACTATATCCAATTTTCAGATTCGCACAAAAAAATTGTACGATGCAAAGAAAGGGTTAGCAAAAGAGTCATGCTGAGGAATAATTACATTTTAACCTCTACTGTGATGTACAATGCATCCTCTATCGGGAAAGTATATATGTCAAATATCCGTAAAAGACAGGACTGGAGCCTTTTCATGAATATTTTGAACAAGTCAGCACATGCCTATAACCTCACGGAACCGCTAACGCACTATCGAAAACACCCGAAATCGCTTTCCAATAAAAAATTAGGGCTATTGGGGTATACCTTTGATTTTTATCACAAGGTTTTGGGGTACGGAAAAATTATGGCGGTATTCATGCTCGTGCAGTATCTATTTCACTACTTCATCAAAAAAATCAAGGAAATCTTCTGATGATACCATTTTAGAAAAAATATGGTTAATCGAGTTTTTTACGTCGGCCTGCTTGAATTCTGCTTTTTCTAATATTTTCAATGTCTTTTTTAGCTCTAGGGCATCTGATACCACATGGTTGTAGGGGTTATCGTCTAACATCGGTCTAAGAAATTTGGTGTAGTACCCCTTGATGTCTATTGAAATATTTGGTTTGCCCAAGGCCAGGCACTCCATGGCACAGGTAGAATAGACCGTGATATGATAGTCACAGTATTTCAGTAGTTCATACGTGTTGATATCGAAGCGTTGTAAGAAATTGGCCCTTTGTTCAAAGGTTTGGACCGAATTTTTATGCCGAGGTTTAAAAATGAAGCAAATTTCAGGAAAAAGGTGGTGTACTTCATCTATCATTTTCAATAGGGGGCCATCTGTAGCAGGAAGTTGGCCCGTGATACAGATGACTTTTTTAAAGCTACTTTTTATACTTTCAAGTTCTTTCGACATACTAAGTTTGCCCGCAACCAGTTCCAAGAAAGAATTTCCATAATCAAGCGTTTGACCTGGCCTTACCACATGGCCACTTGTCACAACATCACTTGAATAGGCCCCGTAGCTCAAAAAATAATCTGGGAGATGTTCATCTCCGTAGGGTTTTGAAAAATAATAGGCCCGGTGCCCGGTCGATACAAGCCCATGTTGGAGTTCAATGACGGGGATTTTGTTTTTCTTTGCGGCCCTGATCATCTCAAAATTCGAATAGTAACAAACAACAAATATGGCTTTGGGACCATATTTCTTCATTAAAAAATCGTATAGTTTCTCCCCTGCAAGAATTCTGTTGAATACCTTTTTGATCTCGCTCAAGTCCTTTTTTAAATAGCTCGCAAACGCATCAAAATTTTCAATCGTACCCTTTTTGGATAATTTTTGCAAAACGAATTGAATCAGGTAGACCCATGACATACCAACGTAAAACTCCCCTTTTTGAAGTTTCTCCTTTTTGGTCTTTCCCTTGGGAACAGGATTCTCAAAAAGCACGTAATTGTCCAAATAATTCAATAAACCGGTGGCAATACGGTCAAAAGATTCATTTTCCACATAATATCTTCTCTCGGAATTTGTGAAGACCCACACCTTGGATTTCCCCAAGTTTCTCAATGATAACACGTCTGAGAAAAGATTCTTTGCCAGTAGTTTTATTACAGATCCTGAAGCCTTTTTAATGATCGGGGTCTCTTTTTCAATGCCGATCAAATAAGATTTCAAAATTGGCCACACGCAATTACCCTGAAACTTTAACCCGCCAACATCGAAGTTTTTCTCAATTTGTTCAAAATCCATTACTGCAATTTTACCTTAACTGTGCGTCAAAACAACCGGTTGCCAAATAAATTTAATTTATATGTTGTGGTGGTAAAAACGAATTTATCTGAATTAAATGGGTTTCAAAAGATCATTGGTATGGTTGCACCTTGGTTTTTACTGACCACTTTTCTTCCAAACTTGAAAATTGTTGTCGGAAAGGGTCTTTGTAAATCCAAGCGATAAGAGAATTTCTTCGCATTCGGAGGCCTCATCTTTTGTTAAAATTTCGGCAAATGGATGGATTTCAAAAAAAATAGCTTTGAAATTTTTGACCGAGCTTTGGAAATTTCTAAAGAAATCAAGCTCTCCGCCCTCAATATCCATTATCAAAGTGTCAAATTCGAGATTATATTTCTTTTGCAACTCTTCAATACTGCTTCCTTCAATCTCGACTTTTTCTCCCGTTACCCTTTTGGTGCTACCTCCTACAATCAAATCATGTATAAAAAAGGTGTTGGACGTGTCTTTGGATATGATACGGTTTTCTATTGAAAAAGAACAGGTGTTCTCTTTTTTGTTTTTTTCAATCCATGGAATAAGTTTTGGGTTAGCCTCTAAAACTACATGGTCACTTTTGTTGGAGATCAACTTGTTGGTCAAGCATGATATGTAGCCCAGACAGCTTCCCAATTCCAAGATTTTGGCATTGGGATCAAGATGGGTGGTCAAATATTTTGCTTCTTCTCTTTCATATGCGTTGAAGACAAACCTTCCCCTAAATTTATGATCTGTCATAGAATAGGGCACATGTATGACCAGCCCGTTTTTGCGAAATCTTTTAACGAAATAAGAGAAATAAAGCCCTCCAAGCCAAAATATCGTTTCTTTAGTTATTTTTTTGGCTTTTCTGAGTGATTGGAAAACGGGATCTGGCAATACTTTTTTTGCTGTTTCTTTAGGATTCACAAGACCAGTATATGTTAGGTTAATTATTTTGATTCATATTTTTTTCGGGTTTGTTTCCAAACAATATTAAATCCGATTTTTAAGGAGGTTCTCGTAGAATTCCCGAACAACGCCATCTCCACCCTTCTTCGATAATTTATGGATGCCCGGTATGTTTTTTATGGTTTCAACTGCATTTGATGGACAAGCTGCCAAACCAACTGCACTTAGAAGTTCATAACAGTTAACGTCATCACCGATATAGGCCACTTCTGATAAATCGAATTTCTCTTTTCTACAAATTTCTTCGACTGCTTGTAGCTTGCCATTGTGTTTTTTTCCTTGGCAAACATAATCAACTTTCAATTTTTTAGCCCGTCTTGAGACTATTTGCGTTTTCTCAGATGTTACAAGACCTGTTTTCACCCCTGACGCTCGTAACAATCCAAATGCCATGCCGTCATGGGTGTTAAACTTTTTTAGTTCATCGCCTTTTTCGGTATAGTACATACCTGCATCTGTCAACACGCCATCTACATCAGATATAAATAGTTTTATTGATTTCTCGGTATCGGGTTGCGGAAGAACAAATCTTCTCATAAGCTCCTCTACAATGATCCAATCTTCTTTTTCATCAATTTCATATGCCGTATATTCGGGCATTTCCACCAAACCTATATTTCCTGATATTCTGTTACCAGATTTTATTACATCTGCGACCCTGCTTATATAAAAGGCGCCATTCTCTACCAATAGCCCATCAAAATCTTGTCTTCTTGGTCTATTGCGATAATCATAATTCAATGGTACGCCTTCATTTTTCCAAAAAAATCTTTTGGTTCTTGCAACAGACAGCAAAGAATCGTACTGATTAATTTCACTCAGTCCCTTTTTCAAATGAGTGCTTTGTAGTAAAGGGGATGTGGCTTGGACAAGAATCAAAAAATCATTTTTATTGATTGTTGAATGTTTAAAATATTCCAAAATCACACTTTCTGTCGACGATGTGTCTCCCGCATTTTCAGAACTTCTGCGATATACCTCAACTTTTGGCAATTGAAAATCGGTGACAACAGACGCTATCTCATCATTATCGGTGGCAACTACGACCTTATCAATCTCTTTGACTTCAGAAGCTGCCTTGGCTGTCCAATAGACCAGGGGCTTACCACATAAAGATTTTATGTTTTTTAACGGAATCGACTTGCTGCCCCCCCTAACGGGTATGAATGCGATATTGGCCAATTACTAATCTACTTTTCTATATTTAAGTTTCTCTCTTTGAACCTTCTCAATATCCAATATGTCTTTGCTCTTAAAAGACATCGATTCATATGTTGCATTCAAATCTCTACAAAGTTTACGTAAACCATTTGGCTCTAAAGATGCGGCATGGTCGGTCCCCTTCCACGTACGGTCTTTTGTAAAATGTCGCTCGAACCAATTAGCGCCTAGGGCGCATGCCGCATTGTCAATGGCAATTCCTAAATGATGCCCCGAAAAACCAATGTCTTTTACCCTACTGCCATATTCTTTCTTAAGCCTTGTAATCTCTAGTAAACAAACATCTTTGAAAGGAACCGGATATCCCGAAGTACAGGCATACACGACCAATCGGCCTTTTGACTGATTTTTTTCCTCGAAAAATTCAACAATTTTCTTTTCTTCTGATTTGCTGGTCATTCCGAAAGAAAGATGCACTTGACCCTCATAAGAGTCTCTCAAGATTTCAAGCATTTCAAAATGATTGTTGCATGCAGAAGGGACTTTTAATAATGATGGCTTAAAAGTTATCATCTCTTTTGCAGAAGTAGTATCCCATACCGAGGTTGAGTATTCTATGCCAATTTTGTCACAGTATTCATTTAGCTTTTTGTGTTGTTCGACGTTGAACTCCAAAAACTCTCTGTGCTGACCATAAGTGTCGCCATAAGAATTGGAAGGATTTGGATGTGGTGCATCATATTGTTCTTTTGTCAACAATTCTTTGTTGTTTCTTTTTTGAAACTTTACCACATCGGCTCCACACTGTTTTGCCAAATCCAAGAGTTCTATTGCAATATCAAAATCTCCCTTGTGGTTACAGCCTATCTCAGCGATTACTTTTGGCTTTTTATAGTCCATTATTTTTATATTAATTCAGCGCCAAAATTACACATTTATTTAACCATCCCGGTCCATTTTTTAGTTGAACATTAAAGACCCCTTTGAATAATTGATAAAATTACCAAGAAACTGAAACCCCGTAGCGCTTTCAAGGCATAATCACGCTCTTTTTAGGCCTTGGGGCCAAGGCCTGATACTTCTGAACAGCCAATAGTTCAATTTTATCGGACAGTTTTTGTTCATCAAGAATTTTCTTTGCAAATCCGTACCAAGTCATCACTTTCCCATCAGAGAAGTGATGAATCCCAAATTTCTTTTTCCCCTGCACCAATTTTTCAATTAAAAATTCTGAAAGGGAAAGCGTATTTGTGGGGCATCCTGTCTGTTGGTCTGTGACTCTAAGAACTTCCCCGGCCCTTGCTTTGGCCAAAATAGTTCTATAAAAGTTATTGCCGTATTTTTTGCTATAGAGCCATGAGGTTCGAACGATATAAAATCTATCGAGCATTTTTTGAATATGTCTTTCGCCCTCCAACTTTGATTTCCCATATTCATTGATGGGGTTTGGCTCATCATCAGGATAGTAGGGCGACCCTTTTTCACCATCAAATACGTAATCTGTTGAGAGATGGATTAATACCACATTGTTTTGCAGGCATAATTCGGCCATTTGCTTGACGGCATCCGCATTTACCTCAAACGCCTTTTTAGGATGCTTTTCTGCCTCTTCAACTTGAGTATAGGCCGCGCAATTGATGCAATAGCTGTGTTCATAACGGACAAAAGCCTGTTTTAACGCTGTGGTGTCGGTTATATCTAGTTGGTTTGAATCTCTGAAGTCGAATTCTAGTTCCGGATAGCCGGGTGCCAGTTCTTGCAACGTCAGACCCAACTGGCCGCTAGCTCCTGTTACCAAAATCTTCTTCATAATTGTAAAGCCTTGAGAACAGGTAAGTGTCTATCTTTTTCTGACAAAATCAATTCTGCGGAAGGATGCCCCCAGTCAATGGCCAAATCAGGATCATTATATACAATTCCGCTTTCGGAATTCGGGTTGTAAAAGGCATCGCATTTGTATTGAAACACCGTCTCTTCTGATAAACAAAGAAATCCGTGGGCCATCCCTTTTGGTATAAAAATGGATTTCCCTTCTGATGCCTTAATCTTAAGTTTTAGATGTTCACCAAATGTCTTGCTATCTTTTCGAAGGTCAACGATAACATCGAGCACTTCACCCCTTAAAACTTTTATCAGTTTGGCCTGACCATGGGGCTCTTTTTGAAAATGAAGCCCGCGCAATACTCCATTTTTAGAAGTCGAGATATTATCCTGTACAAAATCAACCTTTAAACCAGTAAGTCTTTCGAAGTCTTTTCTGTTATAGGCCTCTTGAAAGGTACCGCGCTCATCTTTGTACAAATCATGTTCAAAAATGAAACAGCCTTTTAACTTGGTCTCGGTCAGCTTCATCTTGCCCAACTATTTCAATTTCATTAGATATTCGCCATAGCCACTTTTTAACAAGGGCTTTGCCAGTGCATGAAGTTGTTGTTTTGTAATGTACCCCATGTTATAGGCAGTCTCTTCTATCGATCCAATCTTTAGGCCTTGGCGTTTCTCTATGACCTCGACAAATTGTGAGGCCCTCATCAACGAGGCGAAAGTTCCGGTATCTAACCAAGCGGTACCCCGATCAAGAATACTTACGTGTAATTTGCCCTGTTCTAAGTAGGCCTTGTTTATGTCTGTTATTTCAAGTTCACCCCTGTCACTGGGCCCTATGCTTTTTGCAATTTTCAAAACTTCGTTGTCATAGAAATAGATTCCGGGCACGGCATATGATGATTTGGGTTCTGCAGGTTTTTCCTCTATGGATACGACACCACCCCGGTCATTAAACTCAACGACACCATACCGTTGAGGGTTGTCAACATGGTACCCAAAAATAATACCCCCATCTGGGTCGTTGTTGCCTTGCAACAATTTCGACACGCCCGATCCATAGAAAATGTTGTCGCCAAGGATCAAGGCCACTTTTTCTTTTCCGATGAACTCTTCCCCAATCAAAAATGCCTCTGCCAATCCTTTTGGTTCTTTTTGCGCGGTATATGAAAAATTGCAGCCCAATTGTGACCCATCACCCAAAAGTTCTTTGAAAAGATGGGCGTCGTTTGGTGTGGTAATAATCAAAACCTCTCTAATACCTGCCGACATCAAGGTTGATAGGGGGTAATAAATCATGGGCTTATCATAGATGGGCATCAACTGTTTGCTGATAACCCTTGTCAAAGGATACAACCGCGTACCCGACCCACCTGCCAAAATAATTCCCTTCATGTTTTGGCGGTATATTTTTCTAAATAGTGATCAACAGTCTTTTCGAGACCAGAATGCAAATCTTCGCTTGGTCTCCAATCAAAGCTTTTATACATTTTAGCTGAATTTATCGCGTAACGAAAATCATGACCTGGCCTATCTTTCACAAAAGTGATCAAATCGCTGTAATGTTCGTTCTTCATGGGAGCTTTTGCATCAAGTAGGGCACATATTTTACGGGCGATGTTCAAATTCGTTTCCTCACAGTTTCCACCTATGGCATATGTTTCTCCAGAAATTCCATTCTCGAACACAAGTTGTATAGCCTCACAATGATCTTTTACATAAAGCCAATCTCGTACGTTCAGGCCATCGCCATAAATGGGAATCGATTCTTTGGCCAGTGCTTTTCCAATGATGGTCGGAATCAATTTTTCCTTATGCTGGTTGGGGCCATAATTATTGGAGCAGTTGCTGATCACCACATTCATGCCATAGGTATGGTGATAGCTCCTGACCAGAAAATCTGATGCTGCTTTCGAAGCACTATACGGACTGTTAGGGGCATAAGGCGAACTTTCATCAAAAAAACCCTCATCACCCAAACTGCCATATACCTCATCGGTCGAGATATGGTGAAACCTGCTAATGCTATTCTCTATGTCGCTGTTGCCTTCTTCCAACCAATGCTGTTTGGCAACTTGCAAGAGCGTAAAAGTGCCCTCAATATTGGTTTTGATGAAATCAGCTGGGCTTTCAATTGAGTTGTCAACGTGCGACTCAGCCGCAAAATGGATGACCGAACCAATATTATGTTCCTCGAAAATTCGATTTACTAGTGATGCATCACAAATATCTCCCTGAACAAAGGTGTAGTTTTCGTTCTTTTCGAATCTAGACATGTTTTCTGGATTGCCGGCATACGTCAGCTTGTCTAGATTGATTATATGGATGTCTTCCCTTTGGTCTAAATAAAGCTTAATGAAATTGCTTCCTATAAATCCAGCTCCCCCTGTGACCAATATGGTTTTTCTGGTCTTTTGCATTTAGTCGAATTATTGCAATTCATTCGCTTTTTGATTCAAATATTTGATAACTGACCAGAGGAAGAAAAGTCCTATGAGCACAAGTGGAAGCAATACCAGTTCCTTGCCAAAGAAAGGCTTGATCACTTCTTGCGGTCTGCCATAGTTTATAATTCTAATAGCCTCTGTACGCTGCTTTAATTCCACTTTTTTGGATTCGGTATCTTTTATCAAATCGTTTTTAAGATCAAAGAGCCTTCTAATATCCATTTGTTCTTCATTGTCAAGAATAATGCGCCCTTCTACCGATTGGTCAGCCTGTGTAGCCAAATTTTTGGAGTATTGGGCAATGAGTTGGTCAAGCTGTCCAATCAATGCTGTATTGTTCTTAATTCTGTCTTCTGCATTTGAACGATAGATTTTTATCAACTCGTCAAAATATGGATTTGAGTTTATGTAATCCATCATTTTTCCAGAGTGTTCTTGGCCATTTTTATTCTCCTTGTAAGAGAAAATGATTTTGTGATTCAAAGAGTTCTTTGTGAGTATTTCGTTTCTTACAATATCAGAAACAGAGCCTGATACATCAAGCCCTTTAAGAAGTTCCAAGAATTTAAGTTCAGCCTCCAATTTGCTGTTTTTATCACCCAAGGAAACTACTGAAACTTTAAATCCCTTTAAATCATCAACATTGATGTTCATTTCATCAAAAAAGACTTGGTTCTCTGCTTTTATGTTAGCCTGAATTTCATCTACCACGTCATATAGGTATTCTTGGCTCTCTAAATTTGGCCTGACAATAACTTCGATTTTCATTCTTTCAGAAACTATTTGCTTTAACGCAAAACCGCCTGCTATTCCCAAAACTCCCAAAGCAATAAGAACTACAAGATTTCTTCTGATGTAAAGAAAAAACCTAAGGAAACTATTAAAAAGTGATTGAAAAAACCCACCGATGATTTTGAATAATTGTCCAAAGTCAATTTCATCAGAATTGTTTGAAGTGTTTTTTGAATTTTCTGCCATTATGAACTAAAAATTTGTTTTAGAATCTTATCGGTTATCAAATAGGTGGGTTTTACCCCTGTTGTGCCCAAACCACCAGATGCTAATGTGCTTCCTGTTTCCAAGGGGTTATCTGAGGCATAATAGGCATAGCGTACTTTAACGTCTCTTTTTATACTGTTCCGTATTTTTGAGGCCGATTGAATCGCCTTTTGATAGTGCACCCCTTCCATTTCCAATCCGATCACATTCCACGTAGATTCATTAAAAAACTTTAAAATGTCTCTATTCTGTAAAGAAGTTCCCAAAACGGTGACCATCGTTCCTTCCATTACATTGAGCCCATTTCCTTTAAAATCTTCTCCGCAGAGCTCATTCTTGAACGGATAGTTATCGGCCGTGCCCTCGAAAATATGCGCGGAGGGAATCATCAAATCTCCTTTCCCTCCTTCCAATATGCCTGCCTTGCCCATAATTGAAATGGATTCTACATTCAAAAAGTGTCTCTTGCCATCGAGCTTGAAAGGCTTCAATAGTTCATCTATCGTCTCATAGGCCTGTTCTCCAAAGGCATAGTCCATCACAAATATAAGTGGTTTTGTCTCGTCATCGGTGCCATGGCCGAATTCATAGCAACAGGCTCCCATGCCGAACTTGGCCACATCAAATAGTTGCACATCAATATTGGCCCCTGAAGTATCATCGATGAACGACATGCCGTTTTTGCTTGCATGGTCTTCAACTTTTTTGCGTAGATCACCATTCTCTGATGAGCTCAAGGTCTCAAAAATCTCCAAATTTGATTTATCGGGAAATTCTTTGTGCAATGCCACTTTTGCGAACAGAGAGTTCATGACGCTGTGCATGTTGGCACTGATAATGTGCAAGGGCCGGCCAAACAACCCGTTTTCGTACATTGCGGTTTTAATGGTCTGCGCCCATCGCTCACCATGAATATGATGACCTAGGCTCTCACGTAACAACGGACTGAATGTGATGGCACGCTTGTTGCCCGTTGTGCGCTCTTCCAATGCAAGTTTGCCAAGCCAATACACAATATTGAGAAAGCGGTCTGTTTTGTCTTTCTTGGCCAATTTCTGGTGCATCTCGGTCATCTCTTCAAAAGTTCTTCCCAAGATATTGGCGGTATGTATAAGTGCCACCTCCCGCTCGTTGTCTTCCTTTTCATCTTTAAGTATGAATTCTTCCAACTTAGTCCAATCGCGGATGGTCGTCTGGCTTTCTTCGATGAACACTCGTTCGCAGATTTTGTCCGATTCGACGAACAGAAAGGTGAGGTGGGTCAGAATATCATAGATATCAGAACGCCCTCGGGTGATTTCGATGTTCATCTGTTCTTCATCGATACGATAACAATTTCTTCTTCTTTTCGGGGGAATAATGGGCGTCAAATGTGATTTTGAAAATCCCTCATCTGAGGTCAGGTTGATATATCGGCATTGTTCAATGCCCTCGGGAAGCCTTTCCAAGACATACATGAGCCCGTTGAGCTCGGCTTTTTCTTCCGCAATGGTGCCATAAATCTCAGGCCGTAGCAACAAGAGAGCGTTGCGCAACGCATTGCCCGACACGCCAGAGGGCTTGTAGAACCCACGGTTCAAAAGGTGCCGCATGGTGATGTACAAACGCTCAATGGCATTTGTCGACTCTTGTGCCCTTGTGGGCGTGACCACTTTTGTTTCTATCATAATCGGGTCAAAAGTACACCAAATACTTAGATTTGTATATCATTTCTGCAATTTGAACGGCGATAGCCCATCAGCAAGTTCCCGATCATTGGCCAACCTTTTGACTTTGTTCTGACCCCCTAACTTGCCGATTGATTTCATATATTCTTGAAACCCTCCTTTACCGATTTTGGTAATCTTTAGACGTTGAAGAATTTTTCCATCCAACAAATCAAAGTAATAGCTGTTCTGTTGCTGCATCGAAGTATCGAGCAATTGGGCAAACGCTTCCAAATCATGCGGTGTTTTCTCAAATTCGACAAGCCATTCGTGATAGGGCAGTTCACCTTCTTCTGGATCTGTCTGTGGGGCCACCGTAAACTCGTTTACTTGTGCACCTGTTTTTTCTATGGCCTTTTGCATGGCCTCTTCAACCTCTTTGGCAATAACATGCTCACCAAAAGCCGAAATGAAATGTTTTATTCTTCCAGAAACCACGACCCTATAGGGGTTTGTTGAAATAAACCGAACGGTATCTCCTAGGTTATAGGCCCACAGTCCTGCATTTGTAGAAATGACCATGGCATAGTCAACCCCCAACTCTACATCTCTAATGGTCAAACGGGCCGGGTTTTCATCAAAAAACGCATCTGCTCTCACAAATTCGTAGAAAATACCTGAATCGAGCAATAAAAGCATTCCCTTTTCAGTTTGTGAGTCTTGATAGGCAAAAAATCCCTCACTGGCCGGAAACAACTCAATACTGTCTACCTTTCTGCCCATCAACGCCTCAAATTTTGAACGATAGGGCTCATAATTCACCCCGCCATAGATGAACAATTGGAAGTTTTTGAACAAATCGCCTATGTTCTCGCCTGTTTTTGCCTTTAACCGCTCGAAATACATCTGTACCCATGAGGGTATGCCCGCAATCACGGTCATGTTCTCGTTCACCGTTTCTTTTACAATTGCCTCTACTTTGGTTTCCCAATCTTCGATACAGTTGGTCTCCCAACTCGGTAAGCGGTTTTTTTGCAAATAATCGGGGACATAGTGGGCCGATATGCCCGAAAGTCGTCCGAACTTGATGCCGTTTTTTTCTTCCATCTCTGGACTACCCTGTAGAAAAATCATTTTCCCATTTACAAAACTGGAGTTACCCGTCTCATGAATGTAACTGAGTATCGCATTGCGAGAGGCCTCGATCTGGTATTTCATCGATGCCCCGGTGATAGGAATATACTTTGCCCCAGAGGTCGTGCCCGATGTCTTGGCAAAATAGATGGGCTTGCCGGGCCACAATACATTCTTTTCCCCGTGCCTGACCCTTTCTACATAAGGTTTCAATTGCTCGTAATCGCGTATGGGAACCCTCAGTGCAAAATCTTCTTGTGATTTTATTTCACCAAAACCATGGTCTTTCCCAAAAGCAGTATTGACAGCTGTTTTGAGAAGCTTTTCGAATACCTTCTCTTGGGCCAAGACCGGATTATCGACCCACCGAGAATTTTTAAAGTGTACGTATCTGGCAAAAACTTTTGCGGCAAAAGCTTTTAAGGACATAGTGCTAGTTAAAGTCTATATAGTCTTGGGGGTCAATGGGTTTTCCATCTTTCCATAGCTCAAAATGAAGATGTGGCCCAGTAGTAAGTTCACCGGTATTGCCCACAGAGGCCACCACCTCACCAGCGTTGACATGTTCGCCTTGCGATTTGTTCAGTGAACCACAGTGTTTGTATGCCGAAATCAAATCGTCTTCGTGCTCAATGATGATCACATTTCCCGTGTCAGAGGTCCATTCTGCAAAAATAACAGTACCATTGGCAACGGCCTTCACGGGTGAATCTTTCGGAGTGGTCACATCAACCGCAAAATGTTTTTGGTTGACATCGTACCGTTGTGAAATCTCACCGCTTACCGGCGGAAAAAGTATGGTTCTCGTGCCCTCGACGGTACGTTCGAAGAGATTGTACTTATCTTCAAGCTCAACTTGTTCCCTTAGCTCCAAATCTTCTTTGATAGGTGTCAGATTTATGGTATTCGGATCCAGTTTGTATTTCTCGAAAAGTGAATCACGGTTGGTCTCGGTATTTTCGATGTCTCCTCTCAATACCATTCTGACATTTTCCAAATACCGATTGGTATAATTCAATACAGTGACCAAAGAATCAGTCTTGTAGGTCAATTCGGTGGCCTGTCTTTTGAGTTTTGTCGAAGAATAGCCCGGTATATATTCGCGCAAAGGCGTAAAGGCGATCAACAAGGTGGTCAGGGCGATCAACACAATAATGAAAATAGTGCCTGTTACAAAGACATTCAGTCGATTTAGCTTAAAGGAAATCTTTTCTTCAAAGGTGCTTTCGTTCAAAATGACGAGACGGTACTTATGAAGCAGCTTTCTCTTTATCTCCTTGCGCTTTTTACCCTTCTTGGCCATGGTGCAAAGATAATGGTAATGCCCATTTACCGCCATGATTGTGAAAGTTTTATGAAAACCATGAATTTGGGCGTCAAAAACAATTATACTTCGTAACTTTCGTTAAGAGCATACAGACTTTATAGCTACTTTTTAGTACTTTTATCAATTCAAATGAATACTATGATTGCTCAGAATATTTTTCTCGGTATGTTGGGACCATGGCAGATTGTACTCATCGTGGTCGTGGTGCTCTTGCTTTTCGGCGGAAAAAAGATCCCTGAACTTATGCGGGGCCTTGGTAGCGGTATCAAAGAATTTAAAGACGCTTCCAAAGAAGATGAAAAGTTGGAGGGCAAAAAGGAAACCGACTCTTAAACCTCAGCTTTTTCTTACTTTTTCCTTCTACCAAAACCTGCCTTTTGCCAGTCTAGATGTGGTCTTATCGGTAAAAAACACCACATTTTGCCGTTTCATGCTGTAAATCCATCCTTTCACAACAAAAAATTAGCCGACAATGCCATTCAGGGTACTTTTGTCGTTATAACCAATGTGGTAATGTGCATTTTGTTTTTTGCCGATTTCATGGCACATGCCCCAGGTTTTAGTATCAATCCATAGGGATATAATGAGGAAACTAGTTATTACGGTCATCACGGCCTTGGTGCTCTTACCGTACCATACCTTCTCACAAGAACTCAACGCAGCCTATCAGACCATGGCCGCTTCTGTGTTTGAAGAAGATATGGGTGAACAAAATGAGCCCGAAAGAACCGATATCAAGACCAAGACTTTTTCGAAGATCAAAGGGGCCCCAGCGGGCTATTATCTCATTGCCAATACCTACTCCAAAAAAAAATACCGCGATCGTTTTATAAAAGACCTGAACAAGAGGGGACTGCACGCCCATTTCATTACCAATCAGAAAGAGGGTTTA
Organism: Muricauda sp. SCSIO 65647; assembly: GCF_021534965.1. Lineage (NCBI taxonomy): Bacteria > Pseudomonadati > Bacteroidota > Flavobacteriia > Flavobacteriales > Flavobacteriaceae > Allomuricauda > Allomuricauda sp. SCSIO 65647. The sequence continues at coordinate 1,672,999 of NZ_CP091037.1, forward strand.
AGCTATGTCTGTGTAAACCACCACACCAATTGGAATGATGCCGTGGCCGATTATGATTCGGGCCTACAGGGCAAATATGATGGTGAGCTTTGGGTGCTCATCATTGAAAAAGATAACGACACAAAAGTTGAAAAGGCTAAAGTCCCTGTTGCGAACGGCCAAGCCAAGTTGATCAAAAGAGCCAATGAGTACTACGATATGATGTGGTATAAAGAAGCGGCCAAATACTACGACCTTGCTCTTGAAAAGAATGCAGCATTGCACTCAAAAGAGGTGTTGCAACGTGCAGGTGATTCACATTATTTCAACTCGAATATGGAAAAAGCCCATCATTGGTACCATATGCTGTATGAAAACCACAAAGATGAAATCACATCGGACAACCTGTTCAAATATGCCCATGCCCTAAAGGGAAACAGCAAGTACGGTAGGGCGAAGCGAATGATGCGCCTATACAAAAAACGCCTAAAAGAAGAAGGTCGGCACACTTCACGGAACATAGCAGAAAGACGTGAGACCGTTCTTGATGAGATCTTGGGCAATACTGAAGAAACCGAGGTCAAAAATCTGGCCATCAACTCTAGGTACTCTGATTTCTCACCCATGTTCTACGGTCAAGACAAAATGGTATACGCTTCGGCAAAAGATTCAGGGTTTTTAAATACCAGGCGGTATAAATGGAACAACCAGCCCTATCTCGACCTTTATGTGGCAAAGATTAATGAACGATCAAAGACCCTTGACGAATCAAAAAAGTTGTCAAAAAAAATCAATACCAAATATCATGAGGCCTCGGTGACCTTCTCACCTGATGGTTCGACCATGTTTTTTACCCGAAACAATACCAAGGGCAAAAAGGTTATTTGGGGCAGTAGAAAAATCAATTATCTAAAAATTTATCGTTCTGACCTAATCGATGGAGAATGGACACAAGCCAAAGAATTGCCGTTCAACAGTGATGAGTTTTCGACCGGACACCCTGCTCTGAGCCCAGATGGTAAATTACTGTACTTCGTATCAGATCGCCCGGGCACTATTGGCAAGACCGATATTTTCGTCGTTGATGTGAATGATGACGGCACTTACTCAGAACCTAGAAACCTGGGCCCAGAGATCAATACCAAAGAGCGTGAGATGTTTCCTTTTGTGAACGATGAAAAGCTCTATTTTTCTTCGGATGGACACATTGGTCTCGGCGGATTGGATATTTTTGAGGCCGTTCGTTCCGATACCGGTTTCGACATGCCCAAGAATTTGGGAAAACCCATCAACAGTAGCCTTGACGATTTCTCATTTATCATTCGCGAGGAAACCCAAGAAGGCTATTTTGCCTCAAACCGAAAAGGGGGCAAGGGAGATGATGATATCTACTCGTTCAAACGTTTACAGCCCGAAGAAGCAGTAAACCTGAATGCCATCACAGGCACCGTGACCGAATTGATCACCGGCGATGTCATGCCCAGTGCCCTTGTCGAATTGTTGGATGAGAACAACATCAAGCTTGCTGAAGCCGTTACCGGTGAAGATGGTACCTTTTTGTTCGAAGATCTTGAGGGCAACACCCAATACATGGTGCGTGTAAAAAAGGACGAATTCTTTGAAAAAGAACAGTCGGTCTCTACTTTGGACAATGAACTTGTGACGTCTGATGTTGGCATGAAACGATTGAAAGAGATGATCGCCATTGAAGATGGTGTCAAGAAGTTGAAGACCGATATGATACATTTTGACTTCGACAAATCATATATCAGAACCGATGCGGCAGAAGAACTCAATAAATTGGTCGAGATTATGGAGCAATATCCGACCATGGTCATTAAAATTGAATCGCACACCGATAAGTTTGGTCCGAGTGCCTATAACAAATATCTGTCGGACAAAAGGGCAAAATCTACCCGTGACTATTTGATATCGAAAGGCATCGATGCATCCAGAATAGCCAGCGCCGTGGGTTATGGAGAAGAACAACCGTTGAACGAATGTACCGATGGGGTGCGTTGTTCAAGAGAAAAACACCAGCAGAACAGACGATCAGAGTTTATCATCGTCGATATGTGATCTCTGCTAAACTGACCAACCCTACAAGCCCTGACCCTAAACGTCAGGGTTTTTTGGTAATCGCAAATGCCCCTGAATGCCACAATTCATCGATAAACGGTCAATGGTGTTGATGCTGTTCATCTGACCGGAAATACCGTTTGTGGACGATAGATGCCCGCAACCGCCGCTATACCTATTTTTCAAGTCATTTATCGCACTTTTTTCAATTTGGCCATGTATTTGGAGAACTTTATTTCAGTGTTCAATTAAAATGGTGTCTATGAAAAAATTTATACTTGTTAAAGAGATTTATTTAGAGGCGTTCAGAAACCTGGGAAATATTTTGATCACAAAATACTTCAAAGTGTTTTCGTGGTTTTGTTTCATCATGTTCTTTGTGGTGCTCTATGCGTTTATCTTTAGGGTTTCCACAGGCTTTGCCTTTGATTGATAAATCTTAATGCAGAAAGAATGAAACGGGCCCTTGTATGGGCCCTTTTTTATTAAAATTTTATGGAACGGCCAAGGTCTTCAGAATGGCCTCCAGCTCAAACATGTAATCGCGTTTTTCGGTAGCCGGGGCAAAGGTGAAGCCCTCTAATACCAATCTCCGATCGTTCTTCTTATCGTTGATGATATAGGTCAAGAAAGGACCTGCCATCGGATAGCCGTGTATCTCCCATATTCCACGTACCTCTACCGCTTTTTTGCCGGCCACTTCAGCAGGAAACACATATGGGGCAAAAACCTTTTCAGTGATCATATACGTGCCCTTATTTGGCCCGGGTATGTACTTTTCACCAATCGAATCACGCATTCTGACAATATCTTGTACAAAGGTGGAGTCGTTTGTCAAACTGCTCATGGGCATTTCGTAGGCAATAATGTTCATGGTACCTTTTTGTATCTGCCTATCGAGCCAAACAAATTTATCTTCTTCTTTCCCCACACGATATACGGAAGGAATGGTCAATTTGATACCAAATTGTTCTTCAAGGGCCTTTTCTTTGTTCAATGAGCGGGTAAAACGTTTCTGTGCTTCGCTGATTTCAACATCTCTATAGGCCATCATGGCCTTTTGGGCTATGCTGTCAAGGCCTTGTAGCAGCTCTTCATTGTTTGGGCCTTTGACCACGGTTACCCGTTGGGGCTTCGCATATACATCATTGCTTACGTAGGCCATTGCGGCAGAATCTCTGAGAACGTACAATATAGACCGAGATTCCAAGGCCGCACCGCGAAAAACCTTTGGCGGCAATTGTGTAATGGTGAACAATGGCTCTTCCCAGGGGAGCCCGACCACGGTTGCGGCAAAATGTTCACGAATGCGGTCGCCGACCTCACCTTGCCACAAATCGGTGTTCATGACCACCATCAATGAATTGACGCTGCCCGTAGAGGGTGGCAGAAATTTCTGTTTTTTAGAATTGTCGTTACATGAAATGCCGGCCAGTAACAGGCCGGTCAAGAATAGTGTCCCCAAAAATTTTTTCATGGTGCCTAATTTACGAAGAACAATCGCACAATTTCAATTTTGTGCCCGGTTTTAGATTGTTACCACTAATACCGTTCCATTCTCGCAAATTTTCAATGGAAACACCAGGATACTTTCTAGAAATTGTCCAAAGTGAGTCACCCTTTTGTACCGTATGCACTTTCGCGTTATTCGCCACAGCGGTTGGGGAAGCTGTTTTGCCGGCACTTTTCTTTGCCGTTGCGGTCTTGGCCACATAAGGTTTTCGCGGAAAAATAGTCAGCCGTTGGCCGATTCTTAGGTTGTTGCTGCGCAAGCCGTTCCATCGTTTGATCTGGCTCACGCCAACACCATAACGTTGGGCGATCTTGCCCAGATAGTCGCCGCTTCTTACCTTATACCGTATTTTGTTCTTCGCCTCTACCAATTGGGGCAATGGTTTTTCAGATGCATCGAATTCTTTCTTGGCATAGGCGTAAATGGCTTCTTCATTGTTGACGAATTTTCCGATTTTCGCCTTGGGTAATCGCAGCACATAGGTCTTGCCCTTAACCTTCGGTATAATTTTCAGTTTGTAGGACGGATTCAGCATCTCAAGCTCTTCCATATTGATATCGACCACCTTTGCGATTTGATCGAAACTGATCATGTTCTTTATATGTACCGTATCGGTCTCAAAATAGGGCCGCTCGGCATTCACCCGTTTCAATCCGTGTTCTTCGGCGTATTCAAAAATGTACATCGTCGCCAAAAAAGCGGGCACATACCCTGCCGTTTCACGTGGCAAAAAGGGTCTGATGTTCCAATAATTGCGATATCCTCCAGAACGTCTGATAGCCTTGTTCACATTGCCAGGGCCTGAATTATAGGCCGCCAAAGCCAAATCCCAGTCATCAAAAATATCATACAGCTTGGCCAAGTATTTACAGGCCGCCGTGGTCGATTCAATCGGATCTTTTCGCTCATCGACATAACTGCTGACATCAAGGCCGTACATCTTTCCTGTGCTGTACATAAACTGCCACAGTCCTGTGGCCCCTACTCTGGATCTCGCCCTTGGGTTCAAGGCCGATTCTACAATGGACAGGTATTTTATCTCTAATGGAATATTGTGATTGTCCAACTCTTGCTCAAACAACGGAAAATAGAACTGGCTGGCCGTCATCATACGCTCCATCAAACCACGCTTTCTTGTCAAAAACGATTTGATGACACTTTCCAATGATGGATTGTACGCAATATTAAAAGGGGTTTTTTCATTTAATCGTTCCAATCTCGATTTCAGTGTATCGGTGGGCAGGTCTATCAAAACCACTTCTTCACTTTCGATTTTTTGATTGGCCACCTCGTCGTACATTTCTGTGAAGAGGGCCGCATTTTTATACAGTTCACGTAACCAAAGGCTGTCATAGCGATACGCTTCTTGATGGTCGGCCAATTTAATGGTTCCCTTTTCAGAATCTTTGATTTCAACCATCGCCCCATCGAGTTTTTTGGGGTCAAGTGGCGGTACGATCTCTGTATTGGAAATAGAATCAGTTGCCACGGTCGGCTCAACGGCAGTCTCAATGGGTGCCATTGGTTCTTGAGCCAAAACATCGGTCATGACAAGACAAAGGACAAAAAAGAGGATTTTGGTTATTTGGTTCATTGGGTCATCAATTTGACATGGGGCTAACTAAATTGATCTTTTTTTCTGAATTACAAAAATTTAGGGGTCAAAAACCCTTTCTTATGCGGTAAATGACCCCTACTCGTTTAATAACGTTAAGATCAGTCCAATATTGCGGCTATGCCCGGTAATGTTCGCCCCTCAAGACTCTCTAACATGGCGCCTCCGCCGGTAGAGACATAGCTTACCTTGTCTTCAAAGCCAAACTGTTTTACCGCTGCGACAGAGTCACCGCCGCCCACCAGTGAAAACGCTCCGTTCTGGGTAGCCTGGTCAACGAAGTTTCCGACTGAAACGGTGCCCTTTGCAAAGCGCTCCATTTCGAAGACCCCTACCGGGCCGTTCCATAAAATGGTCTTTGATCCCAAGATGACGTTTTTGAAATTTTCCAAAGTAGCCGGACCCACATCCAAGCCCAGCCATCCATCGGCAATTTTGTCGACGTCAACTACCTTGGTGTTGGCGGCATTATCAAAAGCATCGGCAGCTACCACATCAATGGGCAGGTGCACGGCAACCCCTTTTTCTTCAGCTTGTCGTAAAATATCAAGGGCCAGATCGGTTTTGTCATCTTCACAAATAGAATCGCCTATTTGCCCCCCTTGCGCCTTGACAAAGGTATAGGTCATTCCGCCGCCGATGATAAGGTTATCGACCTTGTCCAATATATTTTCAATGATGGTGATTTTCGAAGATACCTTGGCTCCGCCCAAAATGGCCGTTACTGGTTTTTCACCGGTTTGCATTACTTTCTCAATGGCCTTGATCTCTCTCGCCAGCAAATAACCAAAACACTTTCTTTCTGGAAAAAATTCAGCCACTATGGTAGTCGAAGCATGTGCCCGGTGCGCCGTACCAAAGGCATCGTTCACATAAACATCACCATTTTTTGAAAGCTTTTCTGCAAAAGGTTTATCGCCACTTTCCTCTTCGGCATAAAACCGAAGGTTTTCCAACATCAATACCTCGCCGGTTTCAAGAGCCTCTATCGCCTCAGAAACTTTATCACCAATGCAGTCATCGACAAACTTCACCTCGACACCAATGATCTCTGATACTTTTTCTTGAATGTGGCCAAGCGACATATCTGGATTCACCTTGCCCTTGGGCCTACCCAAATGGCTCATAAGCACGGTGCTTCCGCCATCTTCCAGAATTTTTAGAATAGTGGGCTTGGCCGCTTCGATACGACTGGTGTCGGTCACATTGAAATCACCGTCTAAAGGCACGTTGAAATCTACCCGGATCAGTGCCTTTTTGTCCTCAAAATTAAAATCATCGATTGTCTTCATTGTTATGCGTTTATTGCTCGCCAAATGTAAAGATTTCAAAGGGTGGAGACAAGGCAACCACAGTAGTTTTATGGATAGCCGACCAAAAGCGCCCCAAATTTGTCGAGTACACAAAAAACGTATCTTTGGCACATGCGGTTTTCAGAGGTTCTGGGTCTAAGCCATATCAAAAATCACCTGGTGACCACGGTCGATAATGGGCGCATTGCCCATGCACAATTGTTCGTAGGGCCCGAGGGTTGCGGCACCTTGCCCATGGCGTTATGCTATGCCCAATATCTATTGTGCCAAAATTCTGGGGGTGAGAACCAGAATGGCAATGCCGCTTGTAACGCCAAATGTGATTCATTGATACATCCTGACCTGCATTTTGCCTTCCCCGTGGCCAATTCTGACAAGGTCAAATCGCATGCCGTCAGTGATCTTTTTTTGACCGAATGGCGCCTATTTCTAAAAGAAGAGCCCTATAGAAACCTATTCGATTGGTACCGCCATGTGGGCATCGAAAAGAAACAAGGACAGATCGGGGTCGATGAGGCCAATGATATCGTCAAAAAGCTTTCATTGAAATCATATGAAGGGGGCTATAAAGTGCTCATCATTTGGATGGCCGAGAAGATGAACACCCCGGCCGCCAACAAACTCTTGAAACTCATAGAGGAACCTCCTGATAAAACAGTGCTCTTGCTCATTGCTGAAAACGAGGAGCAAATCATCAATACCATTCGTTCGCGTTGCCAAGTTTTGCATTTCCCCCCGTTGCCTGCAGAGGTCATCGCCCAAGCCCTCATCAAAAGGGGATTGACCCATGAGGAAGCCCATACCATTGCCCATGAGGCCCAGGGAAACTTCAACAAGGCTCTCGATCTGATGAACAAAGACTCAGAAGATCTTGTCTTCGAGAAATGGTTTGTACAGTGGGTGCGCAGTGCCTTTAAAGCCAAGGGCAACAAGGCTGCCGTTCATGAATTGATTTTATGGAGCGAAGAAGTTTCCAAAACCGGGCGAGAGGTACAAAAAAAGTTTTTGAAGTATTGCCTAGTTGCCATGGAACAGGCCTTGATGCTCAACTATGGTGCCGAAGAACTGGTGTTTTTGAAGATACATATGGACGGATTCAAACTAAAGAAATTCGCCCCCTTTGTTCATGAGAAGAACATTCAGAACATCATGTCAGAGCTTGAAGATGCGCTCTACCATGTCGAACGCAACGGTAATTCTAAACTCATCTTCACCGATCTTTCAATAAAACTGACCCGTCTTTTACATGTGAAAGCGGCCTAAACATGACCATAAATAATGCACCTACACTTTTTTGAAAATGCCACAGAGACCATTTTGCTTGTTTTCATCATCATCGTCTTTCTACAAAGTGGAATCGATAAGGTAACGGATTGGGGAGGGAATCTTTCGTGGCTGAAAGGGCATTTTTCCAAATCGCCCTTCAAAAACAGTGTTCCTTTGTTATTGGGCATCATCACGGTCATGGAACTTGCTGCCGGTCTTTTGTCACTTGTAGGATCGGTGCACCTTTTGTTGCACGATAACGGAGGTTTTGCTTTCTACGGGGCACTTTTGGCCTGTATCTCGCTATTGATGCTCTTACTTGGGCAACGAGTGGCCAAAGATTACGAGGGGGCCAAAACGATTGTCATTTACCTCGTGCCCGCTGCTTTTCTGTTGTTTTTGTTGCAATAAAAAAGCCCCATTCGAAAGAAAAGGGCTTTTATAAAAACGGTCAAGAGTATTACTTCTTGTATTTATCGTTCAGAATCTTTAGCACCTTATCGGTCAAGTCATCGGCATCATTACCATAAAGCACGGCACCTCCATCACCGCCGCTCAAGATATAGGCATAGCCGTTTGCCTTGCCGAAAGCCTTGATCTCATTTTTGACCTTGCTGACAATGCTATCGATCTCTGTCTGGCTCGTCTGCTGCAGTTGCTGCTCTTCTTGTTGCAATTGCTGCCCTACAAACTGACCTCTTTGTTGCAAGAGATTGTATTCTTCTTGGGCGTTCTTTTGTGACATCTTTTGGGCCTTTGTCTGAAAATCTTGCAATTCTAGCTGAAAGGCCTGCGAGATGCTATCACGTTTTTTGGTGAATGCGCTCCGCTTGGTATTGAAACGTGTCTCGACATCAATTTTTTCTTGGTATCCATCAAGCAATTCGACGGTATTGACATAACCAATTTTTTGTTGCTGGCAGGCAGCTGCCAAAATCACGAAAAGGCCTATGGCTAATTTTTTCATTGTTCTTTTTTTAAGATGGCGCAAAAATAGAAAAGCTTTTTGAATGAGCTTGTTCGGAAAGGGAATATAAATTATGGTGTTAGAACTTTAGATAAATATAATCTATAGTTAAGCTGTCCTTTAATCATCAAAATTTATTGTTTTTGGTGCTCTATAATCGTTTCTGAGCCATCTTTTTACCACGGTGTGACATTTAACCAGCCACCATAGAGAACATCCCTCAAACCCTTTTAAATGGTTTTGTTTCGCTGCAAAACGTAAATCAGTGAAGAATACTCCCCTGAAAAGTAAGCTTTCAGGTTTGACCATAGCCCAACCCAGAAAAAAGCAAACCACCAAAAAGAATTTCCTTTGTACTTTTCTGAGAGCATGGAAACATAAAAAGCGTCAAAGGGCATGGCAATGGTCTTGGCCACTTTCATGTTCTGTTTGGCAAAAAGGTCAGCTATTGATTTTTGCGAAAAATGCCATAGGTGCCTTGGCACGTCATATCCTGCCCAAAACGCTCCATAATATTTTGCATCAAACGATCTGAAATTGGGCACGGCAACAAAAAGGGTTCCGTTGGCCCCCAATAATTTTGAAATCGTTTCGATCTGGGATTCCAGCTCGGGAAGATGCTCCAATACGTGCCACAGGGTTATGCCCTCAAACTTTCTTTCTTCAAGAGCCTTTATATCAGCGACCAGTGAAATTCCTTTTTCCATTGCTCTTTTTCTGGCAAATTCACTGGGCTCTACTCCCATTACCGACCCACCACCTTTTTGGGCTTCCTTTACAAAATCACCAGATCCGGCTCCGATGTCGAGCAACGATGTTTTCTTCCCGCACCACTTTTCGACCCATTTGACCTTTTTTGAAAGCATGCGGCCCTTGACCAAGAAATATAGCTTATCGAAAATTGTCTTTTTGCTGTCTGAATGGGAAATATAGGATTCACTATTGTAGTAGGCGGAAATATTTTCAGGCTGCGGACTTGTAATCAACATATCAGATGCCTCATCGTGCAACAAATCGAACAGCTCGTTCGAGACTGAAAAATCTTTAGTCCTTAAATAAGACTTCATTGTAATTGTGGGTCGCTAGATATTCTTTTTTCAGGTCTCGAAGATACGCCAAAACCTGTTTCCGTGAGGGGGAGTCTTTATGGAGGCAATCTTTTTCTGAATCGCTGAAGACTTCTATGGCAATGTACCAGTTTTGTCTTTCCAAAATATCGTTCCCGCTGATATACTCCTCTTCCTCACTTCCCAACGCTTCGTTCATCACGGCATTGAAGAGCGCAGGAAACATGTTCAGCGTTTTATCTTTTATTTCAACTTCATAAAAGGAAAAATAATAGTCGTCGCCCTCAACCGCAAAGGGCACCTGTACATCCACATAATAATCATCGAGCTGATACTTCGTGTTTATGTAGTCGTAAAACTCCCCCGCTTGTTTTGAATCCTCAAAAACAAATACGGTTTTTTTGGGAAGTCCTCTTTTAAACCGTTTTCCTTTGGTGACCTTGTAGTCAGAAATGCTTGGGGCTATACGGATGGGAATGCAGCTGTTGAGCAAAAAAACTCCGAGCAACAAGGGTAAAAAGTGCTTCATCTTGGTTTTGGTCCGGTTGCGGAACAAAACACAAAAACCAGGCCAAAAATCAAATGTTCCACGTGGAACATTTAAGGCCTATCGACCGAGAAATACCAGTAAGACACTGACATCGGCGGGCGAAACCCCGCTGATACGGGAAGCCTGGGCAATCGTAACTGGCCGTATGGCCTGCAGTTTTTCCCTAGCTTCAAAAGAAAGGGACTTTAATTTGGCATAATCAAAGTTTTCAGGGATGCGAACATCCTCCAATCTATGCAACTTATCCGCATTTAATTTTTCCTTTTCGATATAGCCTGAATACTTCACCTGAATCTCTGCTTGCTCAAGTACATCGTTCTGCAATTCGTTCTCCGCCACAAAAGAAGAGACTGATGCTAATTGTAGCATATGGTTCATGGTCACTTTCGGCCGTGAAAAAACCTTGAACAATTTATCTGATTGTTTGACGGTCGCGGAATTCAATTCTTCTAAAATCGGATTTATTTCTTCAGGATTGAAGCTCGTTTTTTTGAAGAAATTGATAAAATCTTGTGACTTTTTCTTTTTTTTCTCCATTTTTTTCATTCTTTCCGCTGTGGCCAAACCCAATTCAAAACTTCTAGGGGTCAAGCGCAAATCTGCATTGTCTTGCCGCAATAGGGTTCGGTACTCTGCCCGTGAGGTAAACATGCGATAGGGCTCTTCTGTGCCTTTCGTAATTAAATCATCGATCAATACCCCGATATAGGCCTCGTCTCTCTTTAAAATAAACGATTCTTTGCCTTTGATCTTAAGGTGTGCATTGATGCCCGCCATAAGGCCCTGCGAGGCCGCCTCTTCATAGCCCGTTGTACCATTGATCTGCCCCGCAAAATACAAATTGTCAATGAGCTTTGTTTCGAGCGTGTGCCGTAATTGGGTAGGCGGAAAATAATCATACTCGATGGCATATCCAGGTCTAAAGAACTTCACGTTCTCAAATCCCAAAACCGATTTTAAGGCGCGATATTGTACGTCTTCCGGAAGCGAGGTAGAGAAGCCGTTTACATATACCTCTACCGTGTTCCATCCCTCCGGCTCTACGAATATCTGATGGGAATCTTTATCAGCAAAACGATGGATCTTATCTTCGATCGATGGGCAATACCGCGGACCGATACTTTTGATCCTACCATTGAACATAGGGGAGCGGTCGAAGCCTTCACGCAGAAGATCGTGCACCAATGCGCTGGTGCGGGTCATATGGCAATCGCGTTGTCTCTGCAATGTCGGGGTCTCTAAATAGGAGAACCGCTCAGGATTTTCATCACCGGGCTGCACAGTCATCTTCGAATAGTCAAGTGAACGGCCATCTACCCTGGGCGGGGTTCCGGTTTTCATTCGCCCGCTATCGAAACCGAAATCGACCAGCTGTTCAGTAATGCCCGTAGCGGCCTTTTCGCCCGCACGGCCACCTCCAAACTGCTTTTCCCCAATATGTATCAATCCGTTGAGAAAGGTACCGTTGGTCAAGACCACGGCCTTGGCGCGAATGTCAATGCCCAATGAGGTGCGCACACCGACCACCTTGTTCCCTTCCACCAAGATCTCTGACACCATTTCTTGGTAGAAATCGGCATTCGGGGTCTGCTCCAATAGCAACCGCCATTCTTCCGCAAAACGCATACGGTCGTTCTGCGCACGCGGACTCCACATCGCCGGACCCTTAGATTTGTTCAGCATCTTAAATTGAATGGCCGAACGGTCAGTAACAATACCACTGTAGCCTCCCAACGCATCAATTTCCCGAACGATCTGGCCTTTTGCTATGCCCCCCATGGCCGGATTACAGGACATCTGCCCTATGGTCTGTAGGTTCATGGTGACCAAAAGTGTCTTGGACCCCATATTGGCCGCCGCCGCAGTTGCCTCAGCTCCCGCATGGCCACCGCCAACCACAATTATATCGTATTCTTTCTCAAACATAGCCCTATTGTTCCACGTGGAACATCTTGATCATTTCGTCTTCTTTGCGGCGCATCACACGCACCTCATCTTCCTTCTTGTCATTATAGCCCATAAGGTGCAATACCCCATGACACATCACGCGCTGTAGCTCATTCTCAAAACCGACCTTATGGTCTGCCGCATTGTCGTCGACCCGCTCAACAGAGATGAAAATGTCGCCCGCTATCAATTTACCAGAGGAGTAATCAAAAGTGATAATGTCAGTGTAGGTGTCATGGTTCAAATACTGCATATTGATGTTCCAGAGGTACTCATCATCGCAGAAAACGTATGCCAAATCTCCCAATTGAAATCCCTCCGATCTAATTACCCTACTCAACCAATCGGAATACTTGTCTTTATCAAGTTGAAAGTCATTCTCAAAATGGAAGTCAATCATTTTTGAAATACTCCCGTACCTTTCTACGGTATTCTTGCCGCAAAGGTAAGGCTTGTCGGTTTAAAATCTCGATTTCCTGTTCGTTGTTCTTGAACAGTTCTGGCTTGGTCAAAATGGGGGTCTTATAGCGGTCGGTATTTGTGGTGCTCTCCCGTTCCTTTTTTTCGCCCTGTTTCAAGGTGGCGTTCTCTAATTTCAACAACTGGTGCTGAATATAATTTGCCTTGTTCATCGTTCGCCTTGTGATACCGTTTTCTAATAGGTCATTCTCAAAATTCTCCATTTGCTGTACCAATTTCTTGGCCAGATCCCGGTCAGATTTGTTGATCATGTCTTGCAACTGTTGCTCTAGCTGCTGTCGTATCAACTGTTGTTGCTTGTATATTTCATAAATCTCTTTCAGCTCTTCTTCACTCATGCCATCGCCCGATTGCCCGTTCTGGCCATTTTCTCCATCCCCCCCGTTCTTGCCGTCTTTGCCATCCTTTCCGTTTTGACCTTCTTGGTTTCCTTTCTTGCCCCCTTCTTTTTCTCCGTGGCCCTCTTGTTGCCCATCGCTTTTTTCCCCAGATTGCGACTCTTGTTCTCCCTTGCCCGATTGGCCCATTTGCCCCATCTTTTCATTTAATTGCCCTTGGCCCTGAATGATATCGGGTAATTGAAAGTCACTGCCGCTTTGTCCGGAACCACTGCCTTGCTGCATGCTCATCTGCATATTGTCCAAGATATTGGCCAAAAAATCAGCCAGCGCATTACCGGCATTGATGACATACTGTTGATAGGCGGCCCCTTGATATACTTGGTTCTCTGCAATGCTCTCTAACGACTTGTCAATGTTATAGTATACCTCGGTGACCTGTTCGTTCACAAATTCAGATAGTTCTGCACGGCGCAGCGATAAGGCAAAAAGGCTATCATCAACATGCTCAAAAAGGTTTCGCAGTTCTTTTTGTTCGCGTACCGTTTCAGAGAAATTGGAGACATCAATATTCGCCTGTTCAACACGATCAAAAAGGCTTTCTTGTTTAAAGGAGAATATCACCAGATTATCAAGTATCTGTCGTAGCATTTCAGCATCTTCAGTGATTGACGAACCACCGCCCATCGAGGCGCCCTGCTGCAGGCTCTCGCTCATCTCCTTCATCTTCTGTGCCGCCGACTTTTGCTTTTGTGAGGCATTGTTCTGGGCGTTCTGCCGCTCCTGGTCTTGAGACGATTCTTCCATGCCCTGGTGCTTGTTGATCTCTTCCAAGGCGTCTTGCTGGTCTTGTTTGACCCCTTCTTGCTTGTTCTCGTCAATCTCAAGGTCTAGGGGCTTTTTCAGGTCTTGGTTGTCTTTTTGCAATTCGTCCAACTCTTCACTCAGCTTTTCAAAGTCTTCATTCAGCTTCTCTTGTTCCTTATTGGAAAAATCTTCTCCCAATTTCAATTCAGAAAGCATCTCTTGACGCTCTGCAAGCTTTGCCAACTCCTGTGCCAATTGTGAAGCCTTTTCGGTCACATAGTACCTTTTGGTGAGCTCTAAAAGCTGTTCGAGGTTACGCTGGTTCTTGCCCTGCTGCTTGCTGAGTTCTTCAAGACGCTTTTTGAGGTCGTCTTCCTCTATCTTGTCGGCTATTTTGTTCAGCTCTTCGAGCAGTTTGGCGTTCTTTTTGGCCTCCATTTCCTGACGCTCCAATCGCTCTTTCAGCAACTCGTTCAGCGCATCATCTTTTTCTTGCTTGTCAAGACTTTCTTTGAGCTGTTTACTGAACTTTTGCATCATGTCTTCTTGCTGCTGCTGTTTGCGTAAAAAGTTCTTGATCTGGTTCTTGTCATTGAAGTCCAGGCCCTTTTGCTCTTTCTGTTTTTCGTTGATCTTTTCTAGCTCGCTCTTTTGCTCCCGAAGTTTTTCAAGGGATTTGTCAAAATTGTCCAAAACCGACTCCTGAAACTCCAAGTCTTTGTTTTTCAGTTCATTATCAGAATACAGTATGGTACTGAACACTTGGCTCTTGGCGATTTTTCCCCCTCGTAACCCATCATTGTCGACCACTTCAAATACCAATTGGTACTCATTGCCGGGCTCAACGTCCAATCCTGAAGGGAAGGTGTAAAAAAACTGTTGCACATTGCTCTTGGGCCGTTGCAGTACCAGTCTTTGTACTTGCTCGGGATTTTCTTTTGGGGAGCAAACCACCCGAATCTTATCGACCAGATAATCGTCTGACACTTGACCTGAATAATACGATTCATTAAGGTTTAGCGAATCAAAGGCCTGTTCAACCTTTATTTGTGGACTTGCATCGCGCACTACTTTGAAGCTATACTCCAAAAACTCGTGGTTCTTGACATTTTCATTGCTGGTCGAAAGGCCATAATCAAGATTCTTGTAAATGCGTTTGCCCAATGAAAAAGCATCGCCGTTACGCCCAAAGGCCAACAGCGTATCGGCCAAATGAAGGTCAATGCGTTCGGTGTTCTTTCCCGTAATCTTCCAAATGGTCTCGGTGCCCTCGGGAATTGTTGCATTGCCCGTTCCCTTCAAGACCTCTGGTGTTCTGCCCGTATAAGTAGGGTACTGAAGGTGCAGCTCAAAATCTTGTAACGAAGGGGTCGGCAGGCTGATGATGGTATAGGCTCGCGAGCGATATCCGTTGGCCGAAAAATAAAACTCGGCCGCCTTTACCGGGGCCGCGAACCGGTGTTCGAAGACCCCCTCCGTTTTTTGCAGCAACCATTGTTGGCCATCGACCACGATGTACACATCTTCGGGCTGAATCTTCCCCTCTGTCATCATCTGTACCAACAAGGGCTGGTCATCAAACACCCTGAGCTCATCGTTCAGCAATTGAAATTGAAACGGAGCGGGCGGCTCATAGGCCAAATCATAATTGACGACGCGCTCGTAAGAGCCAAAAAACGATTTGAGATTGCCCGTCAACCCGATGAGGGCAATGAGCACCAAGGGAATGAGTCCGTATTTCGCATACTTGAGGTTTTCCTTGAAATCTATGGCCTGCACAAAGGGCACGGTGTCGAGCTGGTGCGAACGTTGCTCGATACTGGCCAGCAACAATTCAGATCTTTCCTCATCTTCGGCGAGTTCGAGCAGATTATAAAGCTTATCATCGACAAGCGGAAAGTGTTTTCCGATGAGCAATGAGGCTTCTTTGTTTGAGATGCCTTTCTTAATCCGAAACAGATAAAACAGGGGCGTAAGAATGAAACGATAGAGCAAGAAGGCCTCAAAAACCACGACCATGACCAATACTAGCAATCGTGCCGTAGAACCCATCCACAGAAAATACTCCAAAGAAAGTGCGGCCAAGAAGAAGAGCAGTCCGAATGCAAAAAACAACAGTAGGCCCTTTACCAATAGTTTGCGGTAGTATTTTGAAACGAAGCCGTTCAGCTTGTCAAGTATCTTATGGTAACTGCCCAAAATGCGCTATCTTTAAATTGTTGCAATCAAATAAAACCACGTCGATTCGAGTGATTTTTCGTAGAAAAATGGCATCTAGAATATCCTTTTCTACCGAAAGCCCTGTTCTCGATACTTTTCACAGGGAAAAACTCGAACTGACGGCTTTTTATTAAACTATATACCAAGATACCCGATATTGCACGATCGGGCTGAAAAAGTTGTGTTAAAATGGATGATTGGAAAGATTTGCGCTACCTAGCGGCCTTCACCATACCCCTCTCGGCGGTAATCAGCCTCTATTTCAAGGGACCGTGGAGCTATTTCACACCATTTTATGCCTTTGTGCTGATCCCGGTCATGGAAGTGTTGCTGCCCCAAGATGCCAGTAACCTCGACGGCGAGGCGCGTAAAGAAAAGGAAAAGAGCCAATTTTTTGACTGGTTGCTCTATCTCAATCTGCCCATCGTGTACGGATTGTTGGCCTACCTGCTTTGGGATGTTTTTCATCATTCGTATGCCCCTTACGAGCTGGTCGGGCTTTGCCTTTCACTGGGCGTTGTTCTGGGTGTCAACGGCATCAATGTGGGTCATGAACTGGGGCACCGCCAACAGACCGCTGAACGTTTTCTGGGGAAAGCCCTGCTCTTGCCCTCGTTCTATATGCACTTCTATATCGAACACAATTTTGGGCACCACGCCCATGCGGCCACTGCCGAAGACCCTGCCACCGCAAAATACAACCAATCGGTATTTTCTTTTTGGTTCACATCGGTGACGCGGCAATATGCCAACGCCCTAAAAATTCAACAAAAGCTCTTGCAAAATGCCGGTAAAGGGTTTTTCTCGATCCAGAACGATATGCTCTGGTACCTTATTTTTCAATTGGGCTATCTCGCCGTTATATTTGCTCTTTTCGGCGCTACCGGACTTTGGTTTGCCCTGGGGGCGGGAGTAGTCGGATTTCTGCTGTTGGAGACCGTGAACTATATCGAGCATTACGGACTCATGCGCAAAAAGCTGCCCTCTGGGCGCTACGAACGGGTACGGGAATGCCATTCGTGGAACAGCAACCATGTCATCGGCCGTATCGTGCTCTATGAGCTGACCCGTCACAGCGACCACCACTACAAATCGGCCAAAAAATACCAGGTGCTGGAATGTCACGATACCTCGCCCCAAATGCCCTATGGTTACCCGACCAGTATGGTGCTTTCGTTGGTGCCCCCGTTGTGGTTCGCCATTATGAATCCGCGTATTCCCAAAGAGATGAAACCCGATGCCGATTCGCTTTCGCTGGCCTGATGCAATCACTATCTTTGCTGGCAAAATACTGAACTATGACCAATGTGAGGGTTCGTTTTGCCCCCAGTCCGACCGGACCGCTACATATCGGTGGGGTGCGCACCGCACTCTTCAATTACCTGTTCGCCAAAAAACACGGCGGCACTTTTGTGCTCCGCATTGAGGACACCGACCAGAGCCGCTATGTCGAAGGCGCAGAGCACTATATCATCGAAGCGTTAAACTGGTGCGGCATTCCCTATGATGAAGGCCCTTCGTCCTTGGTGGGTGAGCGTAGTCGAAGCCACCATGACAATTCAGAGAAATTGGGGTCTGAGGGTAATCGAAAACCAGAAAAAGGTGGTTTCGGGCCCTATCGCCAGAGCGAGCGCAAGCAGTTGTACCGTCAATACGCCGATGAACTGGTTAAGAACGGCCATGCTTATTACGCCTTTGATACGCCCGAAACGTTGGATTTTCACCGAAAAGACCACGAGGCCAAGGGCAAGACCTTTATCTACAATTGGCACAACCGGTTGAAACTGACCAATTCGTTGTCGCTTTCAAAAGAAGAGGTGCAAGCGAAGCTAGCTGCCGGTGAGGCCTATGTGATCAGGTTTAAATCACCACAAGATCGTCAGCTGGTGCTACATGATGTGGTTCGTGGCGAAATCATTATCGATACCAACATTCTCGACGATAAGATCCTGTTCAAGAGCGATGGCATGCCCACCTACCACTTGGCCAACATCGTGGATGATCACTTGATGGAAATCACACATGTTATTCGTGGGGAAGAGTGGCTGCCCTCATTGGCCTTGCATAACTTGTTGTACGAAGCCTTTAAATGGCAGAAACCCATTTTTGCACATTTGCCGCTGATCCTGAAACCGACCGGAAAGGGAAAATTGAGCAAGCGCGATGGTGAAAAAGGAGGCTTTCCCATATTTCCATTGTCGTGGGAAGATTCGGCGGGTTATCGTGAAGCAGGCTACTTTTCAGAAGCAGTGGTCAACTTTTTGGCCCTCTTGGGGTGGAACCCCGGTACGGAACAGGAACTCTTTTCACTCGAAGAATTGGTAGAGGCCTTTTCTTTGGAACGGGTGAACAAATCGGGGGCACGTTTCGATCCCGAAAAGACTAAATGGTACAATCACCAGTGGCTACAGCGCAAAAGCGATGAGGAGTTGGCCAGTTTATTTACAAAGGTGCTTGAAGGCCAGGAGATTCCTCCCCCGATAGCCATCGGGGTTCGAAATGACAACTACGTTGAAAGGGTCGTGTCGCTTATCAAAGAGCGGGCAGATTTTGTGCAGGATTTTTGGGGATTGGGCGATTATTTCTTCGCGGCCCCGACCACCTACAACGAAAAAGCGGCCAAGAAGCAATGGAAGGAAGACACCCCGACCATCATCAAACAAGTGGGCGAGGTGTTGAACACTATTGGGGACTTCTCTTCTGCCCACATCGAAAAACAGGTCAAGGAGTGGATTGCCGCCCAAGAGCTTTCTTTTGGTAAGGTAATGCCCCCATTGCGGTTGGTTATCGTTGGCGATATGAAAGGCCCGCACCTGTTTGACATTATGGCGCTGTTGGGGAAAAAAGAGTGCTTATCCAGAATCGATACTGCCCTAAAGACTTTGGGCTAGCACTGTCATTTCTCGTCGCCCCTAACTCCCCACCCGATAATTATTGAGCGTTAGTGGGATTTCGGGGCGCTGTCGAAATGACTCATTTGCCATGCTTTAATCGTTGTGGCAACGGTATGCCCAGCTACACGCCCGACACTGCACTTTAGGGGTTGCGCGCCTAGCGTTTTTTTGCAATCAACAACAGCGAATCGGCTTCTTCGAACTCGGCATACCGCTCGATCAAAAGAATCTCGAAATGGTCTTCAAAAAATGTGCGCAACGCATTTTCTGAATGGTAGTTTACAAATAGGCCCTTAAAGATTTCGGAGCCCTCCCCCCGCCAAAACGAATGGCAAACAATACCATTGGGCCCTAAAATCTCGTGTTGTCTTTTAATGGAAGCCGCTAGCTCATCATCCCTCAAATGGTGCAGTACTTTGTTGGAATAGATTCCCTCAAATTTTTTATCGGTGACCAAGGTAATGGCATCCAGTTCGAGAAAGCTACCCGTTGGGTTATTGGCCTTAAGATGCTTGAGAAATTCTTGTGAGTTATCAGAGCCTGTGACCTGATAGTCTTCTTTTAAGAGGTTCCAATCGGTGCCCGGCCCGGTGCCGATCTCGAGCAGGCTGGCCTTTGGTGGCAAGAACTGTTTTAGTTTTTTGATCAGTGCGCCCCCATTGACCCCTTCGGCCAACCGAATGTATTCGTCAACAGATTCTTTGGTCTTATAGTATTCGGTCATTGGTTTGGTTTTTATGAGCTAACAGTTTTGGTTAAGGGTTGGCCCCTTGGGGCGATGAACAATGGCCAATGTCGTGCATTCGCTCCTTTTATTCAGTTGGGATCGGCAAATTATGTTGCCTTAAAAATGATAGTTTGTCCCAATAGCCTCTTTGAAATTTAATTTTCCCATTCTCGATTTGAAAGAATCCACAGCCCCGTAGCCCTAATGGGTCTTTCCATTCTAAAATTCCCCAATCGTTATCTTCAAAAATGTTCTCGACTAGGCAGGTCATGTCTGCTTGGTCAAACTCATTTTTAAACATTTCTTTGATGGCCACTTTTCCAACAACCGGTTGATGGGTCACTTGATGGTTAATGGCGTCATCATGATAAAATTCTGAAAGCCCTTCAGCGTTTCCTTCGTTAAAGGTTTCCACCCATTTTTCGATCAATTCTTTTGGTTTCATTTCTATTGGTTCGTTTTGTCAGTATGAAGCGCAGCGGTCTCAGCGAGTGTTTTAAAGCCCCTTATACATTGAACTATTTTACTTCAAAAGTAAGGGTTGCCCAGTTCGATTCATAGTCTAAAGACCCTTCATCGCTTTCGATCATGTGAATGGTGGCAATATACCATTGCCCTTCATTGCCAATGGTAAAACTGACCTCTCCATTATCGTTGGTTCTTACAGCGGTCTCGCCCTCGCCTTTCTCCCCAAAGTTCTTTCGAGAGCTGATGTGTACGGTTTGGTTGCCGAGCGGTTCGCCCCTATACAGCAGTTTGAACGACATGCTGTCTCCCACGGAAAGGATATAGGGATTTTTTAAAGGAATAAATTCTATGGGATACCCTAGGGAGGTCGAAAAGTGTTCTGTTCTTTTTTCGTCAACCTGAAATATGGCCTTTACATGTTTTGAATATTTTTCTCGGGCCATTTGGTCGGAAATCCCTTTGGATTTTCGATCCTCGATTACTGCAGTCAACCCTTCGTGTTCCAAATAAGCCGTAAACTCTTCCCCACTGAGTTCGATTGTTCTCGGTTTTGTTGAAACTCCAGCCACATAGGTCCCGGCAAAACCTGTTTTGAATTGTAAATAGGTGGCTTTGTCTTTATCATAGTAATCATCAGGGGATGGTTTGAAATTGTATTCAGGACCGATGATCTGCGGGTCGATGATTCGATCTCTTGTGATTACATTTTCACTTTCATCGAACGTTCCGTTAAAAAGATACAGTTCTGATCGGCTATTCTCCTCGAGAAAATAGGTGTCAGACTTAAGAAACAGTTCATGTGACGATAGGGTGAAAAATAGGGCCAATAGCAGTACGGTAATCGCTGTTCTTTTCATTTTAATGGTTTGATTATTCTCCTTTTCTCAAATCGTTGACGGTGGTTTTTGTTATCTCAAAATAGGCGATTTCGTGGGTTGCGGCCTCCCCGACCGGACATTGCGCTTCTATGCCAATCTTGACCGAGTCTGTGTTTGGCAACGTGCTCAATCGGGCCATTTTGAAATCGTTCCCATCTATTGACCAATGCATGGAATACTGGTTGTCTTTTCGAACCAATTTTAACCAGATTTGGTCTTGGTCTTTTAAGATCGCCCCATTGGCATCGTCAGAAATCTCTTTGGTAACCACCGTAACAATGCTTCTTCCGGTCGCATCAGAGTTTTCAAAAGCGAACTTGATCCAGTGATCATTATCGATATGAACCATGAGTGCCACGGCATTCCACAATGAAGAAAAATCAGGCCGCACCAAGGCCTTTGCGACAAAATCGCCTTTCAACTCCTTATACAATATAGGCGCAGTGGCGGTCTTCTTTTTATCTTCTGGATTATTAAAAAAATCGGTTTCCTTTTCAGCTACTATCTTTAAAGCTCCCTCTTTGATTTCAAAAGACTTGGGTTCATTTAACCATTTGAACTCCCCCAAGTTTTCATCAGTAAGCTGTTTCAACACATTGTTTTGCCCATACGCTATCGCTGTTGATTTTGAATTCTTGTTTTGAACGCACCCTATCTGAAGTAGTAAAAGAATCATGAGCAGGGGAATACGATTTCGAATGGTCAGTTGCATATGGTCTGGGTTTTTAATAATTGGTGGTAGCGGTCTTTAGGTTTAAAGTTAGGGAAAAGGCAGTTATGAATTGTTGCCGTATTGTAAGTAGTTCTTAATATAATTCTTGTGCTATTCTTTTTTCAATTTGCTCTAAATAATCCATTTGATTTTCAGAATCTATAAATCTCTGCCATTCGTCTTCAAACATACTATAGTATCGCTCATTCATTTTTTCAAAATCAGATGGCTCATAGAAGTCGACTTTGTTTTTTCTCAATTCGTCAACCTGTTTTTCCATTTTTCTACGGTAAATTTCCAAAAGATTAAATTTTGCTTGTGCAACCCTCAGATTAATCAAATCCGTAGTATCCGAAGCATAAGATTCTTCTGGAATGAAAACCGTTTTAGATCTAAAGAGAATTGGATCATCAGAATTGTAGCGAGCTGATAAGCCAACTTTTGCGTAAAGCCCTTGCTTATTATAGGAATTTAAAAAGTCTGACCATCTAAGTTCAGTAGATTGAGACCAGACAATTTTGTTCCTCAAAGTCCAATATTCTTGAAAGTCATAATAATATTTTGCCAAGTACAATCTGAAAATGACGAACAGAACTAGAACTGAAATAAACAATATGATAATTCTCCAAATTCTATTCATTCAGATCACAAATTTCAGTCAAAGGTACTTCCAAGGCTTGGCTGATTCTGAACAAAGTATGGATGGTGGCATTTGTACGCCCCTTTTCGATTCGTGAAATATTGGTCGTGTCAATTCGGGTCTCTATTTTTCCGACGAGGTCAACTTGGGTAAGGCCCTTTTCAAGTCGAATGCGCTTGACGTTCTGTCCGATGATTTTCAACATTTCCGATTTTTCCATACTTGCCATATTTGACAAGTCAAGAAAAGGTTTATCTTTATGGTTGTTAATGTCATATATGACAAGTTGGACAACGAGCAAAAAGAAGATTTCACCCGCTTAATCATTGATAAATACGGTTCTGTTGATGAATTGGCAAAAATTCTTGATTTAGGTATCGAGATGCTCTTCTATTTGGAAGAAGATACGTTTGAACGTAGGGAGGTGCAGCGTGTTGTTTCTGCGCTGAGGGGAATCAGCACTTTTCTAAGACGGCAGGATTGAGTTTTTCAAATCCGTTTTGGCGGTCGGGCTTAATGTATTCTTGGGCGAATTTTTTGGTCTTATAGAATTCGGGCATATGAAATCCGGTGCTTTAGTAGTCAATATTTTTGAAGTTAGTCAATTTGGGGCAAATCAATTATGGCTTTTTTTATACCTAACTCTTTATTCGACTCTTTTTAAGACTAGGGTTGACTCTGGCCATTCCAAAGCTCCCTTAATATTTTGAATATAAAATCTCAATCCAAATTTCATATCTTCCCATTCATATGTGCAAAGACCTAGATGAATATCGTCAGGGATTTTTGGCAAATTTCGAATCTTTGATTTTCGGAATACCTCAAAATTCATCGAGAATGGTGATTGTTCTTTGCTTATTGGAAAAATAAAATCGTGGCCATCTTTTTTTGGCCTATATTTTTCCAGTTTGGAAATATTTTTTGGAGCTAATAATAAGATTAAACTGGAAGATTCGATTTTGTTAAAGGGAATTCCTTTTATTCCATCTTTGTATCTGTTCCCTTTCTTATTTGTAGAATGAATGTAACCCGATTTATGAAATGAAAACTTATGCCTCATAAATTCTGTAGTAACAGGGTTTTTGATGTCTATTTTCAACTGGTTTTCTGTTTTCTTTGATAACTTATAATATCTAAAAGGTTGATTAGATTCTTCGTAAAGATGAAAATAGAAGGAATTGTCCTGAGACGTAAAAATGCTCAAGAACTTATATAATTCATTTCTGTACTTGAAAACAAATCGGATTTGTTGCCTTTTCAATTGATTCTATAAATTATACTCAACAGCTGGACTATGATTTCAGTCCGAGAATGGTCGGATTTCTAATTATTCACTCTCAAGTGGATAAATTCACAAATGTTATAAGTGGATAGGCCTCAATTACGGTCAATGTTGTTAATTGTTAATCCTTAATTGGGTTTACTTTTTCTATTATTTTCTCAGTTATAGAATTACCTATGTTTTCAGGGTCCTTTTTGTTGTAACCAGTTGGCTGATGAGAGAATATAGCACTTGCGGCTTGTATCATAATATTATCATTTCCATCATCTGTTTTTGCCCTTTCCAAAAGAACTAAAGCAGCATTAAGTGAATTAGCTTTCTGAGCGTTAACCGTGAAATTGTGTTTGTTAGCATTATAATTACGGACACAAAAACTTACCGCATAGACTATAAAAGAAATTAGAAAAATACGATATGCAACAGACTTAAATATTTCTAAATATAATATCATACCGTTTCCTCCGGGATCAATCTTGCTATAATCAATTTCCGAAATCGATTGGTAACAAGAAATATCAAAGCAAAAGTTCCTAAAAACCACCCACAACATTATTATGAGAAAAATTGTTGAACCAATAATACCATAGAGCCAATACTTAGCTGTACTATTGTACTTATTCGATTGAATCGAAAAAATTTCCCTTTGATTTACGAGTTCTGCTCTTTGAAATTGTTCTCGGTATCTTTTCTCGAAATCCGATAGCTCTGAGGTCAGTCGTGTTTTTAAATCCTCTATTTCCTTAGCATCTTGTTCAGATTTTTTGGATAGTTCGTCTAACTCCTTGAGTAATTCTGTGGCATCTGCGGTCTCCGAAGTGTCATTTATTATTGCAACAACCTGAGGCCAGTGATTAAGGAGTTGTTGGTATTGGTTTTTTATTTGATTTTCAAGAGTCGTTTTATTCGACACAAATTGCTCATTATTATATCCAACGAGCTGATTTAAATATGCTGTTATTTGCCTGTAGATATTATAAACTGATGAAAGCAAACTATCGCCCAATTTATCTTTAACTGTGTCAGTCCTTTTTATTTTATTAGTTAAATCCTCAATTAAGGTTTTAAGATTTATTAAGGAAACCGTTCCTAAGTCTTCTCGATAAACCTTCTTAAGTTCTAACTCGCTCCATGCCTTAAGTTGTGCACTAAATTGGTCAATGTGTCCTTCAGTAGCCATATTACTACATATTGTTGGTGTATTCTTGTTAAATATAGGAAATTATATGTAGGAAACCATTCGTAATCAGAAACCTAGTCCATTTGAGGTTCATAGTGAAAAATTATTGCGGACAACGGTCTCGGCCATAAGTAGTTTCATGTCTCGATGGCTATCGAGACAATGGTTTACAAGTTTGAAGTTAGGGAAAAATGTAGCTATAGATCATAGCCCTTACTGGCAATAGATAATTTAAAATCTTTTCTCAAGGGACGATCCAGCCTCCACAAGATATCTTAAAAAGTCCCTTCCTTGGAAAGTGATTTGTAGGTTTTCTGGGTCTTCATTCTCAATCACCAACCCATTTATTTTCATAAACTCCAGATATTTTTCATATGAGTATGATTTGTAAGCCTCAGGATAGACTTTATTAGCGTTATCATAGTACATTTTTAAAGATGCTTTTGATTCGATATTGCTATGATTAAGTCTTTGCAATAGTCTAATTTGACTTCCATAAATAGAATCATAAATTTTTTCGAAACTTTTTACTAAAACCAATAGTTTGGAATATTTGTAAATTCTGTCATATTTATTTTGTATCCCGTCCAAAGAGGAAATTTTTGTTTCGTTTTCAATTATTTCATCGGCCTGATTTATTGACACTTCGGAAAATTTGGCTAAGGCATTGTCTAAATATGATTCGTCATTTCCATCTCCTAATATTTCCACAAATGACTTGTCTTCTTCTTGACTAGAAGGCAAACCGGTTTCCAGTTCAGTTCCAGCGTAACCAATTTTTTTTATGTTCTTCAGAAGGTTTTTTAATGGCTTTTTTAAAATAAAAAAGATAACCAAGGTGATAATAGGCCAGGAGATGGAGGCTATAAAGTCCAGAATTAATTCTATTGTATGATAATTTGCCATAATTATTGCTAACAATCGTATATGATCAATGATCATATGCGCACTATACCCGCAAGATAAGAAATCCCTTACTTTTGTTTTGTAACAAAAGTGTGTTGGTCGCTACCTATATTAGGCAAGACTTTTGTATTTTCCTTCTCTTAACTTTTTAAAACATATGCTATGGGCAATTTTCTTTTGATCCCGATTGTATTTTTCGGGTTGATCATTCTTTTCGCTTCTTTCTTTATCGTCAAACAACAGACCGCCGTGGTGGTCGAACGCTTTGGGCGTTTTCAGAGCATCCGCAATTCAGGGCTGCAGATGAAGATCCCCCTCGTGGATCGTATAGCGGGGCGATTAAGTCTTAAGATTCAACAGCTCGATGTGATCGTCGAGACCAAGACGCTCGATGACGTATTTGTAAAGATCAAGGTCTCGGTACAGTATGTGGTGATCCGCGACAAGGTGTACGACGCTTTTTATAAACTGGAGTATCCGCACGATCAGATCACCTCGTTTGTCTTTGACGTGGTGCGTGCCGAGGTGCCCAAGATGAAGCTCGATGACGTGTTCGTGAAAAAAGACGATATCGCCATCGCCGTAAAGCGCGAACTGCAAGAATATATGTCTGAATATGGGTACGACATCATCAAGACGCTGGTCACCGACATCGACCCCGATGCCCAGGTGAAGGCGGCCATGAACCGTATCAACGCCTCAGAGCGTGAAAAGATCGCTGCCCAGTTCGAGGGCGATGCCGCACGGATCTTGATCGTTGAGAAGGCGAAGGCCGAGGCCGAGAGCAAACGCTTGCAGGGGCAGGGCATTGCCGACCAACGCCGTGAGATCGCCCGTGGGCTCGAAGAGTCCGTCGAAGTATTGAACAAGGTGGGCATCAATTCGCAAGAGGCCTCGGCCTTGATCGTGGTGACCCAACATTACGATACGCTACAGGCCATCGGCGAAGAAACGAACACCAACCTGATCCTCTTGCCCAATTCGCCCCAGGCCGGTAGTGATATGCTGAACAATATGGTGGCCTCGTTCACGGCCAGCAACCAAATCGGAGAGGCGATGAAGACGCAGAACAAGAAAAAGGATTCTGGAGAATAATAGATTTTCCCATCGGGACTCCCTCAAAATGACACTCATCTAAAATTCCCTGCCAAAAGCAGGGAATTTTTGTTTTAAGCCCGTTTGTGGGCCTTTGGGCCCATCACACGGGCAAACGCCCCGCCCGAAAAAGAAAACCGCCCAGAGCGCCTGAAATAAAGCCTGTTTTCATAGAAAATACCGATTGATATATTTCAATCGATCAACTATTGTTATAGTCAGAAAAAACGTATAACTCAAAAATATTGGCCGATGCCAAAGACAATGCCATTGGTGGCCTCGTTGCCGATTCCAAAACCATAGTCTAACCGAAAGACCGCATTGAAAATACGTTTGTGGATCAACCGAAAGCCAACACCCGGGCTCAGCCTTGTTGAACTGCCATCGAACAATTGCGAAAAGGGCTCCCCGGGATCTCGCCATGCCCCCGCATCGACAAAGACATTGCTCTGTACCACAAACCATCCCCTTTCATACAGCGTGTGGCGATATTCGGTGTTCAGCACAATGGCCGCCGTGCCCCGATCGACCAAATTGCCCACCCCACGAATATTGAGCTGGTTGTCGAGCGTAAAGGGGGCAAAGTCAGAATCTTCATTGCCAACGGCAGCCGCCAAACGCAGCCGATTGGCCCAATTGCCCCTATTACCCATTTTTTTATAGTAGATGAAATCGTTGCGCAGCGAGAGAAAGTCTCCAAGAAATTCCTCGCCCGCGGCATCGCCACTCAATTGGTGAATGTACTGCCCCGTGAACTCGCTCTGAAAACCGTCAACATATTGGTAGTCAATATCAAAGTTGATGTATCGGTACACCGCCCTATAGAATATTTTGTCGGCGTTGAGCGCTAAAGGTGCCCCGGGCACGGGGTCATCACCCTCAAAGGTATACTGCTCTTTTACGAACAGGGCGCCAAGTTCGGCCTCGTTATTAAAGTCGAACGAAAAAATGACCTTGCCTTCGAACTGCCTTGAGTTGAATCGGTAATCTTTGTCGCCCGCATCAAAAAATATGGGCTCTTGTCGGGTAATGTCTTGATAGTTGAACCCAATGCCCACCTTGTCGCTGAACAAGAAAGGATGTTCCCAAAACACCCCATACGAATCAAAGACATTACGTTCATAATACCCCCCGATAAGTTGGTTGTTCCCCAAAAAATTGAACTCGAAGGCCGATAGGCGATAGGCAAAACTGTCGTCATTGGCGGTAGCGATCCGGAGTCCTGGGATAATGGTGAAGTTTTCATCCAAGATGTACAGCACCCCCACACCATCATCGGCAGCATAGATGCTGTCTTTCGCATTGGCAATGCCCGGTAGGCGGTTCAGGCGTTCGATGTCTTTTTTGACCTTAACGGAATCGTAGGCTTGGCCCGGTTGTACCTTTAAAAGCCTTCTCAAGAAGGTTTCTTTGGTGCGTTTCAGCCCTTGAAACTCCAGTTCTTTGACCTGGCCCTCTTGTGCTGAAACCATGGTAAGCCCCAGCATGAGAAAAGCACAGCAATATTTGTACATGATCGGCAATTTTTTTAGGATAGGACGTAAAAAATGCCAAAACCCTACAAAATTTATGGAAAGCTTTTAGAGAAACTCCATCTGAGCCGCCGATTTTCGCCCAAGCATTGCGAAGCGACGCCCACATTGAAATCGGTTTGTTTTCAAAAAAGCAAGGTTTTATTGTTCAAATGGCAAATCATCAAGAGATCTTTCAAAGTCTGTCGTTCTTGATCCCTTATTATTGGCCCCTGAATTATGGAACAAGGTCTTTGTTCTATACCCATTTTCCAATGGATCGGCCCTTTGTTCTAGAATGAAGGTGAAAATGTAATCATCAAAATCTTCGATTTTTTGGTAATCGATGACATCTGCGCTTTCCAATCGATGGTCTTGATCAAAAAGGAAGCCGTTTTCAAATTCATCCTTTATGGTTTGTGGAAGGCTTAAAATAATTTGGTGCTGTTCCCCTTTTCTCGGATCCAGTCTATAGTACCAATTAAAATCATCCCAATAATTATCACCATTGTCATCTACCACTCCGCCATACACCATGCGCAAGACATCGGCATTTTGTGCCGATGTCGATATTCTTATCGAATTCTCCATGGGTTCGAAAGTAATCTGTCCGTCTATCTCATTGAGATCTACTTCATTGCCGAACGTTACAAATGTGTTTCTATAGTCTGTCACGGGGTCGTGATAGTTCACATAATTTCTATAATACCCGAATAGGTCAAAAATGGGCAGATCAACATATGTCACCGAAGCATTGGAATGGCTAAAGATCCTATGGTTGTTGTAGGTTTCGAGAGGTAAATCTTCGTCTGTTTCAAAACCGTACCTATCAATACTGTAAGAGCTCATGCCTTGAGGCAAATCCAATCTAAAACTATTTTCCAAACCACTAAAATCTCCTTCTTCAACGGTCACGTTAGACTGGTCTTGCGGATTGTCAATGATTAGATATCTATAGTCTTCTTTCTTTCCAGTACCCCCATTTTCAACGGCGACCAAATAAGACTGATTGGTATAAAATAATTTTTCCGTATTGTTTTCAAAGTAGGTATCTGCGGTTACAATGAATGAAGTACCATTTGAACCTGAGCCAAAAGTGGTGGTCTCATACTTTGTGCCCCTTGCCTCACAATACGCTAAATAATCAGATTCAGGAAGTCCATCAACGGTGAGGCTTAGCCTATTGGTGTTATCTAAATTCGTGCGCACCCTATCGGTAACATTTCTGTGCTCGCCCAATTTCAACGTGTAGGTATATACCGTTCCCAATCTCTGGTATTGCGTATCGCTGCTTTTGTAATATACCCTTGAATAATAGATTTCTTCTTCTTCAACAATCTCTTCGCTATATAGCTTATTGAGTCCGGAAACCAATTTCTCAACGGCCAACAAGTCTCCCCCAAGGTTATGGACCATATCCCAAACCGTCTCATCGCCATTGATTTGATAATCTGCCACATCTGTGGTGAACAACAAATGCTTTAAATCAATAGTAAAGGTTCGCTCTACGGTATTCTCATCAGAATCCGTAGCTACAAAACGAATGGTAGCAGAACCAATGGGAATGATATATGGGTTTAAACGAAATACGAATTGAAGATTTTGCGTAACGAACACTTGTTGATCATTAACATAAATAGTCGTGGTCACTTCCGAATCATCTGAAACGGTTACTTCAATATCGGTAAATGTTTCAACTGTTGACTGATCGGCCAGGTTTTTGATCGATAGGGTTGGATCGGTCGATTCATTTTTTGGATCCTGTGGGTTGTTTTCATCATCGGTATTGGAACAGGCAACTAAAAACAACAAAAAGACAATTGAAAGAAACTTGTTCATCATTAAGGCTTGGTATATAATCGAAATTTTAACGCTGCTCCTAACCCTTTATTGCTTCTACTTTCGCCCACGTATCACGAAGCGGCACGGTGCGGTTGAAAACCAATTGGTCAGAAGTGGAATCCACGTCGACATTGAAGTACCCCAGTCGCTGAAACTGGAATCGGTCGCCAGGTATGGCCTCTTTTAAGCTAGGCTCGAGATGCCCCATTACTTTTTTGAGGGAGTCAGGATTCACGAATTCCATGAAATCTTTGTCTTTATGCCCATCGGGTGTGGGGTCATTGAACAAACGGTCGTACATGCGCACTTCGGCGGTAACGGCATGCTTGATGGACACCCAGTGCAAGGTGCCCTTCACTTTTCGAAGGCTTTCTTCGGTGCCGCTGCCGCTTTTGCTTTTGGGGTCATAGGTGCATTGCACCTCAGTGATATCGCCGTCATCGTCTTTGGTGCAGCTCTCGGCCTTGATGATATAGCCGTTCTTCAAGCGTACCTCACCGCCCAATTTCAATCGAAAGAACTTGCGGTTGGCCTGTTCACGAAAATCTTCTTTCTCGATATAGAGTTCTCTTGAAAAGGGTATTTTTCTATGCCCCGCCGATTCATCTTCGGGATTGTTTTCGGCATCGAGCCATTCTTCTTCCCCTTCTGGATAATTGGTGATGACCACTTTCAGGGGGTCGAGCACAGCCATTACCCTCGGGGCGATCTGGTTGAGGTGATCGCGCACATGAAACTCCAACAATGACACATCGACCACATTGTCTCGTTTGGCAATGCCAATGGTATCGGCAAAATTACGGATGGCCTCTGGGGTGTACCCCCTGCGGCGCATACCCGAGATGGTCGGCATACGGGGATCGTTCCAACCGCTCACCACGCCCTCTTCGACCAGTTTCGACAACTTTCGCTTGCTGACCACGGTATGACTAAGGTTTCTACGGGCGAATTCTCGCTGCTTGGGTCGTAATTTATCATTTGATACCAATCGGTCTAAACACCAATCGTACAGCTCGCGGTGGGGCAAAAACTCCAAGGTGCACAGTGAATGTGACACTTGTTCGATATAATCGCCCTGACCGTGCGCCCAGTCGTACATCGGATAAATACACCAATTGGTATTTGTGCGGTGGTGCGCTTTGTGCAATACGCGATACAGAATTGGGTCGCGCATCAGCATATTGGGCGAGGTCATATCGATCTTGGCGCGCAACACATGCTCGCCCTCACCGAATTCACCGTTTTTCATGCCCTCGAACAACCGTAGGTTTTCTTCAATAGAGCGGTTTCGATAGGGGCTTTCGGTGCCCGGTTCGGTCGGCGCGCCCTTTTGGTCGGCCATTTCTTCAGAGGTCTGGCTGTCAACATAGGCCTTGCCCTCTTTGATCAATCCGACGGCCCAATCGTACAGCTGTTGAAAATAATCGGAGGCATAGCATTCGTTATCCCACTGAAAGCCAAGCCATTTGACATCTTTCTTGATGGCATCGACAAATTCTTGTTCTTCCTTTGTCGGGTTGGTATCATCGAACCGTAGGTTCACGGGGGCATCATATCGCAATCCGAGTCCGAAATTCAGGCAAATTGCACTGGCATGGCCCACGTGCAGATAGCCGTTTGGTTCTGGCGGAAAACGAAAACGCAACTGGTCACGGGAGTACCCTTCCTTCAGATCGTCCTCAATGATATGCTCTATGAAATTCAACGATTTTTCCTCTTTGCCCATAGTCAAAATTGAAGCACAAATGTAGCAAAATTGGGCTGTTTATCGATTTTTTTGCGCCGTTCTTCATACAAAACCACCGATTTCACAACAGATTTCAAGAGCGCCACAACAATAAGTTTAATGGGCGGTGAATTAACGCCATATTTGTTTTTAGAATACTGTATGGAAAAATCCCGTGAAAACGGGCATTAAAACTGACATGACGAAAAAAAGTTCAGTGCGATCCCCCAAAGTCGTCCTGGACCCGTAAAGCTACCATAGCCATGAGACCTATTTTTCCAAATCGTATTCTACAATTGGTCGTTGCCTGTATGTTCTTCGGAGCTCAGGTGAACGCCCAGACATTGAACCAACCTACACCTGCCCCCAATCCTAATATAGGCAGTAGCCAGCCTTGGGAAGAAGCCTGTGCCTCAGAAAGTTTTAACGAGTGGTTTGTAAGCTTCAATTGGGACCCTCCCCTTGTCAACGGCGATAATGAGTTCATACTCGAACTTTCAGATGGCGACGGAAATTTTGGCTCGCCAACCGAACTTGCACGGGTCGGTGATGATAATATCGACTTCGAGGTGCTGTTCCAATTTGGCTTGCCGATCGATACACGGGGCGAAAACTACCGAATGAGGGTCAGAAGTACCAGCCCAGCAATGACCAGTCCGGTTTCCGATGCCTTTGTGATGTACTACATTGACTTCAGGGATCGCATATTCATAAGCCAAGACGGTAACGGCACCATACCGGGTACTATCAACCTCTGTGATGGAAATTCAATAGTTCTCGAGCCGCATAATGTGCCCAATGCCGATACTTATCGGTATAATTGGTACCGCAGTGGTACGCTATTGTCCGAAACAAGTGAAAGCCTAACGGTCTCTGAAGCCGGAATGTACTATACCAGGATCGACTACGGAAGTTGTTCTGGTACGGCATTCACAGACTCGCAGATCATAGAGATCACCACGGGAACCAGTCAGGGCATCGCCATCGATCCACCTGCTAAGACCGCTCTTTGCCCCGGTGAGACCGAAACCCTACAAGCCAACATTACGGGTACGGGCCTTACCTACACTTGGTACAAAGATGGTACGGCCATCACCAGCCCTACCGTTGATGACGATTTTTATGTTGTCGATGCCACCGTTTCAGGGTTTGAGGGAGATTATCAAGTTGAAATATCAGGCACGGGAATTTGTCAAGAACGTTCGGCCGCGGTCACCATGACCAATGCCAGCAACTTTACCGTTACCCGCGATAACGACGCTACCGTCGTCATACTACCATCGCAGACCATTACCCTGTCGGTCTCTACAACGGCGAGTACGCCAACGTATCAATGGTACAAAGATGGTGCCCCTCTCGCTGGGGAAACCAATAGCACATTGCAGGTATCGGATGTCGGAGCATACTTCGCGCGCGTTACTGAAAGCGGTGGTGCTTGTGCGGCCTCACCTGTTGATTCAGA
The DNA here is from genome assembly GCF_021534965.1 of Muricauda sp. SCSIO 65647. Taxonomy (NCBI): domain Bacteria; kingdom Pseudomonadati; phylum Bacteroidota; class Flavobacteriia; order Flavobacteriales; family Flavobacteriaceae; genus Allomuricauda; species Allomuricauda sp. SCSIO 65647. The sequence goes on from NZ_CP091037.1 coordinate 1,706,460, forward strand.
AACCACCAATGTGGTGGCGCCTGATTCATTCGAGTTCATCGTCGACTATGCCACTTCATATACGTCGTGCGAATCGACAGATGTGACCCTAGGCCTTATACAAATCAATGCCGTAGCCTTAGATGGCAGCAAAACCGATGTCACGACAGCCATGCAATCGACCTTTACCTATCAATGGACAAGGGATGGAAGTGATGTCTCTGGAGAAACCAGTAGCTCGCTCATCGTTGCCAACAATACTGACAATGGCAGTTACGTGCTGAACGGAACGGCAAGCACCTACAATGCTACCTCAAATACTTTGGCCGTTCAATTACGATCTTCTGAAACCATTGCCATTAACAGTACGGCCACTGTGGTTTGCCAAGGAGGTGATACCGTGGTACTGACCACTGGCAGGGATTTGAGCGGAGAAACCTTCGAATGGCACAGAAACGGTGCTGATACCGGTTCGGGCGATACCGATTTTACGGTCACACAATCAGGGGTATATCGATTGATGGTCGATATCGATGGTTGTATGGTGCCCTCTAACGAAATTACCATCAATGATTTTGATGACTCGCAATTGGTACTTGACAATGAGAACAACATCGTAATTCGTGAGGGTGAGTCCACTACCGTAACGGCAACCGGTGCCGATACCTACGAGTGGTATGGTGCCAACAACGAATTGATCAGTAATTCTGACCGTGCGACCTTTTCAGAAGAGGGTGATTATATGTTGTTCGCCAGTATTGGCGATTGTGAGGCCGTGCGCCAACTCACCATAGAATTTCAAGACAACTTTAGAGTGCCCAATGTGGTCACTGCCAACGGCGACGGCATCAATGACCTTTGGGTGTTGCCCAATACATATTCAAGAAGGTCTGATGTGACCGTTACCATATATAATGAAAAAGGACAGGAAGTTCTGAACGTCAATGACTATCAGAACAATTGGCCACAGTCGAGTACTTCGTTCTCAGAGCAGAACATGGTATTCTACTATAAGATCAGAAAAGAAAACCAAACGCTGAAACAAGGAACCATTACAATAATCCGATAGGATCATGTACAAAAAAGTATTGCCCTTAGTGCTCATATCGCTCTTCTTCACAGGCCTTTCGCAGGCCCAGGAAGAAAGCCCCGCTGTGACCTACAGTGCCCCTTCGCAAAATCTGTTGAAGTTCAATAGGTTCTTGATAAATCCGACCTTTTCGACGGTTCGGGAAGATAAGTCGTACATCAATCTATTTCATAGAAACCAATCGGTATCTTTTGATGACAACTTTCAGACCTATTTTTTGAGCTACAGTGGTAGAATAGGAGATAGGAGCGGTGTCGGTCTGAGCCTATATACCCAACGAGAAGGCATTTTCAACAATTTTGGTGTATTGGCCAACTATGCCTACGGAGTGAAGCTCAGCGAAAAAAGCAATTTTACCTTTGGGGCAAACTTTTCGTACTATAACAGTGGTCTTGACCAAGGTCGCGCCAATTCACTCGACCCCAATGATCCCTTATTGGGGCAAGACAACAGCACCCTGATATTGTTCCAACCGGGATTCAATCTTTCTTTTGGGCGTTTCGACATTGGTGCATTTGCCGAAAACCTTTTTGATTACAACCTAAAAACAAACGAATCGAACACCGAATTCAGCGAAAAGACATATTCAGCACACTTACAATATACCCATCAGTTTGAAAATGCTTCGGGCATTTTTGAACAGGGTAGGTTATTACCCTTGGCCAGGGTCAGAAAAGTGGGTGAAGATGACATTTCTTTAGGTGGGGGCCTTATCATGGACCTTCCAAAGCTAGGCTGGTTACAAGCGGGCTATGATGAACTTTTCGGCGCTTCGGCCGGTGTGGGCTTCAACCTCAACAAAAGAATCTCATTGGGCTATACCATGGAAAAGGGATTAGACAATGATTTGGACAACCTGGGCCTTACCCATGAAATTTCATTGGCCTATTCGTTCACCCCAACATTGACCGAAGACCGCGTCATGCTCGAGAAAGAAGATGATCTGGTCAGCATCGAAGAGGAAGAAACCCCTATTGAAGAACTTTCTTTGACCGAGAAAGACATGAAAATCGCTGAGCTGGAAAAAAAGTTGGCCGAAAACGATGCCATATTGGATGAGTTGCTCTTCAGACAAGATTCTTTGGAAAAGAACCGACAGCGTGATTTGGAAAGACGCTTTGAAAATGTGATGCGATTGGTGCGCCGTGAGACACAGGGCAAAAGACCAGAACTCGAAAAACAGGCCAAAGAAATGTATCTCGCCAATATGGATAGTGCCGATATCCCTAAAAAAGCTTTGGTCGAACCCTTGGCCAACCATGGTCTGACCAACAATACCTCGGCAAAAAAAATCATCAAACTCAAAGACACAAAAACTCCCGTAAGCACAACACCAGCAGTAGCGCGTGAGGTTTCCAAAAAAGATAACATTCGGTATAAAAAGAAGAGCAGAAACTTCAAGCCCTTCACTATCCCCAATGTACAGACCGGGCATTACTTGATTGCCAATGTGTACCGTGGTACAAAATACATGAACAAGTTCATTGACAAGTTAAGGGCCCAAGGTATTGAGGCCGATTACTTTCAAAATCCGAAGAACGGTTTGAACTATGTCTATTTGAAGGGTTATAGCAACAAGCAAGACGCCATCAACGCCTATCGAACAAAAATGAATGGCCAGTATCAAGGTGATACCTGGGTAATGAGGGTAACGGGTGATTACGACAATACCCAATATGCCAACAACGACGATAAAAAATCAAAATACGACGATAGTGCACTTCAACAAAACGTAATCAACGAAAACCAGGGGGCGCCTGCTTCCCCACAAAATGGGGTGACTTATAAAACATACAATGTTGATGGCCTTGGATCGGGTTTCTATATCATCGCCAATGTTTTTGAAAAACCATCGAATGCCAACCGCTTTGTAAAAGAGTTGAATGCCAAGGGGCTAAGCGCAAGTTATTTCATCAATCCGGAGAACAATTACCGGTACGTGTACCTGAAAAAGCACAATGAATGGACGAACGCCCTTATATCATACTACTCAAAACTGAACAATCAATACCATGATCAAATGTGGATCATGCGTGTCAAACCAAACCACATTAGCTAAATGAAAAACCGACTGATACGATTAGCGCTATGCTTAGGCATAGGTCTGTTCTCTTTTACTGGGTTTTCTCAACAATACAACGCCTTTGATATTCGCTACCAAGACAATATCAAGGGAGATCTTACTTTTATTGCCAATAACATCGTTAACCGTGATGGGGGCACTGGTTCTACCGAACCCGAAGATCCATACAACGCCACTGGCAGCTCATCAACATACAACGACTGGCTTGATATGCAGTATATCGATGTCGACAATGACCCGACCACCTTCAGCTCGAGTACGGCAACATTTACCTTTCCACAGGCCAATTGTAATCAAATTCGTTATGCTGGGCTATATTGGTCGGCCACATACCCAAGCGAACAAGCCGGGCAGGCCGTGGGCACCAACAGACAAAATGATTTCAATCAGGTAAAATTTAGGGTGCCAGGGGGCACTTATGTCGATATCACGGCCGATGAAATTCTCTATGATGGCTTTACGAGTACCGATAATACCATGCGGCAAAACAGCCCCTATGCCTGCTATGCCGATGTGACCGCATTGGTCGCCGCATTGGGTAACCCCGAGGGTGACTATACCATAGCCAATGTACGTTCGGTAACGGGATCGCTGTCGCCTGGTGGTGGTGCTTCCGGTGGATGGACATTGATCATCGTCTATGAGAATCCAACCCTTACCGGAAAACTCATTACAACCTTTGATGGTTTTGCCAGGGTCAACAGCGCAAATTCAAACGTAAATATCGACTACAGCGGTTTTAACACCATCCCAGTCGGGCCCGTAAACGCAACTATCGGTGCTGCGGCCTTAGAGGGTGATAACAGAATTACGGGTGACCGTATGCGTATTCGTGCAGCCAGTAGCGGTTCATTCACCACTATTAGTAATGCAACAAACCCTGCCAATAACTTTTTTAACAGTAACATCACCTTAAACGGTGTAATTACAACCAATCGAACCCCGAACAGCATCAATACGCTCGGCTATGATACCGATATGTTCTTGTTGAACAATCCGGCAAACTCAGTGATTCCGAACAATGAGACAGACGCCACGTTCAGGTTTACTTCCAGCGGAGATCAGTACTATCCATTCTTCAATTCTTTCAATGTTGAGATTATTGAGCCAGAGATCGTACTTGAAAAAAGGGTAGAAGATATTGGGGGCAATGATATTACTGGGGCAGGGGTGAACTTGGGCCAATACCTTGATTATGTGCTTTCATTTGTCAACATCGGTAATGATGATGCCACCAATTATACCATACGCGACGTACTGCCCGTCAATGTATCACTTGATGAGTTGAATCTGATTCTCCCCACAGGTGTGACCTATGTATATGATGCCCCGACCCGAGAAATCATTTTCACCATTCCAGACAACCTGGTCGAAGCTGGTGACCCCATTGCTGAAATCAGAATGCGCGTTCAGGTGGCCGAAAACTGTTTTGATTTTATCGATGCCTGTACCGATCAAATAACCAACCTTGCCTATTCGACCTATCAAGGCATTATCAATGATAACCAGATTACCGATGACCCCAGTGTCTCTGACTTTGACAACTGCGGTTTTGTAACCCCCGGGGCCACCAATTTCTTGTTGGACGACCTTGAAAACTGTGACTTTACAAGAACCGTACAACTTTGTGGTGAAGATGTCTTGCTCGATGCGGGTGATAATTTTGATTCGTACACGTGGTATATAGACAACAATGGCGACCATCTCATCGATCCGGGCGATACCGTCATTACCGATGGCGACCCTGACGGTGACCCCAGCACTTTGTTGGTCAGCGATACGGGCACTTACATTGTTGATAAAGACGTGGCCGATCCGTGCAAGGGCTTTCAAGAAATCATTATCGTGACCCTTTTCGGGGCCACCCAAACGAACCCGATTACTGATTTGATCAATGACACATCGAATACCGTAGAGGGTGAAATAGTAGCCTGCCCCAATGATGGGGAGGAATTGCCACAGGTCTTTCTTTGCGGACTGAACGATACAGAATTGATCCAAATCAACATTCCCGATGCCGACAGTATTGTTTGGGAACAGTTGGATGAAGCCAGTTGCCCAGCCGCAACACCAGATTGTGCCAACAAAGATGATGGTTGTACCTGGAATGCCGTTGGCGCCGGAAGCGATTATCTTGCCTCAGATGCCGGTCAATACCGCTTGCAGATCAACTATCAGAACGGATGCTTTAGCCGTTTCTATTTCAATATTTTCAAAAATCCGCTCGATCCACAGTACAATAGTCGAGACATTATCTGTAGCTCCATTGGAAACATCACCGTCACCAATATGCCGGTTGATTATGATTTTCAATTGGTTGATGCGACCAACGGTAACATTTTGGTGCCATACTCTGACGATAATGGCCCTAGCTTTGACATAACCAGCAATGGGGCATACAGGGTAGAAATGAGGCAGCAAGGTGTGGTCGATGGCTGTGTGTTCATTTTAGACAACATAGGTATCCTTGAAAGAAATTTTCAAGTTGATGTTACCACCAGGGACACCGATTGTAACGGTCTGGGAGAAATATCGATCAATGTGCTCGATGTAGAGCCCCAATACTATTACGAAATCTCGCAGGGCGGAACCGTGGTGGACACCTACGGCCCCTCAGATGACAACAATTATACCTTTCAGAACCTGAACGACGGGGTCTATGATGTCAGGGTAACCACCGATGACAACTGTTTGTACACCGAACAGGTCACCATTGTAGATCGTACCGATCTCGATGTGACCGCCAGTCTGACCAAGAATATCGATTGTACCGATGGCGTTATCACGGTAACCGGGTCAGGAGGCTTCCCCAACCCAGAATACAGCTATGCCATTTGGTCTTATGTAGACGAATCAGGAACCACCCAGATTTCTTATCCTGATGTGGCCAGTATTCCTGGTACCGCCTACCAATCGACCAATGATTTTTTCTTCACCAATGGTGAAGAAGGTGATTATCAATTTGTCGTGGTCGATGGCAATCTTTGCCACCATATTTCAAACGTGGTGACCATTGTGGTGGCCCCGTCAGTAGAATACACCACCTCGCAAACAGATGAAACGTGTTTTGGTGGGGCAGACGGTACGTTTACCGTTAATGTTACCAATACCAATGGCTATTCGTTGTCATATACCTTGACCTATCCTGACACCTCTACGGCTACCAATACCTCAGGTGCTTTTACCGGATTGGGGCAAGGTGATTATTCATTGACCATCACCCAGACCCAGGGTGCTGTTTCCTGTGATTTTATTGAAACATTCACCATAGGTGGGCCCATTGATGGGGTTACCGGCGCGGCTGAACTTGTAGACCCCTATACTTGTACACAAAATGGAAGTATCAGGGCCATCAATGTCATGGGCGGAACAGCTCCTTATGAATACAGTATTGATGGTGTCAATTTTGTCAGCGGAGCAACTTTTTCAAACCTAACGGATGGCACTTACACCATCACCATTCGCGATGACAGTGGCTGTACATTTGTGACCAATGCCGTAACCATTGACCCGCTCAATCCACCGACTGATTTGACCTTTTCAGCCACCCCGCCCAACTGTCCGTCACAAACATCTGATGTCACCGTTACAGTGGTTGACGGCAATACGCCCTACCTTTTCGAAATCATTGCGCCCGTGCCCATCGCGGCGACTTCCATCTCAGGAAATACGGCCGATTTCGACGGCCTGGCACCAAACACCTACACCTTTAGGGTAACCGATGACAAAGGGTGTATATATACTGAAGATTTTACCATTGATGCCGTTACGCCGATCAATGTTGTGGGGCAGTTGGTTCAGAACGTGACCTGCTTCAACGATACCGACGGTGAGGTGTTGTTCACCGTTTCCGGATTCAATACCAACTACGATTATACGGTAACCGGTCCCGCTACCTTCAATGGCACCAACGAGACCAATAGCACCATCAATCTCAACGGTTTGGATGATGGCACGTATACCATTGTGGTTACCGACAACGAGACCAATTGTACGGCCACCGCCGATGTCACCGTCAATGCCCCTGCAGCTGATTTGGCCATTGCAGCGGCCGAAACACAACCGTCCTGTACTGCAGATGGTAGCGTGATCTTAACGGCCACAGGAGGTTGGGGAAACAATACCTTTACGCTGACCAACCCCGATACGACCCCCTTTGGAACCAATTCAACGGGATTGTTCAACAACCTCACCCAAACGGGCACCTACACCGCTTCTGTAACCGATGCCAACGGGTGTACCGATTCAACGACCTTTACTTTGAATGCCGCTGTGGCCCCTGTACTGCAAATCACACCAAATGATTTCTGTTACGATGCCGCCATAGGGCTTACCCTGACCGCCACAGTTACTTCTGGGGGTGATGGCAATTTTGAATATAGCCTGAACGGTGGTGCCTTTGATACCAACAACATCTTTGCAGGTCTGGGTGCTGGCACCTACACCATCGATGTCAGGGATGGCAATGACTGTACAGACTCAGAGACCATCACCATAAATCCTGAATTGACGGTCACCGCATCAGCGCCCAATATTACGGCTTGTGGAACCGATACCGATATTGATATCACCGCTGCCGGGGGTGACGGCAATTTTGTATATGCTGTTGTCGCCGATGGCGTTTCTCCCACACCTGGAGATTTCGCCACCACAAATCCTGTAACGGTTACCGGTGCGGGAGATTACGATGTATATGTGCGCGACAATGCCGGTGGGGCCGATTATTGTGAGGCTTCTTTTGATATCACCATTGCGCAAGATCCATCGCTTGTGATTACACCGACACTGACCCATGTCAGTTGTTTTGGTGGCAACAATGGCGCTATCACATTAGCGGCTTCAGGAGGTGAGGCCCCTTATCAATACAGCATTGACAACGGTGCCAATTATGAGGTTACAACCGATTTTTCCAACCTGACCGCGGGTAGTTATACTGTTAGGATCAGGGATGCGAACAACTGTGATATCAGTACGGTCGTTACCATCAACGAACCTGCCCAATTAATTGCAGAAGCACAACCAACACAGAATTACACCTGCACCCAAACCGGGGAAATCACTGTGGGCAGCGTGACCCCGACATCAGGTGGCTCGGGTAGTTATCAATACAATATCAATGGAGGTGCTTGGACGCCCGCTACACCAGGGGGAACCACGTTCACCGGTTTGATCAACGGCACCTATACCATTCAGGTAAGGGACGCCAACGAACCATCGTGCTTTATCACACTCCCAGCCATAGTGATCGATCCACTACCGAATGAACCTTCATTGAGTTTCTCTGAGACCTACAATTGTGACGGTACGGGAAATATTACCGTATTGCCCAACGATCCCGCTTATACGTATAGTTTGGATGCCGGACCCTTTCAGTCAAGCAATGTGTTCAACAATGTCGCGCCCGGCCTTCACACGGTGACCGTTGATTACGGTAACAACTGTACCACCCAAGCCAATGTTAACGTCGAAAGTGGTCATGCCTTTGAGGCCAATATCACCGCCTTTTCAAACATCAGCTGTAACGCTGGCACGGATGGAAGCATCACCTTTGAGGTCGACAATTTTGGCACAGGAGGATTTGAATATAGTTTCGACAATTTTACGACTGTCTTGGGGAGCTCGACCACCTCACCCATTACCCTCAATAATTTAAGTGCTGGTAACTATACACTGACCGTTAGGGATGTGGACAATCCGATTGCCGGATGTACCGTAACCTTAAACCAAACACTTAGTGAACCTACTCCGGTCGTTGCATCTGCTTCTTTGACCAGCCCCGCCACCTGTACCGATGGCGCCGTTATCACGGCTTCGGCCGCTGGCGGAACCCCATCGTATATCTATCAGCTTGAAGATGGCGTTGGTGGAATCATTGCAGGTTTCGATTTTGCGACCAATGGTAACAACACTGTATTCACAGGCCTCGCAGTGGGTGATTATATTGTTAGAGTGCGTGATGCCAACAACTGTGAAGACCCCATAGATACGGCGATTACCGTTACATCTGCCAATGGAATCACTTTTACTTCCGCTCCGACCGCTTGTTACAGCGGCAACAATGATGGAACCATACAGGTAGACGTAACCGCTGGTAATGGTGATTATCAATTTAGTTTAGATGGTGGCCCATGGATAACCCCAACCCCTTCAACGGCAACTACCCATACCTTTACGAATCTTGCCGCTGGCACCTACACCATTGATGTAAGGGACGGTTTTGGCTGTATAGGTGTGCAACAAACGGTGACCATCAATCCACAATTGATAGCTGACGCCGTATTGACAAACGACTTGACCTGTTTGGTCGATGCCACGGTGACCATCAATGCTTCGGGCGGATCCGGAACGTATTCATATGAATGGTCAAATGATGGGGGCACCAACTATTTCACTACTAATTTTACCGGTAACGTGTTCACGACCAATACTTTCGGCACCTTTATTTTCAGGGTGACCGATACCACCGCCCCAACAGCTTGTACGGCGGTTTCCAATTCGGTAACGATTACCGAGGCACAGACACCCGTAATAACCTCTGTTACGCCCACCCATATTCTTTGTAACGGTGAAAGTACGGGAGTTTTAGATGTTGTAATCGATACTTCGGTAGGAAATCCTCCATACGTCATCAATGTTGTGGAGACCAGCGGTCCGACCAACTACGGAACCCAGACATCGGGTCTTCCCGCAGGTAACTATGAGGTGACCATCACCGACGACAAAGGCTGTGTCTCAATACCATTCCCGGTCACCATTACAGAGCCCAATGCCATAACCTACGATATCAATCTTCAACCCATTACCTGTGATGCGATGGGCGGGGGCACAACCCCAGGATCCATCACAGTGGAAAACCTAGCGGGTGGAACAGCTGAATATACCTATTACCTCACCGGTAACAATGGCCATTCAGACACATATACTACCACAGCTGGTGGAGAGGATCACACCTTTGGAATTTTGGAATTCGGAATCTATGAAGTCGATGTCATCGATGCGAACGGTTGTTCAGTGGTGACGACCAATATTATCGCTTCGCCACCAGATGATCTCGATATCGATGTTTCAGCGGTTACTGCTAGCTGTGCAGCTGGTGGAACGGCAATAGTTTCTGTCTCTTCAACAGCGCTGGGCAGTGGCAGCTATCAGTTTGCCATTTTAGAAACCTATTCTGCGCCTTACTCATCAACATACATTGGGCCAGATGTGCCCGGTGGTGATACGGCCACTTTTACCGGCCTTGTGCCCGGTATCACCTATACCTTCGTGGTATACGATACCGTGACCAATTGTTATTACTTTGAATCAGCGGCCGCTCCCATCAATTCGCCCTCGAACATGACGGTCACTTCTTTGGTAGAGGCCAATGTAACCTGTACTGGGGCAAACGACGGAAATGTGACCTTTACATTTGACCATTTCGATGTTCTGGCGACCGATGTTTCCTATGAAATTTTCAATGCTCAGTCAAACCTGACAACAGGTGTTACGGGCACGACTGCCGTAAATCCACCAGCAGGTCCAGTAACGGTTTCAAATTTGGGGCCCTTGGCTCCAGGGGTATATTTTGTACTACTACGGGAAGTTGGCGGTCCTTTTGATGGTTGTACTATCGGGTCACCTGATTTCACAATTGATGAGTCGACCAATGCCTTATCTGTAACCGCCACCTCGACCAACGCAAGTGACTGTAGCGCCGATGGTACGATTTCAGCTGTGGCTCAATTCGGCACTGCTCCTTATCTCTTTCAACTTGAGGCATTTGGAAATCCTGTTCCTACCCCTGCCACATGGACAGGCACAAGCACCAATGGTGTCTTCACTGGTTTGGCCAATGGCAATTATACTGTTTATGCGCGTGATGCTTATGATTGTATTCAGCCATTTGATATCACTGTCGGGCTAGATCCAAGACCTGAAATAACCATAGCGGTTGTCGATGAATGTGCTGATGAAGGAACCTTCGAGGTGCTCGTGACCTTGACCAACCCGGGTGTGGCCTCTGCACCTTTTCAATTGAGCGTAAATGGTGGGCCAAGCCAAAATATCACCTTCAATGGAAGCAACCAATATACCGTAACCGGACTCAGCTCTGGCTTAGGCCAAACTATTTCGGTAACCGACTTGAACGGTTGTTCTGATATAGACCCCTTTGACATTCACCCACCCTTACAGTTCAACGCCTATGTTTCTACATTGCTTGACTGTGAAGTGGCCCCTGCCGATAATGCAGAAATCACTATTGATGTTACCGCTGGCTCAGGAAATTATGATTACGAAATTGACGGGCCGGGTGCAGTAGATCAAGCAAGAACCGCTATGGGCGGAAACACAATAACATGGACCGGTGCAAGTGTTGCCGGATCTTACACGGTTACCGTTTATGACACCAGCACTTCGGTTCCCAACTGCTGGGGCAGTTTTGTCGTGGATGTGCCCCCAGTGGTGACCCCCAATATAAGTATAGATGCCTTTACAGATGTCACCTGTAATGGCGACGATGATGGCACAATCACCGTATCGAGTACCGATGTGGGCATAGGGCCCTATACCTACGAGATCATTTCTGGCCCGGGCAGCAGTGCGGTATTCCCCATTGCGCCCACCAGCAGTAGTGCAACCTCGGCCACCTTTACGGGCCTTGAGGGCACTCTAGCGGGCATCACCTATACCATAAGGGTAACCGCCGCCAATAGTTGTACCGATCAAACCACACAAGTAATCGAACAGCCAGATGTTATCACCGTGCCCGCTCCGGCAGTGGTCGAATTTGGCTGTACGACCGGCAATAACCTAAATTATGCCACCATTACCGTTGATGACCTGGCCATTACGGGCGGCAGTGGCACCTATGTGACCTATGAATTCATAGAGGAAGATGACCCCAATACCGTTCCTGTTGAAGCGCCGGTAGTTGTACAAACAAGCGGCAACCCTGTTTACATTGAAACAGACCCAGCAGGTGGCGTTTATACCATCAATGTTTACGATGACAACGGTTGTCAGGGCAGCACTACCGCTACCATACAGCCATATGATGAACTGCTTTCGGCAACGGCCGCGATTACCAATCCGTTGAGCTGTAGCCCAGGTAGCGATGGTGAGATCACCATCACGGTGACTTCGACCAACAGTGATCCAACACGTTTCGAATACAGCATCGACAACGGGGCCACATGGCAGAACACCGGTACCCATACCAATCCTGAAATCTTTACCGGATTATCGGCCGGCACCCATAATTTCTTGATACACCATATCGATACGGGCTGTATGATCACTGCCTCTGAAACGATTGCCGATCCGAATACCTTTACCATCGATGCAAATGTGCTCAATGATGTCATCTGCTTCGGAACACAAAGCGGGCAGGTTACCTTCGAATTGATCGATGCCACGTATTCAGGGCCTATCGATTGGGAAATATTCGACACCAATGGAACCCCCGCCAATACCCTTGATGATACTTCAGTAATGACCGGTTCGTTTGCCACTAATGGCCCAACCGCGCCTATTTCACTCTTTGCAGGTGATTACTATGTGGAAGTTACCCAAACAAACTTCCCCCAGTGTGCCGCCACCGAACCCTTTGCCATTGCGGGGCCCCCAGCTGATATCACAGGGGCAAAACAAGTTACCGACATTACCTGTGCCGGAAATGATGGGGCCATTGAAATCATCAATGCCGCAGGTGGTTGGGGCAATTACAGTTATTATGTGAGCACGACCCCAAATCCTGATCCAAACGATCCATTGAATTATGTAGCCACTCCATTGTTTGAAAATCTTGGCCCTGGCACATATGAAATTTGGATAATCGATCAGAACGGATGTCCACATCAGCTTCTTGATGAAACATTGGCTGACCCAGTGCCCATAACGGCCACATTATCCATAACCAATCCGAATTGTACAAACATAGAAGGTGCAATCGAAGTTAGCAATCCGGTCGGGGGCCAAGGAAGCAACTACAGTTTCCAACTGGTTCGAAACGGTTCAAACGTAGGGTCTCCACAAACTTCCAGAACGTTCAATAATCTGGGTGCGGGCACCTATGAGGTCATCGTGAGCGATCAATGGAGCTGTACGTTGACGACCAACGCCGTAGTGCTGTACGATGAAATTGTTCCGTCGGCAACGGTCGACAAGCCCATCGATTGTACAGTTGATCCAGGGGGCCATGTGACCATAACGCAGACGGGTGGTTCAGGTGTTTTTGATTACGCCGTGACCTTTCCTGATAGCTCAACACCGTTGCCCGACGTATTGGCCAGTGCTTCGGCCACGTTCACCGACCTGACCATGCCCGGCAGCTATACCTTCACCATAACCGATACCGCAACGGGGCACGTATGTGTAAAAACGATCGCAGTGCTTTTAGATGACAGGGTCGATCCGATATTGCTAGATGCCACCATCACCCACGTGAGCTGTAACGGTGGTTCTGATGGAAGCATTTTGGCTAACCTTGACCCCGCGACAGACGACAATCCGCCCTATCAATATGAACTGATCGGTTTGGCCGGGGCGCCCAGTAGGCCCCTACAGAACAGTCCATTGTTTACTGGCCTGCCCGCGGGCGACTATGACGTACGGGTAGTTTCGTCAAGAGGCTGTGAAGATATCAAAACAGAAACGATCACAGAGCCAAATGCCTTGGCCGCCTCAGCTGTGGCCACGCCTTTTGCGTGTGCGCTAGACAATACGGTCAACACTTCGACGGTCACCATCACTGCAACAGACGGCACAGCGCCTTACCTGTACAGTATTGACGGGGTCAACTTCCAAACAGGAAATACCTTTGAAATAATTGACAATGGCGCCGTACAGAATATCAATTTCTTTGTGGCCGATGCCAATGGTTGTCCATTCACCGATAGCATAACCATTCAACCGCTGAACACCTTTACAGCGGCTGTTTCCCTAGACTTGGGCATTTCTTGTGCCAATGATGAGCGCGTTACCATAACGGTGACCGAAAGCATTCCTGGCGATGTCTATACTATCGATTTGCTTCCTGTGGGCAATCCAACAGGTACTTTGGTGGGCAATACGAACACTACGGCAACATTCGATATTTCATTGCCCGGCAGCTATACGTTCAGGGCGACCAATACGACAACGGGCTGTTATGTAGATACGGCTCCGTACACCATTGCGCCATATGACTTGATCGATGTGTTGGCAACAGCCACAGCGCCTGCCGTATGTTTTGGCGGAGCGGGCACATTGGAAATCGATATTTCGGGTTATTCGGGCACCTACGACTATGAAGTGTTCAGGTCAGATAACACCTCTACGGGAATAACAGGTAGCGGCAACACTGCCACCAACCCGCTTTCGATTACCGACCCGGCACTTATCGGCGGAAATTACTACGTCAGGGTAACTGAAACAGGAAACCCATTATGTGTAGAGGATTCAAACGTTATCACCATTGTCTCGCCCGACATGCCCTTGGATGCCACACCAGTACAGGTCGCCAATGTGGCCTGTACCAATGACCAAGGTGAAATCGAGGTCAGTCCGACCGGTGGTTATGCGCCTTACGATATTGTGGTGACAAATACGATTACTTTACAAGTCGTCTATACCGTAAATGATGTGGTTAGCCAAGTGGTCACCGGATTATCTGCCGGAAACTATGATATTCAGATTACCGATGATGCGGGCTGTAGCATCAACAGGCCGTTGAACCTGACCCAACCGTTGCCGATAACGGCGGGTATCGATGCCACCCCGACCTCTTTGGCCTGTTATGGTGACACCAATGCCACGGTGACCGCCATCAATGTCATCAATGGAGAAGGAATTTACCAATACCAATTGAATACGTATGATGCTGCGGGTACTGCAATAACCTTCACCAGTGGCCCTCAGAGCAGCCCCGTGTTCAACAACTTGGGTGCTGGCATTTATAGCATTACTGTTTCTGATGGGTGGAATTGTGGTGTAGAAACCACTCAGGTTGCGATTACCGAACCGACTGAGGTAGAGGCCTCATTGATTCAATTGAGCCCATTGACCTGTAACAATCAGGCACAAATCGAATTGACCGCTTCTGGGGGTTCGGGGCCCTATCAGTTCAGCACTGATGGCAGTGCCTACTCACCAATGAGCGGAGGCAATACACATACATTCAGCGTAAATGCGGGTGTCTACCAATATTATGTGCGTGATGCTTTTGGCTGTGAAGCCATGATCTCAAACCAAGTGAGCGTTGATGCGGTGCCGCCATTGATGATCGATATCGATCATTCGGCCGCCATGATCAACTGTGCCGGCGAGGCCTCGGCAACCATCGTCGCCAATGCAACGGGCGGACTCGGAAATTATAGTTACGAGCTCTTTTCTGATGCGGCTTTGACAAACTTAGTGGGAGGACCACAAAACAACGATACGTTCAGCGGATTGCCTGCCGGAAATTATTACGTGCGGGTTACCAGCCAAGACTGTATAGCGGTTGAGGCCGTATCACCAATTGTAGATCCCGTACCGTTACAAATTGATAGGGAAGAATTTACCGATGTTACCTGTTCGGGAGAAGAAGATGGCACAATAACTGTCGAAGTGTCGGGTGGAACAGGGCAGATTCTGTATGCCATCACGCCTAATTTGAACCAATTCGATACGGTGAACGTGTTCACCGATCTAGCACCTGGCGTCTACGATGTGATCGCACAAGACGAGAACGGTTGTTTCATTCCGTTCCAGTTTACGATAGCAGAGCCCACCCCTGTTTCTGTAACCGCAACGAACGTATTACACGAGGTTTGTGCAGGAAGTGAAGACGGCTCCATAGAAATTGCCATTTCAGGGGGTACCGCACCCTATAGGGCCAGCCTTAACTCGAACAATGATGCAGATTTTGTCGATGGGCAAACCCTGTTCAGCAATTTGCCTGCGGGCAACCATGTGATCTTTGTCAGAGATGCCCAAGATTGTGATGCCAATATCATTGTTGAAATCAATCCGGGTGTAAACCTGAACGCCATGGTCGTTCCAATTTACGAATGCTCGGGCAATATACCCGACAACCGTATTGAAGTGTTGCTTGAAGACGCCTCTGTCTCGGCAGATGTGCTGTATGCGTTGGATTCGACCGATCCCGCAGATATGCAATTGGCACCTGATTTCACCAACATGACGCCCGGAGGCCATTATTTGGCCATTGCGCACTCAAATGGTTGTATCAACACCGTTGATTTTGAAATCATCGGTTTCGAGCCACTGACCTTGTCTTTGCAACAGGGCAATATCAACGAAATTGTCGCTGAGGCACAAGGTGGACTGGAAGACTATACTTTCTACTTCGGCGATGTCAACAATGGAACCGATAATTCTTTTTATATCAATCGAACAGATACGTATACCGTAACAGTGGTCGATCAGAACGGCTGTGAAATGTCGGCCGAGATATTTATGGAATTTATCGATATCGAAATACCGAACTACTTCACACCAGATGGTGATGGGGTAAACGATTATTGGCTTCCTGACAATCTAGAGGCTTTCCCCAACGCACTAATGATCATTTTCGATCGTTATGGTAGAGAGCTCTATAGGATGCGTTACGGGGACACTGGATGGAATGGAATGTATCAGAATTCTAACCTTCCTACCGGTGATTACTGGTATGTCATCAAACTTCAGGGAGAGAATGATGATAGGGAGTTAGTAGGACATTTTACCCTGTATAGATGATAACGAAGAACGTAACCTAAAGAAACATGTTTAAGAGAACCCAAATCTTAATAGCAGTACTTTTTGCTGCAATAGGGGTGCAGGCGCAAGAGCTGACCCTTCCACAGCATTCGCAGTACAATGCCGATAATCCCTTTTTGATTTCGCCGGTATACGCGGGAATTGGAGACCATATCAAAGTTCGCTTGAATGGGTTGACCCAATGGGTGGGCATTGAGGATGCCCCCGATACCCAAACTGCCGCTGCCGATGCACGAATCGGAGATCGCTCAGGTCTAGGTATGTTTCTTTACAATGATAGTAACGGATATACCAAACAACGCGGTGCAAGGGTTTCGTTCGCCCACCATTTGACCTTAGACCGATATGAGGACGAATTTCTTTCTCTTGGAATATCATACAATTTCAACCAGTTCAGAATCGATGTCAACAACTTCATTCCTGAAAACGGTCAGGTCATCACAGATGATCGGGCCACCACCAACCATAATTTCGATGTTGGGGTACTTTATAGGAAAGATAGGTTCTTTCTTACCTTAAACGCTGTAAATCTTCTTCCCAAGAATTTAGATAGTTTTGGGGTCAACCAGGTCTTTGAGCCCAATACGCTAAGAAACTATTTTGCCTATGTAGGCTACAGCTTTATGAAAAATAAGAACAGTAAACTTGAAATAGAGCCTTCGGTTTTCTTTCAGTGGTTCGAAAGTGATAATCGTTCCGTTACCGATCTCAATGCCAAGTTTCGGTTTCATGATTTTGAGGACTATTACTATGTCGGCGCCACCTACCGCTTCTTGAACGATCCGGATCAGCCCCTGACACCCCTTTATCTATCACCTATGGCCGGCTTGAAAAAAAGTAATTTTTATTTCGGTTACTCATACCAAATCTTGACCAATGAAATTGCCGGTTTCAACATAGGCACACATGTAGTGACCGTAGGCATGGATCTGTTTCAAGGTATCAGTAACTGCCGTTGCACCTATTAAAGTTTGCAGACTTTGACGTAATTTTGCCCTTTTGTAAGCACAAATGGGGAAAATCAAGCTCAACAATATACGTATACACGCCAATCATGGGTGTTTAAAGGAAGAGGCCATCATCGGCAGTGATTATCGTGTCGATCTGGAAGTACATGCCGATTTGTCGGTTCCCGCCAAATCCGACAGGCTTTCAGAAACGGTTGATTACGTACACCTGAATAACATAGTCAAAGAAGAGATGGCCATAAAATCACATCTTTTAGAGCACGTCTCCAAACGGATCCTGAACCGTATAATGAATGAACTGGCATTGGTCTCGAGTGCCGAGGTGACCGTGTCGAAGATAAATCCACCTTTGGGGGGTGATGTTGAAAGTGTATCGGTCGCCATGCGTTTGAGCAGGGACTAACTTTGTTTTGACAAGCCCAAAAAGAGTACTAAATTTGCAGCGGTAAAAGGCATCGTGGCCGAGTGGCTAGGCACAGCTCTGCAAAAGCTTGTACAGCGGTTCGAATCCGCTCGATGCCTCCAAAACCCGTCTGAATCAGACGGGTTTTTCTTTTTCAGGATACCAGCCCTTGATTCTGGGCAACCACCGCGGTACATTCTTCTTGTATATTTTGTATTCTTCTCCAAATCTTTTTGTCAAGTCAGGTTCTTCTTTCCAAATAAAATAACAATGGTTCAGCACAAAAAAGAAAATGGCCCATACCAAAATCGTAAATGATGCCAAAAGAAGTGATTCGCCCAAAAGAATGCACAAAACCCCAAGAATCATAGGGTTTCGCATGTGCCTATACAAACTTTTGACCACCAATTTACGCGTAGGGTTCCATGGCGCCAGTGTTCCCTTGCCTATCCGTACAAAAAGTACGACCGACGAGATAAATAAAACCAACCCAATGCCCAATAGTAACATTCCGGTGGCAAAGAGTGCGCTTTTGTTGATGGAAGAAAAAAATGAAGGTAAAAAATTTGATGACAGCCCATACATCAAAAAAGGAATGACCACTGTCACCATGAACGGCAACAAAAATATGGCCTTTACTATCTCTGCTGTTGATGGTGGTTTCATCGTAACAGACATTTTGAAAATGCTATCTTATGTTCTCTATCTGTTCGATGCCTTTTTCGATATCGAACTTGTCTTTTGGCAAAAAGCCCTTTATAATCAACACTAGGCCACAGACCGCTAAAACAATGCCCAAAACTTTCTTGACGAACCGAACCTTTTTTTTGGTCAATTTTCGCCTAAGTTGCTTGGCCAACAAGATTTTAAAAAGGTCAACTATAAAATAAGTGCCCAACATGGTTCCAAAAAAAACAAGTATTCGATTGGGTTCATTGTCAAGAGTGGGTCCGACAACGATCAAGACGCCCAACCAAAATATCAAGACCCCTATGTTGATGAAATTCAAGAGAAAACCTTTAACGATCAAATTGACCAACGTTCCTTTTTTGATTTTCATTTCAACGTTGCGTCCGCTTCCCTTGAAATAAACGATCAGGCCGTAAATAAGTAAAATGGTGCCCCCGAAAACATACAGACCGGGTAGATTGCTCAAATTTTCCAGTAATTGAAAACTACTGAAATAGGCAATCATCAAAAAGAGAATGTCGGCCACTATGACCCCAATGTTGAAACATAAACCCGCTCGAAAGCCTTTTGTGGCGCTGGTTTCAAGCAAAACAAAGAAGACGGGGCCAATCATAAAACTCAATAGAAATCCGAGTGGTATGGCCGCCTGAATGTCTTCTATCATTGCTTTTCCGTTATTCTACACGCTCGATTTTTCCACCAAAAACTGTTTTTTCATCCATTTTGGCAGGGTCACCGAATACTTTTACCAAACCACCGGCCTTTACATTTGCGTTGACATAATCAGTAGCATAAATGTTTGCTTTGCCGCCGGCATTTACGCGTATGGTCGTGAATTCGGTTTTGAACTGTTGCCCGTCATAAGTGCCCCCCGTATTGATGATCACATCTTGAGTTTTAGCAAAACCTTTTGATATGATATCGCCGCCGGTTACTGCTTTTACCAATAGTTGTTCGGGTTGACAATTTATTTCGAGTTTACCGTTTTCCTGTGCTTTTAATTCCAATACATCTTGATCAAACACATCTTCTGAACTTATCTTTGCGTCTTCATTGACATCGATTATTTTTAGTTCATCGGTATAATGCAGGTCTATGAACGTTCGATAACCACTGAAAATCTTATCGATTTCCATCCTTAGTTTTAATACTCCCGAATTATTGACAATGGCCACTTTGTTTGTGTTCGCCCCTGTAATAATGGCTTTGTTCTCACTTGATTTGATAAGGTTTATCGAAAGGCCATCAAAACCCTTGACCTCATGGAACGGCTCAAGTTCTCTGGTTATTTTGCCATTCTGCGCCACTAGGGTAAAACAAAGTAGAAAAATTGCGCTATGCACTATAGCAGTTTTCATGTGTTTGTTTTTCAGACATTTTCCTTTTTTCCAATAAGCGAAAAATCTAAATGTCTTTTAATCAGATCAGTATCTTTTACCATTACATATACTTCATCGCCCAATTGGTAAACATTGCCCGTTCGCTCACCTATTATGGCATATTCCCTCTCATCAAAGGTATAATAATCATCTTTGATATCACGAATACGAACCATGCCCTCGCACTTGTTCTCTATAATCTCTACATAAATACCCCATTCGGTAACACCGGAAATCACACCTAGAAACTCTTGGTCCAGGTGTTGTTCCATAAACTTGATCTGCATATACTTTATGGAGTCTCGCTCTGCATTCGCAGCCAGCAACTCCATATCAGATGAATGCCGGCATTTTTCTTCATAAATCTCTTCTTTTGGTGTTCTGCCGTCGTCGAGATAGTGCTGCAACAAACGATGTACCATCACATCTGGGTATCTTCTAATGGGCGACGTGAAATGCGTATAATGATCAAACGCCAGCCCATAATGCCCAATATTCTCTGTAGTGTAAATGGCCTTGCTCATACTTCGTATGGTCAGCGTATCGACCAAATTCTGCTCTTTTTTTCCTTTGACATCTTTAAGAAGCTTATTTAGAGAGGCACTGATAGATTTTTTATCCTTTAAGTTGACTTTGTGCCCAAACCGTGAGATAACGCCGTTAAGGGCCATTAATTTCTCTTCATTGGGCTCATCGTGCACACGATAGACGAATGTTTTCTTTGATTTTTGTTTACCGATGAACTCGGCCACTTTTCTATTGGCCAACAACATGAACTCTTCAATCAGTTTATTTGCCTCTTTTGCTTCCTTGAAATAAACGCTCTCAGGTTCGTTGTTCCCGTTCAGGTTGAATCTGACCTCAATTTTATCAAAAGAGATGGCCCCTTTTGCCATACGTCGTTCACGCATGATCTTTGCCAACCTATCTAGTATTAAAATTGCTTCAACAACTTCATCGGAAACCTCATACGAACCATTCCTTATCGAAATGTTTTCTGGAATCGAAGGTTCTTTTTTCTCAATAATGTGCTGGGCCTCTTCATAAGCAAAACGCTCATTTGAATTGATTACCGTTCTACCAAACCACTGTTTTTTGACCTGCGCTTGATCATCTAGCTCAAAAATGGCCGAAAATGTATATTTTTCTTCATTTGGTCGTAGTGAACACGCATTGTTCGACAATATTTCAGGGAGCATGGGCACTACTCTATCCACCAAATAAATTGAAGTTGCCCTTTCATAGGCCTCCTCTTCCAAAGTCGTACCAGGTACCACGTAATGGGAAACATCGGCTATATGTACCCCGATCTCATAATGGCCATTATCCAATTTTTGAAAAGAAAGCGCGTCATCAAAATCTTTGGCATCTTTGGGATCTATGGTGAAGGTCAGTACCTCTCGCATATCTTTGCGATTGGCGATTTCTTCTTCTTTGATGGAAGTATCCAACTTATTGGCAAAATCCTCCACCTGATAAGGAAATTCATGGGGTAGGCCATATTCGGCCAAAATACCGTGAATCTCGGTATTGTGTTCACCTGGTTTTCCGAGTACTTTTACGATTTCACCAAAAGGCGAGTCTGCATCTTCAGGCCAATGCGCCAGTTTGACCAACACCTTATCACCATCTTTGGCCTTGTTTATTTTTTCAATCGGAACAAAGATATCAGTGTACATTTTACCCTCGGTAGGCCGCACAAAAGCAAAGGTTTTATGTTTCTCAAGAATTCCCACATAGGTATCTTTTGTTCTTTTTACAATATTGATTATTTCCCCTTCAATTCTTTTGCCACGTCCCTTTTTCTTCACTGCCACCTCAACGATATCAGCATGAAAGGCCTTTTTCAACTTCTGTGCGGGCACAAATACATCATCTTCCATATTGTCGACCACCACATAGGCATTACCACTCATGGTAACATCTAAAACACCTTGAAGCACCTTTCGCTCTACTGCCTTCTTTCTAAACTTGCCCCGGCCAACTTCAACGATCCTGTCTTTTTGTTTTAACTGACGTAATCGGTCTATCAGTATATTTCGACCGGGGGTATCGTCAATACCCAAACGGGAAGCTATTTGTTTGTAATTGAAACTTTTCGAGGGTTCTCCCTCCAAAACCGTAAAGATACCTTTGGTGATTTCGTTCTTACGCTGGCTCTTGGCTCTTTTTTTCTTTTTCGACATTAAGGATGTTTGATGCCCGAAAAATACAAATTATACAGGGCAATCAAACAGCTTGCGTTATCAACACTTCATAATATTACCTTATTATCTTTTTTATTAAAATTCTAAAAATGGTATTTATGATGGTGTGTTGGTAAGCCTGAAAAAAAAGTGTTCTATAATTTGCTTTGAACATATAGAAAGGTTTATGAACAGATTATAATTTGATAATCATCTTGTCAATCAGTTTTTTGTGTTTTTAATCCACGGTTGTCAACAACCATTTTCAACATGTTCTTATTGAAAATAAAATGTTTCTAAATTGTTAATTGCCTTCAAAAGATGTTTGATAAAAAACTTCTATCTTTTAACTTCTTTGGTTGCTTTTTTGATGGGAAATAAGTAATGAACATTCTTACTTTAAGACTGAAATTAAGTTATTCATTTTTTTGAGTAAAAATGAACAATCCATCATAAATTCTAATACATTCTTTTTTAAATGATTACTGAATACTATCAGAATTTTTCAACAGCTCGATTAAAAAGAATCTTAACTTTGTAATGAGGATATAAAAAACACAAAGCCATGAAAATCGCCATAGGAAACGACCATGCGGGCACAGAATACAAACTGGCCATAGTGGGAATGTTGAAATCAAAAGGTATAGGGGTCATCAATTATGGGACCGATGATACGGAAAGTGTTGACTATCCTGATTTTGTGCATCCGGTCGCAAAAGATGTATCAGAAGGAAACGTTGATTTTGGTATAGTGGTCTGTGGTAGTGGTAATGGGGCAAGCATGACCATTAACAAACATCAAAGAGTACGCGGTGCACTTTGTTGGAACAAAGAGATCACCGCGCTTGCGCGCGAACATAATGATGCCAATATATTGAGCCTTCCGGCAAGGTTCATAGCGCTTCCCCAAGCACTTGAGATGGTCGAGACTTTTATGAATACCTCTTTTGAAGGGGGTAGGCATGAAAGAAGAATAGAGAAGATACCCTGTGTTTAAAAATCAAGGAATGAAATGGGGCATCACCACAACCATCATCATCATGCCCATGGTGATACCAAAGAAAGGCATTTAGGAATTTCCATTTTACTGAACCTGTTGATTACCGTTTCACAAGTTGTGGGCGGAATCATATCGGGTAGTTTGGCACTCTTGTCCGATGCTCTTCATAACTTTAGTGACGTACTTTCCTTGGTTATCAGTTATGTTGCGAATAGACTTACCAAAAAAAGGGCATCGGCAAATAAGACCTTTGGCTATAAAAGGGCAGAAATTATAGCGGCTTTTGTCAATGCGGCTACATTGGTGGTGGTAGCGGTCATACTGATCATAGAGGCAATTGAAAGATTGTTCGAGCCCCAGAGCATCGGTTCTGATTTGGTCATTTGGTTAGCGGCATTGGGCATTGCCGCGAATGGATTCAGTGTTCTTTTGTTAAAAGGTGATGCTGAGAATAATATCAATATGAAATCTGCCTATTTTCATTTATTGACGGATATGATGGCTTCAATAGCCGTTTTGATAGGTGGATTGTTGATGAAATTCTTTGAGATTTATTGGGTAGATGCCCTATTGACCATGGCCATAGCCATTTATTTGATTTACGTGGGGTATGATCTATTGAAAGAGTCGACAAAGGTATTGATGCTGTTCACCCCAAAATCAATCGTGGTTCAAGAAATAGTGGACACCATAAACCGAATCGATCAAGTGAAGAATGTGCACCATGTGCATATTTGGCAACTCAATGACGAAGAAATTCACCTTGAGGCACACATTGATTTCAAGGCTGATATAAAACTCTCTGAATTTGATGTCATTTTAGATCAAATTGAGAAAAAGGTATACCATGACCATGGTATCAACCATGTCAATATACAACCCGAGTACGGCAAGTGCGACAGCAAAAATGTAATAGTGCAAGATTAGGGTATGGAATTTTATGTGAGAACATTCGACGAGCTCACCAAAGATGAGCTGTATCGAATTTTACAATTACGGGCAGAGGTTTTTGTGGTCGAACAAGAATGTGCCTACCAAGATGTGGATGGCAAAGACCAAAAAGCGCTTCATGTACTCTGTCAAGAAAGCGGTAAGCTGCAGGCCTACACCCGAATTTTCAAGCCAGGAGATTATTTTGAGAAAGCATCAATTGGAAGGGTAGTGGTGGACCGCTCAAGCAGAGATAAGGGCTTGGGACAAAAAATAATGAAAAAGTCCATTGATTTTTTGGTTGAAGAACTTTCAGAAAAAGAAATAGAGCTCTCTGCCCAGACCTATTTGTTGCGCTTTTATGAAAACCTAGGGTTTCAATCGGCCGGAGACACTTATCTAGAAGATGGCATACCTCATATCAAGATGGTATATCAGTCTAAATTTTGATGGGATTTTTGTTGGTAAGATTGATATCGGCCAACATGGTGTCGGTGAACTTATAGTGGCCCCTAGTGGTTATGATTCGAAACTGATTTGAGTTCATTCGGCTCAACGTATCCAAAAACAACCACTTGGTCTTCAACAATCTCGGCCTTTCAGATTTAAGGCTGATGTCAAAAAAGTACTTGCTGCCATTCTTTACCGCCACGATGTCTGGGGTTATCTTCGCAGTACTACCTTTTCTAACGTACGATTTTGGCCTATCATAACCCTTAAGATCTGCTTTGATGTCCTTAAAGCCATGGGCCTCTAAGTGTTTGATAGATTTCTGTAAAAATGCCCTATTTTCTTTTTTATCAGACTTGACCATAACCCTTAAGATAACAAAAATCTGGCAAAAAACAAATTTTAGATACTGATTAACAGGTAGTTAACAATGAAATTATGATTAAATCAAGCTGTTTGCGACAATTGTTCGATTTTCTCAAAAAGCACCTTACCAGTTTTTTTAACGATACCGACCACCAAGGCATTTCCCATGAAAAAAGCGCGTTTGGTATCAGAAATGCCCTTGAGTTTGGTGTGATTGTCAGGAAACATATTGAGTCGTTCCAATTCAACGGGTGTCAATCTTCTCAACCCTCTTTGGGTTGGCACCACATGCTTAAAGCGAGAAGGGGCTTTGCCCCCTTCACCCGTAATGATGGTTCGTGAAGGTTTGTTCAGCGCATCAGGAAAAACCATAGACCCCTCGGCATAATGATATTGGTGGCCAGATCTTGACGTTCGCAGTTCACGCTTGGCACCTTTCAGATATTTCCACTGTTTAAGTTCATCTATCGAAATAAAGAAATCATCTGGGGCCTCTCCATTTTGCAAGATATCTTCAAGAACCGTATGTGGACCGTTATAATCTGGAACGGCATCTGTGGTGAATACATGATTACCTATGAAGATTCCACAATTCTTGAACGGAGACTTGTTTCCCCCTTTATTGAAGTGGTTTGATAGGGTAGCGAGATCATCGGTCAGGTCAAAAGTTTCAAAAGCTTTGTTCTCATTTTTCATTGGAAAGGCCATGGCAAACACACCGTCGGTTTCCAACCAGGTTTTTTCAGGTCTTTCCTTAATTGCTTGAAACATTTGGGTCGATTGGTGGTAGGCCAGAAAAAACACCCGTCTTCTTCGCTGGGGCATGCCGTAGTCTGCGGCATTGATGACCCGCCATTCAACGGCATAGCCCAATTCAGACAGACTTTTGAGCATAATGGCAAAATCGCGACCACGTTGGGAAGAAGGCGATTTGAGCAACCTATCGACATTTTCGAGAAAAAGATATCGGGGCTTTTGTCTTTTTTCTTTCAAAATTCTATGGATAGACCACCATAACACCCCTTTTTTGCCCACCAATCCTTTTGAGCTGTTCAGAGTGGTCGCCACAGAGTAGTCTTGACAGGGAAAACCACCGACCAGTACATCATGATCGGGAATTTCGCTTGTGGGAACTTTTTCAATATCGACAGCACTGTGGTTTTCAGGCCCAAAACGGGCTTCGTACACCAAAGAAGCATGTTGGGTCTTTGTGGAAGGCTCCCACTGGTTGCTCCAGACCACTTCGTAATGTCCGGTATTCTCAAGACCGATACGGAAACCGCCGACCCCGGCAAAAAGTTCACAGACCCTCAATTTTTGCATGTTTAAAAATAAAGAGAAAAGCCTTATGGATCAACAATGTTCTATATCGATAATCATCAAATTTTACATAATAAGGTATACCAAAGATCAGTTCGCTTTTTGATAGATAATTTTTCGAATCGTAAGGCTTACCTCTTTTTGGGCACTGTTTGATTGTTGCAAATCTGGATTGGTCTTCTCATAAGCGGCAGCAAAAACAGAGAACTTGGTTCTTGCCAACATCTTTTGCATTTCACTATCAGCACCATAGTACTTTTCGTCCAGGCCTGCGAATTGTTTTCTCCACCAATTATAATCTACCTTTGCCGGATTGGCCAGATCTTCCATTAACCGCTTATGAAGTTTTTTGAGCAGCACCGTTTCTGTTTCAAGAGCTTGCGCCAGCGCCTTTTCAGCTTTTATATACTCTTTTGACCCAAGTAGGTTTTTATATTTGGCCTTGACACTGTCCAAACCGAAAAAAACCGAATAATTTTCGATAATTCTATGGTAATTTTCAGCGGCAAAAAGCAATTCACCAGCCTCTTCTTGTGATAAAACCTCAGCATGATCGTCTCTATATCTGTCCATTAAATCTTCTTTTGCAATATGACTGCTCGGCGATTGATTTTTCTTTAGAAGTATCCAGTTAAAAGCCTTTTCTATTTGTTGGGGAGGTGGCCAGCGATGATTTCCATTGAAAGTTATCAGGGTGCTGGAGAAGTTCAGTCGCTTGAGATATTCACGATTGTTCAACATTTCTTGATAGTTCATGTCTTCATCTCCGCAAATGCCCACATATGAATAATTCTGAACAGAAGGAGAATGATTTGGATTTGAAGAAAACCCGGCGCCGCATGCTAGAACTCCTGAAAATTGGTCGGTAAGTGAGGCAATTGCCGTTACCAATCGGGCGGCACCTGAGAACCCGGCAAGATACATCCCGTTTTCTTTGATATTAAAATTTTTGAAGACATGATCAAATAACCGCTGAGCTATTTGAAAGTTGTTTTCCATCGGTCCGTTTCTTGAATTATTTGAGCATATAACCATAAAACCATGTTCTTCGGCAGCTGTCACAAAGGGAAATATGCCAACCTTGCCCCTTGCTAGGGGATCAAAGACAAAGAGAATGGAAGAAAGATGGGTTTCACTGTAGGTATTGGGCAAATACAGTGCAAAACTCTCATTTGATGTTCCTGAAACCGTAATGGAGTCAATAATTTCACCTTTGGCGAATGGGCTTTGGGCTATACTGCAAAAGCCGACACAAAAAAGAAGGGCCCGCAGTAATCTTTTCATGATAATTCTAGTTCAAAATCGAACGATATTTGCCATGATCGTTCAATATCTCTTTGGCTCCCAAAATAGCTTCGTCGTGTATCAGGTTGTAGTCGTATAGCCCTTCTCGGTAGAAATAACGCTTGATGATTTCATCGGTGAGTTTTTTCTCGATTTCGTTACGGTAGGTATCAAGTGCGTTTCTTTTGCCATTGCTGATGGCCAAGAGTAGGTCTTTGTACTTGGTCTGTACATTTTGGCCCAGAAGGTGGCTTTCACCATTGAGGGCTTCGGCCAATAACTCTTCACTTTCGGTCTGAAAAGAAAAATCTTTGGCAACGGCGAATTTTTTGAACGTCTCATAATCTGTATCGGAAAACGAGAAATCAGCTACCTCTTGAAAACTGTTCTGATAATGAAAATCAGTGGCAAAGTCGAAGATGATATTATTCATGATCAAGGCCTCGATCAAGGCATTCGATTGTAGGTCTGATACTTCAACATCTGGCATTACACCACCACCATCTTGTACCGACCTACCATTACGTGTCTTGAAGGTATTGAACTTTGTGTTTCGAATGGCTTTTCCATCTTGATCACGGTTCCAATAATCAAGTGATTGAATACATCGGCCCGAGGGGGTATAATAGCGTGAAATGGTCACTTTCAACTGGGTGCCATAGGTCAATTTTAAAGGCCGCTGCACCAAACCTTTACCAAAACTTCTTGCACCCATGACCACGGCACGATCTAAATCTTGCAAGCTGCCCGACACGATTTCGCTAGCGGAAGCACTGCTGCCATCGATTAGCACGACAACAGGTATCTCAAGGTCTTCGGGCTTGTTTTTGGTCTTGTATTCTTGGTTGAACTTTTTGACCTTTGATTTGGTGGTGACGATTAGCTCGCCTTTATCGACGAACAGATTGGTGACATTGATGGCTTCTGAAAGTAGGCCACCGGGGTTGCCCCTTAGGTCTAAGATCAAATTTTCGGCACCTTTGCCCTTTAAATCTTGAATGGCTGATTTGGTCTGGGGCGAAGCTTTTCTGTTGAATTTTGAAAGTACGATATACCCAGTTTTTTCATCGGCCATTCCATAATAGGGCACGGCATCGACCTCGACACCTTTACGGTTCAAAGTGGCGGTTTTTGTTTGACCCTGTCTTTTGTAGGTAATGTCAACACTGGTATTGTTCGCCCCTTTTAGCAGCTCACTGGCATTGTCATCAAAATCAGCTACATTGATATCGCCGATCTTGACAATTTCATCACCAGCTTTTAGGCCAGCATTATCGGCGGGGTAACCTTTGTAGGGCTCGATGACGAGTAAACGGTCTTCATATGATCTTACCAAAGCCCCAATGCCTGAATATTCACCGGCATTATTGATTTTATAGGCCTCAACGTCTTGTTCGTTCAAAAATCGGGTATAGGGATCCAACTCTTCGAGCATGTTCTTGATTGCCGAGTCCATCAATTCGGCTGGGTTTGTTTCATCGACATAATTCATGTTCAACTCTTTGAAGAGCGTGGTGAAGATTTCTATCTGCTTGGCAATTTCAAAAAAATCACTTTTAAAGCTGCTTCCGACCACAAAAATGGCCAGCGCCAATATTGGAACGATGATTTTTCTATTGATTCTTTTCATGTGATTCCTTTTTTAAGAAGATGTTCAAGACGGTCTTTATCTCTTCATCTATCTGTTTGAAATTCGGCAAATCCTTTCCAAGATATAAAAAGACGAACGCAAAATTTCCCTCAATGTTGTTAAAAATAAGGTGTTTGTTAAGGCGATAGGCCTCTCTCAGCAGCCGTTTGATTCGGTTGCGCCGCACCGCTTTCCTGAACCTTTTTTTGGGAGCGACAAATGCCGCTTTTACTGGAGAACCATCATTGAACCTTGTTCTTAGATAAATAAGTTTCAGTTGCTTGGTTTGCACATGTTTTCCCTCTTCAAAAACGCTTTCAAATTGCTTTTTGCCGACTAGGCGTTGTTTTTTGGGAAGGGATTGATCCATTTTTAAAAGTAAAAAATCCGTTTGAGAACCAATTTCCCCAAACGGATTCAATGCTGAAGAAAAATTTTATTGGCCAGGCAAATAGGTATTGTCTTCTTTGTTTATATCGGCCATAAGCTGGGAAGGATCTATCGTAATGCCCTCAATTTCTGAAATGGGCCTATCGATCAAAAACTCATATACCGGGTTGGCCCAGGCCCAATCTTGCAAGACGGTCCGGGTTATATTCGGATATGGATTTTCTTTTTCACCCCTCATCATTCTTAGCGGAATGTAGTAGGTCTCTCCGGTACTGTTGTTGTCGGCGTTGACCACCAATATATCCAAGGGCATGGGCATTAATCCAATTCTTTCCAAAACAACACGGGTCTTGTTACCCTCTGCAACCACTTCTTTGATAGCATAATCGATGGTATTGGTGGTTTGTGTCCAATCCATAAGATACCAATCGAGCTCCATACCGGAAACTTTTTCCGCTGTTCTTATAAAGTCGTTCGGTATGGGGTGCTTGAACTTGAAGTCTTCAAAATATTTTCTAAGGGTCTTCATGAGTTTGTCTTGACCGATAACATAGCCCAATTGCGATAAAAATATCGAACCCTTGCTGTATGCGGCGACACCATAGGCAAAATTGACATCGTAGCGATCGGCATGGGTGGTCTGGGGCTGCTCTTTCCCAGAATTGACCAAGGCAAAATAACCTTTGTACGATCCTTCGAACGGATTTTGCTTGCCCTGCTCCATAATCTGGTTCATGCACAGACTACTGATGAACGAGGTGAAGCCCTCATCCATCCAAGAATGTTTCGATTCATTGGTGGCCAGTACATGCTGAAACCATGAGTGTGCCAGCTCATGAACCATAACGCCCACCAAGCTGTTAAAACTTCTTTCGCCGGTTATCAGTGTGCTCATGGCATATTCCATGCCGCCGTCACCCCCGTGCACCACAGAATATTGTTCATAAGGATATTCACCTATGTTTCTATTGAAAAAGGCCATGGCCTCGGCCGTTTTGGATTGAAGATTTTTCCAGTTTTCCAGAATTTCGGGGTTGTTCTTATAGAAGAAATGTAAGGTTGGGCCGTTTTCCATTTCAAGGGTATCATGTATGTATTCGGGATCGGCGCCCCACATAAAATCATGTACCATCGGGGCTTTGAAATGCCAAGTGAGCATCTTGCCCTTATGCTTGATTTTGGTGTCGGGCTTTTCATACCCATGCCCGATTTCTTGAGGGTTCTGCAAATAACCGGTGCCACCGATGACATAGTCTTTGTCAATGGTGATTTTCACATCAAAATCACCCCATACCCCATGAAATTCCCTTGAGATATACGGATTTGGGTGCCAACCCTCGAAATCATACGCAGACATTTTTGGGTACCACTGGCTCATTGAAAGGGCAACACCTTCACTACTGTTTCGGCCTGAACGACGTATCTGCAAAGGCACCTGACCGCTGAATTCCATATCGAAGATGGCTTTCTGGCCAGGGGCGATGGGCTTGTCGAGATAGGCCACCAAAATGGTTTCTTCCTCTACAAATCTGATCGGGCTACCGTCATGGGTCAATGATTTTGCGTGTAGATAACCGATTTCATCCTCCGAGAGATCGGCAATCCTGCTTTTTCCCTCTTCCATCATACGATTATCAGGGTCTTTGATGCTCTGTAACCGAATATCCATGTCACTGCCTGGCTGAAAGGCATTGAAGTAGAGATGATAATAGACACGGTCGAGGGTGTCAGGTGAGTTGTTGGTGTATGTCAATTTTTGGGTGCCCTCGTAGCGAAAGGTCCCGACATCAATCGTAACGTTCATTTCATAATCGACATGTTGCTGCCAGTAGCCATGCCTCTCTTGTCCGTAAACACCTAGGGCCAGCTCAAAAAAAAGCAAAAAAAATGTTCTGTACATTGTCATTATTCTGTATTAAAACCAAGTGTTTTTTTCCCTTTGGAAATATTATCCGCCAAAATGAGGGCGTTGTACGCGTTCACCATTTTGCCCGATTTTGAAATTTTGTCAAAGGTCGTTGCCTTTTCGGGATCGCCCGAGACAATCACCGAGGCTTTTGAAAAAAGCCCTGATTGTACCAAAACATCTTTTACCTGTTCGGCCGATAATTTGGGATAGTGCGATCGTACCAAAGCCGCTATTCCCGCTACGGCCGGTGCGGCCATTGAAGTGCCTCCCTGAAAGTCATATTCATTGTTCGGTAGTGTTGAATAGATATCATCACCTGGGGCAAAGACATCTACATTTTGCTTGCCATAGTTTGAAAAATCTGCCACTAGGCTTGAACCATATCGACTTGTCAATGCGCCCACCGTAATAACGTTATCGGCAAATTCAGCACCTGAGAATTTATGATCGTTCGGGTAGTTCGGGTTTTCGGCACTGTCAAGGTTTTCACCATCATTGCCGGCAGCATGTACGATCAGCACATCGTTCTGTGCGGCGTACCGAATGGCATCATAGACCCATTCTGCATTTGGTGAAAAAGACTTGCCAAAGCTACAATTGATGATCCTGGCCCCATTATCGACCGCATAACGAATGCCAAGGGCTATGTCTTTATCATATTCATCACCGTTGGGCACAGCTCTGAGAGCCATAATCTTGACATTGTTGGCCACACCTTTTATGCCCTTGCCATTATTGCGTTCGGCGGCTATGATACCCGCTACGTGCGTACCATGGCTTTCATCTTTGACCCTGTTATCGGGATTGCCATTGCCATACGTTACGTCATCAATATCGTAGGGGTTGTCACCTACCACTCCACGGCCATCAAAATCTTTGTTCAGATTATAGTTTACCTGTTCGGCGAAATAGGTAATGCCAGTGTTCAGTTCTTCAAGCACTTCTTCTATGGTGTCGGCATAATTGTACATTTGGGTCAATACCGCAACATGTTGCCGCATTTCATCGGTCTTTGGCTCAATGGCCAAAACTTCTTTTTTGGTGTATGAATCTTTGCCCAACTCTTTTTTTACAGCTTCATCGGCATTTTTGACCACTTGCATTATTTGTTCGTACTGTTGCTTGTTCTGAAGCGCCTCGGGATATTTTTTGTCCAATTTTATTTTGGCCTTTGCGCGTAAGGCGGGGTCTCCGAGATTCAACCGAAGTATTCGGGCGTATTCCAATTGTTCGTGATACGCTTCCCCCAAGAAATTGTAACCATGTATATCGTCTACATAGCCGTTGCCGTCATCATCCTTGCCATTGCCCGGCCTTTCGTCTTTGTTGACCCAAAGCACATCATCAAGATCTTCATGGTTAAGGTCGATGCCAGAATCCAATACGGCGACCACAACTGTTTGTCCCTTCTTGTTTTTTATGATTTCTGAATAGGCACGGTCAATGCTCATTCCAGGTATCGTATCGTTGATCAGATCGGCATGGCCCCAATTCTTTTTTTCACTTTCCGTAAGTTCTGCCACCTTTCTCGGTACCGTATCGATACTTTCAACAGGGGTTGAGACCAAAGTTGTGGCCCCACAACCCATCATAAATAAAGAAAGGCCCAAAAGACCAAACCGAAACTCAAAAAATCTAGCTATCATAAAAATTAATTATTTCTTAATTGTCGAACACTTCATTGAACGAGAATACTTCATCGAGACGCACCCCCTTTTCAGTATGTTTTAACGTACATAGTTCATTATGGGCGTCGTGTTCAAAAAACAGTATGTATTGCTCATCGGCCGCTTTGTTCAAGAACTGTTCTTTTTCATCTAAAGTAACCAAGGGCCTCATATCATAGCCCATCACATAGGGCAATGGAATATGGCCGACCGTCGGAATCAAATCTGCTGAAAAAACAATGGTTTTGCCTTTATATTGAATATGGGGCAACATTTGCTTTTCTGTATGTCCGTCCACAAACAAAATGCCAAACTCCAATGATGATCCACTCAAAAAAGATTCACCCGTACTTTCTATGAAGTGCAATTGACCGCTTTCTTGCATTGGAAGCAAATTTTCTTTAAGAAACGAGGCTTTTTCTCGTTTATTGGGGTTGAGGGCCCATTGCCAATGGTCTTTGTTCGTCCAGAACCGGGCATTTTTAAAGGCGGGCTCGTAACCCGTTCGGTCTTTGTTCCATTGAATACTTCCACCACAATGATCAAAATGAAGATGGGTCATGAACACATCGGTGATGTCGTCTCGGTGAAAACCGTGGTTCTCGAGCGACTTATCCATAGAATGGTCTCCCCAAAGAAAATAATGACCGAAAAACTTTTCTGATTGTTTGTTTCCAAGACCGGTATCTATAAGCACCAAGCGGTCACCGTCTTCTATCAAAAGGCAGCGTGCTGCCAAATCGATCATATTTTTTTCGTCAGCCGGATTGGTTCTGTTCCACAGTGACTTGGGCACGACACCAAACATGGCGCCGCCATCCAATTTAAAATTTCCAGTCTCAATGGGGTATAGCCTCATGCGATGAACAAAGGGTGCGCAAAATAATAAAACTGCACTGTAATTCGCTTAAAAACACTGGTTTATTATTGCTATTTTAACATATTTTGCAAGTCTATTGTCTCGATATGAAGAGCTGGATGGGCATTTTACGGCACTTAAGGTCAAAATGAAGGATCAGGGAGGCCATTTTTTAAAATGCCGTTTCAAAAGAAAAGCATTAAATTTCAAAAAAATAACCAACATGCTCGAACTCGCCGGAATCATCATTCTCGGAATCATTGCCCAATGGGTGGCGTGGCGCTTGAAATTACCAGCTATTCTTCCTTTGATTTTGATAGGATTGTTGGTGGGGCCAATTGCCACATTATATACTGCCGATGGCAGCAAGTTGATAGAACCTATTTGGAATGGCTATAAAGGGCTTTTTCCGGGTGACGGTCTCTATAATTTTGTTTCACTCTCGATCAGCATTATACTTTTTGAAGGAGGGTTGACATTGAAAAGGGCTGAAATCAGAAATGTTGGCCCCGTCATCACCAAACTGATTACCGTCGGCACCATTATAACCTTTGTTTGTGCCGGTCTGGCCGCCCATTACATTTTTGACCTTTCATGGCAGATTTCCTTTTTGTTCTCAGCTTTGATCATTGTTACCGGGCCTACGGTGATTACCCCCATTCTTAGAAATATTCCACTTAAAAAAGATGTTTCAACGGTATTGAAATGGGAAGGCATTCTCATCGACCCCATAGGAGCTTTGGTGGCGGTATTGGTTTTCGAGTTCATCAGTGTGGGCGAGGGGCAGGCGTTCACCAAGACGGCTTTGATAGAGTTTGGGAAAATTTTGCTATTTGGCACCACCTTTGGTTTTACCTTTGCCCATGCCCTGGCATTTGCCATTAAAAGGAACTTCATTCCACATTATCTCTTGAACGTTGTGTCATTGTCTGTGGTGCTCTTGGTATTTGTAGAGTCAGATGTCTTTGCCCATGAATCAGGTCTCTTGGCGGTTGTGGTAATGGGAATGGTCTTGGGCAATATGAACCTGCCCAATCTTAAGGAGCTGCTTTATTTCAAAGAATCATTGAGCGTGCTTTTGATTTCCATTCTTTTCATTTTGTTGGCCGCGAACATCAATATCGATGACATGTTGTTGATCTACAATTGGAAAACGGCCTTACTGTTCGCCATTATTGTTTTCTTGGTACGGCCAATCGGTGTTTTTATAAGTGCTTGGGGGTCTCACCTCAAGGTCAATGAAAAAATGTTCATCGGATGGGTCGGCCCCAGAGGTATCGTAGCAGCTGGTATTGCTTCACTTTTTGGGTCGAAACTGATTCTTAGGGGCGAGCCGGGCGCAGAGTACATTACCCCATTGGTGTTTATGATCGTACTGGGCACGGTGTTACTGAACGCCACTACCGCACGGCTTTTTGCTAGATTGGTGGGGGTCTTCTTGACCAAGTCAGAGGGCATTTTGATCGTGGGTGCCTCTGCAGCATCAAGATTGATCGCCCAGTACCTAAAAGACAACAACCGACATGTGGTATTGATCGATAACAATCAGACCAATATTGACAAGGCCAAAAAACTGGGTGTCGAAGGCATCGCTGCAGATATTTATTCTGACACACTGACCGACAACATCGAACTGAACGACGTCGGCTATCTGATGGCCCTGACCGCAAATTCTGATATCAATCGATACGCCATTGACAAGTTGGGAAAACAATTTGGCGAGAACGGGGCATTTCGTTTGGTGAACGGTGATGAGATGAATGATTCTGAGAGAAATCAAAAGGAAGGACTGTTTTCACAAACCGATGATTTTATAAAACTTATGGAGGCCGTTAGAAAAAATCCGACCATACACGAGATAGGCCTCAAAGACAGAGAACATTACGAAAGCCTGGTCGAAATCAGCAGTGCCGACGATGACATCGTTCCTATTTTTTTAAAGGATGCGGAAGGAGACCTGAAGATTATTCCCGCTTTCAGCCAAGAACCTGAACCAATCAAGAAAGGATATAAATTGGTGTATTTGGGGAAGGAATTTGACCTACAGACCGATCAAGCTTCAAATTAACATGGGTCAAAGAATGATGGATCGTTATTGATATACCTTTACCCAGTCGACTATCATCTGAACGGGCAGGTCATCTGGATCGACCTTGCCGACCCAAGAACCCCCCAATTGCATATCAATGAGCAGATAAAAAGGTTGGTCAAAAGGCCATTGTGAGGGATCGACACCTTCAACTTTTGGATAGGTAAGCGTCTCTTTGCCGTTCACCATAAATACCAGTTTGTCGGCATACCACTCCATGCCATAGGTATTGAAATTTTCAGTGTTTACAGGAACGGTAGTGTAGCGTTGCGGAAATTCTTTTTTAAGCTCCAAAGTATAGTATGAGTGTATGGTCTGATATACTTGATTTTCATAGTTCAGGTGTTCCATCAGATCTATTTCACCGTTTCTGGGGTAGTCGCCATACTTGGGTTGATCGGCAAGCATCCACATGGCGGGCCACGCACCGGTGGCACTTTCTAGCTTGGCGTGTATTTCGATTTTTCCGTACTGAAAAGCAAACTTGCCCTTGGTACTTACCCCGCCGGTCAAGTACTGGGCGGTGTCTTTTGCTTGGTCGGGGTTTACGATACCGCGCAGGTACAGCTTTCCGTCCTTTATCTTCATGCATTCAGGATTGTTCGACATATAATTGCCCCAATCTACATTGTTGCGTTCGACGATGTTCCATTTGGTCGTATCAAGAATTCCCGGGGTGTCAAAATGTTCTTCCCAAATTATGGTCCAATCTTTCCCTTGCCTTATTTCCTTTTTTTGATGATAAGAGGCGCATCCGACCAAAAAGAGAAAGATGCCCAAAACGAACGGTATGTTGATTTTTTTCATCAATCGTTCAATTTCAGAACGGCCATGAATGCCTGTTGTGGAATTTCTACATTGCCTACTTGGCGCATGCGTTTCTTGCCCTTCTTCTGTTTTTCCAAAAGTTTTCGTTTTCGTGAAATATCACCGCCGTAGCACTTCGCGGTAACATCTTTGCGCAACGCCTTTATGGTTTCTCGAGAAATGATTTTTGAACCAATGGCCGCTTGAATGGGTATATCGAACTGCTGCCTAGGAATGAGCTCTTTGAGCTTTTCACACATTTTCTTGCCGATGTGGTAGGCATTATCGAAATGCACCAGTGCAGAAAGGGCATCAACAGGTTGGGCGTTCAACAATATATCGACACGCACCAATTTTGAGATCCGCATTCCAATGGGTGAATAATCGAAAGAAGCATATCCCTTTGAAACCGTTTTCAAGCGATCGTAGAAATCGAACACTATTTCGGCCAAGGGCATGTCGAAGGTAAGTTCGACCCTTTCAGTGGTCAAATAGGTCTGGTTGGTAATTTGGCCCCGCTTGTCAATGCACAACGACATCACATTGCCCACAAAATCTGACTTGGTGATAATGGTGGCCTTTATATAAGGCTCTTCAACGCGATCGAGAGTAGAAGGGTCGGGTAGATCTGAAGGATTGTTGACGATTACAATTTCTTCAGGGTTTTTGGTGGAAAAGGCATGGTAGCTCACGTTCGGCACCGTGGTGATGACGGTCATATCGAACTCGCGCTCTAAGCGTTCTTGAATGATTTCCATATGTAGCATTCCGAGGAAACCGCAACGAAAACCAAAACCAAGGGCCGCACTGCTCTCGGCGGTGAACACCAACGAAGCGTCGTTGAGCTGTAACTTTTCCATAGAGGACCGCAACTCTTCAAAATCTTCGGTATCGACCGGATAGATGCCCGCAAACACCATGGGCTTTACATCTTCAAACCCGGCTATGGCGGTCGAGGCCGAATTTTCTGAAAGGGTAATGGTATCACCTACTTTCACCTCTCTGGCATCTTTGATACCGGTAATCAAATAGCCCACATCGCCCGTAGTTATTTTTTGCTTGGGATGTTGGGTGAGCTTCAATGTACCGATCTCATCGGCAAAATAGCTCTTATCGGTGGCCATGAACTTGATTTTTTGCCCCTTTTTGATTTCGCCGTTCACGATTCGAAAATAAGTCTCCACCCCACGAAATGGATTATAGACCGAATCAAAGACCAAGGCCTGTAGGGGTGCGCCCGGGTCTCCTTCAGGTGCAGGAACACGTTCAATGATGGCCGTCAAGATATTCTCGATGCCAATACCGGTTTTGGCACTGGCCGGAATCACTTCTTCTGGCTTGCAGCCCAACAGATCGACTATGTCATCGGTCACCTCTTCTGGGCTGGCACTGGGCAAATCTACCTTGTTGAGCACGGGTATGATCTCTAAATCGTTCTCTAAGGCCAAATATAGGTTTGAAATGGTCTGTGCCTGTATGCTCTGGGCGGCATCGACCACCAGAAGGGCGCCTTCACAGGCCGCAATTGAACGTGAGACCTCATATGAGAAGTCTACATGGCCAGGGGTGTCGATCAAGTTGAGCACATAGGTTTCGCCTTGATGGGTATAATCCATCTGAACGGCATGGCTCTTTATGGTGATGCCCCGCTCACGCTCAAGGTCCATATTGTCCAATAACTGATCTTGCTTTTCACGTTCGGTCACAGAACCTGTGAAATCCAACAATCGGTCGGCCAAGGTGCTTTTGCCATGGTCAATATGGGCGATGATACAGAAATTTCTAATGTTCTTCATGGCTCTGGCCTTCACTAGGTTCAAGGGCGATAAAAGTGACTGCAAATATAGCGGTTTTAGGGGCCATTCATGGAGGTTTTCATCGAATATGAAAATTTACAATAAATAATTTCATTAGATTTGGTAGACAACCCAAACTCTGAATGATACACTTGCGCCTGTTGCCAGTCATGGCTTTCTTGGCTTTTGCCAATTTGATGGGCCAGACCTATCAGATCACCGGAAAGGTGGTCAATGAAGCAAACGAATCCATTGGTTTTGCCAATGTATTGTTGTTGAGCGCTGTCGACTCTACTTTCGTTCAGGGCACCTCTGCTGATGAAGGCGGTCGTTTCTTGCTGTCAGACATTGCACCAGACCTGTATCTCTTACAGGCCAGCTATGTGGGCAGGGGCTCGAAACCCTTGGCGCTTGATGTCAAAAACGATATTTCTTTGGGTGCATTGATTATTCCCGTTAAGGCCGAAACCCTTGATGAGGTGGTGGTGACGGCCAGACGCCCCACTTTAGAGCGGTTATCAGACCGTTTGGTCTTCAATGTAGAGAATACAGTGGTATCACAGGGAAATTCTTGGGATATCCTTAAAAATACCCCTGGGGTCATTATCAATCAAGATGATTTACAGATTCGCGGTCAATCAGCGACGATTTACCTGAACGGGCGAAAGGTTCAGTTGTCAAGTCAAGAAGCCAAAGATTTATTGGAGGGGCTTTCAGGTACCAATATCAAATCGGTTGAGGTGATTGCCAATCCACCGGCCAGTTTTGATGCCGAGGGTGGCCCCGTACTGAACATAATCAGTGGCAAGAACATTGTACCGGGCTATAAAGGGAGCATTACCACAAACTATACCCAAGCGGTTTTGCCCAAGTACAGTTTTGGCATGAGCCATTACTATAAAACAGATAAATTGAATGTCTTCGCCAATTATTCGTTTAACCCTAGAAAAGAACTAAGAAGAACCGACAAGGGCATCAATTTCATCAATGATGCCAATGCTGTCTTTTCAAGATGGCAAACCGATATCGATGAAACCAAAAGAACAAGGGCCCATAACGGAACATTGATACTCGACTATGATTTTGACGACAAAAACAGTCTCAATTTCACGGCAACGGCAGTTCATAATCCAAACCAAGAATGGGAAAGCAATTTAGATACTGAAATTCGCAATGCGCAAAACGTCCTGGACTCGACGTTCATTACAGATAATCGGGTAGGGGCCGATAATACCAACCTCGCATTTGATCTATCATATGTGCACAAGCTGAAAAAAGAAGGGACCCAACTTTCTTTCAACACCCACTACACCCACTATAGTGATAGCTTTCTTCAGCTAATCGGCTCAGACTATTTTGATGGTTCGGGTAGCTTCATCAGGGACTTTGGGTTTACCACGGCCTCAGATCAACAAATAGAGATACTAACCGGGCAGGTCGATTTTGCCACCCCTCTGGGCACCTCATCATTCGAATCTGGATTGAAAATTTCGTCGATTGCTTCAGAAAGCGCCATTGACTATTTCAATTTTACCGGGAACAACCCCAATGTTGATGCTTCACTCTCAGACGATTTTAGATATGATGAAAAAGTATATGCAGCCTATGTGAGTTGGGTAAAAAGTTGGGAAAAATGGTCAGTGAAGCTGGGGGCCAGGGGAGAACTTACCGATGCTGAAGGGGTTTCATTGACTTTTGACACCACTAGCAACCAAGATTTTTTCGAGATCTTTCCTTCGATCTATTTGTTGTACTCACCCTCAGAAAAGCACAGTTTTGCCTTTGATTATGGCAGGCGGGTCGATAGGCCAAGGTATAATGACCTGAACCCGTTCAGAAATTTCAACAATGAAAATGATTTCGAGGAGGGCAATCTGGGCCTGGTTCCCTATTTCTCAAATAATTTCAATTTAAACTATACGTTCAATAGCGAATTCTTTATCGATGCCTATTATCGCGACAACGGCAACTCCATAAACTATTTGGTGTTTCAAGACAATGAAAACCAAACACTTAGAGAGTTAAAGCAGAACGTTTTAGAAAGCACTTCGTACGGCCTTGATTTCACTTTCAGCAAAAGCATCCTGAACCCTTGGTATATCTATTCGTATGTTTCCGTTTTTCATGAAGACGAAACATTTTTGGCCGTTGAAAGTGGTGACCAAGAATTCAAAAACGAAGTAAACGGCGTTTATGGCTATTTGGCCAATTATCTGACCCTTTCAAAAGACGGGTCCCTTACGGGAGAGGCTACGATTACCTATTTATCAAGGTTCTTGTTTGGCTCGTACATATCTGACGAGCAGATCAATCTGACATTGGGGCTTCGCAAATCACTATGGAACAATAGGGCCGTACTATCACTGGCCGCAGAAGATATCTTGAGAACCTATGTGCCCACCTATACCTCTAGATATTTGAACCAAGACAATTTTTACCGAAGAAGGCCAGAGACGCAGTTCGTCCGTTTCGGTTTTACCTATAACTTCGGAAACTTCAGGCTTGAAGACAACCAACGCAGCATTGATAAGAAAGAGCGTGATCGATTAAAAGCCGATTGACAAGGTGTTTTTTTGCGATTTCGTAATTTTGCACCTCTTAAAGGTCAAATGCCCATGCCAAGGATAGGAAGCATAGAATTGCCCGATTTTCCATTACTGTTGGCACCGATGGAAGATGTGAGCGACCCTCCTTTTCGCGCTTTGTGCAAAGAACAAGGGGCCGATGTCGTTTATACTGAATTCATTTCTTCGGAGGGACTGATACGCGATGCCGCAAAAAGCGTAATCAAACTTGATATCTATGAAAAGGAACGCCCAGTGGGCATCCAGATTTTTGGCGCCGAGATGGATTCAATGTTGAAGGCCATCGACATTGTAGAACAAACAGGTCCTGATATCATAGACATCAACTTTGGCTGCCCCGTCAAAAAGGTGGTCTGCAAAAATGCGGGGGCCGGTATTTTGAGGGATATTCCGCTTATGGTAAAATTGACCGAGGCAATGGTCAAACGCACAAAATTGCCCGTTACCGTAAAAACCCGTTTGGGGTGGGACCACAACTCCATCAAAATCGTTGAAGTAGCGGAACGCCTGCAAGATGTGGGCATAAAGGCCATCTCAATACATGGCCGCACACGGGTACAGATGTACAAAGGGCAAGCCGATTGGAAGCCCATTGCCCAAGTAAAGAACAACCCTAGAATGCACATACCGGTGTTTGGTAACGGAGATGTCGATACGCCAGAGGCCGCGATGAAAATGCGCGATGATTTTGGTTTGGACGGCGCCATGATCGGCCGTGCCAGTATTGGCAATCCCTGGTTTTTCAACCAAGTGAAGCACTATTTCAGAACGGGCAACCATTTAGCCCCACCGACCATGGAAGAACGGGTCGAAGCGGCCCGGCGCCACCTGCAGATGGCGATTGATTGGAAAGGCGAGAAGTTAGGGGTCTTTGAAACCCGGCGCCATTACACCAATTACTTCAAGGGCATACCCCATTTCAAGGAATACCGGATGAAAATGGTCACCAGCGACGATGCCGCCGATGTTTTTGCCGCTTTTGATGAAGTATTGGAAAAATTCGGTGACTTTCAGTTTGCCTAGCCAAAAGCATATTCTTTGTGTTAAGAAGCGGCAATCAATCTTTTTGATATTCGACTGCTGGCGATTTTTGATGAAACGATTCCCAATAGGGTTATGGTCGCCAGTACCAACAAAACGTTCATCATATCAAATGCCACCGGATATGCCAATGAAGGGGTTATCTTCAACCACCCGAACACCAATTGGGAGGCGACCAAAAGAATTCCTATCAATACCCCTACCAGACCACCCAGTGTGGTCACCAAAAGGCCTTGAATAAAATAGATTTGCCGCAGTTCTTTGATGGTCGCACCAAGGCTGAACAATGTTTTTGAGTTCTGGCGCTTGTCGAGTATCATCATGATGATGGCCCCCACCACATTGAACAGGGCGATGATCAAGACCAATGTGAAGATGAGGTAGGTGGCCAAGTTTTCAGTGTTCAGCATACGGTAGAGCGTACTGTTGAGTTCTCTTCTGCTCAAAACAATGGCCTTGTCGCCCAACGCATTTTTGATTGCCCCGCGCACGTTTTCCAATGAAGCGTTTTCATCGAGCTTAAAGTTGATTCCTGAAACTTGGGCACTGTCCTTTTCCAAAAAGGCCTGCACCAATTTCAAGTCGGTAAATATGTATTTTTTATCGAGCCCCTCTTCAACGGCGTACACCCCACTGACCACTAGGGGCAGTTCATTGTAGGGTTTTGAGCCCAAGGCGGCTT
This sequence comes from Muricauda sp. SCSIO 65647, assembly GCF_021534965.1. Classification (NCBI taxonomy): domain Bacteria; kingdom Pseudomonadati; phylum Bacteroidota; class Flavobacteriia; order Flavobacteriales; family Flavobacteriaceae; genus Allomuricauda; species Allomuricauda sp. SCSIO 65647. The sequence goes on from NZ_CP091037.1 coordinate 1,749,768, forward strand.
GGGTCAACGAACTCTTGCCGGGCTTGGGGGCCAGAGCCATCATGGGGGTTTGGTAATTGTTGATGGGCACGCCCAATAAATTGTAGATGCCGATGCCCATTACGGTGTTGTGATCGGTGATGCCCCAATTGCCAAAATAAAGTGTGCTGTCAATATCCGTAACCTTGCGGTAATTTTCATCGACCCCCTTGATGAAGGCCAGATCGCCCTTTTCACGAAAAGACAGATAAACGCGCTCTTCCAATTCTTTTGAATAATGCAAGACACCGCCAATTGTCGAAAGTTTTTCTTCATCTGTTTCCAGCAAAGAAAAGACCTTGCCGGTGGTTGGCACCGCTTTTAGATCGGGGTCGAACGTATTCGTGAATTGAAGGCTAAAGATCTTGAGTCCTGAAAAGGCCGAAAGCACAATGAAAAGTGCCGCAGCACCAATAATGATGACCAAAAAGGTGATGAAATTGATGATGTTGACCGCATTTTGGCTACTTTTTGAACGGAGGTACCGCTTGGCGATGTAGAGCGGAAAGTTCAAGGCTAAGACTTCTTTCTTTTTGGTAAAAGGTCGCGATTCTCGATAGGGTTTTCACCGCCCTTCAACGATTCTTCAATACTGTCGATGTAATCTAACGAGTCATCGAGAAAAAAAGTCAGTTCTGGCACCCGTCTCAACTGGTGTTTGGTGCGCTGGGCCAATTGGTGTTTGATCTGTGGTTCGGTCTTTTTGATTTCGCTTAACAGGGGTTGTGCCCTGTCATTCGGAAAGATACTGACGTACACCTTGGCCATTGAAAGGTCAACGGTGACATAGACTTTTGATACGGAAACAATGATGCCCTGTGCGCCGGCTTCAGTAACGGCACGTTGCAGTATGTCGGCAAGGTCTTGCTGAATGACACGGGCTATCTTCTTCTGTCGTTGTGTTTCCATAGGGCAAAATTAGGCAATAAATGACGTTTCTCATGATTTGGTCGCCCAACATTGGTTAATTTGGCCGTTATTCTGATAAAGAACAATTATTTTGTTATTTAAAATAGCGCTATCTATGGACAAAATTGAGCATATCGGTATCGCGGTGAACGATTTGACCGCCTCGAACGCACTTTTTGAGAAACTGTACGGTGAACCCCACTATAAGATTGAAGAAGTGGCCTCAGAAGGGGTTCGCACTTCTTTTTTTAAAGTAGGCCCGAACAAGATTGAATTGTTGGAAGCCACCAATGACAACAGCCCGATCGCCAAATTTTTAGAGAAAAAGGGAGAGGGCATACACCACATTGCCTTTGCCGTAACGGATTTGGAGGCGGAAATGAAGCGCTTAGAGGGCGAGGGGTTCGTTATATTGCCCGGCTTTCCGAAAAACGGGGCAGACAACAAGCGAGTGGCCTTTTTGCACCCTAAGGGCACCAACGGGGTTTTGGTGGAACTGTGCCAAGAAATAGCTGTGGCCGAAACTGCGTGACCCTTGTGGCAACGAAAAATAAGTGCTAGTTTTGCGCCTGCATTTGTAGGTCCTATAGCTCAGCTGGTTAGAGCACTTGACTCATAATCAAGGGGTCCCTGGTTCGAGCCCAGGTGGGACCACGGAGTGGTACCAAAAGCCTTCGCGAGAGCGGGGGCTTTTTTATTGCGGAGCAATGGTGGGTGAGAAGTTCATGCCGAGCCAGCCTGTGAAAGCAGGCGCGGTCGAGGTAAGCCCAGGTGGGACCACGGAGTGGTACCAAAAGCCTTCGCGAGAGCGGGGGCTTTTTTATTGCGGAGCAATGGTGGGTGAGAAGTTCATGCCGAGCCAGCCTGTGAAAGCAGGCGCGGTCGAGGTAAGCCCAGGTGGGACCACGGAGTGGTACCAAAAGCCTTCGCGAGAGCGGGGGCTTTTTATAGATGGCCATTTTAACGATGGCCAAAAAGTGTGGGGAGCTCTTTACTTTTTGATTACTACCGAATGCTAATACACCCCATTGGTATTGGCTATTTTACCACCTGTTAACCAAAAGTATAATCTCAGAAAAGCGTTCATGGGCTGTAGAGAGTCCCAATGCGCTACAATTTGGCCATTCTTAATTCGCCAAGAGTCGTGAACATTGATTCCTTTTTTATCGTTACCACGATCTTTTCTATGGGTAGTAATATGAGAATGAAAAATCACAAAATCACCGTCTGCATAAATGTGCTTGACATCATACGTATAGTCGGGAAATTGTTTTGAGAAGCTTTTGACATACTCTACCAATGCATCCATACCATCTGGGATACTTCTGTTGTGCTGTACGTAATGGGGATTTCCGAATTTTGTAAGCACTGCATCAAAATCATGATCGTTCATGAGCAGTTGCACAAATTCAATGATCAATTTCACATTTTTGGTTTCCTGTTCAGACCAGCTGTCTCTCTTCAAGGCATCAAAACTGATTTTTATGGTATCCATTTTTAGCTTTTATTTGATAAAATAAATTACTTGCGTTTTGCAAGCGTACAAATATAATGATTAACTTGCAAAATGCAAGTGAATAATGTAACGAATATGAGATCAGACTGCCCTGTTAGCTTTGCTTTGGACCTATTTGGTGACAAGTGGACCTTTTTAATCATTCGTGATTTGGTTCAAGGAAAAAAATTCTACAACGATTTTTTACATTCCAAAGAAGGTATAGCCACCAATATTCTATCTGATCGTTTAAAAAAGCTGGAACATAATGGAATAGTTGAGTCTAAGGTGTTTGAAGCGCTAAAGACCAAAAAAGAATATTCAATGACCGAGAAAGGAAAAGATTTGATTCCTGTTTTGATAGAAATCATTATCTGGTCAGATAAGCACCAAAGCGATTTGGCAGTAAGTAGGGATTTTATCAACAAAGCCAATAAAGATCGCGAAGGATTGATTTCGGAAATCTTGTTGGGATTAAAATAAGATCCAGATTACCCATTTTAAAAGAAGCGCAGACCCTTTTATGAGTTCTCAAAAGTGGAGCCATCCTAGGCCCAATCATTCCCCGGCCTCGAAGAAAATAGAGACCGGCTCTTCAAGTACCTGGGCGATCTTGTATAGGGTCAAGACGGTTATGTTTCGTTTACCAGCCTCGATGGCGTTGTAGCCGCTCTTGTGAAAGCCGCATTCTGCGGCCACCTTGTTCTGTCGCATGCCCTTGCGCATGCGTACTTCTCTGATACGCCCGCCCAAGACGGCCAGTACATCATCTTTAGAAAATTTGTCCAATGTAGAAGAGTATAGGGGTTTCTATAAAGATAGGCACTATGCGAGATAAGGACGAAAAACGCTCTACCAAGGGCAAAAAAAGGGGGAGGAAGTGCAATATATGATAACAAGTTATAATATATAGTAATTTTTTCTTTTCTTTGTACGCCCCTATGACAAGATTACAGCGACTGGCGAGCATCATACTCAATGCTGTCGTGTGTAATTCCAAAAATCATACCACCCAGGATTATTGCCTAGAAGCCAATTAAAGGAAGATTTGTTTCGCTGAAGAAACAAATTTTCAAGTACCCAAGTGAAGGTCAGACCTAAAATTAAGAGAATGAAAATTTTGTCAAAGGCAAAGAGTTTGAATTTAAACATTGAGAGGAGACTTTTTGTTCGACAAGTTCTAATTAGTGGCTATTTCTTAACCGCATCGACTTTTTTTGCCTGTACAGACAAGAATGCAAAGAATGGGACAGTGAATGTAGACTTGGTCAATCTTATTGAAAGTCAAATAGCACAAATTGATAAGCTGCACAACGATTCTCTCTATCAGGCATTTGAGAATTTTGATGAGACAGTTCGTAATACAATGTTGAACATCAACAAACAAGAATTGGATAAAAGGCAAAAAGAATCATTGACGGATTTCCACCTTGCTACCGACATCGATGATTATGAGGGAATTAGCGATGTCTGTGCCATGTATATCAGAACGATAGAAGAAGAAATCGTAAAGCATGATAATTTGGAAGAACTCACTTTATGTTTTAACCAAATTAAAGCAGAATCGAAAGATAAGCTAAGCGAATACGAGTACAAAATAGTAATCATTGCCATGTCAGTAGGAATTTATTCAGCCGAATTTTGGTCACCTGTCGAACAAGGAGACACAGGACATGATTTTTTTAAGCGCAGGGAATTACCATAGCCGGCCATAAATCGGGTGATTGCCTGAGACGGCCGTACCTCCATGACCATTTCGGAACATTAAACGGTAATATTTTACAACAAAAAGTTATAATTTATTATAACTTTTTGTTTTCTTTGCATGCCCCCATTTGACATTCTTACTTGATCTAAAACCAAACGGAAATGGAAAAATCGATTTTAAAAGGATTGAAGGGTTTGTTTGGGCATGGGGGAACCATGGCCCTGCTCATCGTACTTGCGGTGACCGTCGGGGGCTGTGAAAAGGAAACGGCCCCGTCTGTGGAGGATGGGGGCACAGCGGGCGAACGGGGGGTGCCAGTGTCCGTCCTCAGCTCGGGCGACGTGCCCGTGATAATGGCGCGCATTACCGATATCACAAAGGCAAACAAAGACGCCCTCGGCCTGAAGGATGGCGAGGCCCCCTACCATGTAGATACCAGCGACATATTGGAGAACATCGACTCGGTGGGCAACAAGACCTATTCCCTGAGGTTCTACCCAAGGGCGAGCAGGGAAAATGCCTTCTACAACCTCATAGTGGCCGAACGGGCCGATGAAGAGATCCCGCCCACGGTACTCGAGTACGTCATGGAACCGGGGTATTTCACCGACATGGCCCGGGGCAGCCCCCGGGCGGGGGGCTATGTGCCCATCGAGGTGAACTACTACGCCCTTGAAGGGTTCTATGCGATGACGGATGCTGCCCGCAACGGGGTACACATGCCCTACCCCTGCGGCGAGGTCGGCAACACCGGTAGCGGTGGTTCGGGGTCGTATCCCAGCACGGGCGGCGGCAACCAGAGCGGCAACGGCAGCGGCAACGGCAACAATGGGACCACCAACCCTGCCGGGGGCCGTGGCGGCTGGAGCATATCGATATCCGGGCAAGGAACGGGTTCTGGGGTCAACCCGACGGTCAGCGGGGGCAAGGGATGCTTCTGCTCCACATGGGAAACCGATGACGATGACGACAACAAGGGGCCAAGAACAAACAGATCAAAGGATGACGACTGCCCCAAGGGGGAACTGGTGGTGCCGATTAATGAAGAGGATAAAATCATTAATCGCCTCAAGGGCAAAGCAAAATGCGTTTTTGAAAAGCTCGAAGAAAAAAATGAAAATTTGTTCAAAAGGACTATAGGGGCCTTTACGGATGACCCGGAATATAATTTGGTGATTAGTATTGGGCCTATGCCTTCGGGAAATGCCAGTGCAGATGCCGTAACACTTGATAGAATTACAAGTAGTGATGAAATAAGAATTGTCATAAATGAAAACAATGCCAACAACAATCCCCTGGAACTGGCAAGACTCATTCTGCACGAAGGCATTCATGCAGAAATAGTAAGGTACGTGCATCGTAAATCAAGAGATTACACAATAACCGATAGACCTCGGCTAATGCAACTTTTTTCGTTCTATATTGGACTACTAAGCGAGGAAGAACTCGATAGTCCTCATCTGGAGCAAAGTATAAGGAAGAGAATGAGCGAAGCACAACATAACTATATGGCTGAGAAGTATGTAACTCCTATTGCACGTGCATTGTATCAATTTGACAATGAAAAATTTACCCTTAAGGAATATGAAAGTTTAGCATGGGCGAGCCTTGAAAATACCTACAATTATTTGGGTAATTTAACAGAAGCGGAAAGAGACTATATTGAAAGGAAAAGCACCGAAATTTTAAATTCTTCACTAAATGACCAGAACAGTCCTTGTAATTAGCAAGTTTGTGGCCTTAGCATTTTTCTTGGTTTCTTGTGGAGACAAGAACTTAAATAAAGAAAAGACAGCTGCCGCCTTGGAGGAACGGAATAGCCATGAAATATATTCATTGTTAATCAATAATCATGAATATTTCGATTACGTTGGACTATTACCGCCGCCGCCGGCTACCTTCACGGAAGACTTTACAGAAAAGGACTTTTGGAGATTGAGGGATTCTTTAAAAGCGATACACCAAGATAGCCTATTACGTATTGCAATATATCCCGAATTTTTTCATACTGACCCCAAAGACAATACTCAAAGTACTATAAAGGATAGCACTTTTTCTAACCTTTATGAAAAACTGGTCCATTTCAAGAGATCGACTATTGATATCTCAAAATTGACCTATGATGAAAACAGAATAAAACTCTCCTTACTCGATACCATTCGTAATAATGATAAATGGAAGAGAAGATTCAAAAACAATCACATTATACTTTCCTTTTCAAGGGTGGCTTTTTCCGAAAACTTTGACAAAGCATTAGTTGTCTCTGGGGTGACGATTTCAAAATATGATGGATTTTCTTCCACTATTCGATTAAAGAAAGAGGATGGTAAATGGAAAGTGCTGGATAGCTTACAAGATGATGTAAGGGTTATGTATGACCTTATTATGAAGAATAATGAATAGTAGGAAACAACGATTCAAAAGGTGATAAGTGTAAATGGAATTATAATCATCCTGTTGTAGGCCATAAAGACCATATTCACTTTTCAATAAGAAAATAACTCATGAGAACTTTTTTTAAACTAATTGTCTATTTAATGGTCATTGGTTGTTCCTCACAAGTAAAAATCGAAGATTTCTCGGAAAAAGATGAGATGAGCTACATATTATCAAGCCTTCAAGATCCAATAGAAATCTCCAAACCAATTTATGATGGTGCTTTGTTTTTAAGCATATTTGAGATAAATGATAGTCGAGCATCAATAAAAAACTCAAATGAAAGCGAAGAAATATATTCTAGCATATTTATATCAATCACACCTGACGGTGACTACTATACTGTGAGTAAATTGTACAAAATCGAACGCTTGATGAGGCCAAAAATAATCAGGATAGAAGAAGATGTTTTTCCTACATTGGAAATTTCTTTCGAACACGGAAACTATGATTCTCGAAAAACGGAAAAGTTTAGATTTTCTGGAGAGTTTGATTAAAAACAAACCACGATAAGGCATAAACAAAATGACGGCTTGGGTTTAATTTGGCCCGCTGTTCAGTGGCCCACAAAGCCTTCACAGTAGAGCGCGTCATCAAAACCTGTGGTTGGGGAATATGCCGATTAAGGTCATTTTGGTTTCCTTACCCCGTACCTTTCAGTCCGCCCGATAACACATTCACCACCAACAAAAGCACCAACAGCAGTTTGTTGGCCTCTTCAGCGTCTTTTTTGTCGAGGGCCCGCCATTTTTTGAGCGACCGTAGCTGTATTTCGTGCAACATCTGCAATGACCGATGCCTAAGTTTGTTGTTTTCAAGCCTAGAGAGCCGGCGCTCTTCTACAGATGCGCCCATAAGGGTTTCAATTTCTTCAAGACAGGTACCATAATCGGCCAGAATAAGCTGCATGAGCTCGTTTTTGGTGGTAGGATCCGGCACCAGATCGGCAAAGACCTTCATGATGTCGGTATCTGAATTCAAAAGGTTGGTCTCGATCTGGATCAGACCGTATTTCAATAACGGCCATTCTTCGGCAAGGGTTTTTAAATATTCGAAATCTTCAGGATATTGCGCCTGGAAGGTGCCAAGGGCAGTGCCCGTACCAAACCACCCCGTGAGGTTGAACCGCGATTGGTTCCAACTGAACACCCAAGGTATGGATCTAAGATCATCGAGGGATCGCTGACCGGTTCTGCGGGCAGGCCTTGAACCGATTTTGCTTTGTTCAAGCACGTCTATGGGGGTGGCATGGCCATAGAATTCAATGAATTGAGGGTGGTCTAACAATTGCCGGTAGTTGCTTCGGGCCAGTGCCACAAGACGGTCCATGATGTCGTACAGCTTTTTGTCTTTTTCTTTCTGCGCCGTTCGCATGGCCTGTCTGGCCGTGCCCGAGAGAAACATCTCGAGGTTGTACGAGGCGTTCAGGCGATTGGCAAATTGATTGGCTATGGTTTCACCCTGTACGGTCATTTTGATGTGGCCGCTCATCGCACCGGGCGGCATGCTTTCAAGAAAACGGTGGATTTTACCGCCCCCCCTGCTGATGGTGCCCCCCCGGCCATGGAAAAAGCGAAGGGCTATACCGCGTCGATCTCCAACCTCCGTGAGTTTTTCCTCCGCCTTGTAGATGTTCCACCGGCTGGTCAGTATGCCCCCATCTTTGTTGCTGTCGCTATAGCCTAACATCACTTCTTGTATAAAGGGCTTTTTGTGCTTTTGCTGTTCTTGCACCATGGGGTGGGTTAAAAAGGCCTCTAAGATATCAGGGCCGGCCACAAGGTCGTCAATGGTCTCTAAAAGCGGCACAACGGGAAGGTGGGCATCTTTGAGACCGACCTCGCGCAGAAACAGAAAAACGACCACCAAATCACTTAAACTGCGCGTCATACTGACGATGACAGAGCCTATACCATCGGTTCCGTACCGATCCACATATTTTTTGACCTCGCTAAAATACCCCAATACGTTATCGGCTTCTGGCCCGCAGGGGGTACCGGCCACCAAAAAGGGGCGATTGCTCTGTAACTCTTTGTTGATAAAAGAAAGTCTTTTTTCTTCATCCCAATGGGCATAGTCGGTATCGGAAAAGCCTGCGGCCTGTAATAGTTGGGCCATGGCTTTTTCATGGTACGCACTGTTCTGCCGAATATCGAGCTTGGCCAAATGAAAACCAAGGCAGGCCAATAGCCGTTCTACCGGAAACAGGTATTGTTTGATCACTTGGCCGGCCTTTAGGTGGGCCAAGACATCTCTGAGCTTTTTCAGTTCGATCGCCAGATCATCAGGGCGGCGATAACAGCTCTGATCGCCGAGGTCAAAACGTTCGTCAACCGTATTGTCTAACCGTACCAACAATAGGTTGATGAACTGTCGCAGGGGTTCAGAAGGGTTTCGCTTCAAGGCCTTCTGACCGGCCTCGCCAAGGGTTTTGGCCTGTGATGCGATTTCTGATAGAAACGCCGTGGGAACCTCATTGAGAAATTCGGAAAAACTCATTTTTTGTGCCAATGCCACCAATTGCTCCCTTAGAATGTTCAATGCAGCCCTACGGTGAAGCTGTAGGGTAGAAGCGGTAAATTCTGGAGTCACGTACGGATGCCCGTCCCTATCGCCACCGACCCAGCTTCCGAATTGCAACATCGGAAATTGTTCTGGCCCATCGAGCAGTTCAGGTGAAAAACCGACATGCTTCCAGGCATTGAGCAAACGCTGGTCGGTCAAATGCAGCACTTTTGGGAACACGTTGACAAAGTAGTGCATGACGTTGCTGCGTTCGTCGGTGAGCCTGGGCTTTTGGAGATAGATTTCACCGGTACGCCACCATCGCTCCAATACACTTTTGATCTCTTGCTTTATCTCGGCCCGTTCTGAGACAGACCAAAGCGGGTTTTCGTTTTTTACCAGCAACACGTAAAGTTCTCGGTGAATGTCCAATACCGTCAACCTTTTTGCTTCGGTAGGGTGGGCGGTCAATACGGGCATTACCTTGATTTTGGGCAACAAATCCGCTATTTTTTGCTCATCGACCCCTGATTCTTTCCATAATTTGAGCGTTTCTCCCCACGATCCACGTGTGGTTTCCAGTCCGAATTGGGACTCGGTTTTTCTGCGGAATTGCGTGGCCGCGTTCTCTTCTACCAAGTTGAGCAACTCAAAGGAAATGCCCAGGGCCTGTGCCAGTTTTTCATCGGCCACTTTAGACTGTTTTTTTTCATGGGAGTCGTTTTCTGCGTTGATCAGGGCCGCAAGTTCAGCCTCTCCCAAAGACTGGAGCATTTCTTTGAACACATTGATCAAATAGGTGTAATCTTTTCTGATCTTTCGCAGTCCTTCAAGCTCAAGTGTTTTCTTTTCCATGGTCGGGGTCATATTTTTAGAAACAAGTTATGTATTTACGATTTTTTATTTTTCACCCGCAAATTTCAGAAACCTAACCTTTGAAAAACAAAGAAAACGTGTGTATTTCTTCATTTCGGTCATAGGCCAATCGAAACCCATAGATATCACATATCTTTTGATTGATGGCAAGCCCCAGGCCCAAGGAATCTTTTGTTGAAGAGCCCCTTTGAAAACGACGGAACAATTTTTCAGTGGCTATCTCAGAAATTTCACCGGTATTGGTGATTTCAAATTTATCCTCGTTGAGCAGCATGTTTATGGAACCACCTTCTTTATTGTGCTGCACGGCATTTTTGATAAGGTTCGTAAGCAGGATATCGGCCAGAATATGGTCGCATTCTATGGTTACCGGATGTAGTTCGGTGGTTACATTGAGATTCTTGAAATTGATGATCTCTTGCATATTGCTTAAGATGTTCCCTATAATGGCATGGACATCGACACGGTCTAATCGCCTGAATTCTTGGTTCTCTATTCTGGAGATCAGTGTCAGGGCCTTACCTATTTTAGATAGTTTATTGGTCTCTTGGTACACGGCCTCTACCCGCGCCAGTTCTTTTTTATCGAGGTTGTTGCTCTCTAACAACAAGACCACTTTGTTTCTGATAATGGCCAAAGGAGTCTGTATTTCGTGCGATATGTTCTCGTTGAATTCCTTTAGGTTCTGAAAATCTTTCTTTACTTGGTCCATCAACGTGGTGATGACCTCATTGAGCTCTTCAAACTCACTTATGCTGGATGTATTGAGATGTATAGACTCTTTTTGGGTTACATTATATTGTTTGAGCTTTGATAAATTCCTGAAAAACGGATTCCACGCCCATTTGTATATTTCCCGATTGATGAAATAAAGCCCTATCACCAATAGCAGTATAACAAAACTGGTCGTGATGAAAAGCAACCAGATTAACTCATGTATTTCGAGCAGCACATGCCTGAGCGTGATCTTTACGGGCTGTGCATTGATAGATGAGGTGAATGTATATATTTTGTAAGGAAGCTGTTTGTCGGCGTAGGCCTCATAGATCAAGGTGTCATTGAATTTTTCGGGCCGTATGGCGCCGTTGTCGATAGGGGTGCTCTGCAATAAATAGTTGGAAGGGGGTAGCACGCCCTCTTTGTCGAGATGAAAATCAATACGTTCCCGTTCATGCAAGAGAATTTCTTCCACTTCACTGTTCACGAGATACTGAATGAAGTAATAATCTACCGCGATCATTACCGGAAAGAGGAAAGCCAGAAATATGAGGTAATATGTATTGGTCTTTCTGACTAGGTTCATTCTCGATCGGTAAATTTATAGCCTACGCTATAGATGGACTGAATATAGTCTTTGCCTTTCAATTCGGCAATTTTTCTGCGCAAATTGGCCAAATGGGTATAGATGAACTTGTAAGAATCGGCCATTTCTATATCGTCGCCCCAGAGGTGTTCGGCAATGGCCTCTTTGGTCAAAAGACGGTGCCTGTTGACCACAAAAAAGTGGATGATGTCAAACTCTTTTTTGGTCAGGTTCAAAAGGCGATCGTGCACAAAGACTTCATGGCTGTCGGGTTTGATCTTGATCTCGTTGAAAAAGATTTCCTTGTTTCCGCTGTATACCTTTCTTCGATAAAGGGCCTTGATCCTTGCATTCAGTTCTGCGAGATAAAAGGGTTTGATCAAGTAATCATCTGCGCCGATCTCTAAACCGTGTACTTTGTCATCAACAGAATTTTTTGCTGAAATGATGATGATGCCGGCATCGATATTCTCTTTTTTTACTTCTCTTATGATGTCCAATCCGTTGCCATCGGGCAGTGTGATGTCAACGACCAAGATATCATATGGAAAATACCCTATTTTGTCATAGGCCGATTTATGGTCGGGGGCGATTTCACAGATGTTGCCTTCCTCCTCCAGAAAATTTTTGATATCCTGTAGCAGTTCGGCATTGTCTTCAATAACCAATATCTTCATGGCTAGGGGCTTTGAGAAAATCCATCTTGTGGTCAAATGTACTTGCCATAGGTCAAATAAAAAATGACATTGTACCGATGTCTAGCCCGTTGGCAACCCTGTCATGGTGAATATCATTACGAACAGTGCCACCGTTTCCACGATACCGATGATCATAATGTATTTGGCCGTATCGTTGGCACCAGAGGCAATGGCATCACAGGCCCGCGCCCCGGTTTTACCCTGAAAGATGGCCGAACCTGCCATGGCGGCGCCCGCTACAAGACCAATGACTATTTGCCAGACGTAAGAGTCAGGTGCAAGGTTGGCATCGGCAATAGCATTTTTAAGGATCATTCCGTAGATGACCTGTGATAACGGCGCGCCCACAAAAATAAGTAGGGCCGTAGCGGCCTTTTGACCACTGGTGATCATTTTCTTCCATGCCCCGATGGCCGCCATGCCGGCGATTCCTGTTCCTATTGCAGATCCTATTGAAGCGATGCTTAGTGACATGCCCATATCGCCGAGTCCTGTTACCGTTGTTGTTAAAAGTGCCATACCTACCATAATCTAGAGTTTTATTGATTTTTATTTTTTATCGTGTTGAAATGGATGATTTCCTTTTGTTTTCATATTCGTTTTCTTGAGAAATCAGTGTAAAGGGCTTATAGGCTTCGCCCGAAAACTGAACGCCCAAATGCCCGGCAAACTCAAGCATGTTCAATCGAATGCCATGTACCATGACCGCCATTAGGGCCAAGGCGATGTTGAGTCCGTGGCCCAAAAGCAGGGCTATTGCCGCCATAAGCAGATTGATGATGCCCATGCCCGTTGTTCCTTCGGGCAATATCATATTGTTAAAGCTGGCCGCCACGGCAGCGGTGGCCATTCCCACCGCAAAAAGCCGTACATAAGAGACGATGTCTGAAAATCCGCTGATAAGGCTCAGGGGCAAATTGGCCAGAGAAATCCCCATGCTTTTGAAAAAGTTCTTGCTTTCAACTGAAAAGAGGGCCACCAATGCCGTTCCGCCGACAAACAACCATGGCCCCCATTCGGGCATGGGCTTGCCGAGCACCAGTTGTTCGGTTATCAAAAAGAGCCCCCAGACCAATACGATCCAGCCCACTTCGCTCAACGCCTTTATGGAATTGATGAACTGGGCGACCCGTATGCCATGGGCAATGGTCAGATGAATGGCCCCGATCAAAAACGACAGGTGCATCATGAAGGAAATGTTATCTACCCCAAAGCTGGCAATTTCTGGAATGATCAAATTTTTGAGTAAAGGGAGGGCCGCTATCTGCTCTGACCCAAAATAGGTGCCGCTCAACACTCCCCAAATAATGGTAGCCCCGCTCAAGACATAGATCAAAACCTGCATCTGACCTGTCATTTTTTTACGAAGCAGGAAAGTGATCAACAGAAAGACCAACCCATAGCCCGCATCACCTACCAACATGGTGAAGAACAGGGCAAAGGCCACCAAAAAGTAGATGGAGACATCGACCTCTTTATACCCCGGCACGATATCGATGAATTTCATCACGGGATTGATGATACCGATCCATTTCGGATTCTTGATATAGACGGGTACTTCCTCTGGTTTTTCAGGTTCCGCTATATGGTAGCCCCAATGGTTCTTCTTCGCAGCGGCAACAAAATCGTCTACGGTATTGCGGGGAATGTACCCTTTGAGGTATTTGAGCCGACCTTCGATGTCGCCCATGCCTTCTAGGGCCTGCTGCGTGCCCAATCGATTTTTTAGCAACAACTGATACGCTTCAAGCCATTTTATATTTTCGGTCTGATCCTCTAAGAAATGTTCCACCTCGGCCAGTTGCCGTTCTTTTCTTTCAATTTGCTGTTTGATATCTTCAAAGGGCAACTTGGGCAGGGGCCCTTCTTTGTGGTGCAGTTTCTCAGATCCGTTTCGGGCGATCAATACGGTCGGAACCTTGCCATCGCGTTCAGGAAGTTTCACCAAGGTATGTTTGCCCTCTAAGGAAGACGCCACAGATTTGTCGAGTAAGTACAACTTGAGGTGAAGCCCTTTCTCTTCTAAATAAGAGATGTCTTTTCTATTGGTCTTTTCGCCCCATATGCCGTACCAATGCAATTGTTGGTTAAGGTCATCTAATCTTTCTTGGCCTTTGCGCCTGATTTCCTCTGTTTGCAATATGCGGTCAACCAGTTGTTTGGGGTCTTTGGCAGCATATTTTGTACGGTCATGGCCCTTATTTTTCTTTTTTGAATAGTCTCTGAGCACCGAAAGGGCCCTTTCTGTTTGATGGACGGCTTGCAAACGTCTTTCAACGGTACCATTGCCGGGCCGATCGATTTCCTTGATATCGACCACGCCAAGTCTGCCCAGTTTCATGATGGTATCATCGACGGCACGTGCGGTGGTAAACAGCAATATTTCCTTCATCCTCACGATCATGCCAGGGCCTTTTTCTCTTCTTTTTTCTTTTTCACCAGTTTGGCGCATCCTATGGCCAAGCGTTCCACATCGCCCAGATAGATCTCAATCTTTCTGATATTTTCCTTGGTCTCGGGAATGAACACCTCCTTAAGGGCATTTTTCATTCTTCGTGCCTCGGCCAGTTCTTCCCAAAGCAGTTGCAGGTTGCGTTCTTCGATTTCTATCAGGGTATGGTTCGTCTTTTGCTCGCGTATCACTTCAATGGCCGCATCTACCCAAAGGGGCGTGCTGAAAAGGTCTACTTCAAGGTCTTCAAAGACAATGTCTTGAAAGACTTCAATGGTTACCCCTGCGATTTCCTTTTTTTCGGTGATGGTACGGTCTACTTTTACCATTTCAGATAAGTCAATGGTCTTCTCGGCCATAACGCCCACCCATTTCTTTGTTTCGGCATTGGTCGTTGCAATGGCTTGCTTCAATCGAACGATATTGTTTTCTATGGTCTGCACCACTTCTTTCAGCTGTTGCTCTTTCATCTCAAAGACAGGCAGGGCCGTATTGAATTCTTTTAGCTCTATCTTTAGGGCAGCCAGGGTATTTTTGTTCATCAAGATCTTATCGGCCATCTTCGGTCTTTTTTGTGCTGTCTAAAAAATTGTCAAAGCCCTGTTTTGGGTCAAAACCCCACCACCGTAGCAATAGCAACAACTTCAGTTTATAGATGGATAGGGCGCCAAGATCGGCATAGTGTCCTATGGACAATTCCTCCAGCTTATCCCATTGCCATTTCAAGAGCTGTATTTCTTCTTCTAACGGTGTGCCGGGCACCAGTGGCAAGGCTTGTTTTTTTACTGTTGATGTGCTTGTGCCGTCTTTTCTGGAGAGGCGAAGCTGTTGGATGTCTTTTTTGAGGGCATACACATAACTGGAAAAAGCGGCCAAGACCTTGTTCTTGCTCTTTTTAAAGGCATCTGAATAGATAGTGCTCAAATTGATCTGTTGAAACATTCGATAGGTGCCCGGGGATAAATACTTGCAGGCTTCCTCTTCTAAAATGGCAATGATGTCTTTTTCCGATTCGGAAGGATTGGTATACTTTTTCAAGATGGAAAATACCTTTGAACGTTCCTCGACCGTATCTTGAAAAGACAGGTAGGGCAAACTGCTCATCAGGTATTCCAAATTTCCCGCGATCATGTGTTCGATTCGTTTTTAAGGATCTGCACCCATTTCGGACTAAGATGTGCGTTCAACAATTCGGCCACTTCTTCGGGTGAAATTTGGTAACTCCATCCTTGATCGGTCTTGGTGACGGTAAACCCATTGAGCAGATGGGCATCTTTGGTAACGGAGTCTAGATTATCTGAATCTTGTAATCGCTTCTGGATTTTTTTGGCCAGTTGCGCTTCCATAGTTTCAGGAAGTTGTAAAGCGATGCCACTGCCCACATTTTCTATGACCTTTAAAACGGCTTTTTCCATAAGTTCGGGGGTGAAGTTCGTCTCCACTTCCCTTTCCAATGCGGCTTTGAGCAGTTTTAACAACTCATTGCGTACCGAGACGGTGAGGTCTCTGGCAGCCTGTTTCAGGGCAGCCTCCCCTTTGTTAAGGGTGGCTTCGGCCTCTTTCTCGGCATGGTGTAGAAGCTCTTTACTTTTGCTCTCTGCCCCATCAACAATTTTTTGGGCCTTTGCTTGTGCCTTTTCGACTATCTGCTTTGCTTCATTGTCGGCCGCGTCTATGGCTTCCGTTTTTAAGGTGGCGATCAATTTATCCAAGGTCTTCTCACTCATGGGTCTTCTCTTTTAAAATTTTGAACTTCCCTTTTTCCGGCCAATAGGCCTCGATCAGTTTTGAGGAAAGCCCTACCTCTTCCTTTTTGAAATGTTGGGCGAGGATGTCCCAGCACAGATCTAGGGCATCTTCCAATTCCAAATAGCGGAAAGGATCCATCAATTCACGTTGAAAGGTCTTTCGGTACTCCAGCAACCGTAGGGAGTAGTCATCTTTTACCGAACCGAATTTCTGTGCCTTTACCCGTTCCTCTGCCTCCGATAACAATCGGGCCATGGCGTTCATGATACTTCTATGGTCGGGGCGTGTACGGTCGTTCACTTGTTGCTTCAGTCGGCTGAGGGAACCGAACAGTTCCAGATAGCCGTCTTTCATGAAAAACTGTCCCTCGGTGATATATCCGGTATTGTCGGGCACTGGGTGGGTAACATCATCCATGGTGGTCACCCCGAGAATGGTGAGGCTTCCTGCGCCCTCGATGTCGGCAGCCTTCTCATATCGGCTGGCCAATTGTGAATACAGGTCACCAGGGTAGCCCTGATTGGCGGGAATCTGGTCTTGAGCGTTGGCCACTTGCCGCAGATAGTCTGACCACTGGGTCATGTCTGACAACAGCACGAATACATTTTTTCCCTGCAGCGCAAATTGCTCTGCCACGGCCAGGGCGAGATCGGGCACCATCAAGCCTTCCACAATCGAATCTCTATGGGTATGGATGAACATGATGGTCTTGTTCTTGCTACCGGCCTCTTCGATACGTTGCCTGAAGTAGTGAAACTCATCGTATTTGAGACCCACCCCACCGATGATGATGACATCTGCATCGGTTTGGGTAGCGATGTTCGCCAGCAAGCGGTTATAAGGTTCGCCCGCCTTCGCAAAAATGGGTATCTTCTGGGAACGCACCAAGGTATTGAATACATCGATCATGGGCACCCCGGTACGGATCATGTCTTTCGGAATGAGTCGTTTGACCGGATTAATGGAGGGCCCTGCCACACGAACCCTATCGGAAAGCAGTTCGGGACCTCCGTCGATGGGCTGCCCATTTCCTGAGTAGACCCTCCCCAGCATATCATAAGAAAACCCAACCTGAACGGGTTTTCCGAGAAAACGGATCTTACAGTCGGTAGAGACCCCAAAGCCTCCCCCGAACAATTGCAGGGTCACTTGGTCACCATCTAGGGCAATGACCTGTGCGAACGCCTTCTCTCCATTGGGGTAGATAACCTCTGCCAATTCTTTGTTGTGCACCCCTTTGGCCTTTATGCTTAGAATCGCTCGACCGATGCTGTCTATGTTCTCATACGTTTTCTGCAACATGACCTCTTTTTTTTACCAGGTTCAAGAGTTTTGTTTTTTGCTTTTCGAATCCCTCCTCGTCGGGCCTCATATAATTCCAATCAAGAAAGGCCTGTCGAACGAAGTTGAAGTGCGATCGTATTTCTTCCTTTCCCTTGAGGCCCACATCGGCATCGATGATTTCCCTTACCATGTTGAACATCAAACGCATTCGGTCGGGATCGGTCACCCCATCCACTTCATGAAAGCTGTTTTGTTGCAGAAATACCGCATCGAGCAATTCGGCTTTTTGGTAGCGGATATACGATTCGTCGGTGATGCCTTTTTCACCCATCAAGATGATGTTTGAGGCTATCGTCTTTCCATCACGGAGCAGTTCCAACAAATAAGACACTTCTTCTTGCTCTAACAGTGAAGGGTATTTTGAATTACTGTCAATTCGGTCTATGGCCGGGTATTTACGGGCATCTGACAATGCCCTTGACAACCCCCAAAAGGCCCCTGTACTGAGCAAAGTGGCCTGGGTCACGGGCTCGTCGAAGTTTCCACCTGCGGGGGAAACCGTGCCGATGATGCTGAGCGAACCCATTTGGCCATCACCCAAGATTTCTACCCCTGCGCGATCATAAAAAGCCGAGATAAGGGTAGAGATGTACATGGGGAAGGCCTCGGGACCGGGAATTTCCTCTTTTCTGCCCGAAGTTTCCCTAAGTGCCTGTGCCCAACGTGAGGTGGAGTCGGCCAAAATCAATACGTTCAATCCCTGTTTACGGTAGTATTCCCCAACCGTGGTGGCCATATAGACAGATGCTTCACGGGCGGCCACGGGCATAGAGGAGGTATTGCCCACAATATAGGTACGGTCCATCAATGATTTGCCTGTGCGGGGGTCGATCAGTTCAGGGAAATCCTTGAAGACTTCAACGGCTTCCCCGGCGCGTTCGCCACAGGCCGCGATGATGACCACATCTGCTTGTGAATGCCGGGCCAGACTGTGCTGCAAAACGGTCTTCCCTGCCCCAAAAGGGCCTGGGTTGCAGGCCGTGCCGCCATAGGCGATGGGAAATAGCGCATCCAAAATCCGAATTCCAGTGGGCATGGGCTTTACGGGTACCGAACGTTCTTTAAAGGGCATGGAGGTCTTTACCGGCCATTCAAAGGCCATCTTGAGTTCAATACGCTGCCCAGAGCTATCCTTTATAACGGCAATGGGCTCATCAACGGTGTATTCCCCTTCTGCAACGATATGCTCGACCGTGTGGCTCGTCTGAAGGGAAAAGGGAACAAAAATCTTGTGCTCGAACAGTTTTTCGGGAACGGAACCCAATACGGAACCTCCCGTAACGGTGGCCCCCTTGTCTACTCGGGGGGTAAAATGCCATTTTTTGGTGTTGTCAAGTGGGTCTACCTCAAGACCCCTTTCCAAAAACCATTCGATTTTTCCCAACTCGTACAATGGATTTTGGAGGCCGTCGGTCACGGACCCCAATATGCCCGGTCCCAATTTTACGGCCAGGGGAAGCCCCGTAAACTGTACAGGGTCACCTACCTTCATCCAACTGGTATCTTCAAAGACCTGCAAGTATACATTATTGCCATCTTTCACATCAATCACCTCGGCTTTGAGCCGTTTACCGTCTTCAATAATGATGTACGCCACTTCTCCATTCATAACGGCCCCTTCAGTGGTTTGGGCCCCAACGAGCGACTCGTTGACGCTCATTACTTTTCCTTTTGCTTTTTGCATGTTGTATGGATGTTTGTCAGCTACCGCGAAGTTTGCGCACCTCTTCTTCTATTTTTTGATACCAGATTTTATCCATGATATCCGTGGCATTCATCTTGTACATTTTAGCCTTTTCTGGCTGGTTCAATTTTGTGTACGCCTTGGCCAGTCCTTTATAGGCGGGCACATGCATATCATTGATGGTAAGACAGGCTTTTAAATGGCCTATGGCTTCTTCGTAAAAGCCATCTTCTATCAGTTTCATCGCAGTCTTATGAAGTTGTTCAATGTCTCTGATATGTGTCTCTAATTGTAGGGTGATTACATCCTCAGATTTTAAGGTGAGGAACGAACACGGAACTTCCCGTATCACCTTTTCGGTAACGCTTCCCATGAGCATTCGGTTCAATCCCGTTCTTCCAGCAGTGCCCATAATGAGCAGGTCGATCATCTTTCTAGAAACGGTGCTGAGTATTTTTTCAGACGGATTGCCCCTGGGGGTTTCCTTGGTCCAGGTGATATCCGATAAGTTGAACTCTTTTAAAAAAGCTTCAAAGTTTTCTTTGTGATGTTTGCATTTGCTATCATTTTCGGTTTCCATATCATCTTCTGACGGAAACCAAGACGATTTTGAGACTTCACATACGCTGAGAATGGTCAGTTCTGATTTGAACCTTCGGGCCATCGTAATCGCATTCTTGAGGGCCCGTTTGGAGGCCTCGGAAAAATCGACCGGACATAGTATGTGGTGCACATTTAGCAGCACCCCCTCTTTAATGACAAAAACGGGCTTTTCGCTTTTTTGAATGATGCGTTCGGCAGTGGTGCCCAGCCGAAAAGTATCTCCTTTTTGGGTCTCACCCGATCCAAGTAGAATAAGATTGGCATTTGTATCTATAGCTGCCCGGGTAATGGCTTCATATGGGCTGCCCACCATCAACAAAGGCTTCATCACCGTCAAACCTTCACTCTTGATGAGGTTTGCCGTTTCTTCCAATTTGGCCAATGCCGTTTCATTGAGAAACGACCTTACTTTTTCGTTCATGATATCATCTGGAAGCACGTGGATGGGAGTGATGGACGATTGAAATATCTTCGCCAACTCTATGGCACTCGATACTACATTATGGGATGATTTGCTAAAATCATGTGCTAATAAAATCTTATCTAACAACTTCATAAAACTCTTTTTTGCTCTTAAAGTACAGCTATACTATAGGGTTAAGTATTTTGTTGCCTAAAGGTCTTGAAATTTGCCCGACAACATCAATAAAAATATTAAGCAATTCTTTAGAGAAACTTAAGCGTTGGCATGGTCTTGGCCATATAAATCATAATTCATTGAAAATGAGCTATAGGTAGTAAAAAAAAAGAGTATTCGCCAATCATCAGAACAATGGGCTGTACTGATCTGGGATGATTTTTTTGTTGATTTTTATCGACTTGGCACCCATCTAAAGTTTTGCTAAAGAATCTGTTGTTACATTTCATCATGTAAATGCCATGAGACCGTAAAGGCCATTACTTGAAAAAGTAATTCGGTACTGAATACCCAACTGAAAATGCTGGTCCTTGATTATTGATCGTTCACCTTAATGATTTGAAAATGAAAAAGATTCTTGTTCCCGTAGATTTTTCCGATGCTTCGTCAAATGCCTTATCGTATGCTATTCAGCTTTTCGAGACACCTGCTTTAGAAATTACCGTACTGCATATTTACGGAGCAAGATCCACGGCGCTTCTCATGAAAAATATTGATGGGGTATTGGAGAAAGATGCCAAGCGTAGAATGGATGAACTTCTCGGCAGCGTTCAAAAAGAATATCCTGATATAACCTTCAGGCCAAAAATCATTAAAAGCTATGCCGTTTCTGCTATTTCGGCACTGGGCGATACCGGTAATTACGACTTTATTGTGATGGGTACCAAAGGAGCTAGTGGACTCAAAGAGGTATTTATGGGCAGCGTTGCCGGAGGAGTGGTATCCAAGACATCTGCTCCCGTAATAGTGGTTCCGGATGGTCATGCGTTTCGTCCGCTAGAGCGAATCGTATTGGCTGTAAGCGATAATCCATTCTCAGATGCCAAGGTAGTCGACCCTTTGCGCCAGATTGCCACCAAGCATGAGAGCAAGATCAAGGTGCTGCATATTGCCGATAAGAAAACACCTCAAATTGAGAAGGCCCTAAGTGCTATCGAAGATTTGAACCCTTCCGTTGACTACGCTTTTGGCACGGGCGATACCAACAAAGACCTGAACGATTACCTGATGAAAGATTTTTCTGGATTGGTTTGCCTTATTCGCAGTAAAAAAGGATTTTTGGATAGGCTATTGAATGAAAGTGTAACTTTAAAACAAACTTTTAACAGCCCCGTGCCTTTGCTAATACTCCATGACTAGTAATTAAATGTTTTTTAGAAAGTCCATCATTGCGCTTACCGGTCTGTTTTTATGCCTTTTTCTGATTGTGCACCTTTCTGCGAACAGTATCTTGTTGTTACCGGAAGAAACGGCCAGGGGGTTGTACAATTCATATTCCACCACGCTTCGGGAAAGCCCAATAATCAAGATAGTGGCCTATGTACTGTACCTCTCCATTGTTCTACACGTGGTATATGCGCTCTTGATCACCTTGAACAACCGAAAGGCCAAGTCTAAACGCTACACCCTAAACCAGTATAAGGACAACAGTAGTTGGACCTCCCAAAACATGGGACTTTTGGGCATAATGGTATTGTTGTTCATCGTAGTGCACCTCGCCAATTTCTGGGCCCGCATCAAATTGGGCATGGGAGAGGGAGTGGGTTTTGACAGCAATGGCCATGTAGATGTCTATGAGGTCACCTATAGCCTTTTTCAGAATATTTATTACGTGCTCTTTTATACCCTATTGATGATCCCTTTGGGATTACATCTTTACCACGGTTTGAAAAGTGCCTTCATGACCTTGGGCTTTTACCATAAAAAAGGGCTTCGAATCATCGCTAAGCTCTCGCTGCTATACGCTGTTGTTATGGCTGTAGGTTTTGGTGTTATTCCATTTATAGTATTTTTTAAATAATCGGAAAATGTTGGACGCAAAAATTCCTGAAGGACCCTTGGAAAACAAATGGCGCAACTACCAGATGAGGGCCCAGTTGATCAATCCGGCCAACAAGAAAAAATTGAACGTCATTGTGGTAGGTTCTGGATTGGCAGGTGCAGGAGCTGCCGCCACGCTTGCTGAACTGGGGTATGACGTGAAATGTTTTTGCTATCAAGATTCTGCCCGAAGGGCACATTCTGTGGCGGCCCAAGGCGGGATCAACGCAGCAAAGAATTATCAGCATGATGGCGATAGTGTGTGGAGGATGTTTTATGATACCTTAAAAGGAGGTGATTTTCGTTCACGTGAGGCCAATGTCTATCGTTTGGCCGAGCTCTCTGCCCCGCTGATTGACCATTACGTGCAGCAGGGCGTACCCTTTGCCCGTGAATATGGGGGGGTGCTCGTAAATCGAAGTTTTGGGGGCGTACAGGTACAGCGTACATTTTATGCCCGTGGGCAAACGGGACAACAACTTTTGTTGGCCGCCTACTCGCAGTTGTACAAAATGAAACGGGCCAAAAAAGTAGAAATGTTCCCGCGACACGAAATGTTGGATGTAGTGGTGATTGACGGAAAGGCCAAGGGAATCATTGCGCGTGATTTGGTGACGGGGCAGCTAAAGCGTTTTGCAGCCGATGCCGTGGTATTGGCAACGGGAGGCTATTCTCGGGTGTTCAGACTTTCGACCTTGGCCATTGGCTGCAACGGAAGCGCCATTTGGAAAGCCCATAGGCGAGGGGCTTATTTTGCCGCACCCAGTTTTACACAGATACACCCCACTGCATTGCCCCAGACCAGTGAGGCGCAGTCTAAACTGACCTTGATGTCAGAATCGTTGCGCAACGACGGGCGTATTTGGGTCCCCAAAAAGAAGGCGGATGACCGAAAGGCCAATGCGATCCCTGAAGAAGAGCGCGACTATTACCTTGAGCGGCGTTATCCCAGTTTTGGAAACCTTGCCCCACGAGATATTGCCTCGAGGGCTGCCAAAGAGCGTATCGATGCAGGCTTTGGTGTGGGACGGCTCAAAAATGCAGTGCACCTAGATTTTAAACATGCCATTGAACGCTTCGGCATGGAGACCATTAAAGACCGCTATGGCAACCTTTTCAAGATGTACAAAAAGATTACAGGGGTAGATGCCTATCAAGAACCCATGCAGATTTCTCCTGCGGCACATTTCTCCATGGGCGGACTATGGGTAGATTATGAACTGATGACCACCATTCCCGGTTTATATGCCGTTGGGGAATGTAACTTTTCGGATCACGGGGCCAACCGCTTAGGGGCGAATTCGTTGTTACAAGCAAGCATTGATGGATATTTTGTGCTGCCGAATACTATCAACAATTACTTGGCAAGTGCCTTGAAAGAAGACCATACCACTACCGAACATCCTGAATTTGCGAAAGTGGAAGAGGAAGTCGCAGCGCAAATCAACAAGATACTTTCGATCAAGGGAGACAAGACCGTAGACCATTTTCATCGTGAACTGGGCAAAGTGATGTGGCAAGAATGTGCCATGAGCAGAAATATGGATGGGCTTGAGAAAGCCATTGCCCAGATCCAGGAAACCAAGAACGCCTTTTGGAACGAAGTGAATGTTACCGGTACAGATCAAGAGATGAACACAGAACTGGAAAAAGCTTTGCGTTTGGCCGATTTTTTTGAGCTTGCCCTATTGATGTGTACCGATGCCCTGCAACGCGAAGAATCTTGTGGCGCCCATTTTAGGGAAGAATACCAAACCAGTGAGGGAGAGGCCCTTCGTAATGATGATGCCTTTTCTTATGTATCGGCCTGGGAATATGACCACGGGCGTTTTAAGCTTCATAAAGAAGCGTTGACGTTTGAAAATGTGCAGCCCACCGTTCGAAGCTATAAATAGCCATTGAAAACCATCAAAAATCAGTCAATAAAGAAAAACAATGATATGAAGGTCACTTTCAAAATATGGAGACAAGACAATGCAGCAAGTAAAGGTGATTTTGTGTCATACGAAGTAGATGGGCTTACAGAAGATATGTCTTTCTTGGAGGCGTTGGATTATCTCAACGAGCTTTTGGTGGCCCGTAATGAAAAGGTCATCGCCTATGAGTACGATTGCAGGGAAGGTATCTGCGGACAATGTGGAGTGTTCATCAATGGAAGGGCACACGGGCCACATGATCATATGACCACATGCCAATTGCACATGCGCAGTTTTACCGATGGGCAGACCATTGTGGTCGAACCATGGCGAGCCACCGCTTTTCCTGTCATAAAAGATTTAGTGGTAGACCGCTCTGCCCTCGATAATATCATTGAACAAGGGGCCTATATTTCGGCAAAGACCGGAACCGCCCCTGAGGCCAACGCCATACTGGTCGGAAAGGAAGTGGCCGACAAGGCCATGGACGCTGCTGCCTGTATTGGCTGTGGGGCCTGTGTGGCGACCTGCAAGAATTCATCGGCGGCACTTTTCACCGCTGCCAAGGTCAATCATTTGAACAGCTTGCCACAGGGCAAACAAGAAGCCTCAAAACGGGTTTTGGAAATGACCCGGCAAATGGAGCTCGAAGGGTTTGGCAGTTGCACGTTCACAGGTGCCTGTGAGGTAGAATGCCCCGAAGGAATCTCCATTCTCAACATCGCCGAAATGAATGCCCGAAGGGCCAAGGCCAAATGGTTCGATTGAACAAAACCATATTTTGGGGTAGATCAAAGATTGCCATGTTTGGTTTCCAAACCCCCCAAGGTTATGCTTATGAACCACTTTAAAATAAGTTATTGTAAATGCAAGGTAAGTAGCTAAAATAGGACAAGGGAGATGGCCCAATATTTCTCACGGATGATAGTGTATGGTACTCGCTGACGTAGGCGATATCATAGCCGGGTGAAAATCAACATTAAGATTTGTCTCCCCATCAAAACAGGAAGATTCGGTATAAAAAATTGTACAAAAACCCTTTGATTTTAATAGTCACACTTTCAAAAAAGCAAGAGAATTACTATATTCAGCTGTAAAAAAATAGCACATGCTCAGAGACGAAATTGTCAAAAGAATAGATGGTTTTGGAGGCATAGAAAAGCTCACCGCATCGCTTATGGAGTATAAGAGAACCACGCCCAGGGTCGAGAGGGTGGTCTACAACCGCCTTGCCTCTTATTTCAACCACGTATATTCTTTTGATGTCAATGTAGAGGCCAAGGCCATCAAACACAAAAAGCTGACCGTATGGGCCGTAAATTATTTGGGCTCAAAGCTAAGGGAAAAAGACGCTGAGATCATTCGCCTCTGCCGTAGCATGCTACAGTTGAAATTGGATCATGTCAAAGGGGTGGAAACGTTGCATTAAACGACCCCTTTCCCGTTGTCGTTTTCTTCTATTTTCTTGCGTACCGCCTCTATGCGTTCGGGGGCGAGTTCGAAAACCTCTTCTTCATAGATTTCCATTTGCCGCACCAAACTGTTGAATTTGCTCAAGTATTTTTTTTCCCATGCCATGAGGAACAATTTTTCCAATGGATGTTGTGATACACCATCGGCTGCATCAATATGGTTCAAAAATTCGTCCAGGGCGGTTTCATCCGGGAGTCCCAAAAACCGTATGACCTTGTCTTTAAACGACAAATCATTATTCGATGAAGCATTGCCCTTGGGAAGCTTTTGTAACGGTAGCTTGTCATTGAAAATTGAATTGATGTCATATCCCTTTTCCATTAAAAACAAAATATACTTATTTGGAATAAATTTTTTTTGTCCTAACTCCAATTTTGATACATTGTTCTGGGAAAGTCCTAGGGCTTTTGCCATATCAGTTTGTGTAAACCCCAGTTCTTGTCTGGCTTTCTTTATTTTTTTAAATGCACCCATAAATATCTCAAAATAGTATACTGCGCTTGTATTATATGCAATTTTACTATATTTTTAATACTAATATAAGTAATATAGTTTATTACATCAATCTTTATAATATTGCCGAAAAAGAAAAAGATTGCACTAACCATCTAAATATCAACACTATGAAAATCATAGGAATGAATTTGAAATTAGATTGAAATAAATAAAGGGGTTATTAGTGCAAAAACCATTGCGGGCCATGCAATGGAAATGGACTCATCTTATTTAGCATCACGTTCAAATTTTATTTGTAGCAGTCCCTTCACAGTATTTCGATGGATCTGGAAGGGAACAAGGAAAGGCAAATCTGGCATTGCCATTGAATACCATGATTCAAAAGCGTAATGAAGGCAAATCTTAATGATGCAAAAGCGAAAGTCTGACAGTGGGCCCGATGACCGGAAAGAAGTGCATCAAGTAGTGGGCTTGGACTCTTTTCACAAAAGTTTGGACAAAATTTTTTTTTCGAACACCACGATAACTTGCAAAAACGATACTGACCGAGTTTTTAATCTGGTCATTGAACTGCACTGTAATTTCAATCTGATCAATGCCCTTTTTCACCCGAACATGGGCAATTGGGGCGGACTACATACAGGAAATCGAGTAAAACAACCACCATTTGAAAGGGCGTTTATGCAATTGCACCAATTGAACCATGGGGCAGTCGACATTGCCGAAATATACATTAATATGCTCGATACTTCATTGATTATAAGCAAAATACATGCACAAAGTATTTCCCATCAGCTAGGGGCCATTTTGCGGTCATTGAGTCAAAATTTTGTACACTTCACCAAGGGGTTGCTCGAAATGCCCTTAGAAATATTCATCCCGGTCTTTGAGAAGAAAGGGAACAACGGTTCGCCAGACAAACAAAACGATAAGCAAATTAAAGCGATCGGGGGGTATTTTGATTTTTGGGGACTGTATTTTCTTTCCAAAAAAAATCAAGACCCCATTATCTATGATTTGAAAAACGGAAGATTTATAGATGGAGACCTTTTGTTAATCGGCTTGGAGACATAAGGGAATGACGATATGACCTCTAGATGGGCAAATTTAAAGTACTACCGATCCATATATCTTTCTTTGATGATATTGAAATGCCGCAGTTCATGACCTGCGATATGGTAGGCGAGGCCCCTAACCGAGCGCTCGTTGACTATGCTGCCATCATGCTCAATACCACAGCCCTTTCTTGTAAAGCTTTCCTCAGGTAGGTTTTTGAACAAAGAAATGGTCGCCTTTCGCACGGTTTCGTATTCATCAAAAATGCTCTCCAACGACCTTGCGTTCGCATTCGAGCTTTTGGCATAAACATCTTGGTCAAACCCATGGAGCGGGGTATCATCATTTCTGGCATAGCGCAGGGCCCTGTAAGAAAAGATGCGCTCATCGTCGATAAGGTGTACCAGAATTTCCTTGATCGTCCATTTGTTATCGGCATATCGGTAATACAGCTTTTCTTCGGGAAGCGCATGGACATACTCCCTTATTTTTAGAAAATTGGCCCATAAATGCTCCAGCACTTTTCCATCATCTTCCAGTAAATCCATATAGATTTTAGAGTACTCGGGATATTCCCCTAGAAGTGGTTTTTGTATCGTTCTCATAGTTACTCTTTGTCAAAGTTTTTGGCCCATGAATTTCTGGCCCACATGCCCAAGGGTTCTATCAGTTCGTACAGTTCTTTGCCCAAGGGTGTTAGCGCATATCCCTCCAGGGTCCTTTCAATCAAAAAAGACTCTTTTAACTCTTTTAACCTAGTGTTCAAAGTGGTGGGCGATATAGATTCACAATATTCCTGTAACTTTCTGAACGTGCTGGGTCCGTGGTTCAAATGCCAGATAATACCCATGGCCCAACTACGCCCCAATAGGTCTAAGAGAGCCATAACGGGCTGACCAGATTTTGATCCTCTTACAGGGTTGCCAGGTAAAGGTAATGCCATCTTACTACTTTTTTTGTAGCAAATATATAAAATGTGTAGCTTTGCTACAAAATATGTAGTAACCTTTTTTTGATTTTTATGCTAGTCAATTTTTAAAATGATGATTATGAGAGTTAAGGATTTTATTATTTCGTTGGCGGTCGCATTATTCACGGCCGGTATGCTGCACTCACAAACAGTGAGCCCGCCAGTAAAGAAACTCAGAGAATTGTATGCCACGAACAAAGATTTTCAGAAAGTAGTGGATGATATGTTTGAAAACCTTCAAGATTTGCCCGATGGTACACTCAACCCTTGGAGAAACAAGAACGTAGAAGACCTCTACGGTTTTTTGAACGAATGGCACTTTTTTTTGCCAAACACCGAAAACGGATTGGATAAGATAATCGAGTTCTCAATGCTCTATTACCACAATCCCCATGGTATGAAATTTATTTTAGAGGAACCCGGATACAGCTGGGGACTCCATTTTATCGAAGAGAGGGGAAAATTTATGGACAGCCCAGAATCGGCCAAGGGCATTGCAGTTTGGTTGAACGATTCATCCATAAAACATAGCGATTTTGTAATGCCATTTGAAGGTTACAAATCGTTTAATGACTTTTTTACCAGAGAATTGAAACCTGGGGCGCGAACAATAGATGCCATTGAAGATAATGCCGTGCTGGTTTCCCCTGCCGATGGGGTTATCAACATGATCAACAATGATTTGAAACTTGACACCCAGATTCCTACAAAGGGCAAAATGACGCTAAGTCTCAACGCTTTATTGAGCAATTCAAAGTATGCCGAGCAATTTGTGGGCGGAACGGCCTTGGCCGTATTTTTGAGACCCCATAACTATCACCATTACCATTCACCTGTTTCAGGAACGGTGGTTGAGTCTGACGAAAAGGCAGGGGACAGGCTTTTCGGTATGCCAGACATATTGGATATCATAAACAACGGCAACATTGCTTATAATAAGGATTATAGCGTATTTCAAAATTTCAGGCATGGTTATTTGGTCATCGACACAAAAGACTTTGGTTATGTGGGCATGATACCCATCGGCTTGCAGACAATAGGCTCTGTTGTTTTTGAGGAGCGCTTTAAAAAAGTAAGGGACGTTAAGCCCGAAAAGATTTACAAAGGCGATAAGATCGGTTATTTTGCCTATGGGGGCTCTACTGTACTGCTCATTTTTCAAAAAGGGGTTCTTAGCGCCGTTGATGTGAGGCAGGGGCAGCAAATTGGAATGCTGAAACCAGCTTCTGGCACGAAATAAGTTTGTTTTTGGGTTATCGGATTTTGGTTCTAGCCTAACGGGGGGCGGAAATATTGAATACTTTAATTGATCAATACGCCCCCAAGTTGCAATAGGGTCACTTCGGCTAGCTTCAAGTCGTATTTTGCCCTTGCATGGTTGTTTCTGGCATTGAAGAGGTTTATCTGTGCCTGCCTGAACTCTATCGAAGTGATTTGCCCAAGGCCATATTGCCTTTGGGTTCTTGAAAAATTCAGCCTATTGGTTTCAAGGTTCTTATTTTCTGCTTGTAGTGCATATTGCGCAATGTTGTAGGTTTCATAGGCGTTCAGCACATCGGTCAAGAGCTGGTCTTTCACCTTGATCAATTCTATCTCGCGATTTTGTTTGGTGATTTTCGAGGTCTTTACCCGGGTGACCGAACTACCGTCAAAAATGTTCCACGAGAGGTTTAGGCCCAGGTTGATCCCGTATGACTCATTGGCCAAAGCAAAAGATGTGGGTGGGTTTTGGCTTTCGTTCCAACGATACGAACCGCTGCCGTTTATTTTGGGCAAAAATTGTGCTTTGCTAATTTTGATGTCCAATTCACTGAGCAACACGTTCTGTTTTGCCAAAACGGCCTGAATATTCTTTTCTTCTGCAGATTCTAAAATTCTTTGCTCCTCCAAGACGGGCACAAAGACCACGGTCGTGTCGATTTCAAAGCTTGTGGTAATGCCCCTACCAAGCAATAGGTTTAGCGAACGTTTTAAATTCTTTAGGTCGCGAACCGCTTCGGTATAAGAAATACTGTCGTTGTTGAGATCCACTTTGGCATTGAGTTCGTCTAAAGTGGTGCCTTGGCCATACTTCAACTGTTTTTGTGCCCGCACCAAGCGGTCTTTTGAGTTTTCAATGTTCAACTTCAGGTTCTCCACCACTTGTTTTTGAAAGGCCACATTGAAATAGTTTTCATAAATCGAGATAATGGTGTTCTCAATCTTTTGCCGTTCTTGCAGTTGTGCCAGCGTAAGCGCTTCCTCATTTCTATCTTGGGTGAACTTGCGTACCAACCCATCAAAAATCAGGTATTCAGTGGTAATCGAGGCGTTGTACGATTCGGTTACCGCACCATCTATCGATGTAGAATTACCATCTGAAAAGGTTACGCTCTGGTTTTCATCTGAATAGCTCACACCACCACTTGCACTTAAGCTGGGAAGGTAACCACTGTTAAACGTACTGGCCTCGATATCGGCAATCTCTGTATTGTTCTTGGCGATGCGCAGGTCGTGGTTGTTTGCCACGGCTATGGCCATGGCTTCATCAACGGTCAACATTTTCTGTGCCGCTGCCGTGGTCACCACCAACAAACTTACTATCGTGAAACTATATCTCAACATTGTCGATCTTTAATTCTTTGATGGCACGTTCTACCTCTTCGCGTGTTGGTTTTTTTCCTGTGATCAATTGTTTCACCTTTACTTTGATGCTATTTGATGCGGAAAGAAAGATGGGCAGTAAAAAAAGGGTCAATAAGGTCGCCACGGCAATTCCGTAAGAAATGGAAATGGCCATGGGAATCAGAAACTGTGCCTGTAGGCTTCTTTCCAGCATCAGTGGCGCAAGCCCGGCAATAGTGGTGATCGAGGTAAGGAAAATGGCCCTAAACCTCGCCCTTCCGGTTTCATAAAGGGCCTCGTTAAATTTCAATCCCTCCTTAAGAAAACTGTTGAATCGCCCAGTAAAGACCAGGCCATCATTGACCACGATACCGATCAATCCGATGATACCGAGATAAGACAGGATACTCATCGGAAAGCCATGCAGCCAGTGCCCCCATGCCACCCCAATGATACAAAAGGGCACTATGGCCAAAAGAATAAAGGGCTGGCTGTATGACCTGAAGGCAAATACAATGGTCACATAGATCAAAAAAATGGCGGCGGGCAAGATACCTGCAGCTGAAGCTGATATTTTGTTCACTTCCCTGTTTTGTCCCTCGGCACTTATGACTACCCCTGGATATTTTTCGCCGACCATTCTAGCCACACGGGTAGTAAGGTCTGCCATGATCGCTGTTGCACTTGCTTTCTGATTGGCCAAATCTGCCTCAATGGTGATTTCACGAATTCCATCCAAATGGTTGATGGCCACTTCACCCCGTTCGATTTGATAGGTAGCGATTTCTGAAAGGGGAATCCGGCCGTTTTGGGTAGAAATCTGTATCGTGTTGATGTTATTGATGCTCGAACGGTCTTTTTCATCATACCGTACCCAAATCTTCACCTCGTCTTGACCACGTTGTATGCGTTGTACCTCATTGCCGAAAAAGGCATTGCGTACTTGGGCCATCACATCGTTCAGGGTCAGGCCCAGCAAGGTGGCATTTTCTTTGAGCTGCAGTCGTATTTCCTTGATGCCCTTAGGGCTGGAATCAACGATATCCTTGACATCCTGATTTTTTTGGAGTTCGCTGTAAACAAGTTCCTTGGCTTGATCCAAATACTGAAAATTCTTGCCTTGTAGTGAGATGGAAATAGGCATTCCACCGACATTCCCACCTGAATTATAGCTCAGTTTTTCCACTCCGCGAAGTGTGCCCGCCGCCTCACGGATCTTATTGGCAATATCAGGAGAGCTCAATGTACGGGTCTCACTGGGGGAGAGATTTACCGTAATCAAGGAAGCAGCGCTTCCGGGCCCAATTTGTTTTACCGTTGACAGGATATGGTCACCGCCCAATTCGTTTTCGCCCAGTTGCCCATTTACTTCCCAAACCTTGTTTTCAACATAGGTGGCCAGCGAATCGGTCATCTGTTCATTGGTGCCTTGTGGTGTATTCAGGGTGATGCGTATCTGGTTGCTGGCAGTGCTTGGAAAAAAGGTAAGTTTGATGATTTTACCGGCAAAGGCGCCCATGGTGACAATGAACATGAAGAGAATGATACAGAACGATATGAACTTATTCTTTAAGGTAAAGCGAAGGGCAGGGGAATATATCTTATCTCTCATATAGTTCATGAACTGGTCGCCCCATTCGTTGAACCTGTAGGTTTTTCCCCTACCGCTCAAATCTTTTGAATGTGCCAAATGTGCGGGCAGTATCAACAGTGCCTCTATTAGTGAAACGGCAAGTGTCAATGCCACGACCATGGCAATATCACCGAAAAAGGCCCCTATCTGACCATCGAGAAAAAAGAAGACCGAAAAGGCCAAAATAGTTGTGGCAATCGCTGAAAGAATGGGCACGATCACATCCATGGTGCCATTGACGGCGGCCTTGATCGCCGAATCGCCCTTTTCGTATCGGGCATAGATGTTTTCGGCAATCACAATGCCGTCATCGACCAAAATACCGATGACCAGAATCATTCCGAAGAGCGATAGCATGTTGAGTGTGACCCCGTATTGTGGCAACAGAATGAACATTCCGAAGAACGAAATGGGCAACCCGAACGCTACCCAAAAGGCTACCCCGGGGCGTAGAAAGAAGGAAAGTAGCAGTAATACCAACAGCATTCCAATAATGGCATTTTCTAGCAGCAGTGAAATACGATCGCTGATGGCCTCTGATGAATCTATGGTGACTACCAGTTCAAGATTATCATGACTTGCGTTGAATTCATCAATGTATTCATGAATTTTCTCAACACTGCCGATAAGGTCTTCGGTATTGGTATTGGTGATGGAAATATTGATGCCTTGCTGCCCATTAAGACTTATTTTGTCAGGGGTTTCGCTAAAGGTGTTGCGTACCTTGGCAATGTCACGCAGGTACACCTTGCCACCATCAACACTCGATTTCACGACGATATTGCCCAAGTTTTCAGCATAATAGGCCTTGTTGTTGGCACGTATCAGGTACTCTTCTTTTTGGGTTTTGATGGAGCCGCCCGTTATCCAGATATTGGCACTGGCGACCGCTCGGGAAACATCTTCAAAGGTGAGGCTATAGCTCCTGAGCATTTCTTCGGTCACGGCAATCTCTATTTCCTCATCGGGAAAGCCTGAGAGCGCTACTTGTGAGACACCATCAATCCTCAATAAATCTTCTTCAATTTCTTGGGCGGTTTCCTTCAAAATGCTCAAGGGAACGTTTTTGCCCGTGACCACGAACGATATGGCTTCCCGTGTCGGTTTTAAGGTTTCGATGACTGGCGGTTCGGCACTTAATGGAAGGGAAGAAATCTTGTCTACCGCATTTTTTACCTCATCCAACACCAGATTGATGTCGAAATCAGTGAGCACTTCCACAATGACCGTACCTACATTTTCCTGGGAAACCGAAGTGATCCTGTCTACCCCTTCAACCCCTTTCAGGTTGCGTTCGATTTTTTCCACCACGCCTTCTTCCACTTCTTCTGGTGAAGCACCGGGGTAAGAAACCGAAACGGTAATCCTACTAGGGTCAGACAGGGGAAAGAAAGAAGAGTTTAGCTGCCGATAGCCCAGATACCCGAAAATCAAAAAACCGATGATAAAGATGTTTACCGCAACGGGATATTTGATGAAGTAACCGATGAACTTTCTCATATACTTTGGGCTAATAGGTAACCTTTAAACCCGGATAGGCGTTGCCGATGGTTTCTATCACTAGAATGGTGCCTGTTTTCAATCCGCTCACTATCACATGGTCGCCCACATAGTTCAAGGGGGCCACTTTTTGTAGTTGTAAAGTGCTGTCGACCACGATATAGACATGATCGTTTTCGACCAATAAACTGCTTTCAATTTGTACTACCCCATCGATTTTCTCTCCATATATTTCTGCTTTGAGGTATTGGCCGTCTTTTAGGTTTGGGTTTCTTACCTTGACAAACACTTCTATCGTCTGGGTCTGTTGGTTGATTTTTGGATTGATACGGCTAATGGCCCCCTTGTACGTGGCATTGCCCTTTAGTGGACCAAGGCGAACCGGTTTGCCAATGGTGAGGTACCGGTTTTCTGTTGCCGGAATGGAAAGTTTCAGTTCGTAGACCGAATTATCAATAAATTCCCCTAGTTTTTGACCATTCCGTACCAAGGTCCCGGGGTCTACATTGGCTTCGGTGACCACCCCATCAAACGGAGCAGTGATGTAATATTTTGAAAGCCGCTCTTGTTGGTTCTTCACATTGAAATAGGTCTGGGTGATGCCACGGCCCGTAACAAAGAATTTTTCGGCATCTGATGAAAATTGGGGCAGTGGCTCCAGTTTTCTGTTGATATCAAAATTCTTGAGGTATCGCTCCCATTTTTTTGCCGCTTCGGGAAATTCGATTTCCATGTCGGCCAACATGGCCGCTATCTGGCTGACGAGACTGCTCTTGCTCGATTGCAGTTGTGCCAAGTATTCGGCATTATCGATTTGTAAAATGGTCTGCCCCTTGCCAAAGCTGTTGCCCTCTTTAAAAAGTGGTCGGCTCTGCAAGAGCACGCCCTGCACCTCACTGTACAATTCTATGTTTTGCACTGCTGAAAGTGTGCCCGTGGCAGAGACAACGTAGGGCATGGACTGTGGTGCTACCAATGTCGTTGAAACCAAGGGCTTTTCTTCTCTCATTTTGGTTGCCACATTCTTTTCGGCACCCCTGCCCATGAATGCCACAACCACCAAAACACCTAATACGAGAATACCGAGACCAATTAAAACAGCGTAGGTTCGCTTCATTGCTATGACCGCATTTTTTTGCGCATTTTTTTGCGCATCATAGGCGCTACATCATCTTCATACTTTTTCATTTGCTCCTTAGAGAGTACTTTTTTGAGTTCCGCTTTTTTATCCTTGGCGATTTGCTTCATATCGTCCATTTTGCTGAACATAGAGCCTTCTTGGTTCATCAATGTCGCCTGTTTTTCGGAATACTCAAGATTGAGTTCAGCTATTTGCTTTTGCTGCTCTTCGCTCAAATCCAATTGTTCGGTCATGGTCTCCGTTTGATAGTCGGCCATTTTTTGAGCATCCATCTTTTGGGCATTGCCCCATTGCATTACAAAGAGCAGAAGTGCTGCCCATACTAGTTTACTGTTCATCATCATCAGATTTTTTGTTTTTATTCAATTGTTTTCTGTTCAGAACCAAGTTCAGGCCTACTCTGAAATAGGCTCCGCTTCCTGGATCTAAGTCATAGATTTCTTCACTTTCATCGTCCAGTACCTTGAGCGTGGCCGCGGGAACAAAGCCACCCCTTACCGTGAGGGCCAAGTTTTTTGCGAATTTTAGACGGTAGGCCAAACTGGCATTGATGCCGTTAAATTGAAGTTTGGTGTTGGTCAGTATTCGATTGCCCTCGACGGCCACCTCGTTTGAGTTATTGCCAAATAGGCCCTCTGGCATCAACGAGGCCGTGAAAAGGTGTCTATCGTTGATGCTGTAATTGATCCCGGTGATGGGCAATCCGAGGGAATAGCTCCAATGTTCGTTCAGTTTCTGTCGCAATGAAACAGCAGGCAAAATAGTGGGCTCTCCCAGCTGAGTACCGTACAATACGCCCAACATCAATACGGTATTGCGGTCAAAATTTCCCCATCTTTTGGTCACGGCACCTATGGAATTGAACACAAAATCTTCAGAGCCCACACCGTTGCCTAGATTCGACATTAGCGAGGTACCACCCATAAGCATCAGCCCCCATGAATTTTTCAGGGGTCTGATAAACGAAAGACCGACTCTGGCCACGTGCATATTTTCGTAGGTGGTCAAGTCAATCACATTGGTTGATTCGTCGAAGACGAAATCATAATATTGGTATCCTATATTAAATCCAATAATACTTTTGCCCACGGGTCGGGCCATATTCAAATCAATACGATAATTGGTAATCTCGGTACCGCCCAGATCGGGCAGAAATCCATATTGGATGGACACGGGTTGTATCTCACCGGGGGTTACCATTATGGGCATTTGGTTAAAGCATTTAAACGACCCAAGCAATACCAGTAGCAATATGTACCTTTTCACACTCTTGGTTTTTTTTCAAAACTATTGCATGCACAATGCTGTAAACAAGATTAATAGACCGCCCAAATGATTGCCTATACCAACTTCAGTTTTCTTTCCATCAACCCATATCTTGGGTTTCGTAGAGGAATTCTGCCTGTTTATAGGCAAAACCTTATTCTATTTTTCGTTTGAGGAACCAAAAGTCTTTCAACGAAAGATTGACGTTCAGTGTATGGATTTGTTCCTCTACCAAGATGCCTTCTGTTGCGCCTCGAGCAGTAAATCCATATGAGATATTGAGACTTGAAAGGGTTCTATTGCCCAAGGGTATGCCCAGGCCCGCTGTGATTGTGTAAGAGTCTATAGGGTTATCGTTAATGGCCAGATAACCGGTATTGTAATTGAAGCCGGCCCTATATTGTATTCGCTTAGAAAACAAATAACTATTTTCATCTTGGACATACTGTAAGCCAATTGCGTATTCTTCCTCATCGATATATTCTCCAACATTATCTTTTTGTTCGGTGGCGTTCCACAAGGCAAGTGAATAATCCATTGAAATACCCAAGCCCTCTGTGGGCTGCCATAAGAGCCCTGTGTTTATTTTCATTGGCAATTTAAAGTCATCAATGTCCAAACCTTGTTCGTCTTCCACCACCGAAGGCGCAAAATCAAGAGTTCTCTGTATTCTTCTATCTTGGCTTCCAGATAAGATTGTGGGCAAATCTACACCCCACGCCAAGACCAGATCAGAAACCGGTTCGATCTGAAGTCCTAGGCCGAATCTCAAACCGTTGTAATAATTGGTCTCCTCAATATTGAGCCCTGTCTCATTCGCAAATCCAGGTCCTGAGACAAGCTCACGTTCATCAATAGACCCAAAAAGGTAAGAGGCATAAAATCCAAAACGCAAATAATCGGTCGCTCCGTAGCCATATGATAACCTTAGGTCGTTCAGTGCCCCAGACCCAAAGACATTAGCCGTGAAATTTTCTAAAGAACCTTCAATATTGCTCTCAATACCGATTAGGGAGTAGCCGACATCGCTAAAAGGAACGATTGAGAGACCGAATGCGCTTTTGGCATCTAAGTTGGCCGCGATCGCGATGTTGGAAAAACTGCCGGCCAGCCTATTTTCGGTAGAGCTTCGATTTGAAATGGCGCTCAATTCGGCTAGAAAACCGAAGTCATAGATAAAGGTTTTGTCACCTAGATCGCCATATGAAGCGGGGTTCAGATTGTTTATGAGCGATGCACCGCTCAGCGCGTACCCACCTCTGCCCAGGGCACTATTGATGCCTACATTGGAGTTGCTGTTCACACCAAGTCCAAAAAGGGAGTAGGGCGAACCTGTCAAGTTGTTGGTCTGGGCAGTCAAGACCTGCAAAGAGCATAAAAGGGGAAGCATTAAGAAATAACGGTGCCTACTCATCATAGATGGCGTATGTTATGATTACCCTGGCTTCAAAATCAGAGTTGGATTCTCCTTGTAGCACCACGCGGTTGACCGTTGCATTGAAATCTTCATTGAAGAGCACCAAAGAGGTTTCGGTATCCCGCTCCTCGGTCAACTTGCCATCCAAGAATATTCCAATGGGTATTTCATATCGGACGGTTCCAAATTCTTCCTCTTCACCCACGATCACGCCTTGTACAGCTCCGATCCCGGTTATGATTTCTTGTGCAATCACGTTGTTTCGGTCCAATATTCCTGTATTCAGGGTATCACGCACAGGGGTGTCTCCTGTATTGCTTACTTTCAGCGGCTTGATTTCAAGTTGGGCGTTCAAGATGGTTCCGGTACCCGGAATATCATAGAGTTTTTTAATCGTTGGGAAGACTATTTTTGTGGCGAATCCCGTGCCAGATTGAATGAAGGCCAAATCATCGATGGTGTCTGAAAATAGTTCATCCTCTTGGTCGACAAGACTGTCTAATGGACTGCCTTTGGTAGTTATATTGTTGAAGGAAACGGGGTTTTCAGGAAATGGATTGATAACCAAGTCTAAGGTCTCCTCAGAGTCCTCAAACTCCTCCGGAACGGAATAAAAAAAGCGCAGATAAGTGTTCTCTTGGTTTTTTGAAAATCCTATTACGCTGCCATTCTCATCGAGATTGGGTTGAAGCGTCAAACCGTTCAGCACATCCCTGAGATCTTGATTGTTGTTGATGTCATTTTCCGCTATCTTTTCGAAAATTTCTTGACCAAATTCAAAAGGCAATGAAATGTGCAGGGAATCTTCATCAATCGGTTCTGGCTCAAATGATCTTGATGCAATCGGTACCGAATCAAATTTTAGTCTGCTGGTATTATAAAAAAAGCCTTCTTCGGGTGTGACATCTTCCAATAGGCGATGCACATTGATTTGCATAAGCCTAGTGGTATCGTTATAGGAGTAGCCATCATAGCCCAAAATAAGGGCGACACTATCTAGCTCGGCATCTTCGGGCAAATCGTAAGGTCCAGTCACCGATTCTACCACGGGGGCCACCAATTCAAAGTAAGGCTCTGCCCTTACGGTTCCAAAATAGTCATCTATATATTGTCCATAGAGCAACCGAATGCTTTCTGAACTATTTATGCTATCAAACCGAAAAGTACTCATGCGTAGATCAAAGGTGTCGAGTACGATTACCCTAATGTTTGAGTTGACGAAATCTTGCCCTACTTCCAATGTCGGTATTTCACTGCTGTCAATTGAACAGGCGGCCACTAACAAACAGATAAGTGATGCAACAGCTAATCTCCCCATGTGGTGAATTAATTTTCAGCAAAGAAAATGGTATGCCTCTGGTAGTCGAACATTTTTATACCTACGGGCAAAATCTCTCTACAAACAAGACATATCTACCTACAGGTATAGTAAAGGTTCCGGTAGTCAAAATGACCTATTTGGTATAAAAAATTCTGGCATCGGTATAATTTATTTAACGACGATCAAGCTTGGGTTTAGTTTTGGCACAAATTTTAAATGTTGAATCGATATCTGGTATTGATGGCATTGCTTTTTATATCGTCAGAAGTATTGTCGCAAAATGTTGAAAGCGGCAATACCCTAGGATTTGATTATCGAACTATGCCCAGTTTTGGAAACCACCAATGGAACGCTATGCATTTTAGGGCAAACTACATTATTGAACTTGGATCAAAGACCGACATCGCGCTCTCAACTATGTACAGAAGTGATGACTTTACCTATTTCGGACTATCAGATATTGATGAATCAGCGTTTGAGGATCTGCACTCCGTAGACCTTCAAATCGGTTGGCAACAAAAATTAAAGAAAAACTGGACGCTCAATGTAAGCTTCATGCCCAGGGCCGCCTCAAATTTTTCCGCATCTATGTCGAATGAGGATTTTTTCTTCATGTATGGGGCAAATCTAACAAAGCAGTGGAAGGGCCAGAAAGGAGAATATTCGATTACCATGGGCCTTGAACAAAATACGCTATTGGGCAAGCCTAGATTGTTGCCAACGGTCTCGATGAAATTTGACGGATATGATACATGGGGGTACACTATTGGTTTTCCAAGTTCAAGCGTAAATGCCCGAGTGGGCGAGCGACATCTTTTTTTGGCTTCTGCGGTTTTGGAAGGACTGTATTTCAACAATTCTTCAGAGGGCATGCCAATGGTCTACGATCAGGTATACAATAGCTCGAAGTTAGCCTTTACGGGGCTTGATATTGGCCTGAGCCACAAGTATAGATTGCAGCCCAATATAACGACCCATGCGCGGGTCGGATTCTCTTTGTCAAATACATGGCAATTGCAAGATGGCGACACCAATGTCTTATATGACTTCAATGC
This sequence comes from Muricauda sp. SCSIO 65647, assembly GCF_021534965.1. Classification (NCBI taxonomy): domain Bacteria; kingdom Pseudomonadati; phylum Bacteroidota; class Flavobacteriia; order Flavobacteriales; family Flavobacteriaceae; genus Allomuricauda; species Allomuricauda sp. SCSIO 65647. The sequence continues at coordinate 1,789,814 of NZ_CP091037.1, forward strand.
TGACGAGACAATCTATTTTACTATGGGATTAACATATAACTTAAAACTATTTGCTGATGAGTAATCAAATAGACCTTACAAGATTGAATAAGAATCTTTTGAAGATTTTTCTTCCTCTTTTTATGGCGATGTCTTTCATATCCTGTTCAAGTGATGATGAAGACGATGAAAATATCGGAAACTGGGTTGACCGATCCATTTTTGATGGTACACCAAGAAGTGGAGCATTTGCCTTTACCATTGGCAATCTGGGCTACATGGGCACTGGCTTTGATGGAGACGACCGATTAACCGATGTATGGGTATATGATATGGAGGGTAATTTTTGGTCACAATTGGCCAGTTTTCCGGGTGTTCCAAGAAGCTCTGCAGTAGCCTTTACCATTGAGGGAAATGGTTATGTTGGGCTTGGGTATGATGGTGACGATGAACTGGGTGACTTCTATCGCTACAATGTGAATTCAAATACATGGGACAGCATTACGCCTTTTTCCGGTTCTGCGCGTAGGGGCGCTGTTGGGTTCAATTCTGAAACCCATGGTTACGTGGGCAGCGGCTTCGATGGCGACAATGACAAAAAGGATTTTTGGAAGTTCGACCCAGGTACGGATTCTTGGACTGAAATAGTGGGCTTCGGCGGCAACAAAAGAAGGGATGCCACTACATTCACCATTGGAAACAAGGTCTATTTTGGTACAGGAATCTCCAATGGTCTGAACCAAGAAGATTTCTGGGTGTTTGATATGGATTCTGAACAATGGAGCTCCTTACTTGACCTGGACGATGATGATGACAATTTTATACTAAGGAACAATGCCGTTGGCTTCAGCATAGGGGACAAAGGCTATTTTGCCACAGGGGATGCTGGTTTTGGCGCATCGGTAGATGTCTGGGAATATAACCCATCAACAGACCTTTGGGAAGAAAAGACAGAATATGAAGGAGCCACTAGACAAGGGGCGGTAGCATTTTACAATGGCACCCGGGCCTTTTTGGCACTGGGTCGCAGTGGTACGCTTTACCTTGATGACAATAGGGAATTCTTTCCTGACCAAGAAGAAGATGAGGATGATTAGCACTTTTTTCATGACTTCGTTGAGTATTTTGTTTAAGTGGGGGTACCGGTTTTCCAGGGTTTGGGAGACCGGTACTATTTTGTGAATGGTGAAGAGAAGACACATAACCGCCCTTTTCATCATTGGATTGGTGATGGTTTTGATAGGATATTTTTCAGACAAAAAAATCCAGCAAGATCTTGACGATGATAGATACCGTCTAGAAGTCATGGAAGATACGGTCAATGATGGTTGGTACTATGAAATATATTTTGAAAACCATCTGGCCCTTCGTCAGAAATTTATACCCAGCATCTCTGAAAAACGATTTTTTATCACGGAAAGAGATGCCAAGAAAACGGGTAGTCTGGTTCTTGAGCGATTGAAGAGCGGTAAGTCACCGACAATCTCAAAAGACGATTTGTATAAGCTGGGAATAACATTTTAAAAAAGAGTATCTTCTGTTTTTATAAACTTGGGATACATTGTTAAAGGTCAAAAAAATAAAAGAGTACTGGATTCATATCATTGCTTGGATTTGCATATTTTCCTTTCCGTTGAGTATTTCATACTTAGACTTGGGAGAAGTACAATTTGGAATGTTTTACAGAATGTTGCTCAATTTAGGGCTACTCTACTTAAACTATCTTGTACTGGTCCCGATTCTTCTCTTGAGAAAGAAAACGCTTCTTTATGTGATAAGCTCGATCTTGGTTTTGATTTTGTTCAATTTAGTGGCAAATTCAATGATGCCTTTTGCCCCTCCAATCGAAAGGTTCAGATCGGTTCTTGAAAAAGGTGATATGGTCAGGTTACGAAAAATGCCTCACTTTTTCTCTTCTATCATGTCATTGACTTTCTTTATGCTCGGGGCGGTTCTGGGGCTTGCCAAAGACTACTACAAAAGAGATAAGATCAATCGCCAGATAAAGGTACAGAGCAAAGAGACCGAACTACAGTTTCTAAAAGCCCAATTGAACCCACATTTTCTTTTCAATTCTTTGAACAGTATTTACTCTTTGGTAAGAAATGGTTCGAATGAGGCTCCTGAAGCGGTGATAACACTTTCTGAATTAATGCGCTATATGTTGTACGAAGCCCAAGAAGATCTAGTGCCTTTGGCCAAGGAAATTGAGTATATAAAGAACTATGTACATCTGCAATTGTATCGATTGTCTAATAGTGAGAATGTCAAACTAAAGATTTCAGGAGAGTACTCAGATAAAAAAATATCCCCTTTGTTGTTGATTCCCTTTGTCGAAAATGCTTTTAAATATGGAACCGATTTCAAGGGAAAAACGTATGTAGACATCAAAATCCAAATTTTTGATGATAGCTTGTTTTTTCAAGTGATAAATGGAATTGGAGCCTATCAAAAAGATGAACTGAGCTCAGGTATTGGGCTAACCAATATTCAAAACAGACTCGATCTTTTATATCCCAATGACCATCTCCTGAAAATTGACAAGAAGAACGGTTTCCATAGCGTACAATTAGAACTAAATCTAACGGCATGAATTGTATTATCATCGACGATGAGCCCTTGGCTTTGGGGATCATCAAGTCTTATTGTGAAGAGGTTGGCGGCATTCAAGTGCTTGACACGTATACCAATCCTTTAGATTCTGTGGA